>JANPLD010000136.1:0-36887 GCA_031426355.1 Alphaproteobacteria bacterium | reverse complement strand
GCAGTTTCAACCTGATCTGCAAGGAAATAGTTGGTCAAGCACCATCAAGGAGCAAAGACATAAGATCAAAAGACTGATTAGGAAGAACCCTAGCTTAAAGCCAAAGATTGCAGAAGCGATCGAAGAAGGTTTTTCAGATAGTAAAATCATTATTGAAAAAGATGCCTCCCTTATTTTAAATATGCTGCCTACAGAGTGCCCCTACAACTTTGAGCAGCTTATGGATGATTCTTTTTATCCTAACGAGGCTCCTCATGCATCCTAAATACGATCCGCCCGGGTGTATTTGGCGGGGTAGTAATGAAAATAAGCCCCAAAAACTAAACCCTTTGATCAGATTGTGGACGATTTTTTTATCCTAATGAGACATAAATGCAAAAACTTTTACAAAACGCTATTTCAATAGCCGGCAACATCACGCAATTGGCGACAAAAATTAATGCTGATTGCCAGAATATTTTAGATTGGGGCAATGGCAAAGAGGCCCTTAATCCTCTCCATGCGATGAAAATTGAGAAAGCCACAGGCGGTAAGATAAAAGCAAGGGATCTTCTCCCTGACTACCATTGGGATGACTTGGAAAGGTCGCGATGATGGGAAAGATTATGCGCAATTTTTTTTATAAAATGCTTGGCACAAAAGCGAGATTTAAGAGATCTTTAGTAATTTTTTTAGCCTTTTTTGGTTCATTTTTCTACCTCAGATTCTTTTTTCACTTATATGAACAAGCTGGTTCTGAGTGGGAAAGGATTTTAATAGGGATGTTAATTGGAGCCCCAATGTGCTTCTTACTGCGTGATTGGCAGTACTATAAAGTGAATGCTTTAGCAGACAATACAGCTCTTGAAAATGTTGTTCAAATCTTGAACGTTTTAGAGAAGCCTATAAAGCAAGCCATGGATGAAGGGCTCATTGATCGTGAGCAATTCGAGCAAAGTGCAAAAAAGATGTTGGGTGACTTAAAAAGATGGAAAGAAATGGGTTTTTATGATGATGAGTAAAGTTTTTAAAGGTGGGTTAATTTTAACTATTTTGGTTTTAGGGTTAGTGGGCTGCTCTCATGAGCTAGAGCGCCTTGAAGAAGAAGCTAACATTAACGTTCATATTGATAGATTGTAAAAAACCCCAACCGAGAAGCAGCTGGGGTAGTTTATAATAACAGGAAAGGTTCCTACGGAATGTATACTTAACATAGAACAGAAATAAAAAAATAGACCAGAAATAAGTAATTAGCCTTACTTATAATTAACATAATGAACCATTGAATAGTTAACCATTGAAAGGAGAAAACCCTCAATTAGATAAAAATTCTCTCAAGCGATTAACGCCGTAGTTAATTGTATTAACGGGATAAAAATATATCCTGCATAAGAGATAACTCAATTTTCTCCTGTTGTAAACATAATTTTTTAAAAAAGGACTAATAAAATGCTTTATCATCTATGCTTTAAGAGTATTGTAGATATTACAAAATCAGAAGTTCTTAAAAAGAGCGCTTATAAAAATATTAAAACAGCGGAGGTATAAATGTCATTAGTGGCGCATAAACCGTCTCTCAGAGTCGTTCATAAAGTTCCTTTAATTGTTACCTCATATAACGAAAAGATTGCTCAACGGGTTGGCGAGAAGCCAGCAATCCTCGTTGAATGGATTAGATACAATTGTGAGGAAAATCAAAGAAAAGGTGGAGAGTTTTCAGTCTATCAAACCTTAAAAAGCTTGGCAAAAGTATTGAGACGCTCAATGCCCACAATGAATCGATATCTAGTATTGTTAAAGGAAGAAGGCGTTATAACCATAGGTAAAGACTATGATCATAACTGCCGTCAGAACACTTATACATTGGGACAAAGGTACTATGATATCGTCAATTCGGAGGAACTATCTAGCTCCGAATATAACCAGTTTTCCAAAGAAAAAGATCAATCCAATACCCAGAGTCTATATCATAATGATACAAACTCTATATCACAACGATATAGGGGTTTATCTCATAATGATCAAGCTATAAAGATATATAATATATATAATAAAAATATAAAACATAACGCGCACGCGCGAGGCCCTGATGTTTCTGATTTAGAAAAAAATGTAATTAAATTTCCGATAAATGCACAAGAAGCGCCACCTACGCCTCCCCCTATCCCAGACGTGACACCCCCTGATCCCATTCCTTTTCCTGAGCCAAAAGGGACTCATGAGGAAAAGAAAGATCTGAAAAAAGCCAAGGAGGATAAGGATTTTGAAACTGAGTGGGCAATATTTCGCAAGGGAGCAAAAACATACGGATCTGTTAGCATTGGATCAAAAGGAAATGCAAGAAGAGCTTATTCCAGGTACAAATCACGCAACAAAATAAGTTCTGATGAATCAAGATCCAAGATGGAAAGATATTTCGAATGGAAAGAAAACCTTACAAAACAAGGGGTTTTCTGTGAGACACCCCCCCATTTACAAAAATATTACAACCAAGATTATTCGGAAGATGCAAGCCTTAAGGAATTTATCGAAAGCTCTAAACCTCGTGACAAAGAACCATCAGAAGATTTAATCAAAAACTTTGATCCAAAATCTCAACCATTTTTCAAATGCTTATTAGATCTAATGGAATTAAAGAGCTTTAACTCTTGGTTTAGTGATGCCAGTTTCAAAGGAATCAAAGACGGAGTTGCTTATTTGGAAGTGCGTAGTAATTATTTTAAAGATAAAATTCCTGAAAAATTTTCTCAAGAAGTTGAACAAGCAATGAAAGCTATCCATCCAGAATTTAAATTTATAGAATACGTAGTGAAAGGGGATTAGATGACTGATATGAATATAAAATTTACAGAAATTAAAGACGGAGTCGCTTATTTAGAGGTTCCTAGTAAACTTTTTAAAGATGAAATTGATGTAAGTTTTTTCCGAAGAATTTTTAAAGCGATGAAAATAACTCATCCAGAGCTTAAATTAAGAAAATTTGCAATAGTAGGAAATTAGATGACTGAAATGACAGATGAAAAATTTTTCGAGTTTGTTGCAGATAAATTACTAAAAAATTTAAAATCTGCACTACAAGAACCTCTTTCAAAAGCTCTACATGAACTAGAGAAGCAAAGAGATAGAGATAGAGATTCTATCACGGTGCCTATTATTGTTGTGAATCATGCTTCAAATCATTACATAATAGCTTTAGATTCCCTGAGTAGAATCTTGGGGCTTCAAGATAATCATATTTATGAACGTACTAAGCTTGAGGTGGACGAGCTGTTAGGTGAAAAGAATATTTTAAACATTTGCCTCGCTGCGTTAGACAATAGTAAGGAAACAACATGAATTATGAAACCACTATGCATGAGTTTGCTTCTTTCATATGGGGAACATTAGAGATGAAAGTAGAAGAAATTGCTCAAGAGAATCCAAAGGATCTAAGAGAAAGGATACTCTTTCTAGCTCATGAAGCGAAAGACACACTAGAGAAATTTGGGGAAAACTTCGGGTTCTACCCTTGCAAAGAAGCAGAACAAAGATTTCAAGAAATGGTTGATCAACTGATGAGAAACGTTGAAGAGTATCAAGCGCAGTATGTGCACTAGAATTAATGAAGGGTAGGGGAATATAGAAAATGTTCGATGCATTAAAAAAATTGATTAGAAAGGACAATACTATGGACATAACGTCCGATTGGCACTTTTTAATAAGGTTAATGTATAGATTAGACAAGAAAAGCATTGATAGGTTAAAAATAATAAAAAGTTTAGATCTACCTGACTTCAACGAAAGACTAGAAAAAGAGATTCGTGAGTTTTGTGAGTTCATAAACAAAGCGGCTGAATTGTTCGGATTGACAGAAATGTCTTTTACGGAAAAAGAGATGAAAAAAATGATTGATAAAACTAAGTCCCTGCTTATGAAAGCGAATGAAGAGTAGAAGATGATAAAAGAATTAATCAAGGATTACTTCGATAGTAGAAGTAGTGTCAAGACTGTGTTTGAAGAAGAGCAGGTAGGGGAAAAAATGATTGAACATTTAGATTTACATCACTTTAAATTATTACAAAGCTTTTCTAATAAAGCTATTGCAGAATTTCTAATACCGAGATTTAGGGATGAGTGTGGGGGACTTGAGGACATTGAGAAGTGTGAAAGAAAAAATAAGCAACTATGTGAGTTGTTAGGCGTTGAGCTGAAAGATTTACGTATATGGACTCTACAGCTTAAGCGTATGTTGGAGATGATTGGCTTTAAAGGAACCGTACACGAAGCTATAGAAGAATTTAAAAACGCAACTTCTACAGAAGAGAAGTAAGAAACGATGGTTATCTGGGAAATAACTACAAAAAAAATCGAAAAAGTGAAAAACAAGGGGATATAAATGGGTCAATTTCCAAATCTAAAAGGTCGTCCTAAAGGCTCTTTCAGTCCTTCTACCTTTGTGAAGAAAGAGCTTTTTATCCCTAATAAAGGCCGAATCAAGCAAATTGTTCTAAATACCTTAGATGAGGCCGAGCACAAAGGCACTCAGTGGGCCGTTAAGCTTATCTTTGAATATTTCATAGGTAAACAAACAGACCTTGATGATGACAACGTACAGGCCTTATTTGAGGACAAGCTTAAAGACCTGTCCAAAGAGCATCTCGAGAAGATTCGAAGAGAGGTGTATGAAGCCATCAAAGCTAATCAATTAACAAGCCTATCGGAACCTGGATTGGATTCAAATGCCAGTAAGGACACAATTCAAACAGAAGAGGGAGCTGAGAAATGACCATTGACATGATGGGGCAACATCTTTTTATAGGCTCAGTGTTTATGATCATTTGTGCGACTTACTTATGGTACAAGTGGTACAAAGAAGATCAAAAAGTACAGGCTAGAGCAGCAGAATCAAGAATACAGCATTGGGAGCTCATACAAAGGTATCATGAAGTGATGATGAATAAGGAAAAACATAAAAAATGAAATACACAGAATTAATATCAACCTTAAGCGATAAGCATGCTGATACTATCACTAAAGCTCAAGCAAGGAGCTGTATAGATGCCGTATTAGAGACGATTGAAAATAATATCATGAAGGGCAACCGTGTTGAGCTCAGGGGCTTCGGTGTCTTTGAAGGTAGACTACATAAACCTTATATAGCCCGTAATCCTAAAACGGGTCAGAAAGTCCATGTGGATTCCAAGTTAAGACCCTTCTTTAAGGCAGGGAAGGAATTGAAGAAGCGTTTGAATAAGGAAAAGGAGTAATGAATTTTAAAATAAAGAGTTGGGCCCATGATTTAGAGCAAATAATGTGTATTAAAAGCTAGAGAGGTGGACTACAAATGAATTACATATATCCAAAAACTGAGACTTTATTAGTAAGAGATACAAAGACTTTTAAAGTCATTGAAGGTCAGTTACAGATGAGACACAATGGTATGTACAGGAAAAAATAGATGGTACAAATGTCCGCATCATATGGGACAAGGAAAAGCTTGAATTTAAAGGCAGAGAAGAGAATTCAGAGCTTCCCGCGCCTCTTGTTAAATGGCTTAAAGAAAATGTGGATGCCAGTGCTTTTTCGAATAGCTTAAAACACATAATATTCGAAAAAGCTATAATATTTGGCGAGGGCTATGGAAAGGGAATTCAGAAAGTTGGAGCCCTCTACGCTGATGAACAAAAGTTCATTATGTTTGATATACTGATCGTAGAGGAAGAAAGTGCTTATTGGATACCCCAATTTTCTATGATGGAGATAGGGAAGGAATTAGGGTTAGATACGGTTCCTATGCTCCCAGAACTTAAGACATCCGAAGAAGTTGTAAAAATGACCAAAGAAGGATTTAAATCTCAACTGAGTGAATTGGTAACCAAGGCCGAGGGATTTATATTAAGGCCAAATCCTAGCCTCATGAGATACGAAGAAAGAAGTATTTATAAAATCAAGCATAAAGACTTCAGCAAATAAAAGAGTAAGGATGGTTGGATTCGAACCAACGAAACATTCCAGACGTCTGGGGTTTTACCAAGTTGACATCCTTACCTAGAAAAAATATTACATGACCGAAAAGAATAATGCAAATGAACTCTGCTGAGATAAAAAGCTATATAGATAGAGAGTCGGCACTTGCCCAAGCATTGTTGAATAAACAAGATAATAAGATGTCTAAGTCTTCAGGAAACGTAATTGCACCGCAGACAATTATAGATGAGTACGGATGTGATCCCTTGCGCCTGTGGGTTGTCAGCTGTGATTACACTAAAGATATGCGTATAGGTCCAAGCATTCTTAAACAGCAAGAAGACACTTATCGGCGTTATCGTAATACCTTGAGATATCTTTTAGGAGCCTTGAACGGTTTCAGCGAGGAAGAAAAAGTCCCTTATGAACAAATGCCGGAGTTAGAGCGTTGGGTGCTTCACAAACTGGCTGTTGTGCAAGAGCATTTTCAAAAAGCAATAGACGACTACGAAATACCAAGTTTTTATGAAAATTTGCACTTTTTTTGCGCCAAGACTTTATCTGCTTTTTACTTCGATATCCGAAAGGACTCTTTATATTGTGATGATCCTGAGAGCTTAATCCGCCGCTCAGTCCGCACTGTGATGGATATTGTATTTCAAGCTGTTGTTCTTTGGCTTGGTACCGTCCTATGCTTCACCGCTGAAGAGGCATGGCAAAGCCGATATAATGGTCAAAAAGGTAGCATCAAATTACAAGTTTTGCCAGTCTTCATACTTAATTCACCAAAGACATGGAAAAATGATGAATTAGATGAAAAATTTAATGATATTCATCGTACACGAGAGATTCTAGCCAAAGCTATAGAGCAATTACGTAAAGATAAAGTTATTGGATCAAGCTCACAAGTAGAGATTCTATTTCATGACCCCAACAGCCTTCTTTCAAAAGATATTAAGTTTTGGGAAGATATCTTTATTGTTTCAAAGGTTACAATCAATCCTAGCCCTGAAATATTAAAAGAGTTTTCCCAGGATCCAGATCGAAGCGTTAGAGGTAAGCTTAAAGATTCGATTGAGTGGTGTGCTCAAATGGCCCCGGGCAAGAAGTGTCAAAGGTGTTGGAAGATTAAAGAGGAAGTAGGGAATCTAAAACCTCATGATGACTTGTGTCAGCGTTGTAATAAATTCCTAGTACAAAGCTCCTTACAATAAAAAATTTGAGGCCGATCTTAGGTCAGGATTAATAAAGTATTCCCCTCAGTTCTCAACCTGGCACATACTAGACTATTTAGGCTTTCCATCCAACAAACATGGGTAGTTATGTTTTCAGACATTTATAGTTTGCGTCATAGTTTTTGAGACATTTTTTAGGGGTATAAAGAGTAAAATATTAACCTTTATGGAGAGTGTCTAACAAACAGATGTTTTTTGTACATTAGACGATGAATTTTACATTAGGAGAGAAAAATGAAAGTTTATGCCGTTACAAAAATCGGAGGGTGTTATGGAGAACCTTTTTTGGAGGTATACGATATTCATGACACTCTAGAAAAGGCTTTAAAATCCATTGAGCAAAAAACTTTGACCCATGTTTTGGTTGAGGGATGGCAGGTTATAGAATTCATGCTTAATGAGGAAAATCATGAGGACTGCTATATAAGGCTTATCGGTGATCCATCTACTGAAATTAATTTAAAAGAGGCCAATGCTGTAGTTGAAGTTTACTCTCTTGAAGGAATTAAGAAAAATGAAAAAAATGGATGTTGAAATGTTGATATCAAAACAATATCAAAACAAGCCTTACGTTATCCTTAACAAGCCTTACGTTATGTTTGATAGGCGTGTGGTTTATCAAATGAACAAGGAACAAGCTCAAGAGCTTTTGAATGAGATGAAAAAGACATGGCCAGAGTTGGATTATAAGCTACCCGAAAGGGTGATCGAATTGGTAGGAGAGTGAATATGACATTGAAACAATGGACATTAGGTGACAGACAACCCCTAGACCCGTCACTAGACGGCTTATCATCACGCCCGTGGGTATCAACGACTAATGACCGGAAAACAATAACTTTTTATACAGCAAGCAAAGAGTACTCATATGATTATGAAGATTTCTGGCTGAAATTGGATTCCTTATTAAAAGGGATTGGCTCAGGCTCCATATAGCATAGAGTAAGTACCTGAGCCATGAGGAACCTATAATAAATATAGCCGGATAGTAAAGGGAAAAATTCGTGAAACATGAGGCTACGGAATGACTAGAAATAAAACAAATTTAAAAGAACTTATAAAAAAAAATAGCCAATACAAACCACGGCCAATTTTACCAATTAATCATTACTATTTAGTAAGTTTTATTGAATATGGGAGTATTCCGAATCATTTAAATATAATTTATAGTAATATAAACATAGCTTTTCAAAAAGCAATCGAATGGCTCAATGAATTAGATAACTTTTTTCCTAACCAATTTATTATTGAGACATTTCAAATTGATGATTTAAAATACAAAAATATTTATTACTTGTTTATAGGTAGAGAGAATAATTCATTATTTTCTCAAGATATTGGTAGAATAGACTTTCTAACTGAAGAATCTCGTGATGAATTTAAAAATTCATTAGATAAAGATGTATATAAAACGTTTGATAAAATGGTTTACATAGAAGGCGTCTTTTAGAATTTAGTGCCAAGAGATCTATTTAAAATAGCCAAAATATTCTATTTTAAAACATAAAAAAAGTAAACAGGGACTGGCAACAGTCAGGGCAGGTTAGTGACAGAAAACATTCTCTCTTCTTTTGAAGCGTTTAAAGACGTGCCTATAGGCGTCCTTGCACAAGGACTTGATGACGCGCTTGCGTGGCATGAGATGCAAGATAGAATTCATTTCAGATATTATAAACCCAATGAAATCCAAAAAGCCTTTCATGCAGCGGGTAAGAAAGCTAAAGAGCGATTAAATATGAGCCCTAATAGGGCAGGTAAAAGCTTTTCCGCTTCTGCTGAGATCGCAATGCATCTGACGGGCGTTTATATGGAAGGTTGGGAAGGTTACCAGTATCATCGTCCTGTTTCTGCGTGGGCGGCAGGCAAAACTTTTGCAGAGACAAAAGACAGCATTGTAAAATATTATTTTGGAGACGGCATAAAGCCTGGCCTTATTCATCCTAGTTTAGTCATTAAGTCTGATTGGACGGACCACATTTTTCATATTCGGCATATTCCAACGGATGGTGTTTCTAATGTTCGTTTCAAAACTCATAAACAAGGAAGAGAGGCTTTTCAGGCAGCAACGATAGATATTCTTCATCTTGATGAAGAGCCAGAATCTAATGTCTATTCCGAAGGTCTGACTCGAACCATGAGCATGTCCAAAGATCATTATGGAATGGTCTTATTGACGATGACACCTTTAAAGGGGACAACGCCTCTTCTTCTACGTTTCTTAAATTATCAGGATTTTGACGATTTAGACGAGAACGGCGAACCTATCATCAAAAGAGCAACACCACGAGAGATTGTTAATTCTAGGTATTTTATTACATCGACTTGGGAAGATGTAGATTTTGTTACGGAAGAAGAAAAGAAGCGTTTAAAGTCTGGTTATGCTCCTCATGAGATTGAAGCCAGAACAAAAGGTATTCCTTCTCTTGGCAGTGGTATGGTGTATCCAGTGCCCGAATCTTCTATTGTCTGCGATCCTTTCCCTATTCCGGATCATTGGGCTCGAGGATTTGGATTAGATTTTGGATGGAAAGATCCGACCGCAGCGGTTTTTGCTGCTCATGATCGGGATAGTAACAAGGTCTATTTCTATGCAGAGTACGGGGCAAGTTTCCTCTCGCCTCAGCAGCATGCAACAAATCTTCTAAAGCTAGGCGCTGATTGGATTCCTTTTGCCTACGATAATTCAAGCCATAAGCAGAACGATTTTGATGGTCGTCAGCTCATTAATCTTTATCGGGAAGCAGGTATTAGAGAGGGAATTGCCGCTAACAAAAGCCGAGAATTAGGGATTCAAACCGTTCTTCAAATGATGCAAAGCGGGCAGTTATTTATTTTTAAGAATCTTTTCAAATTACTAACTGAGCTTAGAATGTATGCACGTGATGAGCAAGGAAGACTTAGAGATGGAAATGACCATTATTTAGATGCTCTTAGATATTTTATTATGAGTGGATTATCTATAGCAAAAACAAAAAGAGAATCTCAGCATCAGTATTCTAATTCCTATAATCCTCCTAGTTATGTATAATAAGTTTTACTGTTTAAACGGTAAGATTTACTTAAAATAACAATAACTATTAAAAACAATAGTTTCAGGAAGCTTCATGCCGGATCAGAACACCTTGCGCGTCCTAAGTTTGGATGGTGGCGGCTCCAGAGGAGCAGGGCAGGCTAAAAACCTTATCTTGTTTTGTCAGCACGCAAATATAAATGGTAATGAGCTACACAAGCATTTTGACGTCATTGTTGGGACAAGTGTGGGGGGCATCCAAGCCATGGCCTATGCCAATGGCATTACACCTGAAGCAATGCTAGCTTTTTTTAGAGAGGATGCGCCTTGGATCTTTTCTACCTCTAGTATTCTTCCGGGTATTAGAGCTACGACCTACGACAAAATTGCTACAATGCTGTTAGGGGGAAGCTTCTATTCAAATGCCAATCTCATTGCAAAACTGAATGAAGAATTTGGCGATTTATCCTTAACGGACATGAAAACTAATGTCCTGGCTCCTGCATATCGTGTTGAGACTGACAGCCTTGTTTATTTTTCAAATGTAAACTTTCCAGGCTCTTTTGGGCAAACCTCTCTTGTAAAAGAAGTGGCTTTAGCGACGGCTTCAGCCCCTTTATATTTTCGTCCGGGAGTCGTGGGAGATTATAGTTATACAGATGGAGGAACTTTTCAAAATAACCCTGCGAATATAGCCCTTTCTTTAGGAAAATATTTAAAACCTCAAGCAAATCGCTATTGTGTTTTATCCATAGGAACAGGAAGGGGAGATATTGGATTTGATATCGATCCCCCCCCGCCTCCCGTCCCTGATCCTGGTGATCCACCTGCTCAACCCTACCTCCCCAATATGTCTGTTCTCTTTAAGCAAATAGGGATAGGCATTACAGGGCCGCAAGAGGCAGTTGCGCAAGATCTTAAGATTCGCTCCGAATATAATTTACAAGAAAAACTTTATTATCATAGGATTCAATATAACCTTGATTCGGAAGTAGACACGGAACTCGATAATACGTCCTCTTCTTACTTTGATTATTTGGAGGAGACTGCCACACAAAAATTCAATGATGATATAGATAACCTTACGAATTTTATAGGGCACTTACTCCTATGAAATATCAACCAGGGCTTTTAGATCTCTTTATTTCTCCTACAACGGGACGCCTTGCCTCCGAAACAAATCTTCCTTATTTGCCTGAGGATTATATTTGGGTAGGGGATAAAAACAATGATGCCTTTCCCAGTCTACTCTTAAAAGATTTATTGTTAGATTTTCAGAAGCTGAGGGCTAATCTTGATCAATCAACCTTCATCTTACAAAGTCCCGCAGAATTTTTAGGGAAAGCCCAAGCTCTTAATCAATTAGAAGACGGAGTCTTAAAGCACATAAAGGGTATTGTCTCTATTGCTATCCCTGGAACAGACTATATGTCTACGACTCTTACAAAAGATCATTTGTGGAGGGGAAATTCAGAGAATAAGCCAGTCGAAGTTCAGCTTATTGGTATGAACAACTTGCCTAATTTAACCCAAGGGAATCTACACCTAGGCAATGAGCTAAATAGACCTGTCGAGAGTCAAATCATTTATATCAACAATCTTCCTAATCTGGGAGTTTCTTTCATTTTGGGTCAAGGAAAGATCTGGAGAGGGACCCCAGAAGGAAGACCTATCGAATCTGATAGCTTAAGTAGCTTAGAAAACTCGGTTACCTTTATGCAGCTTATTACTATCCCTTCAATTCAGGCAGATATTGTTCTTATTAATGGAGCCATAGCGCTTCTTCAATTGCAGGTAGAAGGCTTGCTCGCGTTCCAGCTTGTTGCTGAAGCTGAGATTCTTGCGCTTGCGACTAGAATTAACAGTATCCATTTAGATCAGTTTGTAGTAAGTGGCCCTCCTGATTCAGAAGGTAGGTTAGTCGCTTTTCGAGGACCGACTTGTTTATTAACCTTTATCCCTGCTGGTGGCAATGTCAGCATGGATAACTTCCGAATTAAGAATCTTCAACAATCCCCAGAGGAAACTCATGATGCAATTAGTGCTCAGTTTCTTTGGGATCTAATGCACGATGAGGTGAATGTGATATGGCTGTAAGTGCTTTTACCGTTGCAAATATAAAGCCTGCTCTTAGTATAGATGGTGGTATTCAAAGATTCATTTTTGGGCTGCCGGAGGCGCCTGAACCCTTAGCAGGGCTTAAATTAGATACTCTCTTTGTACCTGTTGTTGATATGCCAAGTAAGCTGAAGTCTGAATTTAGAAACAATACGTTTTCTGGTTTCCGATTTCTTCATACGACTGAATTTGGACAAAGTTTTGGAACATTTAGGCTTCAAAGCTTTGTGAATGCCGAAGAAACTGGCACTGATCTATGGATCTTTAATCAAGATGGTAGCATTACGTTCGCAGCGCCTACTAGCTTTCAGAACTTAGTAATAACTGGCGATTTGGACTTTCAGGGGTATCGGGGTACCAATGTTGGTGATCCTGTTGATGATGGAGATTTGGTAAATAAGGCATGGGTAAACGCAGCGATTACTGGAAGTATAGGAGGAAGCATTACTCTAACGGGAGATGTTACAGGTAGTGGAGTAACCGGAACACCCTTTGCGACAACCTTCACCAAAACCCTTAATCAGATAACAAATGCGGGCAACATTGCTTTATCAGGTTTTAAGATTACGGGCGCTGCCGATCCTACTAATCCTCAAGATTTAACAACTCAGAATTTTGTTAATAATAAAACTTGGCTAAGTTCTCAAATCACCGACTTCGCTACAGCCGTAAATGCTTTGGTAGATACGCAGTTCGGACCGAATGTTACTCTTCCCTTTACGGGTCTTAATTTTAATTGGTCTAATCCTTCAAATCCTTTTCCGGGTGCTAATATACCTTACGTTATCACCAATACCCTTAGTGATACGGATACTATCTATAAAAGATTAAGCTGGGTTGTGAAAGCTGCAGATATTCAACGATATTTTACATTTGATTATGCTCTAGGAGATCAGAGTACACCTTCGCCTAGTTTTACTATAAAATTTACGCACCCTTTGGGTTCTCCAACAACCACTACCCCCTTTAATCTTTTCTCTACACCAGTAGGCAGCGCCGCATCTTGGAAATTATATCTTGATGCTATTTTAGATGTGAATAATAAGAGAATTATAAATGTAGGTGCCCCTATAGATGGGACAGATGCGATTAATAGAGACTTTCTTCAAACTTATGTTCCCACTGTAAGATTGGATCAATTTGCTGTCCCAACAGCGGCTATTAACCTTAATTCTCAGCTCTTGAACGCGGTTTCTTCTCTAGGGATTGGTGGAAATGCCGTTGGGACAGGCAGAATCACTTTTTCAAATGTAAGCTCTCAAAAGAAGATAACTCTGTATGATGCCTCGGGGACTGACAGTGATTATGATTATAATGGCTTTGGCTCTAATGGAGCAAACACCATTTATAATTGTCGGCTTACCTACAATCATCTTTTTCAGTGTGGCGACACTTTACAAGCTTTAAGAGTCACAAAAACAGCTTTATATACGGCAGGTCTTCTGAATTCAACAGACTTTTTAAAAGTTATTATGTGGTATGACAACACTTTCTCGAATCAATTGAATTCCTCTTATGGAGTCGGTGTCCAAGGAAGTTCCTCAAGCATCGTACTCCGTCATCAGATTGGAAATACAACCGGGAAATTTGCTTGGTTTTCCGGGAACTCTAATTCCTATCTTTCTGAATCTTTAACCTCTACAGAACTCATGAATCTTAGTGGTACGGGCGTTTTAAGCTTTCCCGCAACTATTGCTAAGAAGATAAGTTTGTTTAGCTCTCTTAATACAGCTTCCCAGTACTACGGATTTGGCGTTGGTGCAGGAGCTCTACAATATTTTGTAGACCAAACCAGCTCTGACCATGTGTTTTATGCGGCTACAGGCGCGGCCACTCAAAATGAACTTTTCCGGGCTAAGGGGACAGGGGACACAGTAACGGCGGGGACAATTTACGGCAGGCGCGCAGGAGGGATGCTTTCTTGGCAAGGAAATGCTTCTACCACCACTATTACGACAGCAAATACGTACTATAAAGTTGTTATAAGTAATGCCTATACAACTCTTCTTAATCAGTTTGCTTCTTATGCAGCCGGAAGATTGGATTATATATCAACAACCCCGGGCACTTTTTTTATTCAGTATAATGTTTGTGCGGTAAACAATTCGGGCAGCGTAACAGAACAAACATTTTTTAGGGTTTATAAAAATGGCTTAACGCCAATCAATCAATCTACCTCTTATGCCCAAAACATGCATGTCGCAGGGTGTATAAGTGGTGCAGCTGTTATCTCTCTTTCTGAGGGAGATTATATTGAGTTATGGGCTACGCATAATGTCAGCGGCAGAAACGTAAGCGGCGTATATGGAAGTATTTTAATTTCAGCAATTTAACAAAGGAGAAAAAAATGGCAAATGCAGATTTAGTGCTTATTTTGAACGGGGTAAAGGAAACAAACAATCAAGAAATCTTCAATAGAAACCAGGCTATCGCGGATGCGGATGATTCTATCGAAAACATAATGACCCAAAAGGGAGCTGAAAAAGTATACTATCAAGATCAAATTGACGATTTAATTTCCAAAAATAGCGAAATAGATAGGATTATTGAAATAGTTCAACAAGAATAGCTTAACTATAAATAAAAAGTGGTCAAATAAAGGTAATTATGATAATATTTACCAATAAATATAAAAACAAGGAGTGCTTAATGACTGAATTAACAAATATCGATTCTTCTGAAAATCTTATCAATATTGATTTTCAAAGAAGTTTTGCTGAAGTTCAACTTCTTGGGTCAGTTATCCCAACAGATATAAAGAATCTTTTATTAAATAATCCTAAAAATGTTCAATCTTTTACATTCCGTAAAGAGAAAATCCAGGAACGTCTTCAAGAGTTCTCAACTGCCGTTAAAACTTTAATGCAAGAATTTGATAAGGTTCCGATGCCAAATTCTAATTCTACGAATGGCTAAAAGTGGGCGCTTTTGTCGACTTCAAGCTGACGTTGACAGCCAATATAGACAATACAGGGCTTTTGGTTTTTCAATCAGATAGAACTTGTGTGCTGGATAGTATTTGGCTGTCAAACACCACAATTGATAACATCTTTATTGATTTAAAGGTGATTAGTGAACGCTTGGTTGATGATTCCACAGTGGTTACGGAAGCCTATCACACGAAGAACCGATTGTTAGAAGGCTCCACTAATGAAGAACTTTTAAAAGGGTCCATCCTTTATTTAGAGCCTAATGATGTAATGTATGCCAATTCTGATTTCTCGGCCAACACCTTTGATTGCCTTATTTCTTATCGGGAGTTAAAAGAAGCATGATGTTTTCATCAGAATCAAAGATGAGGCAAGAAGGACTTGAGAGAATGCAATCATATCTCAAAAAGTCTATTGAAAATCCTAGCTCTGATATTTTTAGAAAGAATATGATCGAAGCCCAAGGGCTTTATCATGGCGATGTTGAGCATCATTTTGATGAGGTTGGACTTGAAAAACTAAGAAAACGCGGACAATGTCCAATTGTTGTTAATATAATTGCGGGACTTATAGATAATCTTTCTGGATATGAAATTCAACATCGTCGACGCGCGGCTATTGCCAGCATGTCGGGAAATTCGAAAGATGAGGAGTGTGCTGAGGGACTTCGTAAGTACTATTATAATCATCAAGAGCTACAAAGAATTAATTTCAAGAGCAGCATTATTTATAGATCGATGCTGATTAATGGGATTGCTTGGAGCTATCAGTATAACAAAGACGGCACTATTCATTATGATGTCGTGAATCCTATAAATATGCACCCTGATTATGATGATCTTTCTGAGAATTTTATAAATTCCAAGTTTTTGGGCCGCTCTATTTATATGCATCGAGATAAGGTTATATCTTACTGGCCTAAAGCGGCACATCATCTTGATTTGAGCGATAACTATTATTTGTCGGGGCCTGGATCTTGGTCATCAGAATTAGAAGATAGGCGCTCTAACATGGTAGGATTAAATGGGAATTCCAATTCTACCTCTGGCGACATAATTTTAGTATATGAGATGCAATATAGGAAACCCGAAAAAGCGTATTGTTCTTATGATAAAGAGAATCGATATTTCGAAACTTTTTCTGAAGAAGATGCAGAGAAAATCTCAAGGTCCTCTAAGGAAATTGAAGAGATCAAAGCTGAAAGAATTATAAGGGGGCTTTTTATTGGTGACTGTTTATTAGAATATGCTCCTTTAAATCCAGATATTCCAAATAGAAAAGATTTCTCCTATATCCCTGTCGTTTCAAAGAAGAATTTTAGTAACAATACGCCTTATGGTGTTGTTCAAAATATGAAGCATTTGCAAAAAGACCTTAATGCGCGTCTTACCAAAGCTCTTTATAATTTTGGCTCTTCTCGAGTTAAAATTCAGGGCCCCTTGCCTCCAGGAATGAATGTGGAAAATATTCGTACGGAAATGCAAAAAAGTGATTCTGTGTTGATTATGCCCAATGGAACGGCTATTGACGTTCAATCAAACGCGGCATTGGGTCGAGATCATCTAGATATTATTGATAAGTACATCGAGTTAGCCCAACGTACTGTGGGCGTTCATGACGAAATGCTCGGCATTCAAACCAATGCAACCAGTGCGATTGCTCAGCAAGAACGTGTGGTTAATAGCGCTCGTAATAACGTTTATGGGCTTGATAATTATATGTATATGAAAGAGAGAGAGGCTTACCTTTGGCTTGATCTTCTACAAAGTACTGATCAAAAAAACATTTTAGTTCAAACGGTTAGCGAAGAGGAAGAAAAAGAAATTTGGCTAAATTTGCATAGGGTATGTGATGTTAGTGGAAAAGAAATAGTTATTAATAATATTCAGAATATTTCTGTATCGATTTATATCGAGGAAGTTCCTAATTATCAAACAATTGCCGAAGAACGATCAGCAATGTTTCGGGAGATTTTTAATCAGCCTCAGGCGCCTATTTTGTTTTCCTCACCGGAGTTATTATCTCTATACAGCAATAAGATTAGCAAGACGCAAGCACAAAAAGCTTCAGAAGAATACATGAAGGCTCAATCTTCCTTGAGTCAAGGGGGTGCGCCTGCCCCTGGTCAACCCTCTGGCCTTTCAAATCCGTCCGGCCCTCAACAATATTTACCACCTATTTCTTAATCATTTAAAGGAGTTATGAATGTCAGAAGAAATTTTGCCTCAAGAAGATTATGCAAAAGAAATAGACCCTTTTGATGAGTCAGAAATGCCCCCAAAAGAGAGAAGCTCTAATAAGGAAACTCTTGAGGTAATCTCCGACTCTAAAGAGGAGGATCAGGAAAATCCTGAACCTGAAAAAAAGTTAAAAAAAGAAGAGCCAGAGATAGAAACTAAGGAAACTCTTAGCTCTTTAAAAGCAGAGCTTGAAAAAGAGAGAGCTCGACGAATTGAGACCCAAAAAGCTTTAACAAAGAAAGCCCAACAAGTTAAATCCTATGAGAGAAACGCTCTTTCCCTAAAAGAAAAGGGGGCGTTATCTGATGAAGAGGTGCAAGAATTTATAAACTTTTCAAGTCAAGATGATGATGAAGCTTTGAATGATGAAGATATGCCACCTCTAGAGAGGTATCGCAGAATCGCCAATGCGGAGTTAGATAATTACATAAAATATAACAATGACTCACATCTACAAGAAAAAGTAGAAGCTTTTAGACATTATATTGAGCAGTACGCTTCTCAAGAAGAAATTGAGCAGGCGGAGGATGATCTTAAAGAGTTTTCTCATGATCCTGTAGCCCTTATTAAAAAAATGCTAGCTATCGGACAAGACCATTATGATGATTATTATAAAGAAGCTAAAGTATTAGGAGGCAATAAAGCATTAATTTTAAAGTATAAAGATGAAATTTTTAAATTAAAAAAAGCCCTTGAAAAGTCTAATAATAAAGTATTACAATACGGAGACTATGACAAGACTTCTAGATATGATCTAGAAGACCACTCAGGACCTAGTAAATTCTCTAAAGAAGAGGTCAATGATCCTTTTGATGATGTAAAACCTAAAGACCTGAGGTCAGTTAAAAGAAGATAAGATACTCGCCTTAATGGCACATCCTCTATCTTCCGTTTTGATAAGAAGACGGCTTCTTTAGCAAAGCAGGACAGTCGCTAGACTATTCCCCGGGCTATGCAAAGCACTCCTTCCCTTTTTTGAAAAGACAAAAAATTGTGATGCGGTTTTTTCCGCAGATTGTTTTTTAACTTTTAAAAAAGCTAGGAGAATAGCTATGGCTTATCATTCGGGCCAACCGACTGGCCCTTTAAGCGGCATCAATCAAGATTTATTCGTTCCGGGCGTTCATAAAGAATTTTTCTATGAATATTCCCGAGTTACTCCTTTTTATAACTTAATTAAAAACCGAATGGATGCCCCAATCTATCGCCACCACTTATCCGATGGAGAAGGGCTTACCTTCCGTATTGGGCGATTGTCGAGTCTAGACTACAAAAGTCCAATTATTGGAACGGATCAAAGGCGAGGTAACGAACAACAGCAAGTTATCAGCTACGATCAAGTCGATACAGTTTTTAGAACCTTTTCAGTACAAGCTGAAGCTAGGGACATCATCAAGCTAGGCACCAAGATCGATATCGCCGATCGAATGAAGTTTCAGCTTAAAGAAGCATGCGCCAGAAACTTAAGTTGGGAACTTCTTGTTGCCGCCACTACAGAAAATTACCCTAATCCTCTTACTCAAAAACCGGTCTTTGATCGAATTTATTTGGCAGGCGCCAACGTTGATCGTGCAGCTTATAATGCTTTTGCGGGATTGAAAGAGGCTCTTAACTCTTTAAATACAGGCAAAGCCTATAACCAAAATGGCTTAAGCCTCGATAAAATGTTTGAGCAGAAGATTATGTTTGATCAAGGTGGGAGGGATCCAGATTCTGAAGCACCAATTCGACCTTCTATGCTCCAAACACGCGAGGGATGGCCTATGGATGGAGGCTTCTATCTCGCTGATCCAGCATCCCTAATAGAGCTTCGTAAGGATCCAAGATTTTCAGAATCTACTATTGCAAGAGGCGCCATTCTTCCTAATCAACCTGAAATTATCAGCGGTTCGTCTGTGATGGGCAAGCTTGATGGAAATTACATCATTAGCGTGCCTGAGCTTGCCAAGTTCCGACAAACAAGTGCGGACGGCAATGTAGTCGCTGCTTGGAACTTGCTTATAGGTGCGGGCGCTATGGCAGTGGGTTGGTATCAAGAGCCTTTCTTGGTGGCTGAATTTGATGAATTTGAAAGAACCACTCGTGTGGGCTGCCATGAATTCAGAGGTCAAAAAGCCCTCCGCTTCCCTGGAAAACTTGATAGCACTCAACGGGTCGAGCAAGGAATTATTCATTCATTTGTTCGCATTAATCAATAAACAGGGAAGGAAATAAAAAATGACCGCTTCTTTTCGCCAATCAGAGCTTAATAACACTTCAGGAGGAGTTTTAACCCCAGAAGCAGCCTACAATCTTATAAGCTCTGAAAAAGATAGCGCTTTTAAGGGCTACAAGCGCGTTTTTACGGCCGCCGATATTGGAACGGCAAAGGGTCAGACTCGAGATAATACGGATCCAACACAAGGCTGTCTCTTAATGACCGTTAAGGGAACAAAAATTAAGGCTATTTATGCGGCTACTTTATTTCGGTCTGTGGCTGCAACAGGAGCAGGAAACAACTTTGAAAGACAAGTTTTTGGGGTTGCTCCCTTTGCGTCGCCTTATGGCTTTAAAATCTCTTCAGATGGGTTGTCTATTTACGTTTTTGATACAGGAGCTGGCACCAGTCAGATCTTAGCCAATGATTTTATGAGGTTTTGCTTAGACCTTGGAAATTATTAAATAAAAGCTCCCGACTCCTAAGGGGTTGGGACAAGGATCAAGGCAATGATCATATCAGAAATGTTGGACCGAATGGGCCTGATGAGCGTGGGGCAAGATGATTCTTCTCCCTCTGATCAGGCTATTTTTCTCAAATATCTGAACTTAGCTCATCAAGAATTATTCCCAATCACCGCTCATATCAATTCTGATTTGTTGATAGCTAAGTTGGTGCCAACTGTGGTGGATGAAAACATCCTTTACCTTTCTCAGCCCTTTTACATGATCAATAAAGTTCATATCCAAGGGCAATATACGACCTTGAGAAGGCTGACTTTTGATCAATATCTTAATATGAGCTTATTGAATTCAAGGGAAGCTGGCTCTCCTCGATATTTTTCGGTTCATAAAAAAGGGATTTATCTTTATCCCGCCCCAACGGATGGCGTGTATCAGGTTGCTGTTTTTTATATTCCCCTTGTCACCTTAACGTTGGACATGGAGGAAGATGACATTCCTTATCCCGTTGCCTATCACCATGTCTTATTAAACGGAGCGCTTACTTTATTATTTAGAGATGAAAGTGGATTTAGATCGACCTCTAAAGAGCAAGATATAAAAGAAGATTGGGTTGCAGGACAAAGAAACCTTGTCAGCTTCTTAAGCTATCAATCTTGTGGGTCTCTTTCAACTTATAGTGATTTATAATGTTTCAAGAAGGGGCCTTTAATGTCTTGAGTTTTTATCCTCCTGCTCAGGGGATGAATCGAAATGTAAGCCCAGAATCTTTATCCCAAGAATATGCCTATCATCTTGAGAATTTGCTGCCACGCCCTAGGGGCAAGTTAACACTACGCTATGGCAACAGAAAATTACCTCGTATTGATCCTGATAATGTTTATCCTCTTGATGCGGAGATTATTGAAAAATTTCCTTTTCAAAAGTCAGCCAATCAAAAGCAACTGTTACTTTACGCGCGTGTATTTGTAGACGACATCACCCTTTCTGATGCTACGCTCATCACAAGCAGTCAATTCAGCTTTAAAACAGACGCCCCGGATAAGTATCAAAGCGGTGAAAGGTTAAAGATACGTTATATCAAGGCGGGCGCTCAACACGTCTTTAAGTCTTATATTCTAAGCGTCAGTGTAACAGGGGCGGCCAATGAGAAAAAAACTGTTACAATTAATTTAGCAGAAAATACTTTTCCTTCAGATATTGAAACTCTCACCTTAGATAAAATTTATTATCCTAGTGGGAGCCTCTATCTTCAAGATTTAACCACCACTCAAATTTCTTTGTTGAAAGAATCTTTAAGCATTTCATGTGTGCCACGCTGTGAAACTTACCTTCAGACACTTCTTATTTGCAATGGAGTTGACGAGGTCCAACGTTGGGATGGAACAACCTTAAGCCCTCTTAGAGACTATGTAAAAGATACAAGCCTTAGTGAATTTAAAACCAATACAAATAACCCAAATAATTTGTTTTTTAAGTCTGATCTTACACTTGTACAACTCACAACAAGATATTTAAACACGCCTCTTAGGGTCATTTTGAATGGCATTACCACATCTCATACAGTAACAGCGGTAGGAAGCTCGACAACACCAGGGAGATATTATCTTACACTTACACCTCTACCTCTAACGATTGTATCGAGCAACAGAGTAGAGGTTTTTTATAATGCTCCCTTACCTACCTTCAGCTTTATTAAGGTGGCTCATGACCGTCTATGGGCCTTAGGTCCTGGCGCCGTCAGTCTTGACTATCGCGCCCCTCAAGAAGCTTTAAGAGTTTATTTCTCCTTTAGGGCCGGAAGCTTAACAGACTGGTTTAATGAGAACACGGGCACAGTTCCCAGTATCGACCTTTCCCCTAAATTCAGCGCGCCCGATAATCTTGAAGCAATTACTCTAGTGGGCAGCTTCTTGGCTTTTGTGGGACGAAAAGAGACGCAAGTTTATCAAGGGCTAGATCCTGTGGGCAGAAACGTCCCTAATGCGCTTTCCTGGCATATGACGTTACCGGTAGGTATCTATCATGGGAACTTACTTCTCGAGTTGCCGAATGACACATATTTCATTAGTGAAGCTGGTCTTTTATCTTTCGGAACATTGAATGTTGCCAGTCAGTTTGCTGTTGCTGCTACAGACGTTATGGACCCTTTAATAAGAGAGTATATCGCCTCAATTTCTTCGGATCGAGCCTATCGCGCCTGTCGTTCTTTCATTTATCCAACAGGGCCTTTCTGTGGATTTAAGATCGGCCTAAATAAAGTTATGGTGTCGCTGTATTCAACGACCCCTTATGCCTGGTCCTTGTTTTCAGGGGATTTTTTACAAGCCTCTTCCTTCTTGTCTACATTGGACAACTCTTTGTATTTATCGATTGATAACGATGTTTACCGTTATGGCGATGGGGGAATCGATCAGCCTTTTTATGCCGATCGAGATGGTTATCAACTCATTAATTTTGTGTGGATCACTCCTAATGTGGCTTTCAAAGGAAGACGCTACGCAAATAAGAGATGCGAAATACAAACAGACAATGGATCTAGTGCATTTCTCAATTCTCGTAACAGCTTGTACATCGGTATTGATGGGGATTTGCGGAAAAGCTTCTCTTTAAATAGCAAGTACTCTTTTGTCTACAAAGGAGACCTTTTGGGGATCACGCCTTTATCTTCAGAAGCAAGCCCTCTTCCTAATCCAATCAATACGCCAGAATTAGGGTTTCGATTGGATGAACCTTACAGCTTGTACAAGGGCCGCCTTAAATTTGTCAGTTCTCAATTTTGGGTCACTATTTCCGGCAATGCAGAAAACGGTCCTCTTTCTTTTAAACAAATAAAATTATACGGAACAGTGGAGCGCTAACATGCCTTTTTCAAGACCAGATCAGTCTTATGCTAATGTAGGCCGTGAAAACGATCATCGTTATCAATTAATAGAAGACCGCCGCGAGCGCTTACCGGGCTATCTTCTAGATCTAGATTTCGATTATCTCATTGATGTGGTCAATATACTTGAAACTCAGATTATAGGGGTGGCGGCCGGGGCGCTTCCTGGTGTTGAAGATATTACCAATGCCAATAAATTTTGTACACCGGATGGCGAGGGGGGCACAGGTTGGAGTTCCGTTACGACCCATAACATTGATGATCGTGCAGTTAACACCCTCAAACTAGGGCTTCTCAGTGTCACCAGTGATATTCTGGGAAATGGTGCCGTGACGACAGACAAGATCGGCCTTTCAGCCGTGACGCCAAGTAAGATCGCTCCTTTTGCCGTGACGCCAAGTAAGATCGCTCCTTTTGCCGTCCAGAGAGATAGTATCGGCCCTCTTGCCGTGACGACAGATAAGATCGGCCTTTCAGCCGTGACGACAGACAAGATCGCTCCTCTTGCCGTAACGTCAAGTAAGATCGCTCTTGGTGCCGTTGGGAGAGCTCAGTTATCTCAAGATGTGCAGGATGCTTTAGCGCTTGTAGGTAGCATTATTATGGTCGGATATCCTACTTTTGTGCATCCTAAGTATCTTGAGGGGGATGGGAGATCTGTAAGCAAAACCACCTATCCTGATCTTTTTCCACTGTATGGATACACTTATGGAGGATCAGGAGACAACTTTAACCTCCCTGACTTTAGAGGAAGAGCGACTGTTGGTATCGCTCCTGCTCATGTGTCCCCCACAGGAGACCGCATTACAACCGCAACCGCTTCTTCTGTTGCCTTAGGAGGCATCGGGGGCGAACAACAACATACTTTAACGATCCCTGAGCTGCCAGCTCACTCTCATGGAATAACTTTTGGCAATCTTTCATCCGCCATATTCGGACAATCTGTATTTGCGGGGGGTGCTATTTCTGATCAACAAACTCAAGGAGAGGACCAGCCTCACAACAACATGCCACCTTTTATATTGATGAGGTTTCTTATCAGGGTGCTGCCATGAAGATGAGGCTTTTAACCTTGAAAGAATTCCAAGAGCGCTGTTCTGGTCTTGATTATCCAACAGATAATCTTTTCATCATGATGAAAAATGATGAAGAAGTAGGAATTTACGGAATTACAGACCTTGGCAACAGTACTTGCGAAATACATTTAGAGATAAAAGAAGAATCCAGATATAAAACTCTCTCTAAAAATGTTTTGATTTACCTTACTAGTTTCCCATTTTCTCTTGGTTTTTCAAGAGTTACTTGGTGGACTGAAATAAAGAGCTTTGCACGATTACTTACTTTATTTGAGAAACATGGTATAAAAAAAGTAAATAAAGAATTCCGAGGCGGATCCCGCACTTGGTTTTATAAACAGAGGGCGAGCTGATGGGAAAAGTATTCAAAGGAGTTTCAAATGCAATTTTCGGCAAGAGTAAGCAACCCCCTCAGCCGAATTTTACTTATGGCTCCGCACCCACACCTTCCGAATTAGATGATGTTTTTGACTACATCGCAGGGGTGAAAGCCATCACGGCCACTGGTGCGGATGGAAAGAAGCGCAAAGAGATTCGAAGGCTTCCTCGCACGCCAGAAGAAGAAGCAATCGTTCAACAAGGGGTTAGCTTGATAAACACAGTCATCCCAAACCTTAACAGGCTCCGCGAATTCGATCCCACTTTAGTGGTTCCCTTTGCGCCCTTAATTAATGCTTTTTCTTCAATTAGTGATGAACGAATGGCCGATCTTTCGAGAGTAGCAAACCTTAACAATATCCAAGAAAATATTAAAAATTTTCGGACAATGAAAAACACCTTAATTGATGAAGAGTTCAAAACCCTGAATCGTGATGTTGAGGAAGACCTTACTCATCGTGGCTTAAGCCAAAGCACTTATGCTGCAGAATATAAAGCAGCTCTCGGCAAACAGCAGGCCATGGCAAGGCAGCAGGGCGATATTATGGCACAATCTTATGGAGAGGATTTGGCCGATCAGCAATTAGCCCGCAATTCGAATATCTTTGCGCTTAATGAGCAAGGCCGCCAAGGTCGAATGAATGCAGCAAGTCTTGATTACGACCTTCAGCAACAAAGGATGCAAGATTTGCAAAACAATCGCCAAATAGCTATTCAGGATAATACCAATGCTTTCGGCATGGGGGCAGGGTTACGCGATCAAGATATCGCTCTGGCAGTTGGCTCTCAAGCACCTGCGTTACAGCAAAATAACTACGCTAATAGACTGAGTGCATTCGGCGCCAATGTAAATGCACAACATGGCGCTTACCAAGCTCAGCTAAACGCATTTGGCGCCAGAGTGCCGACCAGTCAAGATAAATTAATGCAGCTAATGGGCACCGTTGCAGGTGGAGTTGCAGGGGGTGGGTTCGGAGGCGGTGGAGGCAGAGCAATGAGGGGAGGATTTGGATTCTAATGAAAAAAACTAAAGCAGCAGGCGGATTTGGGTTTGGCAAGGGAGGTAACCTCAACCTTAAATCATTAAGCAAAGGCACTAATAAGGCTTCTCTTTCGAATCCTACAGCTAATACAACCTCTTCTAGATTCAATGTCATGAATACAGGCGCTCAAATTGCAAACAACAGTTTGCAAGCAAATGTTGGTGTTCCCAATGAGTACGATATCAACGCCAATCTCTACGGTGATCTTAATAAGAAGTTTGGTGATAAGCCTTCTTTGGCTTCTGGATTTTTGTCAGGTCTTGAGTGGGCTTCTAAGAAGAAAGGCAACCAAAAACGCGAAGAGAGTTTAGAGAAGTATAACAAAGTCATGGATTGGATGACGGGGATGAACCAAGATATGATGAAGCGTATTGAGGAACAAGAACAAGACGAAAGATTGAAATCGCAATATCTTCCTGAGGTTCTTGCTTATGCGCGTTCAGCTAAAACGATGGATCCTCAAACTCAAAAAGCAACCCTGCAATCTATACTAGAGAGATATAACCGTGATGCTGGAACAGATATGCAGATCGCTAGTGTAGATAGTACAGATCCCTTAATGATGATGGTTACGGCCCCTGGGGGTGGATTTTCTCCCCTTGATATGCGGCATCTTTTTGCAGGACAAGAACAAATTCAATTGGAACTCGCACAACTCAATCCTGAATATCAAAAACAGATTCAAGCTCAAAGAGAGCAGCAGGAGATTGAGAATGCTAACGCACAGCGCGGGTTTAATTTAAGGCAAAATGAGCTTTACAACTCAGGCGAAAGAAATAAGATTGCCAGAGATGCTTTAGACTTTAGAGGTGATCCCAATGCTCAATATATAGCCCAGGCAGGAAGCGCCCAAGGAAAAGAAACAGGCGCTCAATTGACGAAATTAGAGGCGTCCAATGATGAGTTCTATGAAATTTCCGATCGCGTTCATGACCTTAAAGACTTGTTGGCAAATGGAAAAGTTATTACCGGTCAAACTTTAGGGGCAAACCTTTCAAAATATTTTGGGAAATTTACAGCATCTGACGCTTATTCAGATACCGAGCTTTATGACGCTGTTGCAGGCGGGCTGTTTGGATATGTCAAAGGACAAGAAAAATACGGTAACCTTAACCAAAACGAGTTTTCTTTTTTAACAGGAAGAATTCCGACCTCAGAGAAGACAAAACCAGCTCTTACAAGATTATTGGATCAATTTGATCGGAAATTAAAGCGGTCAATTGAGCGGAATAATTCAAAGATTAGCCGTATTCCTCAGTACAATCCTCTTAAGCAGGGAAATCAGTCGCCACAAGCAGAGATAGTTAGGGAACAATTGGCGCCAGAAGCACTTGTAGGCCAAGAATCAATAGCACCACCACAATCAATGCCAGTTACTCCAGCTTCTCAGGCAAACTTAACTGTAAAAGTACAGCGTCCTGATGGTAAAATTGTTCTAATGGATCCCAACACAGCCAAGGAAGCAGAAAAAGAAGAAAATGGCGGAAAAATCATCCAGTAATTTTTGGGATACGGCAACTTATGTTCCTTATGAACCTGAAAAGAAAAAAGATTCTTTTTGGGATACGGCAACTTATGTTCCTTATGAACCAAGCAATAATGAAAGCTCTGATCCCGGATCTATTAGAGCTCTTACCGCACGAGAAAATGTAAGTGGAGCCTATCAGGGTAATTTGGGTAATGGACTTATCAGCGGAGTTGTTGGGGGGGCTGCAGATGCCTTCGCGCTCCCTGCGAACTTAGCAATTAATGCGCATAATGCTAGCTTGGAACAAAACTCTAGAATAGATCCTCAGTCACTTGCCATAAGTAATGCTATGGCTATGACTGGTATGGGCGGGTTCTCTCCTCAAGTGTCTCCAGAACAGGTAGAGGCCAGTAAGATTTCAAATATTCCCAGCTTAACCGAAAAGACTGAAAAATTTCTAGGCGTTGATCCTTCCAAAGAAGGGCCAGTTTATGAAGGTTTTAAAATGGCAGGTTCAGTTTTGGGCCCAGGCTTGGGAGCAAAAGCTCTAAAGGGTGCTACTTACCTGGGTGAAAAAGGATTTGGGATTGCAAAAGGATTTGCCAAACCTTTAAGCCTTATGGGCTCAACCAAGCCGGCCGTTCTGGCAGGGGCGGGGGCGGGTGGGGCCGCATCAGAGCTTGCAAAGGAAGAAGGATTTGGGGCAGGAGGCCAGTTGGGGGCAGGGTTTGGGGCGAATACAGCTATTCAATTAGCTAATCCTCGCAATATAGGGAAAGGAGTAGTCACAGCTTTCGGGTTGGGTAAGGGCCAGCTTAAGACAGATGTGGCTGAGGCAGGAAAGCGCATCGACACGGATTTGTTGACTGTAGGTGTATCAGATTCAAAGTTATTAGCTTTTATTAATCAACAAATCAGCAAATTACCTTGGTTGGGAGACTACTTAAAAGGAAAGTATGAAAAGTCGTCCAAGCAGTTCCAAGATGCTTTTGGAAAACTTGCTGATAGCGTAGGGCCCAAGCTGACCGATGAGGTAAAAGAGGTGAACAGATCTTTGTATCAACAAGCAGATGAACTTTTACCTCAAAATGCTTTTATGTCTCCTAAAAATACGATTGATCAAATCGATAATTTGCTTAAATCAAACACCACCCTGATCAAAAGCAAAAAGACGAGCGAGTTGTTCGATGTGTTAGAAGAAGCCCAAAAAGGACTGGGGGGCGGCAAGATTGTCCCCATTGATATTCTCGTCAATACCAAGAAGAATATTAACAGCATGGTAAAGTGGGATAGTGATAAAAAGGGTCCCTTAGCCCTCATACAACGCGCCTTAAAAGAAGATATTGCTGCCTATGGCAAGACCAATCAACCCTGGTATCAGCAGTTTCAACAAGCCGAAGAAAGTTTTGCAAGATCAGCAAAAAGAGAAAGATTAGAAGAGTTGGTTGCTGGAAAGATATCAGATCCGATCAGCGGAGAAGTGAAGAATATTTCTTTTGTCAAACAGCTTTCAGATCCTAAACAAAAAGAGAAAATAGAAAACATTTTAGGAAAGAGCAACGTTCATAAACTAGAAGATTTTATCACGGTTGCCAAAGGGATGGCACAAGCGGAGAGAAACATTCTCAATCCTTCCGGAACAGCGCCCACAGAGACAGTAAAAAGTTTTATAAAACTTCTAGGGGGAGTTCTATTGGGTACAGTTTCATTGCCTGCAGCTGCTGCTGTTGGTGCTGTGACTGCCGCAACAACGTACCTGATCGGCGATAAACGCTTTTTAAATCTTGCTTTGAAGTATGCCAAAACGCCGTCTCAGCCTGTGGCTAAACAACTTGAGGCAGTTATTAAGGAAAACACAGGCTACACCATCCAAACCCTAAGTAAGATGTATCAGGAAGGCGGTAAATCCAAAACTGAGTGATATTTGGGGTTGGCTTTGTCCGCCCCTTCTTTAAGCTTTTCATACACGATCTCCATGGGGCCGAGATCTACGCGCTCTCCTTGAAAGACTTTTGAGGCTTTTAAATACTCATCAATACGGGCCTTAACGGAGTGGGCAAAGAAAAAGCTTTCATCTGAAACAGAGGACACCAAAAAGACCAAGAAATCTTCTGGTTTACAAAAAGCTCGTATAGGCGCTTCTTCTTCCAGAAGAAATTTTTTAAGTTTTTCCTCCAATTGACGGCGGGAGGCTTTAATATCTTGCCAAGGAATGATGACACTGACATCCCATACTTTAACGTCTTCTTCCAACTTTTCTGAAGAAAGAGCTCCTACAGATGCCATGAGATTAGCCATTTGATCTAACACAAGTTTTTCCTCCAATTGAGGGTTCAGAAGGCTCAATCCTCATACAGCAGGGAACTAAGAGGAGAGCCTTCCAAGGCTTTAATTTGTCCTTTACGGCTCCTTAAGTCAAGGCCCTTAAAAGCTATACATCAACCCTATAAGATACTGATGGCTTCGGGTAGGCACTTCAAAGTTCTGCTTATGTGTTACAATCGTAGAAGATGAAGACCACTTTGTTTCGGTTGAGGCTTTAATTTTCCCCAGATCTATATAGCGGTAAGAAGAAAAGAGTGTCACTTGTGAGTTCACAGGCACATTTATTCCCCCTGTAAGATTCCAAGCAAGAGTTACATCAGACGTGTTAGCTTTTACCGGAACTTGCCCTAGAGATCCCGTTAAACGATGTTGGGCAAGCCCTAATCCACCTCCAATAAAAGGCGTTACTTGTCCAAATGTTACCAAATCAACACAGGTATTTAAGAACAAAGCATAAGTTTTAAGTTTAAGGTTTGCCGCAATGTTTTCAGTATCCAAAAATCGTAATTTCTGACCCCTTTCAACGTTCTTATTTTTTGCAAAACGAGTTGAATAATGAAACAATAGCTCATTTCTTACGGATCCATTCGGAACTAAATCTTTAAAGAAAGCATTGCTTCCAACGGCGATATCGCCAAAATAAAAATGCTTAAATTTTATATTCCTGCATTGACCCAAGCTACAATCACTAATAGTTTCAACAATTTCGCTTTTTCCATAGCCAAGACCTAGCTTAAGATAATTATAAGTCTTTAGATCAACCTCTGAGTATTTCGCACAAGTTCTTGGATCCAATGGGCTATTTGCGTTGACATTAAACGAAAAAACTGTAATAAAAGAAAATATTAGTGCCAACCTCTTGTACATTTTTTAACCTCTTTACTTAAAAGGATATTATAGCTTAAACAAATGATAAAATATATATTGTTATTTACTTTACTTATTAATATGATAATTAATCCATTACTTTCAAGTAATTCTGAAGAGGCAAGTCTTCCTGAAATTCGACATAGAGCGATCCAGCTCCAAAACCATCCGCTTGAGAATATCAATGACGCTTCTTCTTTAAGTACTTATCCTTTAGGCAATGGGAATGCTCTAAATTGGGATAATGCAGATGAGTTTGCAGAACAACTAGACCAAGGCTTTTTCAAGGGAAATTCTAAAAAAAGTAGACTTGCAGGGACTTTAGCAGGAGTGATCGGCGCTGTTGTGCCTTATGCTTCATGTGGATATGTCATTAATAATATTGGTAATTTTCTGCATGTCCCTCTTTCAGGGCCTTTAGAAAACTTTATGATTGCAGGAATTACGGTTACAACAACACCCGTGTTTGCTCAGCAGTTCTATAGCTCTGGGCAAAAAATGGTCTCTTATATCTTTAAAGAAGAGCCCTTTCAAGACCCAGATAGCCTTGTAGAATTGATTCATAAAAACAAGAGTCATTATGCCTTAAAGGGGTCTCTATTGCTCAGTGCAGGCATCAACGCGCTTATTCCAACCCTTCTCATGCATGCGGCTGAGAAAGACTTTCCTATGTTCTTTGCTTTCACCGCATTCCCTTTCTATGGAGCATGGCTTGAAAATAACTACAAAGTCGGCTCTAGTAATTTGGATTATTTGTTTTCACGCTACCAATACACAAGCAAGACGAACTTTCAAAAACGTCAAATCCTTAAAAATAAGCTCCTCGCTTTTAAAGAAGAAATTACTCGTGACAATGTTTTAGTAAGTAACCTTTATGAGATGATCGAGGCCCAACGTGTTCACAATTTTAAAGCACAAGATGGCTTTCCTTTTTGCTTTAGTGGATTATTTTTAAGAGATGCTGTGCGTCTAGAAGATGAAGGAGAATTGATTAACTTTAAAGTAGATGTCGAGAATGACCCCCATTCAGCTTTTGACAACGCAATGGATTGGGGCAGCTCTTTCCTGACAGGCGCTTCTACTTACGCTAAATACTCTATTACTCAGTCTGTGTTAGAAAGCTTTTTAAAAGAGGTTATGGATGAAGAAAAGGCTTTCATTTTCAGCGCCACGCTAGCAAGCTTTGAGGCATTGCATCGCCTTACGACTTCGCACTACACCCAAACCCAAACGCTGCAATCTTTAAAGAATCTCTTTAGAGCGCCACAGAACTTTACAATAGTTCGCAAAGCGGGAAGTGTTCTATCAGCTGTTAATGCGTCTTTATTTTCTTTGCCCTATGTTGTTGCTGGATTGGATATATTTTCAGAGTTCTCAACACTTTCTAAAGTCGCAATCTTAGGGCCTGTGTTTGCAACAGATTATCTTTATTACAATAATTTCTTTTCGAAAAACTATAACAGATTCATCAACAATGCAACGACTCTTAAAAAAGAGAACACCAATATCATTTTACAACGCGCTCACCTGACAAAGCACGCAGACAAAGCTTTGAAGTATGTTGATCAGTTCAAAGAAGAGCCCATTGAGAACCTCTATAAGATCATTATGAAGGGTGTTTAACTTTTTCTTTAAGAGCAGCAGAAGGGGAAAAGCCGACCACTTTACGAGATGTAATAATAGCGGGGACTTTGGTCTTAGGATTTCGGCCGATCCTTGGATCTTTTTGGTAGACAGAGAACGTTCCAAAATTAAGAAGCTTTAGCTCTTGATCATTTTCTAATGCGGTACATGCTATCTCTAATAAAGATCGCAACAAAGTCCTTGCATAAGACTTTGTTACGTTAAGATTTCTCATAATAGCTTGGCAAATATCTACCCGAGTAATAGTATTTTGATTCATCTAGATGATCCCTGTTTTAAGCTTTATTGTTATTTGCGAATTATTTTTCTTTTTCGCCCTCTTTTTTTAGGCAAATTATTACTAGGGTTATAACCTTTTACAAGATTTTCAGCAACTTCTTTTATAATGGTCTCTGGAGTTTGAGTAGAGGCACTCGTAGCCCTTAGATCGTCCTCTAGTTCTTTCTCTAGTTCTTTTACCCGATCACCAATCTCATTCAGTTCTTTGTTTTGTTGTTCACGCTTCCTCAAACACAAATATCTAATTAAAAAAAATGCTGTTACGCCTAAGGTAACTCCGGTAATTGCATATACTAATTCATTCATTTCTTATTTCCTGATGATGTTTTTTCATTAATTTATTTATAAATTCTATCTGATCCTGAGACTTTTCAAATCATTATCGTGGCACCTTTCTATGACACTAACTTTTAGTCCTAGGCTTTGTAATTTTTCATCCAAATTGGAAATCTGACTATCAACACGCCGATTTTTAAACAACATACCAGCCAGAAATCCAACCAACCCAATTGCTATGAGTGAAATTATTTTATTCATCTTCAAGCCCTTTTTATCGAGGTAAAAACCTAACATTTTTTATCATTCTCAACTCATTGCTTTTTTTATATAAAATATTCCTATTAACCCATTTGAGGATTTTCTTATACATGGTCATTCTCCTTTGTTAAGTAATATATTAGGGGCTTTCTATAGCTACTTTGGTCAATTTTAGTCAGCATGGGTTTCCCTGGTTTTGGCTTAAAGTCTCATAGGTTTCGTCTTGAGCAGGCGTGAGGTATTCTCCTTCGATAATTGAAGGATCGTCCAAAATCATACGATTGTTTTGATCTCCTCTTTCTGCGGCTTCATCCAAGGTAATCGCTTGGGCCATTTCGATGCTAATCGGCAAATATTTAAACACACGTCGAATCGCAGTTTTGCGCGCCATTTCTTCGGGATGAGTTTTCCAAGGGCCATTGTTAGAAGATTTAGAACTAATTTTAATCTTATTAACATCTTCAATAGACATGACTTCAAACTGGGAAGCTCCATCTTTTAAAGAAGCGCAGCAGTAAACATAAATAATATTCCCTCGCTCTTTGCGAGCAGGGATATGTTTAAGCTTGGGGGAAAGCCCATACTCAAACTCAAAAAAGTCATTTTCATAAACAATATTGGATTGGATGCTCATCAATTGGCCAGACCTACGCGCTAGATCAAGCATGCCTCTATACCCAATAATGAGCTGACATTCATTGCCATAAGGCAACAAATAAGCATGTCCTAAATTATTTCCCGGCTCCAGTCCGAGCTGAGCAGACTGAATAATTGCGCCACAAAAAGACAAGGCATCGCATTCTTTAAGCCTTGGCGTACGCCTAAGTTCTGTGAGGACCAGCCTCACCATTCGATTCGCATTCATATGTTTTGGGAGTGCCCAATCCAATTGTTTCTTGAAATCAGGGCGTAAGATATAAGTCGAAGCTGTAAGCTTTTCTTCAGATTTAATGATATTCTTCATTTCTAGTCTCCCTAATTCAGTCTTAAAAAGCGGTCTTGATATTCTTTGAGATAAGTTTGGTAACGTTCCGGATGTAGTTGCTGATAAAGATCAGATTTAGCCCTAAGAACGCGCCTAGTTTTTTCTTTAAGAAACTTTGAATGGAGATCGGGACAAGAATCCTTAAAATCTTTAGCATCAAATTGAGAATATTTTTCGTTGTTCCACATTAAAAGCTTTTGCCCTGTTGTATCTGCAATCGCTGAGGAAGATCCCATCAGAGTACAGTTTTTTATTTTTATAGAGGAAAATTCATCTTCCACTTCTTTAAGGATACACTTTAAAGCATTAAAGCGTCCGATCAAATCTAAATCTTCGTCTTTTGCTGTTAAAACAGTATTGTCTGATTGAGGGAACATTGATGAGATGTCCTCTTGAGTTTGAGGAAGGGGCGGGATCCGCTTCATAACATGATCGTTCCAAAAGCCCCTTTCTCTCTCAATAAGCTTTGCCTCAACAGAGCTAGAACGATAGTAATGATAGATTCTGAAATTGGGTGTATCGACGATCGTATAAGGGTCTACCTGGTCAATGGTCTTGACCAAATGATTTAAATAATCCTCTGACCCTATCAACAACCCCACATCAGTTCTCTGTACCTCCATAATAGCCTCGTACTGAGCGCATTGTATGCGGTGAGTTAAGGGGATCTCATCCGATCCCTCTTGCCCCCAATTGTCCTTCTGAAAATTATTTGCTGTTTTAAATTCACATATAACATTCTCTGACTTCACAAAGCCATCTACATGCCCTAGGATAAAAGAATACTTTTTGTGGTGAAGAGTATCTTTTAAAATAGTGACTTGATTGCCTGTTTTAATCTCGTATAACTTGCGTACCAGAGGCTCTAGGATTCGTCCTCTCCTCTGGGCAGGCGTCTCTACAAAATCTTCTTTAAATTCAGTCTTTTCAAGATAGATATCATAAGGAGTTTTGTAACTTGATGCCCCGACAATGGCAGCCGCATCTGATCCCCCGAGCCCATCTTTCCTATTCTTAAGTTGTTGTTCAGTAAGCATTTAATAAATCCTTAGTTTAATAGAACATTTTTTAATCATTAAATAGTATGTCTACCAGATTCAATAAAATTTTTGACATAACCGCTAATCTTTTCTTCATTATTAAGAATTATCATAATATCCCTCGGAAGATTATTTAGGAAATTATTTGTTCTATTTTTTGAAAGCTCAGTTCTTGTTAAAATAGCCCTAAGTTCTAGTTCTAATGTAAATAATTCTTGTGATATCAATTCTTTAATGCCTTCTAACTCATTGTTAATTTCTTGCATTTTCAATTTTCTTTTGTTGATCTCTTCATCTGGAGTCATCATCTTCTAATTCCTTTCTTTACTATTTTTGCAATATCAAAAATCAATGTATCTGACATAATGCTGGTTCTTATTTCTCTAATATTCAATTTTGACAAAGTTTTAGAGATTTCCTTCTTTAATCCAAATATTTCTTTCAATAGATTTGAATTATAACATTCAAGTTCTTTGCTGATTTCTTCTATAATCTTGTTTTCTAAAGATTCTTTCTCATTTGTATTAGACATATCTATTTTTATTTCATTCATGACTTATTTTCTTTTATATGAGTTGCGTTTATTTTCTCTTTCAACGTAAGGAGATGATAGTAATCCTTACTCTCGAAATATTTGGGTCCTTTCGTCATCATGTGCATGGCCTCATCTAAGAGACCCACCATATCTTTAAGGGGCATGGGTTTGTATGTTTCGTGAATCATGGTTCTTCTCCTTCTTCGTTGTTATGCCGCACGGTTATCCAAGAAAACGCTATGCAGCTTCTCGCTTAAAGCCATCATCGTAAGATAATCATCCTGGTTGAAATACTTCTTAGGAAGCTCACAAGCCGCTTCCATAGCTTCATCCAATAGATGTATTGCTTGTTTTAAATCTTCAGCCATTTGTCTTCTCCTTTTAAGGGGTGTTTAGGTTAATTTAACTTAATTGAGTCGTAATAATCTTCACGCCATTGATCGACTTCGGACTCTTCTCCTGAATCTTTAATAAAGGAGCTTTCAAATTCCACAATTGCGTCAAGGGTCCAAGGTTCGTATCTGTTAAACATTCTAAAGTTCCTTTCTGTTCGTTTTTGTTCTCACCAGGTAAGAACATTAAAACAACAATATCTTACCTGGTGGGGCGTGTCAACAGATTTTGTTCTTACCTGGTGAGATAAATTTATCTTTTATTCTTACCAGGTAAGGGTTGATTTTATTTTTTAGGTAAGCTATTAAGGAGAAAGAATATTTAAAGAAATGAGAAAAATGGCTTACAGCGTAAATGCAGATAAGATAAAAGAAGCAGCAGACCTTATGCAGGGAGGGCGAAAGTTAGCGCGCGAACTTAGGGTTGGCTATAGTACTGTAGGTTATTGGCTTCGAGGGGAAAAATCCCCTACTATCGAGAATGCTCTTAAAACCCAAGAGCTTACTAATGGGGTAGTAAGTGCGGTAGATATTTTGCCTGATTATCCATGGAAATTGATCGTAAAGAGCTGGAGTGATTGGGACAGAAAAAATCGTATGCTAGAGGCAAGCTAATGAACATTCTTCCAGCTATAGCTCTTTCTGTAGTTTTAGGGGGTTGCTCTGTCGGCATGGCCCTAAGCGGTAAGAAGGATCCTGACTTATCTGTGATCAAGCGTGGTGAACATCGAGAAGTTATTGAGCTTCAGCTAGGACCTCCTAGAGAAGTAGCTTTCTCTGGTGAAGATACACTTGCCGTATACGAATATGAGATTGGTAATGAACCAAGTTCAGGGCGTGCTGCTTTTCACGGTGTTATGGACGTTTTAACCTTTTGTGCTTGGGAAGTAATAGGAACACCTGTTGAAGCTGTTGATGGAACCATGTACAAGATCACTATCACATATGATAAAAACAATTGTGTTAAATCTATTAAGAAGTAGACGGATATGAATACGCCAGAGCACGACAAAGATTTTTATGGGTGGGCCATGCAAAATGCTTCTCTATTGAAGCAAGGTAGATTTAGTGAGGCTGATATGGACTCTATCATCGAGGAACTGGAAGAGATGGGCGGTAACAACGAAAGTCAGCTTATCAACCGTCTAGGGGTCCTTATAGCACATTTAATGAAGTGGCAGTTTCAACCTGATCTGCAAGGAAATAGTTGGTCAAGCACCATCAAGGAGCAAAGACATAAGATCAAAAGACTGATTAGGAAGAACCCTAGCTTAAAGCCAAAGATTGCAGAAGCGATCGAAGAAGGTTTTTCAGATAG
>JANPLD010000135.1:0-1773 GCA_031426355.1 Alphaproteobacteria bacterium | reverse complement strand
AAATGGCGATTATATTTCTGATGCCCTGGCAGCTCAAGTAGGTGGGATCGGTATTGCACCTGGAGCTAATATAGGTACGGGTGTTTCTGTATTTGAAGCAACTCATGGAACAGCCCCTAAATATGCTGGTCAAAACAAAGTAAATCCTGGTTCAATTATACTTTCTGCTGAAATGATGTTAAGGCATATGGGCTGGAAACAAGCTGCTGATTTGATTATCAAGGGAATGGAAGGTGCCATCGAAGCTAAAACGGTTACGTATGATTTTGAACGTGGTATGCAAGGCGCCACTTTAGTCAGTAGCTCTGGATTTGGCGAAGCAATTATCAAACACATGTGATCCTGTTACAAAGCATTTGAACATTTGGTCAGGGCAAAATGATACTCTGACCAAAATTTAAAATCGTCACAATTAATTTACATTTAGGTGAGTTGTATCTAATCAATATGCTATTGATTATTTCATAGGTTAAATATTTATTTAAATTTAGTCGATTTTACTGGCCAAATGTGCGTAGGGAGTCTATAAAAATAGTATGAGGTTGTAAGTTATGAGCCGGCAGAATTTAGAGGAAATCGTTAGACACGAGGTAGCTGAGACTAAAATTAGTACAGATATCAAAGTCCCTAGAAAGTATAAAGTAGTATTGCTCAATGATGACTATACACCAATGGATTTTGTGGTAGAAGTACTGAAACACTTTTTTCACTTAAATGAGGAAACTGCTGTTCAGGTGATGTTACAGGTTCATATTCAAGGGAAAGGCGTGTGTGGGGTATTTACACGAGATATTGCAGAAACCAAAATTGCCCTAGTAAATGAATACGCCAGAATGAATCAACATCCACTGCTATCTAGCATGGAACCCGAATAACTGGTGGTGGGCTGGAGAGGAGCAACGACAATGTTAAATAAAGAACTTGAATTTACCTTGAATCTGGCCTTCAAGGAAGCAAAAGAAAAGCGTCATGAATTTATGACCGTTGAACATTTGCTGTTGTCCTTGCTTGATAATCCAGCAGCTGGTAATGTGTTGCAGGCTTGCGATGCCAATATAGAATCCTTACGTAGGGATTTGATAGAGTTTATCGATGAAACAACTCCAAGAATTCCTGAGGATGAGCTTGATAGAGAGACACAACCAACTCTTGGTTTTCAACGTGTTTTGCAACGTGCAGTATTTCATGTGCAATCTGCAGGTAAAACTGAGGTTACAGGCGCAAACGTTCTAGCTGCCATTTTTAGCGAGCAAGAAAGTCAAGCCGTATACTTTTTACGTCGTGAAAACATTACTCGTCTTGATGTTATCAACTATATTTCTCATGGTGTTTCTAAATATCAAAATAATGACATGCACGAAGGCATGAACTCCTCCATGGATGAGGACATGATGTCTCCTGAAGGAAATGAGTCTCCCCTTGATAGCTATTGCATGAATCTTAATCGACGTGCGAAACAAGGTAAAATTGACCCTCTTATTGGACGACATGAAGAAATACAACGTACTATTCAGGTTTTGTGTCGACGAAGAAAAAATAATCCACTTTTAGTTGGCGAAGCTGGTGTAGGTAAAACGGCAATTGCTGAAGGCCTAGCAAGGCGCATAGTTGATGGTGAAATTCCCGAAGCGATAAAAGGCTGTGTCGTTTACTCCTTGGACTTAGGGGCCTTATTGGCAGGAACCAAATATCGTGGTGATTTTGAAAAACGTTTAAAATCGTTATTACAAAATTTAAAAAGCCAACCCGGCGCTATTTTATTTATTGATGAAA
>JANPLD010000134.1:0-2337 GCA_031426355.1 Alphaproteobacteria bacterium | reverse complement strand
CTCCGGCGCTTCACGGCGCGGCTCGGCTTTGGGCTTGGATTCTCGTTTGGGTTCTGACTTCCGTTCCGCACGAGGCGCCTCGCCCCTGCTTTCCGACTTTGGTTCTGCCTTGGGCTTGGGATTCGCACTGGGTTCGCGCTTTGGTTCTGGCTTTGTTTCTGGCTTGGATTCCCGGTTCGGTTTGGCCTTGGGTTCCTGACCCGGGCCGTCCGTGCGGGGAGTCCCTCTACCTTCCGGTTTATCGTGCTCCTTTCTATTTCCTTCCTTCCTGGGATCCTTCTGAGGGGCCTCAGGCCGGGATTCTTTTTTGGATTCGCCTTTCGGGGTGCCTTTGGAATCCCGCTGGTCTGAGCCTCCGCGGGGCGGGGTTTCCGTGCCCGGTTTTTCTTTGCCCCGGGAATCGCGTTCCTGCTTGGATTTATCCTCGCCAGGAGGGCGGCCATTTTCCCCGGATTGGCGGCCGGGACCCTCGGAAGAGTCTTTCTTGCCTTCGTCTTTTTTGCCTTGTGGACGATCATCCATCCGTTCGGCATTGCGTCGGGGAGGCGGCGTATCGCCCCGCTCGCCAGCACCCGCGCCTTTGACGGCGGCGACCGGTGATTTCAGAGCCTTGGACTTGGAAGGCCCCGTTTTGCGGGAACTGCCGTCATCCTTCTTATCCTTGCCGCGCTCCCGCCCTTCCTGACTGTCCTCATCCTGGCCCCGCTTCGCGTCATTTTTCCTCGTTTCCGCAAATTCCCTCAGTTCCTTGCTATTCCGGGAAAACCGTTGTTTTTCCCCGTCGTCGAGGGACTTGAACCGCAATGAGGTGTCCTTGCGCTCTGCGTAATCATCGAGGCGGCTGGCAAACCCCTGTTCCACCCGGCGGTTCCGGTCCCCATTCGACAGAAATCCGGCTAAAGCTGCAAATGTGTGGGGAGGACGCTCGTCGCGGTTGTCCCGGTAAAAGGCGAAGTTGTCCTCGTTGCGCCGATCCCAGCCGGAATCGTCCCGATGCTGCCAGCGTTCGTGGGCATAGAGAGGATCGTAACCATGGCCGCCGGAATAGTAGTTGGATGAGGAGTAATACCCGGAGCGGCGGTATTCAGGATCATAGTAGTCGCCGAAATAATAATGCCGGCTGCGGGGACGGAGGAAGAGGTGATTGAGCACCGCTCCGAAGCTGATCACCACGGAAGGACGGTAGGAGTAATCCGGTTGGTAATAACGATCCCCGCGGAACCTCACCGGGGCGAAGATCAGACCCCGGCGGGGCACATCGTAATCATAATAACCATCCACATAAACATAACCGCGGGGCGTGCTGGTATAATAGGAAGGCGTCCAGACCCAGTCCGGCTGCACCTCATCCCAATACCCGCCCTGCCAAGCATATGACGACCCGCGCCAACGCCAGTTCCCCGGGATCCATGAGTGATTACGCGAAGGAGAGCTGGAATTGGGACCCGCTTCCAAGCTGGCCGGCGGCTCGTCCAAATATTCGATTTCCTCCACCGCTTCATCCGCCCAATAGCCGGAAATCCATTGATAATCCTGCCCCGACTCCGACCAGTAACCCGGCATCCATTGACGTCCGGGAGGCAAATTGCGCCAGATCCCGCTCACCCAGACAAACCCGCTGGAGTCCTCATCCCAAGCCCAGTAGCCGGGAATCCACGTGACGTTCGCCCCGTCCGGCCGTTGGTCCGGTGGGAGTTCCGAGATCGCTGCCGGAGGGGCCTTGGGAACCAGAATCCCCGGTGTCGATTTGAAGGATATGGTAGTTGCAAATGCCTCATGCACCGGTCCCCGCGTCAGGACCTCCGCACTTTCGTCCACGGCCTGAGCATAGGATTGAAGCGGCAACACCAAGCTTCCGGGAACAAATAAACGCAGGGAGAGCGCAGCCAAGGGGACCAAGGTAAACGACAAGCCACGCGAGAGGGGAAAGCGGGAGGGTTTCATAGGAGTCGATTTCAGGACGGACCGGTGAAGAAAAGTCACGGGAAGACAATTGAACGACTGTCTTCTGCAAGATAGGTGCCTGGCAGACCCTGATGGACACAAGCGTCTGGTAATCAACGCCATAAAAGACGGCCCTCCCTGTAAGCACTTCCCCGTGACCGGCCATTTTTCCGCAAATTGCGGCTCATCCTACGATTCCGGAGGGGAATAGTGCCTCGAAACGCGCAAATCGCCGCAAAGAGGGATCCCGGCCCGCGAATGCGCGACAAGGCCTAGGCCAGCAATCAACTTCCTTAGCGTCCGCGAAGAATCCGGTCACTCCCGTGCAAATCCCATCCCGGCAGAAATAGGTTTGCTGTGGTTCTGCTTCTGACTTGTCAGGGAACGAGTTGG
>JANPLD010000133.1:0-27094 GCA_031426355.1 Alphaproteobacteria bacterium | reverse complement strand
GGATTTAAATCTAGCGCCATATAACCAATTATATTCAAAAAAAATAACCAGTGTGCAAGCGATAGTATCTGACAAACATATTCACTAAGTTTCGCTTCTAAACACTTGCTGTAAATTTATAATCCCAATGGGATATTTATCTTGAACTTCCCATTTTAGATGCGGGGCAGATTTCTGTTCTATAATCAATAACTAAAGGATCTATATGAAAACTACACTCGCATTAATCGGTTTAATTACTGTAACTGCATCAGCAGCAGCATTTGCTAATAATGATGTTAAAATGAAAAAAATGTGTGAAAAACACATGGCTATGATGGATACTAATAAAGATGGTCTGATCAGTAGATCTGAAAATGCTGCAGGTGCTGAAGCAATGTTCACAAAGGCTGATACTAACAATGATGGACAAGTATCTAAAGATGAAATGATGGCTGCTAAAAAGAGAGAAATGAAGGAAATGAAAAATGACGGCAGCAAAATGAGAGATTAATCTCTTAATAACTGGGTAACCATTTGTGTGGCTACCCAGTATAATATATTTTATGAATTATTATTTTGATTAAATCTCTGTTTACCGCAGAGTTGGTGGATAAAATCAAGTTTTTCTACAAGTGGTTCTGAGATGAAGAAAGGATAAAAATCTGTATGTCCCATTGATCTGTTAAGAGAGTTAAGGGCGAAAGTTAGGGGGAGCCACATTTTAACTATGTCCCTGAAATTTATGATTGAGTAAGGATCATTGTTTATTTGTACTTTCAGGTCTTCAACGGGTGCATTTTGAGGCCTGATACTTATGCCGAAGCACATTGCAGTTTCCAGAGTGTCCATCATATGTAAATAATGTGCCCAGGTTTCTGCCCAGTCTTCCCATGGGTGCGAGGTTGCGTAGGGGCTAATAAAATTATCTTTCCAGTTGGCGGGAGCGCCATTTTTGTAATAAATTTCCAGGGCTTTGGAATAGTCGAAACTTTCATCACCGAAGATATTATGGTAAGTCTGGAGTGCGTTCTGGTCATCTTTTAAAATTCTGTCCCAATAATAATGCCCTATCTCATGCCTGAAATGCCCTAGTAAAGTACGATATCTTTCGCCCAGTTCAACTTTGTGAAGAACCCTTTTTACTTCGTCAGCCTCTTCGATATTCAAAGTAATGATTCCATCATCATGACCTGTCATAACGCGTTCTTCAGAGTTATCGTCACTTAAAAAATCAAATGCGATACCAGTTTTGGATTCACCAATTTTCCTTTCGACAGGTAGCCCAAGTTTAAGTAATGAATATATTAATCGGTGTTTGGCAGCTTCAATGCGTTTCCATAGATCCATATTTTTTTCATTGTCAAGAGCGGGTATGGTTTTATTCAAATTACACGCGCTACAATGTGTGTTATTATCCCAATCTTGCAGAAGCCAGTTGCAAACTCCGTATTCGGCATTCTTGCAGAATCTGTAATTAAACCCGCTAGTGGTTTCTGAATATCCAGATTGTGCATTACCTTGCAATGTTACCATGGCCAGACGTTTTTCATCAAAGCCGACAGTATAACCACAATTAAGGCAGGCGCTATTTTCAAAATATAAAAGGTTCTGGCAATGTGTACAGTTGAAGAGTTTCATATTAATTTATTTTTAATTATGGAAATATCATTTGCTCTTTTGACCATAAATATTCGATGTGGTTTTTAGTTTTATAATATCTTTATTTAAATAGCAGTTACAGCCAATAGTAAAAAAACCTCGTTAACCATAAATTGTTATCAGCAATAAGAAATGTTGCTTTAATCAAAATGGAGTATGAAATGGAAACTGTTAAAAAAACAAATTACGATCCTAAACTAGATAAAGATGCAAACCGTGACCCATTAAGCGGTGAAGTAGGTTCACATCCGATAGGTACTGGTCTTGGTACACTATCTGGCGCGGCAGCGGGTGCTGTTATTGGTTCTGCGGCAGGCCCTGTTGGTACAATAGCCGGCGCGGTTGCTGGAACTATAATAGGTGGTGTAGCCGGAGCCTATGCAGGTAAAGGAATTGCTGAATTTGTTAACCCTACAGAAGTTAACGATTACTGGAGCAAAAATTATGCGAGCCGCCCTTATGTGAATTCTGAAGATGATTATGAAACTTATAAACCAGCATATAATTACGGTTATGATGCTCGTACAAAATATGCTGATAAAAAGTTTGATGATATTGAAAGTGATCTTAGCAAAAACTGGAATAGCCAGGATTCTACTTTGGAATGGGAAAATGCAAAGGAAGCTGTGCGTGATTCTTATGATTATACTGACAGGATCTATCGTGACAGATTAAATAACAAAAAATAATCTGCTTAAATGGGCTGTTTAGTTATAAAAACAGCCCATTTTACTTGCCTAAAATCTTTATAAAAAGCTTATATTATATATATTCTTCAAAATTGTCCCTTGATTCGATCTGATGCATACTTAAGTATATAATAAGGAGGGTTTATGACTACAGCAATATCACCTGTGACACCATTGATTCCCGTTTCGCCAATAAGTGCATTTGATAATAGAAATGTTCTGGTTCCGCTAAGAGCTGTCAATAATGAGCAGATACAAAAAGCTTTAGAGGAAAATGGTGGGAATAAACCTAGTAATGCCGATCTTTTTGAATCAGAACTAGAAAGAAACAGAAATGTGGCTGTACCTTTAGCTGAAACGAATGCTGCTGTTCAGGCGGCGCTTGAAGAAAGTGAAGGTAATATCATAGATAATGTTATCAGCACTGAAGATGAAAATGATGAGAGGGCTGAAAATATCGCGCAAAGCAATAGTATCAGGAATTTTGTCAGGGAGAGGATAATAAATGGTTTCAGGGATGATGAGCTAATACCTTTTAACGATAATATATCTGCTTTTAATGTTGTTGACCGTATCAATGAACCTAGTGGGGAATTATCACTTGAATCAGTTGTGACAATTCAGGAAAATTTGACGCCTGCACAGGCTCCTGTATTTACGCAACCGGTAAACTTACAAAGTAATCCGTTCAATATTTATAGCCATATAATAAATGCCCTTCAGGGTGGTGCTAATGAATATCAGCCATTCACTGAATTTGACCATAATTTAGAGTTCGAAGTTTAGATTATAATTTTGAAGATAACTTGTCAGGCTTATGAGCATAAAAGGCGATCTTTTCTTTTAGTTCGGTAACCTGGAATGGTTTTGCTATATAATCATTCATTCCAGCATCTATGCATTTTTCACGGTCACCAGCGAGAACATGGGCGGTTATACCTATAATTGGAAGCGGATATTTATTGTTTTTCTTCTCCCATATGCGTATCTGGTTAGTAGTTTCAAAGCCGTCCATTAAGGGCATCTGAACATCCATCAATACTATATCAAAATTCTCAGCTTTAACTTTTTCAAGCGCTTGCATGCCGTTTTCAGCGAGTGAATAGGTGCATCCTAATTGCTGAAGCAATACTGTTGCGACCATTATATTTGCGGCGTAATCCTCAACTAAAAGAACGTGGGTTTTATCTAAAGCTCCTTTTATTTGTTCGTAATTACCGAAAGGTGCTTGGGCTTTTGAATCTTTTTTAATTGGAAGTAGTAAGGTTATGCTGAAGCGTGAACCTTGTTCGTAAACGCTGGAAACTTCAATATGGCCATTCATTGCTTCTATAAGTTTTTTACTTATGGCAAGGCCAAGGCCAGTGCCACCATATTTGCGGGTCATAGAATTATCGGCCTGATTAAATTTGCCGAAGATGTTGTTTAAATGGCCTTCTTGAATACCGATGCCGGTATCAATTACATTTATGCAGATAGCCGATTTTTCATTATCTTTTGAAGGCTGGCAATCAATCTGTATAGTTACGCTGCCTTTGCTGGTGAATTTAATAGCGTTACTTACCAGATTCATAAGTATCTGTTTTATCCTGAGTGGGTCACCAATAAACTGTGTTTCTGGTTTTGTGAGATACTCTATCTTTAAAGGAAGGTTTTTCTCCGTTGCCTTAACATTATGAATGCTGATTATTTCGTTGATGATCTCATCAAGGTCAAGCGGTATTATTTCAAGTTCAAAATTTTCACTCTCGATTTTACTTATATCAAGGACGTCATTTATAAGTTCGAGGAGTTGTTTAGAGCTTTCCTTGAGGGTTTTAAATAGCTCTTTCTGTTTTGAGGCGTCCATTATCTGGTTATCAAGAATGTTGGTAAGGCCAACGATGGCATTCATGGGTGTTCTTATCTCATGGCTCATATTGGCGAGGAAGTCTGACTTGGCGATATTTGCAGCTTCAGCGTTGCGAGCAAGCTCTAATGCGCGTGCTTCACTTTCTTTCAGGTTGCGTTCATCACGTAATCTTTTTTTTGCTGTTGCAACATAATGGCCGATGGTTTTGATGAATTCAATCTCGTCAGATTCAAATTTATCTTTTTTACGTGAGCCAAATGAAAGTGTTCCGAGGATCTCATTACCTGCCATTAGTGACTGGCATATATATGCTCGTACTCCAAGTTTACGCAGGCCTTCAGCTTTAGGGTCAGTATCACTCTGCATATTATTAAGTATGGTAATATTCCTGTCTTTTGCGGTAGTGCCACAGACCGCTTGCCCAAAGTTTAGTGTTGCAAAGTCTTGCTTTGTCTGTTCGTCGATCCCTTCTGATGATTCAAGCTGGAGATAAGCCCGAGTATTTTTTCCTTCCACAGTATAATTGAAAGAAATATCTGCATCTATATGAGGGAAAATTTTCGAAAATATTGTATCCATCATCTCTTTCGGGTCAGATGCCTGAGAAAGAGCTTCAGATGTTTCAGAAAGTAATTTGAGCCATTTGTTGCGGCGCTCTATTGACATTTCATTATTTCTGCGTTCACTGATATCTATTAATATATTGAGCGCTCCGGTGAGGTTGCCTTTTTCATCAATGATAGGGGTTAGATAGGGCAGGAGGGGTATATTAGTACCATCCGGCCTTTCAAGAATTACTTCTAAACCTCTAACTGGTCGGTTTTCTTTCAAGGTGATGGCCATAGGACACTGTTCATGAGGGAGTGGTGTGCCGTCTGGTAGATATATTTTAGCATCGCCATGCCATTCATCTTTGCCTATAACCGGGCGTTTGCCCCATAGGGTGGCGGCAGCTTCATTATAGAAGGTTATTATACCATCAGCATCAGTTGTATAGACGGCCACTGGGATAGCTTGTAATATATCGCGATATCTTTGTAGGGAATTTTGCAAGCTGACCCTGCTTTTAAAAAATTTGGATAATCTGCTTTTGATCGTTCTGTTGCCCATGCGAAGCCAAGTTAGGAGGATTGTTAAACATAACCGCTCATACTCTTACAGGTAATATAAAAAACCCATTATGATTTCATAAAATTACCAATAATTAGCTATATTGACGGAAAGTGCTTTTCTATTCACTATTTTTCATATAAATAGTCCCGCATTATTAAGTTAACCATTTAGAGGGTATATGATAAAAAATATCGCAATAGCTTGTAACGCAATCGTTTTCTTATTAATTACTTATATGATAATCGCGAAAGGTTTCCCTAGCAGAAACAGCGATGTTGCAATAACTCTTTTAGTTTATGCATCTGTAATAACCAGCTTCCTTTCCCTTACTAATATCATCGCAAAAATCAAGAATAAGAAAAGGTAGTAGTTTTAATGAGATCATTAGCCTTCATTATATTTTTAGCGGTTTGCGTGGCAGGTTTGAATTCATACGCCTGCTCGCCAGCCAAGCTGGCTAATCTGAAGAACAGGTGTAAAACCGCTTCAACAACTATTGAGAGATCATCATACTGCAAAATGCTGGCGAATCCGCATTCTGCAAAATTTGTTGATGAAAAAAATATAATCTGAGGTAATTTTGGAAGACAATAACAGAAGCAATTATCTTCCTTTATTAATAATTATTTTAGCTATTATTCTGGGCGCTTCAGCAATTGAGGCTGCGCACTCTGAGTTCCATTTGAGGCATTTCGCCAATTATTTCATGGGATTGTTCTTCCTGTTATTTGCCATGTTCAAGTTGTTTAACCTGAAAGGCTTTGCAGATGGTTTTCAGATGTATGACATTATTGCGAAGAGAAAAAGAGAGTACGCTTATGCATATCCGTTTATTGAGCTTACGCTTGGGTTATTGTACTTAAGTGGATACTTACATTTTATGACATGTTTAGTGACTATAATTCTAATGTCAGTAAGCGCGGTTGGTGTAATAAAAAGTGTTTTTTCTGGTATGAATTTAAGATGCGCTTGTCTTGGTACTGTTCTTAATGTGCCGTTAAGCACAGTAAGTATCATTGAAAATGTCGGTATGGGTATTATGGCAGTTGTAATGCTGTTTGGTGTTTTTGGTTAGGCGATTGTTCTAAATTATTTTCCCCATTTACCTCTTCTTGGTTCCATTTCTTTCAAATTTTTAGCTAGGGTTTTGCGTTCTTCGTAGGAAAGCTCGTTAGCAACGGAGCTGATAGCATCGGAGAAATTCTCCATCATGTTGTTTCTTATCTCGTTCATGTCGGAAATTGCATCGTGGTATTCTTCAGGGTCAAACTCTTCAGCGGTTAGGGCTTTTATTATTTCTTTGCGGGATTTTTTCATCTCATCAAATATCTTATTATTATTAGAGCGTAGGCTTTCCATTTCATCTTTGATCAATTGGGCTTTATCTTCAGGGAGGTTTTTTGCTAAGCCTTCAAAACTCATGCGGTCATGATGTTTTTTGTGAGGCGGGAAGGGTGGCTTCATAACATTGCCGAATAATATGCCTACTAAAAACAGGTTTATAACCAGTGACATGAATAGGAGGTGTCTGTTCCTTAATCTGAATTTCATAATGGGTCTCCGTTAATTTCTAAAAATGAGCTGACCTGATATTCAGAATCAGCAGTTGCTGATTGGGTAAGCATTCCACCAACATAAAGACCGACAATTAATGCTATTGCCATGGCGAAAGCCTGTTTAGGTGATAAGAATCCTTTAACCAGATCCCATATTGAAACCTGATCGTTCATCCAACTTCTATTCTTGGCTTTTGTTATTATCCTATAAGCAAGGTTATCATTGGCAGGTTCGAACTTTCTGGCGTTAAGAAGCCTATCCAGTATTTCGTCATTCATGTAATTTCCATTTTTCATATTTATTTTACCGATTAGAATTTATGAAGTTTTTCCTTCAAGGTTGTTTTTGCTCTCATAAGTAAAGACTGCAAAGCTTTTAGTTTTAAGCCCATCACATCAGCTGCTTCATTATTACTTAAGCCTTGGTAAAAACATAAATTTACCGCAGTACGCTGTGATTTTGGAAGTTTCCTAAAGTAAACTTCAACTGCCTGAATTTTAGCTTTATCTTCAATTGAAGTTTCTACATCTATTGATTCGTCTGCTACTTCCATCGTATCATTTAAATTAAGCGGGCGTTTCTTTTTATTATTATCGTAACATTGGTTAATGACTATTTTGTAAAACCATGTGGTAAATTTTGTTTCTTTATTAGGATTCCACATAGTGGGCTTATCCCAAAGTTTAAGGAAACCTTCCTGAACGGCGTCTTCGGCATCATTTTTGTCAAACAAAGTTCGGTAAGCGATAGAGTAGAATTGTTTGACGTGCCTTGTGACAAGTTCCGCGAACGCATTATCATTTCTGTTCAGGATGAGTTCCATAAGTTCTTCGTCGGTAAGTTTTTGCAGCTCTGTAGCCATATTCATTTATTTGTTATGAACGGCCACAGAGCCGCTTTCAGCAATTAGTCAGCTTTAGGGTATTTATTAGTACCTTTATCAGCTTCTCTTTTTGCTTTCCATTCCGCACGTTTTTTCTCGAAATGGGATTTCATTTCTTCTTTAGTGACTTTACCATCACCATTTGCATCTGTCTCATTAAATTTTCTATCTGAGAAAGTTGCCTGTTCTTCTCTAGTTATTGAGCCATCTTTATTGGCATCAACTTCAGTGAAGAATTTATCTTTGTGATGGCCATCATGTTTGCCATGGCATTTACCGCCGTGACCAGCATAGGCATTTGCCGTAAATACTAAAGTTGCAGCAGTTAAAGTAAGTAATGATAGTTTTCTCATAGTGATCTCCATTGGTTAAGGTTTGGGTTAGTATATTAGTAGGTTAGTAAATTAGGGTAATATTTGTAAGGTTAGTGATGGTTTCCATGGCTTCTGTCTCTATGACCTCTATGGCCTCTATGGTCTCTGTCTCTATGTCCTCTGTTGCCGTGCCAGTTGTTATGGCCATGATTATTCCAGGTATTGTAGGAAATATGATTACCTCTTCCTCTGTGACCACAAAACCTGTCATGTCTGTGATAGCCATGGTTGAACCCGCCAAGGTTGCCAAAAAGTGATATTGTGAATGGACTGGTGTTCACATACTCCCTTCTTACTATGTATTGGGTGTTATCCTGAGGGTATGACTGATTGATGGCGACAAGGTTGTCATCTTCCGAAACTATTTCCCATGAACCGTCTGCCTGCAGGCATGCTGTGCCGTAACCCTGCTGCGTTCTGCCGCCAATATTGATGGTTTTAACATATTCACGGCATAGGGTGTCGTTATCTGCCTTGGCTATTCCTGAGAATAATATTATTCCGAGAGCAGGTATCATGTATTTAAGTTTCATAGTTTTTGTATAAGTTATGAAGGTTTTTTTATCCCTTCATTAACTGATACGACCCAGAGAGAAAAAACCTTCGAATTTTTTTACAAAATAATTATTTTCTTGATTTCAAATGGGAATTCACTAACAACTAACGGCTAAATACTAACAACTAATTTACTATAAGATATGGAAGGCGCACCTAAAGGATGGAAAAGATGGTTATTTTCAACTAACCATAAAGATATCGGAACAATGTATATCATTTACGGTATAATTGCGGGTTTGGTGAGTGCCGCGATATCAGTATGGTTCAGGGCAGAATTGCAGGCGCCTGGTGATCAGGTGTTCCAGGGGAATTATCAGTTATTCAACTCGCTTATCACGGCGCATGCGCTTCTGATGGTATTCTTCATGATCATGCCTTCGATGATAGGCGGATTCGGGAACTGGTTCCTGCCGCTTCAGATCGGCGCGCCGGATATGGCTTTCCCACGTATGAACAATATCAGCTTCTGGTTAATGGTTCCGGGTTTTATACTTCTTATGACTGGCGCATTATGGCCTTTTGACTGGACTGCCATATTCCATGATTATGGAACTGAAGCTTGGAAAGGTTTGGCTTTATACTATGACCCGGCAGGTGGCCCTGGAACCGGCTGGACAATATACCCTCCGCTTTCTGAGCAGGCTGATATCTCAATAGATTTTGCTATCTTGAGCCTTCACATACTTGGTATCTCTTCAATTTTAGGTGCGATAAACTTTATAGTTACTGTGCTTAATATGAGAGCGCCTGGCATGACACTTCATAAAATGCCACTTTTTGTATGGGCGATATTCTTAACGGCTATTCTACTTGTTCTAGCGCTGCCGGTTCTTGCGGGAGCTATAACGATGTTGCTGACTGACAGGAATTTTGGTACTAACTTCTTCAAACCTGAAGGCGGCGGTGACCCTATATTATTCCAGCATTTATTCTGGTTCTTCGGGCATCCTGAGGTTTATATCATTATCCTTCCGGCGTTCGGGGTGATATCGCAGGTTGTTTCTACATTCTCTAAGAAGCCGGTATTTGGTTATCTTGGAATGGTATACGCGATGTGTTCTATTGGTTTTGTTGGGTTTATCGTATGGGCGCACCATATGTTCACGGTTGGTATGAGCCTTAATACGAAGCTCTATTTCACAGTTGCAACAATGATAATTGCGGTGCCGACGGGTATCAAGATATTCTCATGGATCGCGACAATGTGGGGTGGGTCGATCAGCTTTAGAACGCCGATGATGTTTGCGATAGGTTTCATATTCCTGTTCGTTGTTGGTGGTGTAACAGGTGTTGTGCTTGCTAACGCGGGTATGGATATACCGATGCATGACACATATTATGTTGTGGCGCATTTCCATTATGTGATGAGTTTAGGAGCGTTGTTCGGGGCGTTCTCAGCGTTCTATTTCTGGTTCCCTAAAATGTCGGGTAAGATGATGCCTGAATGGGCAGGTCACCTGCATTTCTGGACAACTTTTATCGGAACTAACGTAACGTTCTTCCCGCAGCACTTTTTAGGTTTAGCTGGTATGCCGCGCAGGTATGCTGATTATCCTGATGCGTATGCAGGCTGGAATTATGTGAGCTCACTTGGTTCTTACGTAACGCTTGCTTCAACTTTCTTCTTCCTGTTTGTGGTATTTTATGCACTGAAATGGGGTAAGGCGGCTGGAAATAACCCTTGGGGCGAAGGCGCTGATACATTAGAGTGGACTTTACCTTCACCACCGCAGTATCATACTTTCGAAGATCAACCTATAGTGAAGTAGGTTTGATAAACAAAGGGAGTTTCTATGGTTTACCAGAATAATGAGCAGGGCAATGTTAATGTTACGTCTTGTTCTACAGGTTCTAAGTGTCCTATTAAATGTGTAATGAAAGTTCTGATCAATACGGTGATTTTTACTGTTATTGCTTTGGGTGTTCAATATCTCGTATGGCATGTGATATTTGTTGATGCGGTGATGAGTGATGATATGGCTGATATCTGGAGGCCTATGGATGCGCCTGAGTGGAAGTTGATGCCGTTGGTCACTGTTCTGACCGGTCTGTTCTTTTCAATAGCGTTCTGCCCGGTATATGCTGGCATATCAACTATGTGTAGCGCGCCTGCGGCATCTAAAGGGACGAAGGTTGGGATTTTGCTTGCGCTTATACCTGCGATCTCTTCCCCTATAACATTTTATCTTACGCAGCCAATAACGCCACTTGTTGCATTTGCGTGTTTCAGTGATTATTTCTTCAGCTTTGCTATTGCCGGAACGGTGATAGGAGCTCTTAAAGGTATGCGTTGCAAGAAAGAGATGGCTTGCGGAACTGTTAATTAAAATTGATATTTCTTATATAATCTTATAATCCCTGCCTGTTCTAATGAATATGGCGGGGATTATTTTTGGTAAGTATGTTTAAAACTATCTTTCAAAATTATGCGTCTCAGATATCTGAGGTTAAAGACTATATTTCCCTGTTAAAACCAAGGGTGATGAGCCTTGTAGTGTTTACGGGTGTATGCGGAATGGTGATTGCACCGGGTGAGATAAATCCGCTAATAGCTATCATAGCGATAATATGTATTACCATTGGTAGCGGCGCTTCGGGTGCGGTAAATATGTGGTATGAGCGTGAGCGTGATAAGTTAATGAAGCGTACCGCAGGAAGGGCTTTGCCGCAAGGTAGGATAAAAGCGGAGAATGCACTTGATTTTGCGGGAATACTGGCTTTTTTCTCAGTTTTCTTTATGGCGTTTGCAGTGAATATAATGGCAGCGTTTCTGCTGCTCTGCGCAATATTATTTTATATTTTTATCTATACGATCTGGCTGAAGCCAAGAACCCCGCAGAATATAGTTATAGGCGGCGCGGCAGGGGCATTCCCACCGATGATAGGGTGGGCGGCTGTTACTGGTGATGTTTCACTAATGCCGATATTAATGTTCACTATAATATTCCTGTGGACACCACCACATTTCTGGGCGCTCGCAATATATAAAAATGAGGATTATAAAAAGGCCGGGATACCAATGATGCCTGTTATTCACGGTGTTGATGAGACCAAAAAGCAAATGCTGTTATATACCATAGTATTATTTGCAGTTACCTTAATACCTTGTTTTATAGGGTTTTCTGGCTGGCTATATGGCGTGGCAGCTACAATACTTGGAGGAAAATTCCTATATCATGCTATAGTTGTATACAGAAACCCTGAAGAAAATAATTGCAGGAAAATGTTTACGTTTTCAATACTTTACCTGTTCTTATTGTTTTTAGCACTGGTTTTTGATAGGTTAATTTAATTAAATAATAAATATGCCGATAGAAAAAGTACATAAAGAGAGAAAAGTTAAGAATATGGTTCTGCTGGGAATATTCCTTGTTTTTGTAGTAACCATATTTGCGGTTACGCTTATTAAGCTTCAGATACATTATTGATATGGTGGAGAGAAGTGATGATATTCAAAATCAGAAACCCGAACCTTTAGCTAAACCTGAATTGCCTTCCAGTCCTAATAAGCCAGTTCCTGAGGTTTTGGTTACCTCAAGAAAAACAGCTCTTGAATTGTATGAAGAGGCATTAAGAAACAATAATTCTGGTATACAGAAATAATTAATGAAAAAGTCTAATTATACAACTGCGTTAAATGTTATTGGCGTTGTGGTCGGGATGTTTGCTCTGGCATATGCTTCGGTGCCTTTATATGATCTGTTCTGTAAAGTTACCGGGTTTGCGGGAACTACGCAGAGTGCGACTTTTGTGCCTGAGAAAATCTATGATAGAAAAATAACTGTGCTTTTTAATACGGATGTAAATCCTGAACTACCTTGGGAATTTAAATCGCTTCAGAAAAAAGTGAAAGTTAAAGTCGGTGAAAATAAGCTGGTTTTTTTTGAGGCGAAGAATATTTCTGATCAGCCGATAGAGGGGATAGCAACATATAATGTGGTGCCGGAAGCCTTCGGGGCTTATTTTAACAAGCTGCAATGTTTTTGCTTTGAGAGGCAGGTTCTTAAGCCGGGTGAGACCATGAATTTCCCGGTGTCGTTTTTCATAGACCCGGCGATAATGGAAGATAGTGAGCTTAAGGGGTTTAATGATGTTACGCTTTCTTATACGTTTTTCCCTTACAAGAAATAGTTTTGTTATTAGTTGCTGATCTATAGCTTAAATTTATTGACTTCAAACAGCCAAAAGCTAAAAGCTATTTACCAACAACTAACGACTATAAAAATGGCACAGGATCACGGTCATCATCATAAATCACACCCTTATCACATTCTGGAATTATCTCCGCTACCTATATTAACGAGTTTTTCACTGCTTGTTGTTGCAATATCAGCGGTATTGTTCATGCATGATGTTCACCATGCGGGAAGGATGCTCATTGTTGGATTCGCGCTGGTAGTTGCATGTGTATATTCATGGTGGAGAAAGGTTATTAAAGAGGGTAGGGATGATGCGGCGCATAATTCAGCGGTGCAAAGGGGCTTACGTTTGGGTATGGCGTTATTTATCGCTTCTGAGGTTATGTTCTTCTTTGCGTTCTTCTTCTCATATTTTACATCGTTCTTCCATGCTATCTGGTTTGGAACGCTTGGTTATGATTTTGACAATCTTATGACAACAGGTAAAGCGCTGGTATGGCCGCCTGAAGGTATCAAAACTTTTGATCCTTGGGATCTGCCATTTTTGAATACGCTGATACTATTGCTTTCCGGAACTACGGTTACGTGGGCGCATTACTGCGTTATGAATAATGACAGGAAAGGCCTTGTTCAGGGGCTTGGATATTCGGTTCTGCTCGGTGTATTATTTACTATCTGCCAGGCTTATGAATATAGCCATGCTGCATTTGGGCTTTCTACAAATAATTATTCTGCTAATTTCTTCCTTGCGACAGGTTTCCACGGCTTCCACGTGATCATTGGAACTATATTCCTTTTCGTGTGCTGGATCAGGGCTATTAAAGGGCAGTTAACCCCTGAGAACCATCTTGGTTTTGAATTTGCCGCTTGGTACTGGCATTTTGTAGACGTTGTATGGTTGTTCCTGTTCGTTACTATCTACTGGTGGGGAAAATAGTTGTCAGAAGGCCAGCAAAGTTTTCTCTCTCTCAAATGCCCGGCATGCGGTAAGGAGAAAATGTTCGCTTCGTTATTCAAGATAAAGCTGAAAAATGAATGTTCTAATTGCGGGCTGAAACTCTCTGAATTTGATGTAGGTGATGGGCCGGCTTATATTGGGGTGTTCCTGATCTGTTTTATCATACCTATCATGGCGGTGATAACCGAGATATATTTTGAGCCATCTTTTATAGTGCATGCGATGTTATGGTTCCCTTCCATAATCCTGCTTTCATATCTCATACTTATTTACAGTAAGAGTTTTTTTATTCATAAGGAATTCACAACACGCAGGAATAAATGAAAAAATTAACCTTCCATATATTTTGCCTTCTAACTGTTATAGGTTGCGCGGTTCTTGGGATCTGGCAGATCGACAGGTTGCAGTGGAAAGAGAATCTTATTACGCAGGTAGCAAAATTCAAAGACCAGCAGCCGGAAGAGTTTTCTATAAAAAATTATGATCCTGAAAAAGACCTGTTTAAAAAAGTCTATCTTTTCGGGGCGTTCCAGAATGACCAGGAAATGCTGCTTGATGCAAAATATTTTGATGAATCAAGGGAGAAGGCATCACTTGGCTATCATGTGATAACGCCGTTCATTACAACGGAAGGTGTGGTTGTATTTGTAAACCGTGGCTGGATACCTGAGGATATGAAAGATCAGGATAAACGTAAGGATAGTCTGGTAACTGCCCTGATAGAAACTCCGCTTGAGGGAATGATAAGGGAATCTCACGGTGAAGCGCCATGGTATATGCCTCATAATGTGCCTGAAAAAAATGTGTGGTTCTGGATAGATCTTCCTGAAATGACGAAAAAGCTCAAAGAGGATTCCGACATTGAAAATGCCAATATAAAACCCATTCTTATCCAGCAGACAGTTCCAACGGCTTTTAATGATTTTAAATATCCTGTGCCTATAAGCGGAGATATTGAGTTTTATAACCAGCATATGATATATATAATCACATGGTTCTCACTGGCTTTCGTAGTGCTAGGCATGTGGGCGTGGTGGAGCAAGAAGCAAGGCTGATATTTAAGTTTTGAATAAATTTACCAAACTCCCTTTGTAATTCACTTTCCTATTTACTCCGTCATTTCAGACTGTTACAAATAAAGTTGTAAATTTACAACGGAGATGAGTATGGTAGAAAATGTTGATTCTATAATAGCTGGATATGAAAAAAGCAGACAAGTTTCTACTTATGATTTTTTAGGTGATGATATCAGGGATGTTAATACTGGTCATCCAAGAGTTCCAATGCATGAAAAGACCTTAATTCATTCTCTTATAAAATTATTAGAAATTGATGAAGCTACATATTTACCAAAAGATGGAAGAGATGCTCCGGTTAGACAAGTTATAGCTGATTACTTTAATTTTGTTTATAAAACTCCAGGCCCAGAAATGCTGGAAGGTGAGAAGCTGAACCACTTTTTTGACAATAAAGATTGTTTGCTAGATACTGGTAGTACTGCTTTATTTATTCGTCTTTTTAAAAAGGTAATACAAAAAAATCCTAAAAAAAATTTATTTGTAAGTTTTGGGCCAATGTATAGTGCTCAAGTTACAGCCATTAAGGAATTAGGCGGTGAAGTTCTCTGTATAATAGGCGATAAAGAAAATAATTATCAGCCGACAGAGCAGCAGATAAATCAGGCGTTGGAAGGGCGTGAAGATGTAGGTTTGATCATGAGAGGAACTCAGAATCCTTATGCAAAAGTTCTTCCTAAAGAGTTAATACAAGGGCAGGCGAGAGCTATAAATAAACATATTTCGAAAGATACAATTTATTATGATGACCAGCCTTATGAAGGTATTTCAGCATTAGTTGAAGAGCATATTTTAAAATATTTAAGAGATGATGCTAAAATAGTTGTATCCAGTTCACTTTCGAAATCAGCAGGTATGCCAGGTGAAGGTGGAATTCTTGCAACAAATGATCCTGCTCTTAGAGAAGAGTTGAAAAATGATATTCCTTTATCTACTGCGGCCACATCTAATGAGTTTATAGATTACTTTTTTAAATTAATTGTACGCCAGGATAGGGAGTTGCAATATGCACTTCAAGGAATGGGAGTAAATGATTTTCCTGATGTTGCGAAGCAACTTAATGATATTGGTACAAAAGTGGCGGAGCCATATGCATTCAGACAAAAACTTTTGCAAAACCTTCTTGCGGAAACTTTAGAAAGTTATGGACTTGATTCCAAGGCAATGGTTGGTACTGAAGATGCATCTATGTATGTTAAGTTTTTTGCAGGTAAGAATGAAAAAGAAAAACAAAATGTAGAAAGAAAAAATATACCGGATTTAAAATCTTTAGAGTTATCTGATGAAAAAAATCTTTATGGTGGAAAGCTTAGTTTTCAGGACATTTTAGGTAAAACTCATATTGAAACAGATGTTGATTTTAAAAAATTTCTTTATCATTTGAAGGGATTGGATGGCTGCAAAGGTTTTGATAGTAGACCTTTAGGAATTTTTGCTATTCCTGCATCTGATGCTGGGGTTAGGTTGTGCCATACAAATCTTGATGAAATCAATATAGACGCGGTAAAGTCAATATATAAAGGTTTACCTAGTGCCTTTAAAGGAATTGGAGCGCCAAATAAAACTTATGAACAAATAACGCAAAATTCTACAGAACAAGCAAAAAATTATGTGGATAAAGCATTTCCTCATTCTAAGGATGAAAAAATATTGCCTGTTTTAGAAAAAATAGACCAAGGTATTTTTAAGGATATGGTCAATAAGTTAAAAGAATATTTTAAAAAGAAACCGGAAAATACTTTACTGGGAGTTTTTGAAGCTGCTTTAGTTCAAAAGGCTGGTAAAGGTATTAGCTGATTGTAACTATAATAATTTAAATGACTTCATATCTCCCACTCTGCGAAAAGTTTGAAACGCTTGCGAATCTAAGGAATACGGCGGAGATATTGGTGTGGGATAATAGTGTGATTATGCCGGAGGGTTCTTCTGCGGATAGGGGGAGGCAGCTTTCAACTATATATGCGCTTAGTCATGGAATTGAAAATTCTGCGGAATATAAAGATCTGCTGGAGAGAACTGAAGATGAAATTGCAAAATCTCCTGATAAATTTACTGAGTGGCAAAAAGCTAATGTAAGATTGGCGCGTCATAATTATATCCATTCTACCGCGATAGATGGGAAGCTGCTTAAGGCATCAACTGAAGCGGCACAGGAATGTGAGGTGCGCTGGAGGCAGGCGCGGGCAGATAATGATTTTGCGACTTATGCGCATTTTTTAAAACCTGTTGTGAAATATTCGCGTGAGATAGCTGAAGCTAAAGCGGCGAAATTAGGGGTGTCAAAATATGATGCGCTACTTGACCAGTTCGACAAAGGCAGAAGAGCTGATAGTTTTGAGGGTTTATTTGCTGAACTAAAAAGTTTTTTACCTGATTTTATTGATAAAGTAATTGAAATTCAAATTAAAGATTCTGCTGACGTTCATATAGTTCATGGTTATCCGATTGAAAAACAAAAAGAACTTTGTACTTTTTTGATGGGGCAGATCGGGTTTGATTTTGAGCGCGGCAGGCTTGATGTTTCGCACCATCCGTTTTCGGGCGGTACGCCATCCGATGTGCGTATTACAACCAGATATGAGGAAAATAATTATACACGCGCGCTGATGGGTGTAATGCATGAGACAGGGCACGCACTCTATGAGGCGGGGTTGCCAAGGGATTATATATACCAGCCTGTTGGGCTTGCTTCAGGTATGACGATACATGAAAGCCAGTCGCTGCTCATAGAAATGCAGGTTTGCAGAAGCCGCCAGTTTTTAAATTATCTTTCAGCGATCGTTCCAAACTATTTTGGTGAAGAAGATGAGTTTTCTCCGTCGAATATATACAGGCGATATAATACTGTTAAGCGCAGCCTGATAAGGGTTGATGCTGATGAAGTAACGTATCCGCTTCATGTTATCATTCGGTTTGAAATGGAAAAAGCCTTGATTGAAGGGCAGATGGAAGTTGAGGATATTCCTTATGTGTGGAATAAAAACTATAAAGAGCTGCTGGGTGTTGATGTGCCAAGTGATAAAGATGGCTGTATGCAGGATATCCACTGGGCAGGTGGCACTTTTGGATATTTCCCAACTTATACACTGGGCGCGATGGCGGCGGCGCAGTTCTATGCGACGGCCAAAAAGCAGATCCCTCAAATACCGGAGGAGATATCCAAGGGAAATTTCAACCATCTTATAACATGGCTGCGTGAGAATATTCATTCGAAAGGCTCATTATATACGCCGGACGAGCTAGTTAAACAGGTTACTGGACAAGGAATCAATGTTGAGTTCTTTAAAGGGTATTTGAAAGATAAATATCTGAAAACGCAGTAATAACTGCCTGCAAAAACTGCATTTGCGGAAATAAGTGCAGTTTATTTAAAATTTTAGGGATTTTATCCTATTGATTTTATTCTACTTTCTTAAATTGGAAAAATTTGGCATAGAGGGAGCTAGTATACCAGAGAAGTTAAATAAATACTTTTATGGAATACACATTAAAATATTACTCTGGAGAACATGTGGAATTTGTTCCGGCTCCTGTAGACAGGAAGGAATATATTTTTGAAAGGATGCTGGATGGGTTTGCGGCATTTGCATCATTTGTTGTTGTAATGTTATTTATACTATTTGCGTTCAGCACTAGTTCGCATGCTAATAATGCGCGCCTTAAAGATGTAATAAACTTTGAAGGCATACGTGAGAATATGCTTGTTGGTTATGGCTTGGTAGTTGGCCTTAATGGAACGGGTGATAAATTAAATAACTCAGTATTTACGGAAAAAAGCTTGCAGGCATTCTTAAGCAGGTTAGGCGTTGGTACGGTTAATGAAAGATTGCAGGTGAAAAACGTTGCAGCTGTTACAGTAACGGCGAGGCTTCCGGCGTTTGCGCGTTCAGGTAGTAAGATAGATATAACGGTTAGTACCCTTGGTGATGCTAAAAGCTTAGAAGGTGGCACTTTGGTTGCGACACCTTTAATGGGTGCTGATGGTTTAATGTATGCGGTGGCTCAAGGGCCAATATCAATAGGTGGTTTTACTGCGGGTGGCGAGAATTCAACTATAACTAAAGGTACACCGACCACGGGAACTATACCTAATGGTGCTATAGTTGAGAAGGAAGTTAATTATGTTCTCAATAATATGACTCATATAAACCTTGCTCTTAAAAACCCTGACCTGACAACTGCGAAAACAATCGAAAGAGAAATAAATAAAAAGCTAGGTGATAATTATGCGGTTGCGAGTGATCCGGGAACTGTTGGTTTAATGATTCCACTGGAATATACAACTTCAGTTGCGTCACTTTTGGCGGAGATCGAGCAGCTTAATGTTGAGACTGATCAGGTAGCGAGAATAGTTATTGATGAAAAAACAGGGACTATCGTAATGAATGAATCTGTAAGGATAGACCCGGTTGCGGTTGCGCAGGGGAACCTGGTAGTAACCGTTTTAAAGTCCCCGGTGGTATCTCAACCTAATGTTCTGGCGCCTGATTCAGCTCAGACAGTTATTACGCAGTCAGAATCGGTTGATGTTGAGGAGATAAAAGGAAATATCGCAATGATCGATGAAAACACTAATCTTGGTGACCTTGTAAACGCGCTTAACAGGCTTGGTGTAAGTACTAGAGATCTGATCACTATTCTTCAAACAATTAAACAGGCGGGTGCTTTACACGCTGAAGTAGAGACGAGGTAATATATGGATATGGGTGGAAATTATATCAGCGCATTAATTGATCAGGCAACTGATTCGTTAAAATACGGAAAGCTTGATAGCTACGGTAAGAAAATTCAATCTGCTGCTGAAAGCGGTAATACTGACCCAAAGACGATTAAAGAGGCGGCGCAGGCTCTGGAAAGCCAATTTCTTTCGCAATTGATGGGCTTCATGTTCAATACGGTCGAGGTTGATTCTCTCATGGGTGGCGGTTTTGCTGAAGAAACGCTTAGAAGTATGATGGTGGATGAATATGGCGGGATACTTGCCAAGTCAGGTGGCATAGGAATTGCTGATCAGATACAGAAGAGCCTGATGAATATGCAAATGACGAATAATACAAATACAATTTAAGGAGATATTTATGTTAAATAATCAAAATGAAAAATTAGGAGTTTTAAGCACTTATCTTAGTAAAACTGATGTGCTTATCAGGATCCTTGAGAAGGAAACTGAATTCTTCCGTGAGAATCAGTCAGGTAAAGCGGTCGCGCTATTTGAAACTAAAACCCAATATATAAATGAACTTGAGAACGCAAAGGCAATACTTGCAAGTGATTCGCAGTTCCTGAAATCACTACCAAGTGAAGTTAAGGTTAAAATAACTGAGGCTAGCGACAAGTTAATGAAAGTTGCAGAAGCTAACCATAAAGAAGTTAATGCCGCTAAAGAAGTGAATAAGCTTGTTCTTGAAGCGATCTATCACGGCGCGCAGCAGAATAAGGGCGCTATGAGGGGTTATGGTAAATCTGGCTATATGGAGACTGAAATGAATTCTTCGCCAGTTGCTATATCGCAAAATGTATAAACAAATTTGAGAATTTTATGTCAACAATAAGTTCAGGTTTAACATCATCATTAAAATCACTGGTTGATAGTTTAAATGTCAATCAGGCTACAATGAGCGTTATCTCTGATAACATTGCGAATGTTAATACGGTTGGCTATACGAGGAAAATTGTAGCTCAGGAAACAAAAGTAGCGGGTGGTACGGTATCGGGTGTTAGCATCACTGAAATAAGAAGGGCGATCGATGACTTTTTAATTAATGCATCAAGGAACCAGACCTCTAAAGTTTCAGAAGCTGCAACTAAAAATGCATATCATGACAGGATACAGCAATTTACTTTAGGTGACCCGGGTTCTTCATTCACTATCGGGTCAAGCCTTAATAATTTCTTCGGTAAATTATCTGATTTTGCGAATGATGCATCCAGCCCGGTAAAAGCGAACCTTGTTGTAACTGCAGCCAGGGATTTTGCCGAATCAATAAGCACTATTTCAACTGGTATACAAAATGAAAGGTTCAATGCTGATAAGGATCTGCAATCAACCGTTGGTGAGCTGAATTCAATTCTCGGAAATCTTAAGGATATAAACGGCGCGATCAAAGAGAATTATTTAGTTCAGGGAAATTTGCAGGCTTTATATGATGCAAGGGACAATGAATTAATGAAATTGCAAAATATAATTGATGCGGATATCAATTTTGATTCAATAGGTCAGGTTACCGCATCACTTGGTAATACAGAGATATTAAGCCCATCACAAAGTTATGAAGTTGTTTATACAAGGGCGTCTAATATAGAAAACCTTATAAATGGTGCTCCATTTAACCCTATAACTGTAGTTGCGCTTGATGATAATGGTGAGAGAACCAATAAAGTTGAAACTTATTTTTCAGGTAATGGCGGGCAGGCAGAAATAGATGATCTTAAAAATGGAAAGTTAAAAGCTCTGCTTGAATTAAGGGATACGGAGCTTCCTGAGATAATATCGCAGCTTGATATGTTAGCGTATACTTTTGCAGACCAGTTCAATGAAATACATAATGGTGGAACGGCTTATCCACCGCCACAGCAGTTAACCGGTGTTGAGTCATTTAAGCTGAGTGATACTTTTAACTTCCAGGGAACAACAAGGATTACACTTGTTGATGAACTTGGAAAACCGCTTACTGGCAGATATGGTGAAGAATTAGTGCCGCTTGAAATAAATTTTGATGAGTTCAATGGTGGGGAAGGTAAGGGAACAGCTTCGGTTCAGGCAATAATAGATGAGATAAATAATTATTATGGTACACAGGCGGCGCAGATAGCTAATGTTGGCCCGGCGCAGGATATAAAAATTGCGGGTGTATCAGAAAATATTACATCGGTAAAATCTACGGGTACAATTACATTCAGTGGCCAGCCGACAGCGGGGCAGAATATAGTTATAAACGGTGTTACGGTTACTTTTGTTTCGGGAGTTCCATCGGGAAACCAGGTTCAGATAGGTGCAAACCTTACATCAACTTTAAATAACCTGACCGGCTTTTTGAATACTTCGGCAAATGCCTCTTTGAATGTAGCTACATATTCAAATAATAATACGGCTATGACGGTTAAATATGATGCTGCCGGTACAACTGGTAATGCATTTACTTTAACAGCTGGCACGGCAAGTGCCGTTGCAACGGCAAGTGGCGCAACATTAGCGGGCGGCGCAGATGCAAGTGGTAATTTTGAATTTGATTTTGATTTTACAAATTTATCTGATGATGGCGGCGCGATAACTTTTGATGTAACTTCAATCTCTATCAATGGTGGTGCATCATCAGCAGTAACATTTGGCGCATTTACACAGGAAGCGGGTAAAAGATCAAGAACTGACATGAATGGTATTATCAATGACAGTATAAATGTTGATCTTACCGGGCTTGGACTTGAAGAAGGTGATACATTCACAATTTCTGCAGTGATCGCAGTTACTGATGCAGATGGTAATGTGACTAATGAAACGGTAACATTCCAGCTGACTGTTCCTGATCCTGAAACAGGCTCAACACTGAATAAAAGATATGCTGCAACGGCAGTTTCGGGAAGTGGTGGTGGCGAGATAGTTACTGCAAATTCAAATAGTTCATTCTTGGCTGCATCACTTGTTGATGCTAACGGAAACCAAATTTCCTCTGGCTCTTCAGGTTTCCTTAAACTGAATGGTGCTAACAGTAATATCAGGATATCAATTGACCAGCTCGATAGTAAAGAAGTTGGTACATTCGGGGTGGCCGATGCCGAAGCTACAGCTACGAACCGTGGGTTCTCACATTTTTTCGGTATGAATAACTTTTTCACATTTGGTGATGAGCTTAAAAATAGTTCAGTTAACTTAGATATAAGAAGTGATATACTCAGAACGCCAACAAATCTTGCAACCGGTAGGGCGCAACAGTCGCCTCAGACTGGTGTGACGGCAAAATATAGTTATGAGATCGGTGCTGCTAGTAATCAGGCAGTTAAAGACCTGATAACATTGCGTGATATAAATATAAATTTCAAAGCTGCGGGATCTCTGCCAACGCTTTCTACTACGATAGGTGGTTATGCTACCGAATTATATAATTTTGCAGCATCGCTAGCCAACAGTGCAAGTTCAGATTTCGATAAGGAAACACTTTTGGGTAATTCCTTAAAGCAAAAGGTTGATGATGTTAGTGGCGTTAATATGGATGAAGAGATAGCAAATACTATCAAGATACAAAATTCATATAATGCATCTGCGAAAGTTCTCTCAATGATCAGAGAGATGTTCAAGACACTTGAGGAATCAGTATAGTAATTAAATAATATAGAGGGTTTTATGCCAAGTAGTGTACAATTATATAATCAGGCGATATCGGATTTTAAAAAGATCCAGACCAACCTGTTTGAAAAGCAGGCCAAAGTTGGTGCGGAAAGCCTTGCCGATACATTTGCTGAGCTTGGAAATAAAATAAATATTGTAGAGAATTTTAGGTTCTCTTCTGAGCGCAGTAGTAAATTCATGAGTTCAATTGATGATGTTACCAGAAAGCTTGATACTACTTATAAATCTGTTGATGAGATGATAAATACCTTGATTGATTTTAAATCCACTTTGAGTTTAGAATCATCTACAAGTAATTCATCAGTAACAAATTTGACTGCAGCGGCTAATGCGGCGCTTGATAAGATAGCAGGAGCGCTTAATTCAAAAGATGGGGCGAATTATTTATTTGCTGGGTCGAACTCAAATGTTGAGCCGGTGGATGATCTTAAATTCAATTCAAATGTTGTAGGCGGAGAGATCACGGCAAATTATTATAATGGTGATGATCTGGTTCTATCAGTTGATGCATCTTCATCTCTTACAATAAATTATGGTGTTACGGCTAATAACCCGGCTTTTCAGAAGATGATCGGGGCGATAAATATGGCGAGAAGCCAAGAAGCTAACGGGCAAAGTGCAAATTATGAAGCGGCTGGTAAATATGTTGATGAAGCCCTTCAGGAGCTTATATCACTCAGAGCGGATATGGGTAATAATACTAAGGCGCTGGAGCAGATGAGAGATTTTCATGCTAAAGCTAAGGATAGTTTTGATGAAAAGCTTTCAGAAGCGAACTCACCTGATATAGTTCAGCTAACTATTGAGACAACTCAGCTACAGGCGTCGCTTCAAGCGTCGTTTCAGATATTCTCCAGAATAAGCTCGCTTGCTTTAAGTAATTTTATAAATTAGTTAAATTAGACAAATAATAAATTTTATAATAAAATAGTCATATGGCAGCATTATTAGGAAATACCAATAAATCACCAATTGCAAGGGACGCTACAGGTAATGTTAAGGTTAACTCCAGGTTTGGGGAATTCAGTATTGACCTGTCGAAAGCTATATATTTTCCAAAAGGTTTATTCGGGTTTGTTCCAGAGCTTCATTTTTCCCTAATGAATTTCCCGAAGCAGGAATTTGAGCAGTTTAAAATTCTGCAATGTGTGAATGATGAGAATATCTCTCTTCCTGTTATACCATCTGGTTTTGACAATCCATTTATTGAGCCAAAAGATATGGCTGAGCTTTTATCTGTTACGGAAGTTAAAAAGGAAGATTTTCTTCTGCTATTCATCGCTTCATCAGTTAAAAAGCCAAATGGTAATTATGAGGTATTCGTCAATACTAAAGCGCCAATAGTGATAGATACTAAATTGCAGATGGGCGTGCAGCATGTCTTCACTAATAATAAATATTCCGTAAGGCAGGCTGTTTAATTATTGAGATACTTGAGATATATTGTGTTTTGTGGTATCAAAACTATATTATCTTAAATATTTTGCGCATTAATGGAAACAACTCTCCAAGAAAATAAAATAGAAAAAATAAGAAAGACCGAATATAATCCTGAAGAAACCCTTCTTAAAACTATAGAAAGTTACAACCCAGATTTTGACAAGGTTTTTGTTCAGAAAGCGATAGATTTTGCGCGTGAATATCATGGTACTCAGCTACGTGCATCCGGTGACCCTTATTATTACCACCCTATAGAAGTTGCTCAGATAATTGCGGAGTTAAAACTGGATACGGGATCTGTTGTTACTGCATTATTACATGATACGGTTGAAGATACTGAGGCAACTTACGACCTGATAAAACAGGAGTTTGGCAGTGAGATCGCTTATATTGTAGAGGGCGTTACCAAGCTTGATAAAATAAATTTTAAAACAGAAACTGAAAAGCAGGCGGAGAATTTCCGTAAGCTTCTTATAGCTATTTCAGAGGATATCAGGGTATTGCTGGTGAAGCTTGCAGACAGGCTTCACAATATGAGAACACTTCATTTTATTCAGAAGCCTGAAAAAAGGCTGCGTATTGCGAAAGAAACAATGGATATATATGCGCCTTTGGCAGAGCGTATTGGTATCCATAAGATAAAGCAGGAGCTTCATGACCTGGCGTTCAGGGAGATAAATCCTGATGCTTATGCTTCGGTAATGAGCAGGCTCAGTTACCTGAAGAACCAGGATATGAATATTATCCCAAGGACCATTGAATCCATTAAAAAGAATCTTGAGAAGCATGGTATACATGCGGAAGTTTCAGGACGTGAAAAAATGCCGCATTCTATATGGGGTAAAATGCAGCGCAAGAAACTTGGGTTTGAACATGTGACGGATATTATTGCATTTCGCGTACAGGTTGCCAATATTGAAGAGTGTTATAAAGCGCTTGGAATTTTGCATACTAATTACCGCGTGGTGCCGGGATATTTTGATGATTATATCTCAACACCAAAAGCAAATAATTACCAATCTATTCATACCGTTGTGCTTGGTGATGATAATCAACGTGTGGAGATACAGATAAGAACTGCAGATATGCATGAGACCGCCGAATATGGTGTTGCGGCTCACTGGGGTTATAAGCAGGGCGGGATTAATTATGGTATTGAGGGGACGCAGTTCAAATGGATAAGGCAGCTTATTGAAATACTTGAGAATGCGGCCGATCCGGATGAGGTTCTAGAGAATACCAGGCTTGAAATGTATCATGAGCATGTATTCTGTTTTACGCCGAAAGGTGACCTTATAGTTCTGCCAAAAGGTTCATCACCGGTTGATTTTGCATTTGCGGTGCATTCCGGTGTTGGGAGAACCTGTGTTGGCGCAAAAGTAAATGGTCGTGTAGTGCCACTTAGAACCAAGCTTAAAAACGGTGACCAGATTGATATAATGCAGTCTAAAGTTACTGCAATACAGGCACCGTGGGAAGGCTTTGTTAAAACTGCCAAGGCGAAATCAGAGATAAGGAAATTCGTCCGCAGTAAGAAAATGGGTGAGTACGCAATATTAGGGAAATCCATAATCAACCAGATATTCCTGCAGAACAATGAAGACCTTGATGAAAGCAAAGTTGAAACATTGCTTGAAAAGTTCAAGCATCTGAATTTATATGAATTATATTCAGCGGTTGGAGAGGGTCTTATCGCAAGGGTGGAAATATTAAAAGAACTCTTTCCTGATTCGGAGCAGAACCAGCGTGCTAAAAATGATGATGGTTCATTTGAGACAGATGATAATGCCGTGATACCTTTAAAAGGATTAACGGGTGGTCTATCAATTAATTATGCAAGCTGCTGTAATCCACTGCCGGGTGAGAAGATAGTTGCGATACAACTTCCGACCGGAGGCGTGGCTGTTCATACATCTGACTGTAAAGAGCTTGAGCAATTTGTAGATCAACCAGAGCGCTGGATAGATGTGAAGTGGGATACTGAAGCTGCGAATACTGACACCTACAGAAGCCGCGTTGATGTTATGTGCGAGAATAAACCTGGTGTTCTTGCAGAGCTTACAAGGATATGCGCTGAGGTAAATACCAATATTTATAATGTACGTATACGCGGTAAGGGTAGGGATTTCTGTAAAATAACTATAGATGCAGAGGTGAAAGATATATTCCACCTAAAAAAGCTAGAGCAGGCACTTAGAAGTTCAACTTATACTTCTTCGGTGAAAAGAAATAGGGAAGCTGTTATTAAGAAATAATAGTTTTAAGTTTGAAGATGGAAGTTTGAAGTTTTTACCATTTTCGCATCGCGCACGAGTAAAGGCAATAAACCGTAAAATAGAATAAATTTCAGCGATATACTAAAATATATTTTCTAGAAGAATAGTATCTTCGCGTTCAGGTGAAGTTGATACGGCGGATATTTTTACGCCGAGCAATTCTTCAAGTTTCTTAATGTAAGAGATGGCATTTT
>JANPLD010000132.1:0-23320 GCA_031426355.1 Alphaproteobacteria bacterium | reverse complement strand
CCCCCTCAAAATATGATTTTATAAGTTTATAGTTCGTAACAGCATGCTTACCCGTTGTTTTATATACGCTACGTTTTCTCCTGTCAGAATGGTGCCTGCCCATGAACGTATCCACCTTACCAACTATAAGTGTCGGCTTATTCCACACCAGCGCATGGTAAATACGTTGAACTTCACGATCTTTTATCTGTCTTGAAAGCTCTCGGTGGGTAGCATTATCTTTTGCCACCAGAAGAACGCCAGTTGTGTCTCTATCAAGCCTATGAACTATTCCTGGCTTTGTATCCCCTGCAACTGAGGAAAGCCCTTTGAAATCATACTTTGCGAGCAGAGCATTTACTAAAGTATCAGTATGGTTGCCAGCTCCCGGGTGAACCGTAAGCCCAGCCTGCTTATTTATAACTAATAAGAATTTATCTTCGTAAACTATATTAAGTTCGATATTAGGGTTTCCTTCAATTTTCTTATCCTCTTCTGCAACTTTAATGGCTTCATTTATAGTGATAATATCATTCTCCATCACCGTGTGGGATATGGCATCATATATTTTTCCATTAACAGAAACATTGTTTGCCCTAATATATTTTTGGGCGGATGTACGAGATAATTTTGGTTGCAGGGCAGGGATAGCCTTATCAAGGCGATTGCCAGAGTTTTTACTGTTTACAATAATTTCCAATTCTGTCCTGTGTTTGGTTGATGATACAGATAGCCTAAAATAGCTTGACTGGAAACAATAAAAATCTAATTAGAACATAGTTATTGCTTATGATACGCTACAGTAGCACAGGGGTAGTTGCACTGCATTGGTAATGCAGGGGTCGTGGGTTCGATTCCCATCTGTAGCACCATCTTATGGTTTTAGGTAGTCCCCAAAAGTCCTTGTAATTAGCCTCCGAACTTGGTATTTTAGTCTTTAATGATTTTATACAGTCTTAAGTTATCCAACTTCTATAGGGGGATATTTAGGGGTATAAAAATCAGGGTAACAAAAATATACCCCTAAATGGCATTAACAGATAAAGCATTAAAAGCACTTAAACCTAGAGAAACCCAGTATAAGAAAAGCGATGAAAAGGGCTTGTATATCCTTGTTCACCCTAATGGTTCAAGGTATTTTCGTTTCAAATATTACTTTGATGCTAAGGAAAAGCACTTGGCGGTAGGGGTATATCCTGAAATGTCTCTGGCTCAGGCTAGGGAAAAAGTTCTGGAGCTAAGAAAACAACTTAAAGAAAACATAGACCCTGCATATCAAAAGAAGTTAGAAAAACTCACAAGTAAGATCAGTTCAGAAAATACCTTTGAAGCAGTTGCAAAGGAATGGCATAAAAACAGTGCCAATAAATGGTCAACAAAGCATGGTAACAATCTTTTAAGGAGGCTGGAGCTTGATGTATTCCCTAAAGTGGGGTTCAGGGCGATAAAAGACATTACCCCGCTGGAATTGCTTTCTGTTTTGAAGGAAGTTGAAGCTAGAAACGCCCTTGATATTGTAAAACGGCTCAGGCAAATTTGCGGTCAGGTTTTCAGATACGGGGTTGTAACTGGAAAATGCGCTAGAGATATTACCCCTGATTTAAAGGGTGCAATTAAAACCGCTCCGCATAAGCATTACGCGCATATAGAAGAAAAAGACCTGCCTGAATTTATGGCAAAGTTAGAAAATTATCAGGGTGATATTCAAACAAAACTAGCCTTTAAGCTATTAATCCTAACTCTGGTTAGAACTATTGAGCTTAGAGGTATGCGCTGGAGCGAAATAGATTTCAAAGAGAAAATCTGGAAAGTTCCGGCCGAAAGAATGAAGAAAAGGCGATTGCACCTAGTGCCTTTATCCAAGCAGGTATTAAAAATTCTGGAAGAACTTAAAAAGTTAAATTCTGGTTATGAGTATGTATTCCCTAATAGGAATAATCCTACAAAGTTTATGAGTGAAAACACTTTAATTTATACCCTCTATAGGCTTGGTTATCATAGCAGGGCAACAGTTCACGGTTTCCGTGCTACCGCCTCAACCATACTTAACGAAAAAGGCTTTAACTCAGACCATATTGAAATGCAACTTGCTCACGCACACGATAACAAAGTAAGAGCCAGTTACAACCACGCTCAATATTTACCGCAAAGGTGTTCAATGCTCCAATGGTGGGCTGATTTTGTTGAGGGTAAAATAAAAAAGAGTGATACTGATAAAGTTGTTAATTTTTTAGCTAAGAAGTGATAATCTGGACGGTATTGAACTAAATTAGATTATGTCCAAATCTCGTAATAAAAAGAAAAGTAAAAAAAGTAGCATTCCAGATTTTAACAAAAAATTCCCTAAAATAGGTTATAGAAATCCTATTGCTGAAACCTTTCATATTGTTGGTTCTATTGAAGAAATATTTATCAAGGTTAGAGGGAACACAGGAAAAAAAGAATTTTGGGATATCTTTAAAACTTGTTGGGATGAGAAAAACTCTAAATTTGGTGATAAGTTATCTAAAGAGTTTGATAAAGATTTATTTGATAAAGATGAGCCAGATGCTAACTATATCTTGATTGCAGCAATTATTACAATTGCTTATGTGGTTGATACGATGAAAGCTTATAAAGCTAATAAGGAGTTATTTGCATGGCACTATGCATGTCGTGCTCATACTTGGTTTGGCTTCATGCTCAGCGGAATTAATTCCGTACCATATCATAATAATATTATATCTAATTTTGCTAAGAAAGGTGCTATGGCATCACATGCTGAAAACCATGCAATGAGAAAACAAGTGCAAGACTGGTATGGAAAGTTAAAAGGTAACTTTAAAAGTATGAGTAAAGCAGCCGAAACAGCTTTTGAAGAAAAGCTAGTTCCTGTAACTCATAGGACTCTTTATGAATGGATTAGAGAGTTTAATAAAAATTTACCGTCTGCAAGTAAACTGTAAGGTCTACTTGGATACAGTACGGTTTACGTCTGAGCTGATAGCAAGTAATTCTAAACAGTCTACTTTATATCATTGAATCTTATAAGGAGAACAATGATAAACTACTCATTACCAGAAACAGGCTTTTTACGTCTTAAGCAGATTCTTCAATTTATACCCGTTGGTAAATCTACATGGTGGGCAGGGGTGAAATCTGGGAAATACCCTAAGCCAATAAAGTTAGGAGCAAAAACCACAGTGTGGAGGGCTGAAGATATTAAAGCCTTCATAGAAAGATTAGCTCAAAATATTTAGGCTTATGGGTAAAAGGATTTATCCATTGCAACCAATAAAATATTGGTGGGCTTACGATATTGATGAGGTTTGTGATTTATATAAGAAATATAAGTTGCACCCACAAACAGTCAGGCAATGGCTAAAAGATGGTTTAAAAACCATTGATAGTACAAAACCTACCCTGATTATGGGAGGCGATTTAAGGGGGTTTCTCGGTAAACAAAACCAGTCCAGTAAATGCAAAACTGAATTTCACCAGATGTATTGCGTAAAATGTAGGGATGCAAAAGAGCCTTACAAAAAGCAGGTTGTTGTTGAGCAGAAAGCTAATTTCCTAAGTGTTAAAGCTCTGTGTAGTACCTGCAAAAATATAATGCCGAAAAGCTATAAATTAACTGATTTTCCAGAGCTTAGAAAAATCTATGATGCGGTTGGTGTTTCGCAATTATATGATACCGAATACTCCACCTTAAACACTCACTTCCCTGCACGGGATGAAAAGCAGTTAAATGAGCTATCACAATGGGAGTTATTCTAATATGAAAGAGGACAAGAAAATTTTATATAATGCAGTCAATGAGCGGATAAAATATAAATACCGAATCCACCTGAAAAGGCTGGGTAGAAAAGATGAAAAAACCATCATAGAAATAATGAAACATCTCCGAGGTTTTGAGGCGTTTATTAACTTTGGGGGGTTTTCCTGCTACAACGAAACTATTGCGGATAAATATATAAACTACCTGCTCAGGGGAGATTTTTCACTCAGTTATATTGATAATGGCTTAAGGGTATTAAAAACCTTTCTTCAATGGCTGGAACGGCAACGGGGATATAAAAGTAAGATAAATTACAACCATATAGATTATTTGAGCCTGAGTAATAACCAGCGAAAAACTGCAAAGGCTACGGAATATAAGCAATCTTATCAATATGAGCAGATACTTAAGACTATCAGGCAAATGCCAGAAAAGACAATAATGGATAAGCGAAACAAGGCTATAATATCAGTGCAGGCATTATGTGGATTTAGGGTTTCTGAGCTTAGAACTATAAAGATTAAAAACTTAATTCAGGAGGAGGGGGTTTATTTTATCCACGCGAACCCTAAGGATATGAAAATAAAATATGCTAAAACAAGGCAGGCTAATTTTATGCCTATCCCTGAACTGATTAACAATATATTGAATTGGAAAGATTATCTTATAAAGCAGGGTTTTAAGCCTGAACAACCACTATTCCCGCAAATATCAAATAGTTTTAACCAGCATAATCTTTTGGAAACAAACTTAACTGCTAATGAAATAAAGTCCAATACTACTATAAGAGATGTTTTTAGAAAAGCCTTTGAAAGCGCGGGGTTTGAATATATCCGCCCTCATAATTTCAGGCATACCATTACCAGATATGCAGAAAAACAAACACCTGAGTTTTTTAATGCAGTAAGGCAATCCCTAGGGCATAACTCTATAGATACCACCTTCAACAGTTACGGGCAGCTTTCCAGCTCAGAACAGACAAAGCGATTTGCTTCTGCTAAGATTGATTTTATCCAACGGCCTGAAAATAAACTTTAAAACCAATTTCAGGTTGTATATGTTGATACAAAATAATCTGGATTATGGCATTAAGTTGGAATGAAATAAAGAAACGGGCAATTGAGTTTTCAAAGGAATTTGCAACGGCAACAAGAGAAAACTCTGAAACTCAGACCTTTTACAATGAGTTTTTTAATGTTTTCGGAATTTCCCGCCGCCGTATTGCATCTTTTGAAGAACCTGTAAAAAAGCTCGGTGATAAAAGGGGCAGGATAGACCTGTTCTGGAAAGGCACTCTTTTAGTTGAGCAGAAATCAGCGGGGTTGGATTTAGTAAAAGCCAAGCAACAAGCCCTTGATTATTTCCCTAACCTTAAAGAAGGGGAGCTTCCTAAATATATACTAGTTTCAGATTTTCAGAATTTTGAACTCTATGACCTTGAAGAAAACACCGAGCAGAAATTCCAACTCAAAGACCTGCACAAAAATGTTAATCATTTCGGGTTTATTGCTGGTTATACCAAACGGAAATTTGAAGACCAAGAGCCTGTAAACATAGAGGCCGCCGAACTTATAGGGGATTTACACGATAAACTTGTAACAAATGGCTTTGTAGGAATAGAACTTGAACAGTTTCTTATAAGGATGCTTTTCTGCCTGTTTGCAGATGATACGGGTATTTTTGAGAAGGATATTTTCAAATTCTATGTTGAAGGGCGAACCAGTGAAGATGCCAGCGATTTAGGAGCAAAACTGCAAGAGCTTTTCCAAGTTCTGAATACCCCGAAAGATAAACGCTTCAAAAACCTAGATGAAGACCTTGCGAGCTTTGAATACATCAATGGTGATTTGTTTAATGGCTTCCTGCCTATCACAAGTTTTGACAGTGAGATGCGGAAATCACTAATAAGATGCTGTAATTTTGACTGGAGCAGAATTTCCCCTGCTATTTTCGGAGCAATGTTTCAATCCGCTACCGACCAGAAAAAGCGTAGAAATCTAGGTGCGCATTATACTAGTGAGCAAAATATAATGAAAATCATCAAGCCTTTATTTCTTGATGAGTTGAAAGGGGAGTTTGAAAAAATAAAAGGCAACAAAACAAAATTATATGAATTCCACAGTAAAATATCAAAACTCAAATTTTTAGATCCTGCTTGCGGGTGCGGAAACTTCCTTATTATAGCTTACAGGGAGTTGAGAGAGCTTGAATTGCAGATAATCAGGCAGTTATTCAACAGCGGGCAACAGGTGCTTGATGTCTCCGAATATGTGAAAGTGAATATCAACCAGTTTTATGGAATTGAGATTGAAGAACTGCCAAGCAAAATTGCTGAAGTTGCGATGTGGTTAGTTGACCATCAAATGAATATGAAATTAAGCGAGGAGTTTGGGCAGTATTTTGCTAATATTCCGCTTTCTTCTCACGCAAATATTATCCACGCCAACGCCCTGAGAATGAATTGGGAAGATTTAGTGCTTAAGTCAGAACTTTCTTATATTCTGGGTAATCCACCGTTTATTGGAAAGAAAGAGCAGAAACAACCTCAAAAAGAAGATGTAGCCCTTATATTTAAAGGGATTAAAGGTAACGGTGTTTTAGATTATGTAACTTGTTGGTACATTAAAGCGTCTCAATACATTCAAAGTACAAAAATCAAAGTTGCATTTGTTTCTACCAATTCAATTTCTCAGGGTGAGCAGGTTGGTATTTTGTGGGATGAGTTATTTAATAAATACGGCATCAAAATTCACTTTGCACATAGAAGTTTTGCTTGGAATAATGAGGCTAGGGGTAAAGCAGGTGTTCATGTTATCATTGTAGGTTTTGCTACATATAATACTGATAAAAAATATATTTATGAATATGAAGAATATAATTCTTTAAATCCTCAAGAGACAAAAGCAATAAATATTAGCGGATATTTAATTGATGGTTCAGAAATTTTTATTCGGTCTAGAAACAAACCTATATGTGATGTGCCAGAAATTATTAAAGGTAGTGAAACTACTGATAATGGTCATTTTATGCTGTCAGAGCAAGATATAATATTCTTAAAATCTAAATATCCTGAAACAAATTATTTAATAAGACCGTTTATAGGCGGTGCAGATTTTATAAATAACAACATTAGACATTGTTTATGGTTGAGAGGTGCGGAAATTAAGGTTATTAACTCCGTTCCTTTAATTATAGATAGAATTGATAAAGTAAAAAAATTCAGAGAAGCAAGCCCCAAATTAAGAACGAGAGAATGGGCAAAATATCCAACATTATTTTCTGAAGACCGACAACCAAATAATAAATATCTTTTTATACCAAAAATATCTTCAGAAAAAAGGAACTATATTCCTTTCGCATATATAGACCCAGAATATATAATAAACAACACTGCTTCCTATATTGAAAACTGCTCTTTCTATCACTTTGGAATTTTGACTTCAAATATGCATATGAGTTGGATGAGGCAAGTATGTGGCAGGTTAGAAAGTCGATATATTTATTCAAATAACATAGTTTATAACAACTTTCCGTTTCCTAAAAATCCAACGAAAAATCAAATAAAAGCCGTTGAGGAAAAGGCTCAAAAAGTTCTGGATGCTAGAAAATCATATCCGAACAGTTCACTTGCGGATTTGTATAATCCCCTCACAATGCCACCAGAACTGGTAAAAGCTCATAGTGAACTTGATAAAGCCGTTGATACCACCTACGGCAAAACCAACTTTAAAAACGAAAAAGAGCGGATAGAATTTTTATTTTGTCTGTATCAACAATATATTTCCGAGCTACCAGAAAAAAAGCTCAAACAAAAGAAGGGCTAATATGTTCACCAGCCAAAGCCAATTTTATAAGCCAGCAGATACAGAGCAAAAACCTGATGAGGCGGTTAGTATTACTGGTTGGTATCTTGATACACCAAAAACATATCCAGAAGGATCAAGGGAGAAAAAAGAGGTTTTTTGCCCTTCTGATAATACTGATAAATTCTTAATCAAAGGTCATAGATACTTATTCAAAGAGCCAATGGTAAAGGAAAAAAGCGGACACACTTTCTATTGGCAATTCTGGAATGAGGTTATTGCTTATAAGCTCGGTAGGGTTATCAATGTTCAAGTTCCACCTGCTTTTGTTGCTTACAGAAAATTACAAAATGGTAAAATTGAATACGGGGCTTTAATTGAATGGTTTTATGGTTATCCAAATTCAACTAAAAATATAAGGGTATTGCAAGGCGGAAGTCTTATGAGTAACGTGATTGAGGGATTTGATAGAGTAAAAGGCAGGCAGCATAATTTTCAATCCATAAAAAAAACTCTGGATGTGTTTAATTTTGATCCTGAAATTCAATCTCATCTTATATCTGAGTTTTTTAGAATGTTGGTGCTAGATGCAATTACAGGTAACACTGATAGGCATCAGGAAAATTGGGAAATTTTGGTAGATATGAGAATTGAAAATGATGATCGCATTCTTGAAATAGGATTTTCCCCTGCTTTTGATAATGGAACATCTTTAGGTTATGAAATATTTGAGGAAAATATATCTAATATAATCAATAATTTAAATGCCTATACTAAAAAAGGGAAACAGCATTTAAAGTGGGATATTAACTCAAGTAAAATAAATCATTTTGAGTTTATCAAACTCTTGCTTGCTGAAAAGCCTGCTTTAAAACCTATATTACAAGAAATTATAAATGCTGATATTACGCCAGTTTTTAAAGAAATTGATAATTTAACCAGATTTATTATTAAAAATGAAAAATATAGACTAAGTGAAAGCAGGGCAAACTTGGTAAAAGATATAATAAAAACAAGATTTAATGAGTTAAAAGAGCTAAATGCAACTAATTGAATACATATATCCGCCAACAAAGATCAATATTATTTGGCAAAAACCTGATGCAGATGGCATATCATCTGGTGATAGGTTTTTGATAGGTCACATCACGATTGAGGGCAATAAATCTACTTTGCAATATTATGACAGTGAAGAAGTCAAAAGGGCTACAGAAAAAGGGTTTGTCGGTTTAACGGCCTTTCCTTATGAAAAAGCTAAAATCTGGCACGGTGATATTATTGAAGTTCTGTCAAGAAGGCTTCCACCAAAAACCAGAGGTGATTTTGAAGAATATCTGAGGTCTTACGGACTATCTGAAAAACTGAAAGATGAAATCACTATTGCAGAGCTTCTGGCTTATACCAATGGTAAAGTAGCAGGAGACGGGTTTTCATTCTTCCATAGTTTTGAGAATGTTCAAATACCTTTTGAGTTTTCTTTTGAGATTGCAGGCTTCAGATATAGTGAGGGAATGGTAATTCAGGATAAAAAATCTTTGGTTGGTGAAAAAGTATTTTTTGAGCCTGAAAAAATCAACAATTTTGATCAAGAGGCTATAAAAGTATTAACCGAGCAAGATGGTAAGAAAATTATGCTAGGGTATATCCCTAAAGGGCTTAATTGTGTTCTTCATAACTATCTAGAAGCTAACAAGAACGAATCCATCATAGTAAAAGTTAATGGTTCGGTAGAAAAACCAAGTGTTTTTGTTATTACAAAAGTGATTTAGAGCTTACAAGATTTTAACTCTAGGGGGATATTTAGGGGGATAAAGCAAAAACACATTGAAGTTAGCTCTTAAATATCAAGATGTTAACCTCTTAATATGGTTCCCATCTGTGCACCATCTTCATTTTAGTAGTACAAGATAGTCTAAATAGGCGTTTAAAATCAGTGGGTTAAATTCCTTCGCAAATATTCCATAAAATTTGAAATTCTTTACGGTTTATTAATGTTTAGATGGTATAATTGCAGGGTAATAAAATATTTATACCTTGCCGGGATTTGATAACATATTTCTAACAAAGGCAGAAGCAAAAGAGCTTCTTGAAGTGGTCTTCCTGGACCGTATAAAAAGCTATAATTCCAGTTCTCCAGAAGTTAATTCTGCAATTAATGGCAACACAGCTTTATCAACTACGGTTAAACTTATTGGCGGCAAAGATAAATTACTCGGATACTTAAAAACGGGGGCGCAGAAAATTAATGATAAAATGCTTTCGTCAATTCCTTCTCAAGGTATCTCTTATAAAGATTTTGCAAGCTTAGTTGATAATGCGATCAATAATGTAAAAAGCGGTTCATTAAATGCTGTTGGTATAAAGGAAACTAATAATCCCCTTAATGGTGATGATTTTTATATTTACCAATTATACAGCGGATTAAAAAGTACAGATATCCTCAACAGTTTCAGCTCAAAAGATTTTAAGGTGAAACATTTTACCGCAGCAGATATATTTAGGGAAGAACTTGGTAATATTCCTCAAGTTACAAAAAAAGCAGAGCCACCAAAGCAAGCTGCAGCTGCTCCAAAGAAAATAAAAGAAAAAGTTACTGGCGCGCAAAAATGGGAGGATTTGCCTTTAAGTATTCAGGAAGGCGGTAATCCTGTAGTTATAATAGATGTTGGACACGGCTGGACAGGAAAAAAAGAAGATATAGGAGCTGTTAATGGCAGTTTCGAAGAATATAATGAAAACTTAGAGCATTCAAAGGCTTTAAGGGATGCTTTGAAAGCAAGGGGTATTACAGCGATTCTTACAAGTGATGAACGCTCACCTGAAAATACAACTGATAATTTTCCTTCACGTTATAAAGTAGTAAAAAAATATAAGGAACAAGGTAACAATGTATTCCTTTATATTTCTAACCATGTGGATAGCAACGATTCTGACAAGTCGATGGGTATAACTTGTTATTATGATAAAGATGAGAAGTTTGAGGAAACAGTTGAAGTAGCAGAACTGATATCTAAAAGTTGCGGTTCAAAAAGTGGTCCTTTTAGAAAAACAGAAAGAAATGCCCCTATAAGAAAGAAAGAGAATGGGGTAGATACAGATATTGCTGATATTCCTGCTGTTCTTATTGAATGGGGAAATATGCAAGCTAAGGAAGATCAAAAAAATCTTAATAATCCTGTTTGGATAAATAATAAGGTCAATGCGATTGCTGATGCTATAAAGCTTAGTTATGAGCAGATATTAACTAAAGAGAGGTTACAATTAAAATCATCTTCTGATATTACTGAAGATGATGTATTGCTGGCTAAACAGGAAGCTCAAAAAGAGGCGAAAAAGAAATTAGATGAAGAAAATAATTTTAGTGCTGCAACTTCATTAAAAAATCTTGATGCTAAAAGTCTAGCAACAAGTGCATATAAAAGCGATATCTGGGGAATGGTATCAAGCTTTTTTACAGGCGAGAACGGTATGCCTGCGACTACTTTGTTCACAATGATAATACGTTTTTTTGAATCAATATTCGATCTGCTAAAAAACAGTAAGGAAATTGATATACCTGATCAACATAAAGAAATGATTGCATTTCAGGTTACCAAAGATTGCGCTATGGCTGTTCTTGAAAGGGCAAAAGAGCTTAAACTTGATACCGATAATAGCAGGCTGGAATTTGTAGGTGAGGCTTTTAAAAATTTCAATGAAGCAAAAGATAAAATAATGCAGGAAGCTAGCCAACTTTTTGCTGAAGAAGTAAAAGCAATTGGCGGGAAGGAAAAATTAACTAATGAAAACTTAGCCGAGATAAACGGAAAGCTGGCAACATTTTTAACTGATAAGATAAAAACTTCTTTTGGTGTTCTTGCCGAAAAAGATTTTGTTGTTAACCCGTTAGAAAAAGACGGAAAAACTGCTTATTTTGATTCTAAAAATGATGTACTGCAATATTTTACCAAGGAAGAGATTACCGCGCTTGGTAATTCATCGTATCAGAAGCTTAGCGAGTTTGATGGGGTTTACTGGCCATTACATCATGTTGCAGAAAAGCCAGAGCCTAGCAAAGATACAAAATTACTTGGTTAAAAACCTGCTTCCAGGTTTAACTGCCGGGATATTTTTTAGCTCATCAGGAACATTATTCTCATCAAAAGTTCTTATATTTAATTTCGCCAGAGTGATAAGTGGAATGTTTCCAAAAACATCATCATCATTCTTACCGCTTCGGTTAAATATTGCAGCTTCAGCAATTACTTTTGCGCCTTGGGATTCTATCAGGTCAAAAGTTTCCCTAGATGATTTGCCTGTGGTTACTACATCTTCAATCACCAGAACCCTGTCACTTTTATTTAGTTCAAATCCACGGCGAAGTTGAAATTTACCATCAACACGTTCACAAAAGATAGATGTTTTACCCAAATGCCTTGCCGTTTCATAACCAACTATAACGCCACCCATGGCAGGTGAAACAACGATATCGATATCACTAAGATTTATTTTCTCTTCTATTTTTCTGGCAAGTTCCTTACATATTTTTTCTGCCCTTGCTGACTCCATTAATGCGCGGGCGCATTGCATATATGTATCGCTATGAAGCCCTGATGATAGAATAAAATGGCCTTTCAGTATGGCTTTGGAATCTTCAAATTCTTTAAGGATATTAAGTGTCATCTGATGGGAAAGTTAAGTTTGATTTTAAGTAAATTAAAAAAAACAAATACACAAATAAAAAACCCCACGAATTGTGGGGTTTAATATTCCGTATTAGAAAATAGATTAAGCTGCTAAAGCTTCATCTTCGCTTTCAACCTCTTCAGCATCTTCATCTACTTCACCTCTTTCAGCAGCTTCCATAGCAAGACGTTTTGCAACTTCCTGAGCTTTCTTAATGAAGTAAGGATTTTTCTCATTCATTGTTTTAACAAGATATTCAGAAGATTCTTTGATCTCAATTTTCTTGATAGCAGAAACTTCCCTTGAAAGCCTTTCAAGAGCGTTTTCATAAATAACCCTTTCACTGTATGATCTTTCAGGATCATCAACATTTTTATGAAGGTCTCTTACAACTTCCGCAACAGCAATAATATTACCGGAATTGATCTTTGTTTCGTATTCTTTAGCTCTTCTGCTCCACATGCCTCTGCTAGATTTAGGCCTTTCAAGAAGCGTTTTGCTAACTTTTTGCAGCTCATTAGTGCCGCTGAGTATTCTTAAGCCGGATTTTTCTGCCCTTGCAACCGGGATCCTCAATATCATTTTTTCTTTTTCGAATTCGATAACATATGTTTTGATCTCATATTCACCAACTTTTTGTGACTCTACACCTCTTATTTCACCTACACCATGCGACGGATATACAACTTTAGAACCTTGCTTGAACTTTAATGACATACTGGACTGATTTTGAAGTTGATAAAAAACTTACATCAAGCTAAAACCACATATACACTTAAAAGTGGCTATATGCTTTGAGCTGGTGCCTATATACCACAAAAATCACCTAAAATAAACCTAAAAATTGAACTATGAGAAAAATATTTAATATTCAGTTACTTAGCTTTGTTCTGGTAAGTGTGGTTTTTTTAGGATTTACGGCAGATTCGCAGGCAAAAAAGAAGGTAAAGCAAGCCTTTGAGAGGGGGATAATAGTTCTGGCACCCGCCTCTTTAACTGTTCCGATGCAGGATATTCTGCGCGAATTCAGCAAAAAGAACAATATTTCAGTCAGCGCCTCATTTGATTCAACCGCGGAACTGGCAGACCAGATAGAGCAGGGTGAACCTGCCAATGTATTCATCTCTGAAGACCCGGCTAAAATGAAGGATCTTCAGCAAAAAGGCTTACTTAATGTGTTCAGTATAGCTAATTTGACTACTGATAGGCTGGTTCTGATATGTCCAAAAGGGCACTTTCTTTACAAAAAGCTGAAAAAGATCAAATCTTCTGAAGAGAAGCTGGCTTTCATATCTAAGAACATACTTGTGGCCATTCCTGATCCTGAGCTTGATAGGTCTGGGGTTATTATCCAGAGTGTCTTTGAAAAGCTTGGCCTGTGGGAAGACATGAAAAATAAGGTGATAAAGGCAGGCAACACCCAGAATGCGGTTTATCTGGCCAGCCATGGTAACACCCCAGCTATAGTTTATGAGAGCGATATAAAAGGTAATGATGATATTCAGGTGATCAGTAAGATACCGGAAAAACTACATAGCGAGATAATCTATCAGGTATCAATAGTTGCCGATATTACCTCATCCTCATCAATGAAAGATGCCGAGGAATTCGTCAGTTTTATGAAAACTAAATATTCAGTTAAGTGATAATGTTTATCATTTCAAAATATTCTTGCACACTTGATAGAATTCAGTAATTAATTCGCTGATTTTGAATAACTATATTAAGTAATAATTTAAATTATGTCAGATAATTATAAGCAAGGTTGCAATACGGGTGGTTGCGGTTGCACAGGCCCTATGGGAGATGATGGTGAAGATTTGGGTACCCCTAATAATCAATCCAGAAGGGATTTTATAGTTCTTGCGGCTTCAGCAACAGCTGGTATTGGCGCAGCTTGCGCGGCGGTTCCGTTCATAGGTTCCATGAGCCCGGCGGCAGATACACTTGCAGTTTCAACTACTGAAGTTGATATTTCTGCAATTAAGGAAGGCGAAACGAAACGCGTAATGTGGCAAGGTAAACCTGTTTTTGTAAAACACAGGACAAAAGAAGAAATTGAACTTGCGCGTAAAGATGACAGCAAAATAGTTATCGATCCTCAGAAAGATTCTGAAAGGGTTAAAGCCGGTAAGGAAGAATGGCTTGTTGTTATAGGTGTATGTACTCACTTAGGTTGTATACCTAATAACGTTACAGGTGATGATGCATGGTTCTGCCCATGCCATGGTTCACATTATGACCAATCTGGGAGAATAAGGAAAGGCCCGGCGCCAAAGAACCTCGCAGTTCCAAAATATGAATTCCTTAGCGATACAATGATCAAAATAGGCTAATTAATTACTAAAATACTAATACCCAAACTGAAAAAGATATGTTCAATAAAATAGTAAATACTTCCCTGGACTGGTTTGAGAAAAGGCTTCCGGTCATGAGTTTCATGAAACACCAGGGGGAATACCAGACGCCTCGTAACTTATCTTACGCGTGGAACTTTGGTTCACTTGCAATGATCGCCCTGATGATACAGATCGTAACAGGTATATTCCTCGCGATGAACTATGTTCCGCATGTTGACCATGCTTTTGATTCAGTTGAAAGGATAATGCGTGATGTACCTTATGGCTGGTTACTTAGATATGCCCACGCTGTTGGCGCTTCAATGTTCTTCGCGGTTACTTACTGCCATATCATCCGTGGTTTATATTATGGTTCATACAAAGCTCCGCGTGAAGTTCTGTGGTGGTTCGGTATAATTGTTTTCCTCATAATGATGGCAACTGCATTCATGGGATATGTTCTTCCTTGGGGCCAGATGAGCTTCTGGGGTGCAACAGTTATCACAGGTCTGTTCTCAGCTTTTGATTATGTTATTGATGGTCTTGGAACTGGTATACAGAGTTTCCTTTTAGGTGGTTTCTCAGTTGATGATCCAACTCTTAACAGGTTCTATGCTCTTCACTTCCTGCTTCCATTCATACTTTTAGGATTAGTGGCAGTTCACGTGATCGCGCTTCACGTTCATGGCTCGAACAACCCGACTGGTGTTGATGTGAAAGATAAGAAAGATACAATACCATTCCACCCTTATTATACGATAAAAGATTTCTTCGGGTTCGGAGTATATTTTATAATATTTTTTGGCTTTGTATTCTTTGCTCCTAACTATCTTGGTCACCCTGATAACTATCTGATGGCAGACCCTATGGTAACGCCGCCTCATATCGTTCCTGAATGGTATTTCTTACCTTTCTATGCGATACTCCGCGCTGTTCCGGATATCGGGATACCTTTCACTGATATAGTTCTCATGAAATCAAAGCTTGCAGGTGTTATTGCAATGTTTGGTTCTATATTGATCTTATTCTTCCTGCCTTGGCTTGATAAACATCCGGTAAGAAGCGGAAAATACAGGCCGATATTCAAAATATTATTCTGGTTGTTCGTTGCTAACGGAATATTGCTCGGATATATCGGTGGTTCACCTGCTGATGGCACAACATTTGGCCTTCCTAATATAATCATTGGAAGGATAACTACGCTTTATTATTTTGCTTATTTTGTTGCGATACTTCCTATCCTCAGCAAAAAGGAAAGGGCGATACAGGTTCCTGAGTCTATCTATGCAGAAACCAAAAAGAAATACGGTAATAACATAGTTGCAATTGCACTTATGATATTTGTTTCATTTGCTTCTGTTTCGGCATCTGCTTCTTCATCTGATGTGAAACACCCTAAGCAGCTTAAATGGGCTTTTGATGGCGCATTCGGTAAATTTGATAAATCATCTATTCAACGTGGTTTTCAGGTTTATAAGGAAGTCTGCTCGGCATGTCATGCTGTCGGCCAACTCCACTTCAGGAATCTTCAGGAAGTTGGTTTCAGTGAAGCTGAAGTTAAAGCTCTTGCTGCAGGTTATAACGTGCAGGATGGCCCTGATGAAGATGGTGAAATGTTTGAAAGGCCTGCCAGAGCTTCTGACAGAATCCCTGGACCTTATAAAAATAAAAATCACGCAGTTGCTGCAAACGGTGCTTACCCGCCTGATCTTTCATTGATAGTTAAGGCCCGTCATGATGGTGCTAATTATATCTACTCACTTCTCACAGGTTACCAGCCTGTTGAAAAAGCGCCTAAGCATGTGATCGTACCGGAAGGAAAAAGCTATAATCCATATTTCCCTGGTGGAGCTATAACTATGCCGCCACCATTAGCTGACGGTCAGGTTACTTTTCAGGATAATACTGAAGCAACTTCAAAGCAGATGGCAAAAGATGTTGTTAACTTCCTGCAATGGGCTGCTGAACCTGAAATGGAGCATAGAAAATCTATGGGCGTGAAAGTGCTTATTTTCTTAACTGTATTCACAGCGCTTTTCTGGGTAGCTAAACGCCGCATCTGGAGCAAAATCGGTCAGTAATATTTGGTAGGAGTTGAAAATTATAATTTCAGCTCCACTCCAAAAGGTAAGTTTACTTCCTGATGGCAGCTTAAAATTACCATTCCACCTTGATCGCAAAAAGACGCTATCATTCTTAAAGTTAGGTCAATTACTTCTTCATCAAGATTGGTAAAAGGTTCATCCAATATCCATAGGCTGGATTTTCTCAGTATTAAACGAGCAAGAGCTATCCTCCTATTCCATCCAGCAGAAAGTTTCCTACATTCCTTATCCAGAACATTTTCCAACTTAAAGAATTTGATCGCAGGTGCTATCCCTTCCTTCAGGTCATTTAAGCCTGCCCAGAATTCCAGATTTTCTTTTACTGTCAGAATCGGGTCAACTGCGTCATTATGGCTGAGATAATGTATGTGTTTAAAATATGCTTTATAGTCTTCGCTTATTTCTGTAACCTTTGGATCAAAAGACTTTCCGCTATTGAAATCATAAAAAACAAAGCCGTTTTTTGGAGTGATCAGACCTGATAGAATTTTAAGCAAAGTTGTCTTGCCTGAACCATTTGCACCTTTTACTATCAGCAACCCGCCCGGGAGCATTGTATAGCCTACATCTTCAAATAAAGGGATGCCGGCAAAACCATCGCCAAAGTAGTGTGTGATATTTTGGAAACTGAATAGCATTTACAATAGGATATTATATGATGAGTTACTGATTGGGTTTTAAGTTAAAGGCCAATTCCGTATCATCTTTATATTATAATTATATTAATGAGATAGGTTCTATATGAAAAATAGTTTTGATTCAATTAGGCAAATACAGGCAGGTGGAAAAGGGTATAACTATTTTTCTATCCCTGAAGCACAAAAAGCCTGCGGCGTGGATTTTTCAAAACTCCCATATTCGTTAAAAGTTCTGCTTGAAAATATGCTTCGCACTGAAGATGGCGTTGCAGTTACTAAAGATGATATTCTGGCTTTCGCAAAATGGGTTGAGAACAAAGGCAGGTCTGACCGTGAGATAGCCTTTTCCCCGGCGCGTGTACTCATGCAGGATTTTACAGGCGTACCAGCTGTTGTGGATTTGGCTGCGATGCGTGACGCGATGAAAAAGCTCGGCGGCAACCCTGAAAAAATAAACCCGCTTATCCCGGTTGATCTGGTTATAGATCACTCTGTGATGGTTGATAAATATGGTGATAAGAATTCCTTTAAGGAAAATGTAGAGCTTGAAATGGAAAGGAATATTGAGCGTTATAAATTCCTGAAATGGGGTCAGAAGGCTTTATCAAATTTCCGTGTAGTTCCACCGGGAACAGGTATCTGCCATCAGGTGAACCTTGAATATTTAGCGCAGGTTGTATGGACTGGCGAAAAGAACGGCCAGGTTTTTGCATACCCTGATTCACTGGTTGGAACAGATTCCCACACTACCATGATAAACGGTTTAGCAGTTCTTGGCTGGGGTGTTGGTGGTATTGAGGCTGAAGCCGCGATGCTTGGCCAGCCTATATCAATGTTGATCCCTGAAGTGATAGGTTTTGAACTCAGTGGAAAATTAAATAAAGGTGTTACCGCGACCGATCTGGTTTTAACAGTTACGCAAATGCTCCGCAAAAAAGGCGTAGTAAATAAATTCGTGGAATTTTATGGTGAAGGCATGCCAGCTCTTTCGCTGGCTGACAGGGCAACTATCGCAAATATGGCGCCTGAATATGGCGCAACGATGGGCTTCTTCCCAATAGATGCGGAAACTATCAAATTCCTGAAAACCACAAACCGCCCGATTGGAACTATTGACCTAGTAGAAGTTTATGCGAAAGAGCAAGGTATGTGGTGTGATAAAGATTCTCCTGCGCCTGTATTTACTGATGTGATGAAATTAGACTTAGCGACCGTTGAACCGTGTGTTGCCGGGCCAAAACGCCCGCAGGACAGAATTGGCCTTACGCAAGTTGCAAATGAATTCAAAAAATTTTCTGATGAATTGAAAGTTCAGCAAGGTATTAATAATGAGCTTGATAACGGCTCTATTGTAATCGCCGCAATAACTTCATGCACTAATACTTCTAACCCCTACGTAATGGTTGCGGCTGGCATAGTCGCAAAAAAGGCTGCTGCACTTGGGTTAAAAGCTAAACCATGGGTGAAAACATCTCTTGCCCCTGGCTCACAGGTTGTAACTGAATACCTTGAAAAAGCAGGTTTACAGACTGAGCTTGATAAAGTTGGTTTTAACCTGGTTGGCTATGGCTGCACAACATGTATCGGTAACTCTGGCCCACTTAACCCTGAGATTGAACTGGCAATTAAAGAAAAAAATCTTCTGGTGGCTTCAGTACTTTCAGGCAACAGGAATTTTGAAGGGCGAGTTCATCCTTTTGTTAAGGCAAATTATCTAATGTCACCGCCACTTGTAGTTGCTTACTCAATTGCGGGAACTGTAAATATTAATCTTGCTGAAGATGCGATTGCCGAAGTTAATGGCAGAAAAATTTATCTAAAAGATATTTGGGCTGATGAAGTAGAAATTAATGAGATCGTTGAAAGGTTGATAACTCCGCAAGTGTTTAAGGATAAATATGCCGGCGTATTCCGCGGCACAAAGGAATGGCAGGATATAGAGGTTGGTGTTGGTCAGACATATATATGGGACGATTCCACCTATATAAACAATCCGCCATATTTTGAAGGGATGCAGAAAAAATCAGGCGACACTGCAAGCAATATCAAGAACGCAAAAATATTAGCTTTGTTCAGCGATTCAATAACTACAGACCATATTTCCCCAGCAGGAAATATCTCTGCTACCTCTCCAGCAGCAAAATTCCTCGAAGCGAAGGGTGTTGCCAGGAAAGATTTTAACTCCTATGGAGCGCGCCGTGGTAACCACGAAATAATGATGCGCGGAACTTTTGCCAATGTCCGTATCAAAAATGAAATGGCTGGCGGCTTAGAAGGTGGTATCACCATTTATAAAGATGAAATGATAAGCATTTATGATGCCGCGATGAATTATAAATCTGCAAATACACCACTGGTTATATTTGCTGGTAAAGATTATGGCATGGGCTCTTCCCGTGACTGGGCAGCTAAAGGAACATATTTGCTTGGTGTTAAAGCTGTGATCTCAGAAAGCTTTGAGCGTATTCACCGTTCTAACCTAGTTGGTATGGGTGTTCTTCCGCTGGAATTCACTAATGGACAAACCAGAACTTCTCTTAACCTTACGGGCAATGAAACAATAACAATTTCAGGATTGGATAATGGTATCAGGCCAAAAATGAAATTACAGCTGGAAATAACAAGAGCAGATAAAACCAAAGAAACAGCAGAACTTTTATGCAGGATAGATACTGTTAACGAAGTTGGCTATTACCTCAATGGTGGAATACTACATAAAGTTGTAAGGGATCTAGCGGCGTAATTAGGAATTAAACCAGAATATTAAGAAGTTTTCCAACGGTATCAGTTGAATATCCGCCATAGTCAGTTGTGGATTCAGTTTTGCCTGAGGCAAGTGCTTCTGCTGAAGAAGTTATTGCATTCTGAGCGTTAGTTGGGGCATTGCCAGCTTGTCCGGAAGCCTGATATGAAGTGCTTGATAAGCTTGATGTTAAACTATTTATGTTCATGATATTTGTATTATGAATCGTCTTCCGTTGATACAGAATTAAAATTAGAAATACGAATTCAAAATGAAAATGAAATAAGTTTTTTTGGAAAAAAATATTTTTTAAAATATTTTGGCGACAGTTATATAAATTATAATGCAAACAGATTTTAAAAATACCTAAAAGCTTGAAATTTTGAGCCCTGCATATAATTCTGATTAAAATTAAATTTAAGCAAAAGCTTATGATAACCTGTTTCTATTTAGGTGAGAACGGCATTACATCATTAACTGTTAATGCGGATGCAAAGATACCTCCGAAAACTTTATGGGTTGATATGATCTCCCCAACTTTTGAAGAAGAAAACTGCATTAAGTCACAGCTGGGCATAAGCATTCCATCGCGCGAAGAAGTGTGGAAAAATCAGGTTCTGAACCGCTTGTATCGGGAAGGTGGCGTTTCTTACATGACGGCCGCCATAATAACAAAACAGAATCTCGCGCACCCGGGAATAAGCCCGGTAACGTTCATACTTTCAAAAAATTGTCTGGTAACCATACGATCTATTTCGCCAACATCATTCCAGCATTTCTTCCAGCGTATTGTTAGGGAATCACGTGATTTTCTAACGGCTAACTCTGTACTTGAAGGGCTTCTCGAAGAGATATTGACCCGCGTTGCATATAATTCTGAAGTAGTAATGAGCGAGCTTGATGAACTTTCCTACCATATATTTGACTGGGAAAATCCTGGTAAGATGCAGCAGAACCAAGCCAAGAAAATGAGATTTGTTTTAAAGCGCCTTGGCTCAGTTGCGGATCTTAACTCCAAGATAAATGAAAGTGTTCACAGTATCAGCCGTTTGCTGAGATTTTTTGCGGAGGTTCAGGAAAATAGCCCTGAGATAAGATCAGGAATTTCAACTTTAGCGACTGATTCATCAGTTATAGGCCAGCAGACATCATTCCTTTCGGATAAAATAACCTTCCAGCTTGATGCAACACTTGGAATGATCAACCTTGAGCAAAACACCATAATAAAAATATTCTCGGTGGTGGCTGCGTTCTTCCTCCCACCAACACTGGTATCAAGCATTTACGGTATGAACTTCAAACATATGCCGGAATTGGAATGGATGACAGGTTATCCATTCGCGGTGGCAATAATGCTTATGACAGCCCTTATACCATATTTCTATTTCAAGAAAAGAGGCTGGTTATAAGAAATCCTTATGGCTTTTTTATACTTAAAGATGTTTGCTCATCCATTAATCAATGGAAGGACTATATGAAAACCCTATATACAGCGCATGCTACAACTACAGGCGGACGCGGCGGTTTCACTGAAACTGATGATAAGAACATATCAATGAAACTAGTAAAACCTGAGAGCGGTGAAAAGGGTACAAATCCTGAACAATTATTTGCATCTGGATACAGCGCATGTTTCGGCAGCGCTATTGATGCTATTGCAAAAAAGCAGAGTGCTAATGTAACTGAGATAAAAGTTCAAGCAGATGTTACTTTGAATCAGGATGATAGTAACGGTTATTTTATCGGCGCAACCCTGAATGTTACTCTCACAGGAGTTGATAATGCAACTGCGCAAAAACTGGTTGAAGAAGCACACAAGATTTGCCCTTATTCAAAAGCCACCAGAGGGAATATTGAAGTTAACTTTAAAGTTAATGATCAAGACATTAAAAAAGCTGCTTAATTATCCAGAAGATCATGGAATTCTTTGTGCCTTTGTATCCATGAGGCAGCATACCCGCATACAGGATTAACTTTCATATTCTTTGTTCTGGCAGTTTCCATGATCTCTTTCATAAGCTTTCCCGCCGCGCCAGTGCCACGGAGGGCAGGTGGGGCGTAAACATATTTTATATGTAATAAGTTGCCATCTTTACGATAATCTGCGTAGGCTATTTCGTTTTCTACCTCAAGTTCAAAGCGGCTCTGTAATTGGTTGTCTTTCATAAATTTATCCTCTGTTGATATTTTATATAAGTATCATCATTTAAAATTTAAGTAGTGATATATAATAATTACAAATAAACATTTAAGGGAATAGGTATCATGCGCAAAAGCTCAGTGATAATTGTTCTGGCAATTATATTTATGGCAAGTTGCGAATTAAGTAGTGGTGTAACTGATCAGGAAAAACAGATTTCTTATACATTGTCATCCAAAGAAACTTCTCTGGCAAAAGCGCTTGCGCCGGATATTAAAAAACACCAAGGCCAATCGGGCTTCAGAGTGATGACAACAGGTAGTGAATCATTCGAGATGCGCCTTGCTTTGATAAGGGCCGCAGAAAAATCACTTGATCTGCAATACTACAGTATCCATGACGACACCACCGCAAACCTTCTGCTGGAAGCCATAATGAGGGCAGCTAAACGCGGTGTACGAATTCGCTTCCTGATAGATAATATCACTTTTAGTGAAGTTGACCGTACATTTTCTGTGCTTAATGAATATAAAAATGTTGAGATACGCGTATTCAACCCTCTAGTTCCACATAATAAAGGTATAATCCCCGCCGCAATTAACGCCATAACTGATATTGGTAGTTTAAATCGACGCATGCATAACAAGGTTATGATGAGCGATAATCAGATGGCAATAATAGGCGGTCGCAATCTTGGTGATGAATATTTTGAAGAAAATAGCGATGTCACTTTCAAAGATATAGATATGCTTATTGCTGGTCCTATTACCGCAAGCATATCTCAAAGCTTTGATAAATACTGGAACAGTAACGAATCTATTCCAGTTGCAAATCTTGTTACACCGGAAAAAGATATTAAAAAGATCAGCAAGATACGTAATGGTTTAGCAGAGCACTGGGAAGAAGTTTTAAAAACTCCTAAAGGTAAAAAACTGCTTGAGTCCAATCTTGCCAGCCGCCTTAAAGATGCTGATGTAAAGTTGGATTGGGCTAAAGCAGATCTTGCTGCTGACGAACCTTCAAAAGTGAACCAAGATGCAGAAGATACGACTAGCAAACCTATGATCAGGTTGGATAAGCTTTTGGAAAATGCAAAAAAGGAATTTATAGCCGTATCGCCTTATTTCATACCTCGTGATGATGGGGTG
>JANPLD010000131.1:0-2759 GCA_031426355.1 Alphaproteobacteria bacterium | reverse complement strand
GATAATGGAGTAGGAGTTGAAAAAAACGCTACTGAGGCAGGTAAGTGGTATTCGCGTTCAAAAGTTCTTGAGGGGCGTTCAACCGATAAATCTAACAAAGCTGAATTTATAAATAAAGCCGTTTATTAAGGTTGCTGTGTGGCTAGGTGATTAAGTGTTCAAAGCCAAGCCACATAACCACACAATCACTTAAGCACTTGAAAAGATGCCAGATTTTACTTTTGAAAATTCATATGATGGATTGATCGCCGGAGTTGATGAGGCGGGCAGGGGCCCACTCGCCGGGCCAGTTGTGGCATGCGCGGTAATACTAAACCGTTCAGATTATCCTGAAGGCTTAGATGATTCCAAAAAACTCACAAAAATAAAAAGGGAATATTTGTTCAAGCAGCTAATAGATTGTTGTGATTTCGGCATAGGGATAATTCCCGAATCAGTGATAGACCAGATAAATATTCTTCAAGCAACTTTAATGGCAATGAAACAAGCCGTAGCTAATCTTGCAAGAAAGCCAAATGTTGCGTTAATTGATGGAAATAGAGGTTTTCAGCACAAAGAAACTGATATCGTTACTATTATAAAAGGTGACTCAAAATCTTTATCGATCTCTGCTGCATCAATAATAGCAAAAGTTACCAGAGATATGATTATGGAAGAGCTTGATGCCGAGTTTCCGCAATATGGATGGCTAACTAATGCCGGCTACGGAACGAGGGATCATCTCTCCGCTATTGATAAATATGGAATATGCAAATATCACCGTATGTCATTTGCCCCGGTAAAAAGCCAATATAAATTATTTGACCATGGCTGACAGGGAAGAGTGGATATCTAATAAGAAAAAGAATTTTGAAAATTCTTTAGGTTCCCTGATAGCGGAATTGGTAAAGCCTCATTTTGCAGGTAAAAATAAGATTGAAACGGTGTTTTTAACTTCTTTCCAGAAAATATTCCCGGCCGATATATCTTCAAAGATAAAATATCTAAAGGTTGCCTCAAGTAAAAATGGTAAAACAACATTATATCTAGAGGTCTCAACAAAATATATGCTTGAGATAACTCATCTCAAAGATGTTATGATGGAAAAGATATCAATTTATTTTGGCTATAAAGCCGTTGATGAGATAATTTTTAAAAGGATTTAGCGCGGAGATTAAAAAGTCATTTGCTATTTCTAATGCGAATGAATAAAGAATAACTATATTTAAAGCTTTTGGAGGCATAAATGTCTAAATTTTTTCTTATCTCACTTCTGTTAACAAGCCTTTCGTTCCCTGCCTTTGCGGAAGAAAAACTCAAGGAAGAGGATTCTGCCGACTATAAAAAGAAAATGGAAGAGCAACTCAAAACCTATGAAGACTACACAAAAAAAGTCCGTGATTTTGAAAAAACAGGTGATTTCAAAAGCAATCTTTTAACTAAAGATCTTCCTTATGATATTTCGGTAGGGAATAAAAATGCCCCGGTCAAGATTGTTGAATATGCTTCACTTTCATGCATTCACTGCAAGGAATTCCATGATAATGTCTATTACAATATGAAAAAGAATTATATTGATTCTGGCAAAGTTTATTTCAAATATCGCCATTTCCCGCTTAACGGACACGCTCTTAAAGCAGCAATTCTTGTCGATTGCGTATCGGAAATAGAAAGGCCAGCCTTTGTTGGCGCTCTTTTCAAAAGCCAGACCCAATGGGGATATGTTAAGAATGAGTCTGGTCTGATAGACAGGTTAAAAACTATCTCTAAGATCGGCGGCCTTGACTCTAAGGATTTTGAAAAATGCTATAATAATGAAAAAGCTGAGAACCAGATATTAGAACAGCAGAAAGATGCTGCCAAAGGCCTTAATATTGATGCTACTCCTTCGCTTTTCATAAATGGGGTAAGATATCTTGGTTCAAGGACTTATGAAGATTTTTCAAAAATACTTGAAGAAGAAGTAAAAAAATCTGAAAAACTGAATGGTAAAGCTAAACCGAAGAAAGAGAAAAAGCCTAAAAAGAATAAATAAATGAAGTTAGGCATACAATTTGCTGCTTTAAGGGCTTTTATGTGTGGAGTTTTAATGAGCTTCTTACTTTTTTTTTGCTATCTTAGGAGTAAAAGTTATTGGCTGCCGGATTTAGAGAGGGACTCTTATTTTATCGGAATTATTATTTTTATAATTTCTATTGTAATTTTTGAAATCTATTTAATTTATAATTTGTTCAGAGAGATCAGAAAGGAAAATTTAAAGAAATTTATATTATTGCCTGATAAAGCTATACCTACCAAGGCTAAAATAATTAATAACTATTCTGGAATAGCTGCATTAGGCCAAATTACTAGTATTGCTATCATAAAATATGAATATAAAGATAAAAAAGGAATAATTTACAAAGGGTACGAGCATTTTGAGGATAAAAAAGTACAAAATTTAAGAAAAGGAGACATAATCGATATTTATTATGATTTAGAAAATCCTTCCTGTTCAATATTTAATATAGTTAATAAATGTCAGATCTTAACGAGCGCATAAAAAAACTTGATGAGGATATCTCGGTTGTAGATATCAAGCCGGATAGGACCGCCAGAAGGGACGCAATAACCGGGGAAAGGGTAATTGCTGAGCTGATCGCGGGGATTCTACTTGGGCTAGTCGTAGGGTTTTTCCTTGATGATTATTTTGATACCAGACCCCTTTTTCTTATAAGTTTGATAATATTAGGCCTTGCAGGTTCGTTTTATAATATTTATAAGGACGTCGTAAAAAAGTC
>JANPLD010000130.1:0-15037 GCA_031426355.1 Alphaproteobacteria bacterium | reverse complement strand
ACTCTGTATCTTTACACCTTCCTTCGCTTCGATCGCCTGATGCAAACCATCAGAATATCTACGCCCTTCAAGCACCCTGCCCGTAAATTCATCAATTATATAAATTTTATTATCTCTGATCAGATAATCTTTATCAGCAGTAAATAACAAATGTGCCTTGAGCGCTTGGTTTGTATGATGAACTACAGAAATATTTTCCAGATCATAAAGGGAAGAACTTTCCCTGATAACACCATCAGCACGGAATAGATTCTCCAGCTTGGAAGTTCCCTCGTCAGTCAAAACTATTGAATGGGCTTTTTCATCTTTGTCATAATCTTTTTCGTCCAGTCGGCTCATATATTTGTTGATAGAAATATATAGGTCAGATCTGTCTTCCGTAGGGCCGGAAATTATAAGCGGTGTACGCGCCTCATCTATAAGAATTGAATCTACCTCATCCACAATAGCAAAATTGAATGGGCGCTGCGTCATCTGCTGTAACGAAAATTTCATATTATCACGCAGATAATCAAACCCATATTCATTATTTGTTCCATAAGTTATATCACAGGCATAAGCCTCGCGTTTCTCATCATCAGTTTGCCCATGCACGATAACACCAACAGTTAATCCAAGGAAATTATATATCTTACCCATCCATTCAGCATCACGGCTGGCAAGGTAATCATTCACCGTAACTATGTGAACTCCTTTACCAGTAAGTGCGTTCAGATAAGTAGCGAGAGTCGCAACAAGCGTTTTACCCTCACCTGTTTTCATTTCCGATATCTTACCTTGGTGTAAAACTATACCACCAATAAGCTGAACATCATAATGGCGCTGTCCTAAAACCCTCTTCGCAGCTTCCCGAACCACTGCAAAAGCTTCCGGCAGAATCTCATCAAGAGTTTTTCCCTGCTCTAATTGCGCTTTAAATTCCGCCGTTTTACCTTTCAATTGTTCATCAGAAATATCCTGAAGTGAAGGCTCATAAGAATTTATCTGTTCAACTATAGAATCAAGCGAACGTAGATATCTTTCATTAGAAGTACCGAACAATGATTTTAACAAACCTGAAAACATAGATTTCTATTTAATTTTGAGCTGTATATAGTAGATATAATAAAGGTTATCAACCATAGAAACTTGAGGGATTATGGGCGTCAATGAAGATAAAACCACCAAAAAACACCCCCTCTATTCTGATATCATAGGAAATCTAAACTTCTCAAAAGATGAGAATGATTTCATTTCTATAAAAAACTCCATTACGACCATTAATTTAAGTAAACCCGAAAGCCCCACAAATGTTAATGAATTTGGGGATTATGACAAACTATATGTTGGTGAGAATTCTATTATAAAAGTTAAAGATTTCAGATACTCTTTAACTGATATTAAAGGAGCCACCTCTTATGTTACCAGAGATAAGTTATACTTTGACCTTGAAGGTGATAAACCATACAAATTTTCATATTTCATCCTTGATAACGACCTTTATGTATTCGCAACTGACGATAACAATGAATCAAATAGGAATATACGGGCAATGGTAGTTCTGGAAGGATTCTTTGGCACAGAAACAAAGGCAGCAAATAATATAAATGATCTAGGAACAACAAACATATATTTCATCAATAAAGACGGTCATGAAGAAAAAATACCGCTTGATAGCAGGCACAGAGTTAATGCCAGTCAGAAGGAACAAAATTTACCTGATTATAAAAAGATAGCTGATGGCCTTGTTACAATTTTCAATGATTCCAATAAAGAAAAGGAAACTCCTAAAGTTGAAACAGGAGAAAGATCTATCTTGAATATTTTCAAAGATGGATTTTCACTTAATGAAGCAATTGCCGGTTATGCTAAACCAACTGTTAAACCAGCTAAAAAATCTTATTCAAGGGCTTAAAAGTGCTTTAAACGTTGAACCTAAAATGGAATATATCCCCATCCTGAACAACATAATCACGCCCATTTACAGCCATTTTACCGGTATTCTTACAGCCAAGCTCACCATTGTTTGAGATATAATCATCACATTTTATGGTTTCAGCAGTTATGAACCCTTTTTCAAAATCAGTATGGATAACTCCGGCAGCCTGTGGCGCAAAAGAATTCTTTTTAACAGTCCAAGCGCGCGCTTCTTTCGGCCCGATAGTAAAGAATGTTGAAAGGCCAAGCAATGAGTAGGCCATTTTAATGATTTTGCTTAAACCAGTTTCCTTCATCCCAAGAGATTGCAGGAATTCTTTTTTATCTTCATCAGTTCCAAGCCCGGCAACTTCCTCTTCTATTTTCGCACAGATAAGAGTTGTTTCGGCACCCTTTCCTTTTGCCATATCAGCTACTTTCTTGGAAAAATCATTTCCCGTAACAACTTCCGTTTCATTCATATTACAGACATACATCACTGGCTTTGAAGTAATAAGCTGTAGCATTTTAAATTGCTTTTCCTCATCTTTTGGAACCTCTACTACGCGTGCAGGATTTCCCTGATTTAAAACTGGAATGATACGGTTAACAAGATCCAAAGTAACTTTAGCTTCTTTATCGGTTTTTGCTTTTTTCTCTAAATTCGGTATACGCTTCTCAAGTGATTCAAGGTCAGCCAGAACTAATTCAGTTTCAATAACTTCGGCATCACGTATCGGGTCAACAGAACCTTCAACATGAATAATATCAGTATCCTCAAAACAGCGGAGAACATAAACTATAACATCAACCTCACGTATATGGCTTAGGAATTTATTTCCAAGCCCCTCACCTTTTGAAGCGCCTTTCACAAGGCCAGCAATATCTACAAATTCGATCTGGTTCGGAATTATCTTTTCAGAAGATGCAATCTTAGAAAGCGTTTCAAGCCTTTCATCAGGAACTGCAACCTTACCTATATTTGGCTCAATGGTACAAAACGGATAATTTGCCGCCTGTGCCGCCGCCGTTTGCGTCAAAGCATTAAATAAAGTTGACTTACCGACGTTGGGAAGCCCAACGATACCACACTGAATAGACATTATCTTAGGCTTTATAAGTTAGGGTTTGGGGATTAGGGGATTTTTTAACTTTTTGCAAGTATCAGTTATTATTTTGGTAATATTAACACTTTGTTAACTCTACTAGATTATAGTGCTAATGGGGGGTATAACTACTAAAAGGAAAATTTATGACTAAAAATATCAATAAAATCTTTATCAATGAAATTGGCTTACAACAACAACTTCAACAGCATCCATTAGATCCTGCTGACCGTTTAAATTTATCTTCTGATGAACTCAGGGCTTTCGAAATTATCGATAAATATGGCTTAGCTAACCCAAAAAACACTGAAATTTTTAAAAAAGATAATCCTCATTTAGCCGAACTTCAAACCATTTTTAAAAACGAAGGCATGACTGATAAAAAATTGCAAGAAAACATAAGCAAATTTATTGAACAGAATGTATGCGCGTTTGATAAACAATACCAAAAATATGGTACAACTAACTCTTATGGTAAAACAGATATTATAAAGGTTCTTGCATCCGAAGGTTTTGATGCAAAAGCTTTTAATGAAATTAGAACATATGATATTATAGATTCTTCACCTAAATCTCCTTTACCATCAGGCACTAACGTGCCAAATAAAAATCAAACCGGCAAATCTTAATATCAATTCGCACACTCTGCATAAATATACTATTTAGTGCAGGATTGTAACCGATAAATTAGTCCTTCGGCTCAATCATCTCTGAGGCGATAACCCATTTATCAAACTGTTCTGATGTAAGCAAACCTGATTCCAGTGCAGATTGCTTAAGCGTTAAACCTTTTTTATGAGCGTTCTTGGCAATCTTTGCGGCGTTATCATAACCGATATGAGGATTAAGAGCCGTAACTAACATAAGCGATTGCGCCATCAGGTCAGAGATACGCTCTTTATTAGGAACGATTCCCACAACGCATTTATCAGTGAAACTGCGCGCGCCATCCGCAAGAAGTTCAATTGACTGGATAAGGTTATATATCATCACCGGCTTAAATACATTAAGTTCAAAATGCCCGTTAGAACCTGCGATCGAAATAGCGGTATTATTACCCATCACTTGGCATGCTATCATTGTTAATGCTTCACATTGTGTCGGATTAACTTTGCCCGGCATTATTGATGAGCCAGGCTCATTTTCAGGTAAGCTTAATTCACCAAGACCTGAACGTGGACCAGATGCGAGGAAACGGATATCATTGGCTATTTTCATGAAGCTTACTGCGATAGTATTAAGTGCGCCAGATGCCTCAACTATTGCATCATTTGCAGCTAGTGCCTCAAATTTATTCGGAGCAGTAATGAATGGATAACCAGTAAGCTTTGCAACTTTATCAGCAAATTTATTACCAAATTCCTTACGAGTATTAATACCAGTTCCAACAGCAGTGCCACCTTGAGCAAGTTGTAATAATCTTGGCAGAGTATTTTTTATACGGTCAATTGCATATTCGATCTGAGTTACATAACCGGAGAATTCCTGACCAAGTGTCATTGGCGTTGCATCTTGAGTATGCGTTCTGCCGATCTTAATTATATCCTTAAATTCTTTCGCCTTTTCATTCATCGCATGGTGCAAAGTTCTTAGCGCCGGTAAAAGATTGTTATTTATCTCTTCAACCGCAGCAATATTCATCGCTGTTGGATATGTATCATTAGAGCTTTGCCCCATGTTGACATGATCATTAGGATGAACAGGTTTTTTGGAACCAAGCTCTCCGTCCATAATTTCGATCGCGCGGTTAGAGATAACTTCGTTGGTATTCATGTTTGTCTGCGTACCAGAGCCTGTCTGCCATACAGAAAGCGGAAAATGCTCAAGCAGCTTAAGTTCATAAACTTCCCTTGCGGCCTCACATATTACATCACCAAGTTTCTTATCCAAATCACCAAGCTCCATATTCACCTGAGCGGCACAAAACTTAACTATACCAAGCGCACGTATAAGAGCTTCCGGCATCTTCTCCTTACCAATAGCAAAATTGATAAGCGACCGCGCCGTCTGCGCTCCATAATATTTATCAGATGGAACCTCAATTGGTCCAAAAGTATCTGATTCCGTACGGAAATTTTTGTTATTTACGTCTGTGGCGGATGCTGGCTTTGTCATTGCAAGTAATTTATTTAATTGATATATAAGGCTTTATATAGAATTATAAAAACAGGTCAAGATTATGGAAGAGTATTTTAATGAAATTGAAAATAGAGATTTTTCAAAAGCATCAGAAGAAGAAATTTTAAAACTACAATACGCCTTAAATAGCATAGGTTATAAACCGGCATCAGGTAATGCTTTAAAATATACTGGTATTTATGATCCAAATACAGAAGTCTCCCTTAATCAATTAAAAAAAGATTTCGCATTTTACAGATTATTGAGAAACTATAATGTGGTGGTAATATCTCCTTATGAGTATGAAAAGTTACTAAATGAAAACTGGGAAAAACGCGACCAAGCAGCTGATGAATATTTTCCACCTATGTTAGATGAAACAAGGAAAATGCTTAAAAGAAATTATGGAAGAACTTTACTTATTTTTGGAATGGATGATCTAAGCGGAGAATTTGGCCGAGGTAAAATTAGTATGCAATATTTTATAGATAACGCCGAAACTTACGATATTTCTTTAAGCTCATTAATTCAAGAAAAAGTTGATTACTCTAAAAGATCAGACCTGAAAAAGCCCGAATTATATGTTAAAAATGATTATAATAATATTTTTTTATGGTCCGGCGCTCGGACAGATAACGATGTAGATGTTGTATCAATATCCACCATTTCTGATCCTGTAGTAAAAAGGATTGAGCAATTTAGAAACGTTGGTTATCCAAACAAAACTCCAAAGCTTGATCCTAGTATATTAAAACCATTAAAACCACAATCACTAGATGAAGTAAAAAGCCTTATCCCTATTAAACTTCCAAAGTTTCAAAAAGTTAAACCTTATAAAAAAGAAAAATCATCCGAATGTATAACTACCAATTAATGGGAAGGATTTGCTGAATTTGTTCAAGATTTTAAAGATGAAGATATCGATGCCATTGAATTAAGAAAAAGGAAAATCAATAATGAATATGAAGTTGATCAGATAAACTCAATTGACTATGGGAATATTAAAGAACATTACCTTACAACCTGTTGGCATGACAAAGAAAATGGTGGTCAAATAAAAACCGCAATTAAAAAATAAAAACCCCGCCGAAGCGGGGGTCATCTCGAAATCAATATTAACTCTTACTATTGTCCAGTCTGAGCATCAGGTCTTGCGCCTTTGATGATTTTAACTGTAATTACTTTAAGAACAAAGATGCCATCCGGGCGTGGAAGCGGGATGATCTTAACATTTCTCATAGTTTGTGAATTATTGGTAGATGAAACTATTGAGAATGAATTCTCTTTCCCTGTTTCGAGTGAATCAGTCACTTTTTCCATATATTTATCACCGAAGAAATTCTTGTTCAGAACTTCCTTATAGCTTTTTGTCTCAACTTCATCAGAAGCCATATATTCTTTTGCAAAGTTTTCATTGAAGTAAATAATTTTACCACCTTTATTCACCAGCGCAAAACAGCTGGAGTAAGATTCCAGTGATTTCGAGAGGAATAAACTCATGAATTCAGTTGCAGTAAGGGAGAGTTTTAATCTCTTTACTATATATAATGAATATGCCGTAACTATAACGAACACTATCAGCATATATTGGATAACATTAAGAACTTCAGATTTATCCTGCATTGAAAGGATAACCATAGTACTAAAATATATCATCAACGTGATGAAAAGTATTTGCGTAATGAAGAAAACCGTAACCATCCAGTTTGGAACAAGCTCATGTCCACGTCTATAGAAACTACCTGATGCACGGATTATTTCCTGCCAGTCTTTTCTATCAATGAACCTCTTCGGGGAGATTAATTTATCAGGGGAGTTATTATCTTTATCTGCCATATTAACCTTTAATTATCTTATTGAATGCAGATAGTTTACCTTAATTTAAAGTGTTTCAAAGAACTTTTTTATTTTGAGCAGGTCAAACCATGCGTTTTTTTTCTGGGCGGGTTGCCTTAGCAAAAAGGAAGGATGGTAGATAGCGAATGTAGAAATAGGCTTTTTAAGTAATTCGCTTGAATACTGATGCACAGAGCGTTTCAGGAGAGATATAGAATCTTTATTACCAAGAACAGAGTATGTTGCAGTGGCTCCAATCAGCACAATCACCTGTGGCTTAATTAGCGCAATATGCTTCTCAACAAATGGTTTGCAGATGGCTATTTCTTCAGGAGTTGGCTTTCTATTTCCCGGCGGTCTCCAAAAAATAGAATTTGTGATATAAAAACTATTATCTTCCGTATCGCCATTTCTAGTATAACCTACATGTTTGAACATGGCATCAAGAAGCCTTCCTGACACACCACAGAACGGACGGCCTTCCAGATCCTCGTTTTCACCTGGCGCTTCACCTATAAGCATTAATTTAGATGATCTGTTACCTTCACCAAAAACAGTATTAGTCGCAGTTTTTTTAATTGAAAGCCCATAAAATGATGAAATAACCTTCTTAAGCTCATCAAGATTATCACACCCATCTGCCAGCTCTTTTGCCTTTTTGATCCATTCTTCAGTAGAAGTAGAATGCGAACTTACATTTACACTTATCTCAGATTGAGGTGCTGTATTATTTTTCTTTTTTGCCATTTCACTGATGCTAGTGTTTACGTTTGGTACATTACTAACTGATTTCGTTAAAGTTTTTTCTACAATACCCATATTAGAATTAGGTTCACCTGAAAATACCCAGTCAGCACCAAAATCCTTTTGTATCTCAAGTAAAGAAATTAACTTAGAACTTTCCATTAACGTATTATTATTTTTATAAATTTACACTTCCCGGCAAAAAAATCAATAAATCAAAAAACTCTCTATTGCATCATAAAAATGATTATGTTATGTGAAGCAAATTTTAAATTTCCAATATTTTCCGATGGCGGCAAAAATTACAGAAAATTCAACCCTTGCAAGAAGATATGCTGTAGCGTTCTTCCAGATCTGCGAAGCTGCAAATATCTCTGAAAAAACGGCTCAGGAATTAGAATCTTTTGCAAACGCACTTAACAGCTCTGAAGATTTTTCAAACTTTATCGCTAACCCTACCAACCCAAGGGAACTGCTCAAAAAAACTCTTACTGATATATGTCAATCACTTAACCTCAGCAAAGAAGTTACTGACTTTATAATACTCACTTCCTTAAGCAGAAGGGGTAATATAATCAGCCTTATATCTGAGGAATTCAGCTCTCTACTAAAAGAAAAACTCAATATAGTGAGCGCAGAGGTTTACAGCGCAAGAAATCTTGATAATAATGCTCTGGCAAAAATATCTGAGACCCTTAGCAAAAAACTTAACAAGAAAGTGGAAGCTAAGAACATAGTTGATAAGACATTACTTGGCGGCCTTAAAGTTAAGATCGGATCTACAGTGTTTGACGACACAGTGACTGATAAACTTGAAAGGCTTAAAGCAAGTTTATAATAATTAACAATAACTTAAAACTAAAGACGATGGCAATAAAAGCGGCAGAAATATCATCAATAATCAAACAGAACATACAGAACTTCTCTGTTGCGACAGAAGTTAAAGAAGTAGGCTCTGTAATCAAAGTAGGTGACGGTGTTGCTATTGTTCACGGCCTTGATCAGGTTAAAGCAGGTGAGCTTGTTGAATTCCCAGGTGGCATCCTCGGTATGGCGCTCAACCTTGAAGAAAATTCAGTTGGTATCGTTATCTTCGGTGACGAAAGGACCATTAAAGAAGGCGACACAGTTAAAAGAACAGGTAAGATCGTTGACGTTCCAGTTGGTAAAGAATTACTCGGCCGCGTAGTTGATGGTCTCGGTAACCCTATCGATGGCAAAGGCCCGCTTAACACAACACAAAGAAGCCGTGTTGAAGTTAAAGCTCCAGGTATCATCGCTCGTAAATCAGTTCATGAACCAGTTCAAACGGGTATCAAATCTATCGACGGCCTTATTCCAATAGGACGTGGCCAGAGGGAACTTATAATTGGTGACAGGCAGACAGGTAAAACTGCTATCGCAATCGATACTATCCTTAACCAGAAACCTATCAATGCTGGCACTGATGAGAAGAAAAAACTTTACTGCGTATATGTATGTATCGGTCAAAAACGTTCTACAGTTGCTCAGATCGTTAAAAAATTACAGGAAGAAGGCGCACTTGAATATTCTATAGTTGTTGCGGCAACTGCTTCCGACCCCGCCCCACTCCAGTTCTTAGCTGCCTATACTGGTTGCGCGATGGGTGAATATTTCCGTGATAACGGCATGCATGCTCTTATAGTGTATGATGATCTCTCTAAACATGCGGTTGCTTACCGCCAGATGTCACTCTTACTTCGCCGTCCTCCTGGACGTGAAGCTTACCCTGGTGACGTATTCTATATCCACTCCCGCCTTCTCGAAAGAGCAGCAAAAATGAGTGATGAAAAAGGTTCAGGATCTCTTACTGCCTTACCTATCATTGAAACTCAGGCTGGTGACGTATCTGCTTATATCCCGACAAACGTTATCTCAATAACGGATGGTCAGATATTCCTTGAAACAAGTCTATTCTATAAAGGTGTTCGCCCTGCGGTTAACGTTGGTCTCTCAGTATCACGCGTAGGTTCTGCGGCGCAGATCAAAGCGATGAAACAGGTTGCAGGAACAGTTAAACTCGAACTCGCGCAGTTCCGTGAGATGGAAGCATTCGCACAGTTCGGTTCTGACCTTGATGCAGCAACACAAAAACTCATCGCAAGAGGACAAAGACTCGTTGAACTCCTCAAACAACCACAATATTCCCCCCTTCAGGTGCAGGAGCAGATCATCGGCTTATTTGCGGGCGTTAAAGGTTATTTAGATAAAATTAAACTTTCTGATGTTACAAGGTTCGAGAAAGAACTCCTCAGCCACTTCTATAATTCCCATAAAGAAGTTATAGATACTATCAGGAAAGAAGAAAAAATATCTGATGACCTAGATAAGAAATTACACCAGATAATTGGTGATTTTGTTAAAGTTTTTGCAGGTTAATAAATGCCATCACTCAAAGCACTAAAAAGCCGTATAGGCTCAGTCAAAAATACTCGCAAGATAACTAAAGCGATGAAAATGGTTGCGGCCTCTAAACTGCGCAGGATGCAGGAAAGAGCCGAAGGCACTCGCCCTTATGCACGTAAGATCCAGCAGATAATCAATAATATTGCTGGCTCCATGAATGAGAATGATCTGCCGGATATCTTAAAAGGCAGGGAACCAAAAACCGTTCTCCTCATAGTTACAAGTGCAGACAGAGGATTATGTGGTGGTTTCAATGGCTCACTTTCAAAAGGTGCCAAGGCAAGAATTGAAAAACTCCGCTTAGAAGGTAAAACAGTTAAACTGATAGTGATCGGTAAAAAAGCCAAAGAAACTTTCAGAGCCGTTTACGGTTCAATGATAATTTACTCAATCAATGCAGCACAAGGCAAACAAGTTGAATTCGAAGAAGCTGATGAGATCGGGAAGATCGTTATCGACCTTTTCAACAAAGGTGAGATTGATTCTGCTGAAATAATCTATTCCAAATTTGTGAACCCATTGGTTCAAATCGTTACTCCAAAAAGCCTGATCCCTTTAGAGATAACTCAGGTTGAAGCGAATGATAATTCAAAAGACGAAATGAAGTCTGTCTATGAATATGAACCGAGCGAAGAAGAAATATTAAAAACACTCCTTCCGGCAAATATTTCAGTACAGATATTCACGGCACTTCTTGAGAACGCCGCGTCTGAACAAGGCGCACGTATGAGCGCAATGGACAGCGCCACAAGGAACGCAGGCGAGATGATAAACAAATTAACTCTTCAGTATAACCGCTCAAGACAGGCGACCATTACTAAGGAATTGATCGAAATAATAAGCGGTGCGGAAGCATTATAAGTTACTAAATTTTTTAAGGAGAATAGACTATGTCAAGCAAAGGTAAAATAACACAGGTAATATCCGCAGTAGTGGACGTACAGTTTGAGAGCGGTAAGCTCCCGAACATTCTTTCCGCGCTCGAAACACAGAACGATGGCAAGACCCTCGTGATGGAAGTTGCGCAGCACTTAGGTGAAAATTCTGTGCGTTGTATCGCGATGGATTCAACTGATGGTCTCGTGAGAGGTCAGGAAGTTATCGATACCGGCAGCCCTATATCTGTACCGGTTGGCCCTGAAACACTTGGTCGTATCTTCGACGTTATCGGAAATACTATTGACGGTAAAGGCGCATGTAACGCAAAACAAAGATCTTCTATCCACCAGCCAGCTCCTTCTTTTGCAGAACAATCAACTGAAACTGAGATACTTGTTACAGGTATCAAGGTAGTTGATCTTTTAGCTCCTTATTCAAAAGGTGGTAAAGTTGGTTTATTCGGTGGTGCGGGTGTTGGTAAAACAGTTCTTATCATGGAATTAATTAACAATATCGCAAAAGCACATGGTGGTTATTCAGTATTCGCGGGCGTTGGTGAAAGAACCCGTGAAGGTAACGATCTCTACCACGAAATGATGGAATCAGGCGTTATCGACCCTAACGACCATACAAAATCTAAAGCTGCACTTGTTTACGGACAAATGAATGAACCTCCTGGGGCACGTGCTCGTGTTGCCCTGACTGGCCTTACAATGGCAGAATATTTCCGTGACCAGGAAGGTCAGGACGTACTTTTCTTCATGGATAACGTTTTCCGTTTCACACAAGCTGGTTCAGAAGTATCTGCCCTCCTCGGCCGTATCCCTTCAGCGGTTGGTTACCAGCCAACTCTAGCTACTGAAATGGGTGCTCTTCAGGAAAGGATCACTTCTACTCATAAAGGTTCAATTACTTCAGTTCAGGCCGTTTATGTACCTGCGGATGATCTTACCGATCCTGCCCCGGCTACATCATTCGCCCACTTGGATGCAACGACAGTTCTTAACCGTCAAATCGCTGAGCTTGGGATCTACCCTGCAGTTGATCCACTTGATTCAACTTCAAGGATACTTGACCCACGCATCATCGGTGAAGAACATTATAAAGTTGCACGTGAAGTTCAGAGGGTTCTGCAGAAATATAAAGACCTTCAGGATATTATCGCCATCCTTGGTATGGATGAACTTTCTGAGGACGATAAATTAGCTGTAGCGCGCGCCCGTAAGATTCAGCGTTTCCTTTCACAACCATTCCACGTTGCAGAAGTATTCACAGGTTCCCCTGGTAAACTGGTATCGCTTGCTGAAACTATCAAAGGCTTTAAAGAGATCTGCGAAGGTGTTCACGACGGACTCCCTGAATCAGCTTTCTACATGGTCGGCGGTATTGACGAAGCAATAGAAAAAGCACGTAAACTTGCAGCAGAAGCAGCTTAATTAGTTTGAAGTTGAAAGTTAGAAGTTGGAAGTTAGTTTTATTACTTCAAGCTTTTGCTTCAACTTCAGACTTCAAACTTCAGACTAACTATGAAATTAGAAATAACAACACCTGGCAAATTGATATATAAAGCTGATATTGAACAGGCCACCCTTCCTGGTGAGCTTGGAGAATTCGGAGTATTACCGGGCCATGCACCTTTAATTTCTACACTTAAAATAGGTGTTATTAATATTGTTGAACAAAACAAAACAACTCATAGAGTATTTGTTGCAGGCGGATTTGTAGAGGTTAACCAGACAGAATGCTCAGTTCTTGCAACTGAAGCTTATGATCTTGCATCTATTACTAAAGAAGAAGCTCAAGGCAAACTTGATAAAGCAACTATACGCTTAAAAGTTGCTGAGAATGATATTGAAAGAAACCTTGCACAAATACAAATAAATGTATTTGAAGCATTAGTTCAGGCTATTTAGTTCTCTATAATTAATAACAATAACTTCCAGTACAGAGCTTTTTAACTGGCTCATCATATTTGCGCCATAGACTCTTTTTCTTTACTTTATACCCTTTGTGCAAACTGACGGAATGCTGCATATGAAGCATCCCGCTATCAAGTACGGAACTTGCCACTGAACCAAGAGCCCCCTTTTTAACCTTGGATGACTCTATGGTTTTATACCCCGTCTGGCTGGCTTCTTCACAGGAACAAAGCAGAAATAATATCAGAATCGGTAAAATATTTTTCATAAATACAACTGGTTACCATATTAGAAATATCTAATAACCATTTATGATTACGCAAGGGCGATATTATTCAATAATATTGAAATCTTTATAAAAACCGCTAAAAGGTGCGGTATGCAAAACATTCAAGAAAATAAAAAAAATCAGGCTGAAGGCGAGATTGAAATCTCTCCAAAAAAGATGTTCATTAAAACCTATGGCTGCCAGATGAACTTCTACGACTCTGAAAAAATGGGTGGCACCATGAATAATCATGGGTTCAAGCTTGAAGAAGAGATTTCTGATGAATGCGACCTTATAGTTCTGAACACTTGCCATATCCGCGAGAAAGCCTCGGAGAAAATGTATTCCGATTTAGGCCGCATAAAAAAATTCAAAGATAAAAGAAAAGCTGAAGGCAAAACCACAGTGGTCGCAGTTGCCGGCTGTGTTGCCCAAGCAGAAGGTGCTGAGATCAAAACCCGCGCACCTTATGTTGATATCGTAGTTGGCCCACAAAGTTACCAGCGCCTGCCAATGCTTGTAAAGAACGCGGAAGAATCAGTCAGGTTCGGCAATACTAAAGCTGGTGTTGACCTTGATTTCTCCACCATAGATAAATTTGATTTTCTTCTTGAAGAAATGGAAAAAGAACAAATTCCGGCTGATGTTCATGAAATAAAATCTACCGCCTTTTTAACAGTTCAGGAAGGCTGCGATAAATTCTGCACCTTCTGCGTTGTACCTTACACACGCGGAGCTGAAGTTTCCCGTGATGTTAACCAGATATACCGTGAAGCGCTTCTGCTTGCGGAACGCGGAACAAAAGAATTAAACCTGCTCGGCCAAAATGTTAATGCCTATCATGGCAAAGCTGACAAGGAAACATGGGGTCTTGGAAAACTCATCCGCCACATTGCAAATATCAAAGGGATTGAGCGCATACGTTACACAACTTCCCACCCACGCGATATGGATGAAGACCTCATCAACATGCATGGTGAATGTGAAAAACTTATGCCATTCGTGCATCTGCCAGTCCAAAGCGGCTCGGATAACATTCTTAAATTAATGAACCGCAAACATACCGCAGATGATTATCGCAGGATAATTGATAAATTCCGCAAAGTGCGTTCTGATATAGAATTCTCTTCTGACTTTATCGTGGGCTTCCCCGGTGAGACTGAGCAGGATTTCAGAGATACTATTAAACTGATCGAAGATATCCAGTTCACCCTTTCCTACTCTTTTATCTATAGCGCAAGACCTGGAACCCCTGGAGCTAACCTTGAGGATAATACCCCGATGGAATTAAAAAAAGAAAGGCTTCAGCAATTACAGGCCCTTCTAGAAAAACAAATGTTCGAACAGCTCGCCAATAAAGTCGGCAGAACAATGTCAGTGTTATTCAGCAGAACCGGAAAATATGAGAACCACCTAGTTGGCTTCTCCCCTTACTACCAACCAGTAATTGTCGAAAACCGCCCTGATCTTATGAATAAGATCGCGAATGTTAAGATAGAAAAATCTGTCGATAGAGCTTTAATTGGAATCATTGCAAACTAACTCACTGATTTAAAAAGATAATCTTTCCATCAAAATAAATTAGCCAGATTAATGGTTTCTTAACGTTTTTGTGATATTTTTCACATAAAAATAAATTTACATAATTATGGCTTTTGATTTTTTTAAAAGTATTGGTGAAATTGAAAAAGGTCGACAAACTTTCTTAAAATGGGGGGGTAGGCTTATTGGATGGGCATTACTTATAGTTCCAGCTGCTTACATTGCATGGAATAGTAGAGGATTAAAAGATGAATTAACCGATAATGGTAAACGACCACTTACTGGAGAAGGTTCCTCATTAA
>JANPLD010000129.1:0-62552 GCA_031426355.1 Alphaproteobacteria bacterium | reverse complement strand
GGAAAAGAAAGAAGAAGCAAAGGTAAGTATTGAGCAAGCAAAAGAAAAATTAGAATATTCGCAAGAGCTTGCTGAAAAAATGCAGGAAAATAAAACTGAAGGAAATGAAAAAAGAATTGAAGTAGCAAGTGATGAACTTGTTACGCAGGCAAAGCGTAATTACGAACAGGAGAAAAAGCTTGCTAATGATATGTTAAAGGAAACAAAAGAAAAATATATTGAAACAGAAAAACAACAAAATTAATTATGAAAAAATTAACTACAGTTGCATTGGTTTTAATTTTGAGTTCATGCAATTATTTTAAAGTAAAAGTTGATGAGCCGGAATGTGTTCAGGGTTCAATGAATGGGAAATGTGCTATTGAAAAAGATGCAACCCTTCCAACTAGTGATACACAAACGGAAACTGTGAAAGAAGAAGTTCAACAAAAATAATTAACAATAATTAATAAACTAAGGGAGTTAACTATGAAAATGTTTTTAAATATTTTAGTTATAGTGGTTATGGCAAACGCCTTGTCATCTTGCTTTGCGGCGGCAGTTGGTGCAGCGGCAGGGGCAGGTGGCTATATTGCAGGTAAAGAAAACGCTAAAGAAGAGCCGGAAGATAAAGTAATAAAAAAATAGAACAAAAAATCTATTTTTAAATTAGAAGTGGCAGCTTATTAGCTGCCCTTTTTTTAAGAACAAATTTATTCATAAAAATGATTAGCAGTATTTATATATATTTTATTATTTAGATGGTATTACCTACTGAAGTTTTATGGAACTTAGTCTTAATTACTATTAAGTGTGCGTTGGCATTTTATTTATAGCAAAAAGTCTCTTCCCTTGGCCCAGCTATGAATTTAGGTGCTGATGCACACCCCAAAATTATAAAATTAAAGGAGAGGTTATGAAGAAGATTTTACTTACTACGGGTTTACTGGCAACTAGTGCAATTTCCAGTGCTGCATTTGCAGGTGGCGGTCATTCACCAGCTACAGCAACTATAAATGGTGAAGATAATAATCCTAAAAATGATTATTATACTAGCCCTAATCATAACCCTGATGAAGTTCATGATTTCTATATTGGTCTTTCCGGTGGTTGGACAAGAATAGATGAGCAAGATTCTAATTTCGGTGGTGCACTTGTGAACACTGATCTTGATGATGGCTGGAATACTAGCTTGCACTTAGGATATGATTTTGCTTTAGCGCAAGGCGTTGGTTTAAGACCGGAGATCGAATTAGGTTATAAAACTAATGATATTGATTCACACTCTATCGGTGGTGTTAATACTGCTGGTGCTGATGGTAGATCAGAGGCGTATGTTGCAATGGCAAACTTCTACTATGACTTTGAAAATTCATCTAGGTTCACGCCATACGTTGGTGCTGGTATAGGTGCTGCAAGAGTAAATCTTGATGGTTATAGCTCTACTACAACTGGTCCAATGATCGATGATTCTGATACAGTTTTCGCATATCAAGGTATAGCAGGTGTTGATTTTGCACTTGATGAGCAATGGAGCATCTTCAGTGATTATAAGTATTTTACTGCTAATGATCCTGAAGTTACTACATCTGCAGGTAACACAACTGACGTTGATTTCGATACTCATAACGTTCAAGTCGGCTTAAAAATGAAGTTCTAATTTAAGTAAAGGGAAGTCTGGTTCAGGCTTCCCTTTGATTCTCTATTTTCTACTATTCTTTATATCAATAATATTCCTTCACTTTAGATATAATTAAATATAATCGTGAGTAATAATGTTACTTATGGGATTATGTTTGGTTTTCTTAGATTAATACTAGCCTCAATTGTAGTCCTTTTCCACAGTGGAAATAGCCCTTTTCCACTGTGGAAATAGCCCTTTTGGAATTAAGATGGGCGTTTCTTCTGTTATCATATTTTATATAATCTCTGGCTATGTTATAAGCGGCTTATTTTCTGCCCGGTTCCATACAATTAAAAATGCCAAATATTTTTATATAGAAAGGCTGGTAAGGATAGCTCCTCAATATTACTTTTACTGGTTCTTAACGCTTCTTCTTATATTAGTGGTTGGAATAGATTTTCCGAGCTATTCCGGATTTAAGATGGAGAATTTTTCTCTTCTGGATGTTTTTTCTAACCTTACGGTTTTCCCTTTAGGATTAACAGTATACTTTCCGTTTCTAGTTCAGTATCCCTTGATTGGCCAAGCTGGATCACTTTCCAATGAGCTAATTTTTTATCTTCTTGTTCCGCTAATTTTTACCTCAAATAGAATAATCCTTATCGGTTCTATTATAAGCATAATAGTTTTTTCCTTAGCCACTATGAGCTATATTAATACTTCAGGTTATAGTTATAATAATCTCCCCGGGCCTTTTATATTCTTTGTTGTAGGTCATCTTATATATAAACAGCAGTGGGGATGGGGAGTTGCAGCTTTAACCGCACTTGCAGTGAATATGGCATATGTAATTCTTTATAAAGACATAACCGCAGGATTTAACACGGAAATATATTTAGGTCTTGGTATTGGAGTGCTGCTTATATTGTTTTTAAAAGATATGAAGCCTAATAAACTTGATAATCTGGCAGGTGCAATATCTTATGGCTGCTTCTTAGGTCATGGGGTTATACTAGTGCCATTCCGCTATTATAATTTATTTGAGGATAATCTATTCTTATTTTCAACTTCAATACTTAGCTTATCTATCTTGATGGGATATGTTTCTTATAAATTAGTGGAAGAGCCGACACTCCGTTATCGCCGGAAATGGAGATTTTAAGTTAAGAATTATGATAGCCATCTGGATTTTGCTGCTGCCACTTATAGGCATCTGAGCACATATCATTAAGATTTTTTTTAGCATTCCACTTTAGAATTTCCTGTGCTTTAGACGGGTTGGCATAACATTCTGCTACATCCCCGGCACGTCTAGGAGCAATTTTAATTGGTACTTTTTTACCGCTTACCTTTTCAAAAGTATGAGCTAATTCCAGTACGCTATATCCTTGCCCGGTTCCGAGGTTAACAGTAAAGGATTTTTGTTGCTCCAGCAAAACTTTTAATGCTGCTAAATGGCCTTCGGCAAGATCGACCACATGGATATAATCACGCACTCCGGTACCATCGGGAGTATCATAATCATTTCCAAATACGTTGAGATAAGGGCGTTTACCAATTGCAACTTCAGATACGTAAGGCATAAGATTATTGGGAATACCTTTGGGGTTTTCGCCTATAAGACCACTTGAATGAGCACCTACAGGGTTAAAGTAACGTAATATGCCAATGTTCCAATCTGGTTTCGTAATATTTAAAGATGTAAGAATATCTTCGCCTATTATTTTGGTATGGGCGTATGGATTTGTGTAAGAGCGGGGAAAATCTTCTGTAATGGGAACAGTATCTGGAATACCATATATAGCGGCGCTTGAAGAATAAACTAAGCAAGAGCATTTTGTGGCCTCCATAGCATCAAGTAAGCTGATGAGGCCCCCAACGTTATTGCGATAATATGAGAGGGGATCTAATATACTTTCATTAATGGATTTAAAAGCGGCGAAATGTATCACCGCAGATATTTTATGTCGCTTGATAACATCCTCAACAAAGCTCTGATTACATACATCACCAGTTTCATAAATCACTTTTCTACCTGTAATTTGAGAAAGGCGGTTTAAAACTTCGGGATGGCTATTGGAAAAATTATCAAGGATAATAGGTGTATAACCAGCCTCAATAAGCGCGCAATAGGTATGGCTGCCAATATAACCTGCGCCGCCTGTGAGAAGTATATTCATAAATATGATCTAAACTGTTTGCCAACTTTCATCAGGGGCAACCCAAAAATCTTCTGGAACCCTGGAAAATATTGGATGCATATCAAAAGCCATTACAGAAGTTAACGGTAAAAATTTATCTTTAGCAATATCTGATCGGACAAAGAAAGCATTAAATCCGCAAGAGCCTATAGCGCATAAGGTATAGCCTTTTCCGGTCAGCAATTTTTCCCAGGCAGGCAGGCTGGTAGTGCCTGATTGCGGCCATCTTTTGCTGAATGATTCTCTGTCGTGCTGTATTACGCTGTGCCTATCCCTAAAGCGTTTTTCAAATTCTACTACCAGAACCCGCGGGCGGACTATATTAATATTTTCCATTACGTTGTAATCGCCACCATCAATATCAAGGATCATTAGATCTGGTTCAGGTAAAGAACAAGCCTGCTGAAGGAGCTGATTTATATTATCAGGACTAATGGATTGCTGGATTATAAGCGGAGAAAAATAATGGCTTTTCCCATTATTGGTTACGTGGAAATGTTTTGTTGCGGAATCACGTGCAAAAAAATAACGCATTTTGTCGCACTCAGTTGCATCAAGTTCAAAAATTGCGCCATGCCAGCCATGGTTGACTATCAGGTTGGTTGAAAGATTTTCGGGGATCCCGAGGTCAGAATCATTACAGTTGCTGCCAATTTCTATAACATATTGATTGGTTTGACCTATATGGCTGAAAATTCTTAAAATAATACCATCTTCATCATTTTGCGAAAATACGCGGAAGCTGCTTTCGAGTAAATCTTTATAGCTAATAATTGAATTTGATCCTGCTTTCCATACAGCCATAAGATTTTTATGAAGGGCTGTACTATCATTTGGTAAAAAGTTTCGTCTGAACCTGGAAGACATAATAATTAGCTGTTCAGAGGAAAAACTGGGAGCGGCTCTTTTTTCCATTTCTATTACATGCTGGTGAAGCTTGCTTATTTCCTGAGCAAGATAAGCCCGGCTTAGATTTATTTTAATATGCTTTACGCATTTTCTAATAAAGTGCTTCAGCATGGAAAATGACGTAAATTTGATATACTTTCTAGTTTATGGATCAATTCAGGATCACAGGCTAATATAGCTGTACCACGTGGTGGGAGTATATCATTAGTTATATGATCTTTCTTGGAAGGCATGGAAGGGAAAAATACCTGCCAGTTATGCGTTCTTAATTCTTTGCGGAGAAAATTGAGTGTTACTTCCTGTCCGTCTTCATAAGAATCATATCCATAACCATTGTCATCCTCAACTTTAAAATCATCAATCATGACAATTGAATAAGGATGGTTAGTAGCAATCAAAATTATCTCCTCGCGCAAAGGCAGATGATTATACCAATGGGCATCAAGATATATAAAAGCAAGTTCCTGTTTTGGTATAATATGCTTAGTTAATTTATTCAAAAATTGAATGCTATCACCGAGTTCAATATTAGTTAATTTTTCGTCGCTTAGAAGTGCGATTGCTTTTTTATGAAACTCTTCATTTATTTCTACACTGTAAACAGGTTTGCCAAGGCTAGATAAAAATTTAGTGGTTTTGCCCAGATAAGAACCGGTTTCAATAAATACATCAAAAGTTAAAACGTTACACAAATCAGTAAAAATTTTTTGTTTGCTAAACTGGCCGTTAAATGCATTTGCTATTTCTGGAAATGAATTATGGTATAAGCTACGCTTTAAATCATATATCTGTTTATTCAAAAACTGTAATTGCTCTTCATGGCGGTTTACAGTTAAATTATGAAGCTGGCTTAATTCAGTCTTGAGACTATCAAGCTCCTCATTTAATTCATATGTTCGATTTTCTTCCATTCTCATTACATGGCTGTGAAGTTTTCCCAGTTCTTCAGCTAAATATGCGCGCGTTGGTTCTCCCTCAATATTTTCAATATATTTTTTTAGAAGCTTTTTTAATCTTATTTGAAATTTATTAAGTATGTTCATGAATTGCTATTCTCCCTGCTAATATGGGGATTTTTAGATATAGAATCTGTAAAAACATAATATTTATTCATAAGATAGGAAGTGACTGTATAAACAATCCCTGCATAGATTTGACTAAAATCTTTGGATATATGGATATTGTGAATCAGTATATAAAGAACAAGCAAGTTTGCGGTATATGCTATGCCAAAAACAATAAGGAACCGGATAGCTTCCTTATGGCCTTTTTTATTACTGTTGAATGTATATTTCTTATTTAAAAAGAACGAAATAATAACACCACATACGTAACCTATTAGATTACTTATCTCTGGACCTAACCTAGCTAAATACATGCAGGCAAAAATTATTGTAAAGCCAATCAAAGTATTAATTACTCCAACTCCAAGAAATCTTATGAATTGTATTGAAAAAGCGGTTTTCCATAAAAGCTTAAAGATTTGAAAATTTTTCTGCAAAAATGAAATATAGCCTCCGATAATCTTAATTATTTGGTTTATTAACACTTGTATCAAGGTTAATTAGTAAGCCTAATTTTCTATGATCTTTATAAAGATTAAGTTCCTTAGGAATAAAAGTTTTTTCTGCATCAAATTGGAAACGTGTGGGCTTTAACAAAGCCTTATCACTTAAGTTCAATATTATCTCATCAGTATTGATCAATGTAAGCTCTTTCAAAAACTCTCCATCTTTACGAATTGTAACTTTTTGCGGCAAAATATATTCAGGAGCGCTTATTTTAACAATAACAGGTCTTTGATAAGTGGGGTTTATTAAAAGTGATGATACATTTCCTGCCCAACCATCAGGAAACCTTCCTTTCCAAAGGAATTCTGGCCAGTCGTCAAGTGTACGGTAAAGCTTATAGCCAATATAAGAATTTTCCATATCTAATAAATGTGTCCAAGTATTGATATAAATTGCCGGGAACGTGATGTTTTTCTCTTCTAAAAGCTCCATATCATAAGCACCTTGCATTTTTAATATGGAATCTTTGCTATAATAAGGGGTAACCCCGCGGGAGAACCAGGTGGCAAGATTGTTTCCGGTAAAAACCAGCAAATAATCACCTCGTTTAGGGACGTTATCAATGTTAGAATCAATTTGGGCTTGTGTAATATTAAGCAATTTTAATAACTCTTTATTACTGGTAACATCAGGGTCAAGTACATCTGCGATTCCCTTTGCTGTATGATAGCGCCAGCCTGTTCCTGTATCCAGCTGAACTCCTATCTGCTCTGCATAAAAAGGATATGATTCAATAATTAGATCATGTTTATCACCAGGCAAGTTCAAATAATGATCTGATTTAAACATTGCGTCAGTGTATACGCGTGAATATATTATCTGGCTTGAAGTGATGTAATATATATAAAAACTGCTATATATAAGGCTTAAACCTATCAGTGGATATATTGTAAAGCGTAGATATTGTTTTTTTAATAGCCCAAGAAGGTTTGTTAGATAAATTCCATAGATTGCGCATATTTTAAATATGATTGCAGGTAACAGCATATAATAAGCCATAGGCCAGCGCCATACTAAAAGTGAAAGATAGTAGGCCCAAGCAACAGCGCAAAGACTCAGGGCAAATATATAAGCTCGAGTAGTTAATTGGTCAGGTTTAGCTTTTTTATTAAAAAATAAAATTTTACCAGCAGTTCCTAACAAAATTATTGCCAGCACTCCAAACATGATTACGTCTGGCTGCTGAGATATATAAAAGAGAAAATTTTCTGCTATCAGTTTAAGAGTAATGTCATAATCAGTATAGTTACTGCCTTCAATATTTGCTGGGAATATTACATATGGTATCTTTGAAATACCATAACCAATAATCAAGGTTGATAGAAAACACAGATATTCTTTAACAATTGAAGTGTAATTTGGTAAATGACAAAACTTACCTAGAAAGACCGCAATACAAGCTCCTGTTAATCCTAAACCCAAGAGTACGATTGAAGTTTCTTTTGTCCAAATAGCTAGAGCGAATAAAGGGCTTATAAGTGCAATGTCAATTAGTACATTTTTCAAGTCTAAAGTGCAGGGCTTTATAACATTTTTAATAAAAAAAATAAACCATATCACAGCTAATATAAGGTATGATAAAGGTTCTCCTTTTCCTAATGTGTTTATATTTTCTGCAAGGGGTGTGCTAAAATAAAATGTCAGCAACATTAATAGTGTTAAGCGAGTACTTCTGGTAAGTTTATATATAGTGACACTTGCTAAAATTGCTGAGGTAAGAAATATTAAGCTCTGAAGAAAAAAATACGGTGCAACATTAGTGCCAAATAAAGGCACCTGAGAAAGATAATATATCCAATATAAGGGGAAGTACCTACCGGAGCCATTGTAGGGAGAAAGAATCCACGGTAACCATTCCTGGAAATTTTGACCCATTTTAAAAATAGCTCCTAAATCTAGAGGAAACCACCCAGCAAATAATATAGCAGGAAGTGAAAATATTGCCCATAATATTATGGTTAGCAGTATAATATGGTAGCGCTGAGGATTAAATAATGTTGATTTAGTTTTGCTATTCATTGTCGGCTGAAGCCTTATTTGTTATTTGGTCAATTAAAAATCTTGGGCGGTGCTTAACTTCCATGAATATTTTTCCGACATATTCTCCAACTACTCCAATAGAAAGCATTATCATGCCGCCAAGCAGATAAAGTGGAACTGTTACTGATGCCCAGCCGGGTACAGTATGGCCATTTATTGCTTGTGCTATAGCATAGAAAGCGAGCAGTAATGAAACTATAAAAACTGTTGCTCCGGTCCAGAATATCATTCTTAAAGGGGCAGTAGAAAATGATGTAATTCCATTAATAGCGAGGCTTAGCATCTTTTTTAAAGGATATTTGCTTTCACCTGCTAAGCGATGTCCTAAAGTGTAACTTACTGTAGAAATTTTACTGTGTATCAATGATTGAAGGCCGCGTAAAAATAATACGGATTCAGGGAATTTTGCTAGGTTTTCTAATGCGCTTGCAGACATTAACCGGCAATCTGCATGATTTTTTACTAGGTTCACACCCATCAATTTCATCACCTTGTAAAAGGTAGTAGCTAAAAATGTTTTAAGTATAGGGTCGGCAGTACGGGATTCTTTGACGCCAAGGACTATCTCGGCACCTTTCCTATATTCTTCTATCATACGTGGAAGAGCAGTTAAGTCATCCTGCAGATCAACATCTATACTAATGGCCGCGTCACAATTTCCGGTAACATAGTTCAAGCCTGCCATAAGGGCGTTCTGGTGACCGGCATTACGCGCGAGTTTTACACCCTGTATGATATTGGGAAATTTTGCTGCTGCTTCGGAAATAAGATTCCAAGTTGTATCTTTGGAGCCGTCATCTACTAGTACTACATAGCTTTTTACTGAGCAGTTATGGTTTGTTACCATGTCCTGGATCAATGATATCAATTTTGGTATGGAAAGAGGCAGCACTTCAGCTTCGTTATAACAAGGCGCAACAATTGCAATAGTAAGTGATTTTGTGTTCGCCATATTTTGACCTGTTTCTCGTATACTTTGCAACTTCATAATGTAACTGCAATATATGGTCAAGATTTAATGCTTCTTCATTCTTGAATCAGGATTTATCTTGGAAAAAATTAAACCTGACTGACTAATACCGTTAATTTTACCTTGATAATATTATTATGTATTGTCTTATGCCTAAACTTATATAAATTGGCTTGAAAATCAAAGTGGATAAGAAAATGAAGTTTGCAGTGGTGATGCCATGGCCAGGAATGAAGAATGCCGAATATGAATTTATTGAAAAACTGAAAAGGGCAACTGAAACTATAGGGCATGAGCTTGTTGTTATTTCTAATGACGGAAAAATTGTCGAAAATAATCGTTACCTCACTAAAAAGATTATAAAACCATCTGATATAGAATTTGTACTTTCGCTTCATTATACTACTCCAAAAATGGTAGATAGTTTCTATTATTATGCGCTTTGGAACCCGCCTCTGTATATGCTAAGCTCTCCTGATATGCAGTCTTATTACAATAATACGGTAATGATAGATGATTTTATTGGTTATGAATCTGTAGGGATATTAGATCATACCAGCACTATTGTTGCAAATACCAATCATACGCTTGATTATCAGCTTTTCACTACTTCTGTACCAGAAAGCCTGATAATGGAACCAAAGCTTTCTAATAAATCTACTATTTTCTATTGTGGAATAAACTGGGAAAGAATAAATAATAAGCATGGCAGGCATAGTGAACTTTTTGAAAAGCTTGATGCCACAGGGAAAATTAAGATATTTGGCCCTAAAGAATTTGGTGGAGTAAAACCTTGGGAAGGTTATGATTCTTACAGTGGTGAAATTGATTTTGATGGGCACTCCGTTATAGAGGAAATAAATAAATGTGGTGTATCCCTAGTAATATCTTCTAATGAGCACAGAAAAGCAGGAGCAGCATCTGCAAGGATATATGAATCTATTGCGGCTGGGGCGGTTGTTATTTCAGATAATAACTCATTCGTAAAAAATACTTTTGGGGATAATGTACTCTATTTCGACTATGACAAAACTTCTGCGACTTATAATTTTAAAAAAATAATGGAAAAATATGACTGGATAATGAGTAATCCACAGGTAGCCCTTAAAAAAGTAAGAAATGCACAAGCAATATTGAGAAGCCAGCATACACTTGAAAAAATGATACAGGATATCATTGATAACCATTTAGAAAGGAAAGAGCTGCACAAGAAGAAATTTTATTCCACTAAGCCTGAGGAAGAGATAAAAACTTTTATTCTATGGGATAAAATGGATTTAAATGATTTGCCTGAGACAATTGAAAATTGTATAACTCAGGAAGGTGTAAAAAATAATGTAACTTTAGTTCTGGATAAAAGTTTTGAAAAAAAATTAAAATTAAAAATCCCTTCTATTCTTTTAAATTCAGTAACTGTTTTATATACTGATTTTTTTGCAAAAAATTTTAAAGGTGAGATATTAAGTGAAAGGCAGAATACTACCGGAGAAATAATAGCTTTTTGTTTAGATAGTATTGAAGGGCAAGATAAATATATAGCGTTCATGCAGCCGGAAGTGAAGTGGTATAGGGATCATCTGGCAACCTTAAAGCGTAAGTTTGATGAAAATGATAATTTGAACTCTGCTTACTCAGGCTTAGCTTTTTCTAAACACAGTGATTCTAATGGGGAGATACGGAATACTGCTCACTTCAGGAAATTCAGTTATAAGGATATTGGTTTTTACAATCTTGATTTCATATTGCCGCAACTTTTAACTAAGGCGGAATTCTTAATCAAGAATAAAAACTTTTTCAAGCTTCTGGATAATTGGGAGCATTATATTATTAGTATAGATGGTATAATTAATAATAATTCTGCTTTCAGTAATAGAATGACTTGTATGCAAAACCGGGATGAGTTTGAAAAGAAGTTTAGGAGTGCTAATCTTTTAGTTCCATTTGATAGTCAGGTGAGAATTATCAAAGACAGATTTAAAGATGAAAATATGTTTTTTAGCAGTTCAAACGAAACGCAGCTTAAGCCTCTTAATAGAGAAAATCTGATGAGTTTACTTCAAGAGATGCTTAGAAAGCGTAAGAAATCTAGATATATTGCAAAATGGTTCTTTGGTAGAGGAGCTTTTAAAGTATAACTATTTCATTATTCTGCGGTAAGCTTCCAGAACATTTTTGTTAAATTTGATAAGGTTTTTCAAGTTGTAGAGTATAACCTTTTTGTAGTCAGAAAACTTACTGCAATATTTAAGCATTACCGCAATAGTTTCATAACGTTGCTCTTTATAGTATTTTGAAGAAATATTATTGCCATAATTTATCCAGTAAACACCTGTTTCATTTATAGGGAAGAAGACATGTTTTCTGCTTGAAACAAGCGCCATATTGAATTCATAATCACTGGTACAGAGATTATTTTCATTGAACTGAAAGTCATTAAAAATATGTTTTTTATAATAGAAAGCCTCGCCCGGAGCAATCGGGGGGAATTTTAGCAGATTCTTTTTTGTAAAATTTCTTGAAGCACTGTTATTGAAAGTTATCTCATTTTTTGAAATTATGTATGAATTGAAATAGATAACATCATAATTTTCAGTAAGTTGGCTATAATTTGCCATTTTCTCAAATATATCTTTATCAAGTAAATCATCAGCCCCTAAAAAGCCAATAATATCACCACTTGCAACTTTGATACCTATATTGCGTGCATTGGAGAGTCCTGTGCCTTCCTGAGTTACCATTTTTATTATTCCGGGGTTATTATTCAGATAAGATTTTATTATCTGATGGGTAGAATCGGTTGATTTTCCATCAACTATAATAAGCTCCTTATTATCATAATTCTGCGCTAGAAATGATTCAATGGCACGGGAAATAAAATTTTCCGTGTTAAGTGATGTGATTATTGTAGTGATCTTTATGGTCATAAAAAATCTATAACCCATTTTCAACTTTATCTAAACCTAAAAAGCTTTTAAGTTTTTTATTACTCATAAATGTTGAGCTTGCCCGTTTCGTAGCTGAAAAATTGGCATCTTCATGCATTGAAACTGGTTTTATCAATATGCGGTCAATATTGTGATTATCAGCGATGGTAAGGCCTATATCATATTTTGAAAGTGCTTTATCTGCCGAGATATTAATTATACCTACCTTTTTACCATTTAATTTTTTATCTAGCGCCAAAGTAAGTTCGGCTGCCTTAGAAAAGCTTAAGGTGTTATGATAAGAATCTGAGAACATATCCATAGTTTTCCCAGTTGAAATATTTTCTACAATAACATCATGAAAATGTTTGCGGTCTGTAAGGGAGGGACCCATAAGGAACGGGTAGCGTATAACGTTATAACCATGTTTTATAACAAGTTTTTCTGCTTCTATCTTCTGCCTGCCATAAAGATTGGCAGGAGAGCATTCATCATCTTCGGAAAAAACTTTACCATCTATACTTTCTCCATAAACGGATTGTGTAGAGGAATAATAGAAATTTTTTGGAACACCCATTTTTTTTAGAAAATACTCAAGGCTGGTTATATTAATATTATAAGCTAGCTCAGGATTTTTTTCAACTTTATCGGGGTGGTGATAAGCGGCCAGATAAATTATAATGGAATTTTTAATATCAGGTTGGAGGGTTTCTAAAAAAGCTGCGACTGTATTAGGGTTAGTTATATCAAGCTTCCCCCAAATCAGGTTAGGGGCGGTAATAACTGGTTGTTCATCTGAATAAGTTGCGATAATTTTTGCGTCATGAATCTGGTTGATAAAGTTCGTGCCCAGATAGCCAGAGCCGCCAATTATAATATAATTATCAACCACAGTGAATATCCATTTTATACTGGGTATTTTCAACCCCTATATCATAGAAACTTATAAAGGTAGTTTCTTCCAAAAATTCAAAAGAATGATTGGCAAATTTTTCTATGATAAAATAGTCATTTGGTTTGATAAGATATGTTTCCCTAATCTCTCCTTTGTCCAATGTTAGATTAAAACTACCTTTTATAATGTAAAACATTTCTCGGTTTTCCTTGTGGAAATGGTTGCCGCGCCCAGTATTTGCCTGTGAAGTTATGATATTGGCCTGCGACCATCCGCCTTTACCGAAGAGTTGTGTAAGGCTGCCTCGGTCATCCTTGAAAACAAACTCGGGTTTGCAAAAAGTTATAAGTTCTGAATTCATATTTATATCATTTTTAGAAGAGGGAAGTTAATATATTTTTTATGTTTTACAACGTTTTTTAGTAGTTTGGAGCACATATGATATTGACACAAAATTATTTTAATTTATCACGAAGCATATAAATTATTTGGAAGCATGGCAAAGACAGCATTAATTACAGGAATAACTGGCCAAGATGGCGCATATTTAGCGAAATTACTTCTTGATAAAGGCTATAAAGTATATGGAGCAAGACGTCGTACTTCATCTGAAATAGCATGGCGTTTAGAATATCTGGGTATTTACCATGATATAGAATTTGTTGATTTTGAGCTTACCGAACCTAATAATATTTTTAATATAATTCAGAAATATAAGTTTGATGAAATATATAATCTCGCAGCGCAAAGTTTTGTCCGTGTTTCATTTGAGCAACCGATCTATACGGCGGATGTTGACGCGATAGCGGTTGCAAGGATAATTGACGCGATAAGAATTATCAGTCCGCAGACAAAATTCTATCAGGCTTCCACATCAGAGCTTTATGGTAAAATCCAGGCAGAGAAGCAATCTGAAACAACCCCTTTTTATCCACGTAGCCCGTACGCCGTTGCAAAGCTTTATGCTCACTGGATCGTAGTAAATTACCGTGAGTCATATGATCTTCATTTTTCTTCAGGAATTTTATTTAACCATGAATCACCTTTACGTGGTGAGGAATTTGTAACAAGAAAAATTACTAAGCAATTGGCGGAAATCCATTATGATAAACGTCCGGTGCTTGAACTTGGTGAGCTTGATTCCAAGCGCGATTGGGGCTTTGCTGGAGATTATGTTGAGGGTATGTATTTAATGACCCAGCAGGAAAAGGCAGATGATTATGTTCTTGCAACTGGTGAGACTAATACTATCAGAAAATTTATTGAGCTTACATCTAATAAAATAGGTTTTGATATTGAATGGCAGGGAAAAGCTGAAAAAGAAATAGGTGTAGATAGAAAGTCAGGTAAAACAATAATCAAGATCAATCCTGTGCATTATCGCCCGGCTGAAGTTGATGTGCTTCTTGGTGATGCCTCAAAAGCGCGTAAGGTTCTAGGTTGGAACCCTAAAGTTAACCTTGAAAAATTGGCTGATATGATGGTTGAGTTTGATCTTAAACTTGCTGCCGCAAAGAAATAGCTTTAAATTTCCAGCATGTTTCCGATAATAGTTATATTAGCGCTTTTATAGTGGTGTGCTTTGATCTGCTCGGCGATGGCTCTGTTGACTGTAAAAATGTGATTTGAAAATTTAGTTATCTTTTTTATTTTTCCGCCATGATTAACGGCAACTAGTGGGCATTTACCGTTAATGGCTTTGTAAATAATATCAATATTCCTTTCGTTATGAAGGATAACCATATCGGGTTGAATTTTTTTTAAAATCAATTTAAGTTCGAGTAGTAATAAAAATCTGAAGAATTTTTTTCTTAAAAATTTACTATAGTGAATATGGTTTATTTTCTTTTTTAAAGCCGTTTCAAATCCGGAATTCATACAAGTAAGACAATGTACTTCATGGCCGCGTTGCTGCATGGAAAAGGCATAATCTATGAAGGATTGCTCTAGACCGCCAGATTGTTTATTATATGTAATATTTAAAATTTTCATAGAGCGGAAAATATTATTTTTTAAAATCCGCTATAATGTTTTCAAGAGCGCTTTCTATCTTTTTTCCTACTACTTCAGGCGTATAATTTTCTATTAAATTTTTATATCCTTCATCTGATAGGTTTGTTCTTAATACTGAATCATTAAGTAATATTTTTAAGCCTTGGGCTAGACTTTCCGGGTCATCTTTTCTGCATAAAAGGCCGTTTATTCCATCTTTAAAAATATCTTTCGGGCCATCGCAGTCAGTTGCAAGGATAGGTTTTTTAAATTGCATTGCTTCCAGCAGAACTATGCCAAAAGATTCTTGTTTCGAAGGCAGGCAGAAAATATCTATCTTATCAAAAAAGTCTTTTTTGTTATTTACCCAGCCAACAAAATTTACTGATTCAGCTAAGCTAAGACTATTAACAATGGAAATATATCTATCTTTTAACTCACCATCACCTGCAATAATTGCTTTAAATGATTCGTTACCATTTTTTAGTATATTCAAGGCATGAAAGAAATCTTCAAAACCTTTTTCAGGGGAAAATCTGCCTATAACGCCTATGGTTAAAATTTTGTTTTCTTTTGCTGTCATGATCGCAAGTTAATATAATTTGGTATTAAATATATCTTATTACTGGCCATTCCTGCCTTTTCAACTTCAGCATACATTTTTGAATTAACAACAAAAGCATAATCAGCTTTTGCAGTTTTTTTAGGATTGGTACCATGATTAAAAGCAAGGATGGGAACTTTTGTGCAAGATGTTTTGAGTATGTCCAGCATTCTGCCATTATGAACAATAACAAGATTTATCTTGTTTTTTTTTATAATTTTTGTGATTTTTAATTTAGCTAAAATATCAAATCTTCCGAAATTTTTATAAGCCTTGTCATATTCAATGATATTATTACCAACCAGTTTTGTCAGGTCATTTTTAGTCTGGCTTTTACTAGGTAGAATGCAAAGAACTGTATTTTTTTCAGATAGGGTCTTTGTAAGATTTACGAAAGAAGTTTCAGCGCCCGCATAATAGGGGGAATGTAAAATGTTGAGTATTCTTAAGTTTTTCATAACTTTATATTAATCCTAAAGATTCAAGTCTTTGACGGTATAATGACCCAATTTTTTTATAGCTGTGGTTTTCATCTATATAGGTTTTTCCAGCTTTTGCTTTCAAGTTGCGGTCGGCCTCATTATTAACAACATGTTCCATTAATATGGCTGCGTGATCAATATCTGCTTCTGCCCAAGTGCTGTCTTTTTCAAGGAATCCATGCTGATCTATGCTGGCTTTTACCATTGAATAATTAACCAAAAAAGAATTGTCATTATTCATAAAATCCGTATTTCCTGAATAGCCGGTTGCTATTACTGGTTTGCCGAGTTTCATGGCTTCTGCCATCCCTAATCCTAAACCTTCTGTTCTATGTAAAGATATATAGCAATTACATACTTTGAGCAGGCCATACATTTCATCGCGGTTTAAATTAGAATTAATATTGTGAATTTGATGTCCTGGTAGATCAAGTTTTTGCATTAATTCTGCTAAACGCTCTTTGCAGGAATCAACTTCAAAACCGTTGGTTTTTATAATTAAGAGTATATCTGCTCTATCTTTGTCAAACGCCTTTTTAAAGGCCTCTATTACTGCGCAGGAATTTTTTCTACCATAGGAAAAAAGGTCAAAACTGAATATGAAGATAAACTTATCTTTAGGTAAATTGAAATACTCTCTGTTATAATTTCCTTTTATCTTAAAATCTATTGCGTGGGGCATATAGATAATTGGCGTTCTGAAATTTTTAGAAAATATTTGTTGTACAAATTTAGTGGGTGCCCATATTTCATTAAAATGCCCGGAAGCTAAAATTAAGGATTTAGGTATTTTAGGAAACTCCCAAAAGGCATAGCATATATTATATCCGTCAAATATTTTTAATTTCTCTTTTGCCTCAGACGATACATCAATATTATTAGCAAAAATGTTGGTATTAAACTCGGGTCTGTTTTTTAGAAGATGGTCAATGCAGCTATTTGTGGCTGGGTGTTTAGAAGTTTTGTCATTAATTACGCAAGTAGGTATATGAGCACTTTCAGAAGTTAATGCGACTGACCTGCAAGCCTCTGCCAAACCTAGGTCATTACGGGCAAAACCTATAATATTAACGCCTTTATTCATTTAAAATAAGAATATTTTTTGAGTGCTCTTAGGCTAATAAAGAATTTGGTTATATCTTTCAATTTATTTAGATCAGTGATTTTGCTTAAATTCAGGTAATAAAACCAAAAATTTATAGACTAATAGTATAATTTATATTAGCTATTACAGGTTGTATCCTATAGTTTTACAGGTTTAAAGTTAGTAATAATATTAGATTATGAATAATAATACAAAAATTCTGCCTGTAATTTTATGTGGAGGTTCAGGTACAAGGCTTTGGCCGCTTTCAAGGCAGGTGCGTCCCAAGCAATTCTTGAATCTGGTGGATAATGAAACGCTTTTTACTAAAGCAATAAAATTAGTTTCTGATGCGAACAATTTTTTACCCCCTCTTATTATTTCCAATGGTGAACATCGCTTTAATATAAGAGAAGAGCTACTTAAAGTTGGTGTAAGCGCAGAAGCAGTGATCTTGGAGCCTGAGTCAAAAAATACGGCTGCTGCCATAACTGTTGCAGCTTTATATGCAAAGCAGAATTTTTCAGAAGAGGTAGTTCTTCTAGTAATGGCATCTGACCATATTATAAAATCAGGTAGCTCATTCCTTCAAAGTGTTTTTAAGGCGAGGGAACTTGCTAAAAAAGGATATATTGCCACTTTTGGTGTAACGCCAACTTCTCCGGAAACTGGCTATGGATATATAGAAAAGAAAGACGAAGATGGCAATATTGAGCGCTTTATTGAAAAGCCCAGTCTAGAAAAAGCCGTATCTCTGCTTAAAGAAGGTAATTTCTACTGGAATTCCGGCATATTCTGTTTTTCGGCAAAAACTTATCTTTTTGAACTCGATTTATATGAGCCTGAAATAATAACGCTTGGTAAAGCATCGCTTGGTCTTGCTACGCATGTAGATGAATTCACATTCCTTAATGCTGATAGTTTTTCAAAATGTAAGGAAATCTCTATTGATTATGCAGTTCTTGAAAAGACCTCAAAAATTAAACTTATAACTTTTCCGCCTGATATTGGCTGGAGTGACCTTGGTAATTTTAATGCTCTTCACTCTGAAACTGCTCAGGATAAAGCAGGTAACTCTACTGTTGGGGATGTTATATCTGAAAATAACAGTAATTGTTATCTGCGCAGTGATAAAGGTTTATTGGTTGCGATAGGCCTTAAGGATATAATTGCAATTCAGGTCAATGATGTAACTTTGATCTGTAATAAAAAAGATGCGCAAAGTGTTAAAGATGTTGTTCTTTATATCAGGAAGCAGAACCGTGCTGAACATCTGGCACACCCTCAGGTTTTCCGCCCTTGGGGTAGTTATGAGGAAATATTTATGGGGGGGCGTTTTAAGGTGAAATATATAATCGTGAAACCAGGCAGCTCAATTTCCCTGCAATATCATAACCACCGAGCTGAGCACTGGATAATGGTAAGCGGGACTGCGAAAGTAACTAATGGAGAAAAAACCATTATGCTTAATTCTGATGAATCTACTTATATTCCGCAGGGTTCTATCCATAGGATAGAGAATGAAACTGATGAAAATATCGAATTTATTGAAGTTCAGACCGGGGAAATTCTTGAAGAATGTGACATCATTAGGATAGAAGATAAGTATAACCGTACAAATTCCGGTACAAATACTGTTTCCTGATTATAAAATCTTGGCAATTACATCAGATTGTTTTACATAGGCACATGTAAATAATGATATTACAAACTATGGAATTCAAAGATTATAAAAAATATCTATTCAGAATTTTAAAAGAAGTTATCTGGCCATATAAGCTTATAATTTTGTTCAATATTGTGCTGATGATAATAATCGCCGGTACTAATTCTTTTCAGGCGTATCTTATACAGCCGGCAGTTGACCAAAGTTTATTCAATACAGCTAATAATGCGATATTATTACAGATACCTATTCTGATATTTGTTGTTACCTTGGGTAAGGGTATTGCCACTTATTATAATACGGTAATATCTGCTTCCCTTGCTGCGCGTATGACGAACGATATGCGTTATCGCCTGTTCCGTAAATTTATAGAATCTGACATTACCTATTTCAATAATTCTTCCGCTTCACGCATGATGTCAAACATTGTGAATGACATTAACGGCATGATGGGTGCTATTAACCTTATTCTATCAGGTGTTTTTAAAAATTTCTTTTCCGTTATTTTCCTTTTTGGGGTCATGTTATTCATGAACTATAAATTAACCCTTATCTCATTGATAGGTGTTCCGCTTGCTGCTTATCCTATTGTACTGGTATATAGAAAAATAAACAAATATATGGTTCGTAACCAGCAGCAGCTAGAGTTATTTACTGTTTTAATGGATGATTCGCTCCGCGCTATAAGAGTAGTAAAATCATATAATGCGGAAGAATTTGAATCGAAAAAGGTGAAAAAATCGCTTGATGGATTATATAAATTGGCGTGGAGAATTTCACGTATTTCCAATATTCCATCTCCATTGAATGAATCTCTTATCGGTATAGGTACTGCAGGTGTATTATTTTACGGCGGAACTTTAGTAATGGATGGACATGCAACACCGGGCAGTTTTTTTGCCTTTTTTGCGGCTTTGATGATGGCGTATAAACCGATGAAATCTATCGGTAACATAAATGTGCAACTGCACATATGCCTGATATGCGCAGGCAGGGTTTTCGGGTTACTTGATACTAAAGCTCACGTAGTTGATAAGCCTGATGCTATCGAAATGAAAAATGTTAAGGGTAATATAGAATTTGAAAATGTGAATTTCAGTTATAATTCTAGTGATACTGTTATTAATGGCTTATCTTTCAAAGCTGAAGCCGGTAAAAAATATGCACTTGTGGGGCATTCAGGCGGTGGTAAATCTACTATCATGAACTTATTGTTGCGGTTCCATGATGTGACTTCGGGAAGCGTGAAAATAGATGGCAATGATGTTCGGGATATCACTCAAAAATCATTACGCGATGCTGTTGCATATGTTGGTCAGGATGTTCAATTGTTTGATGATACGGTGATTGAAAATATACGTTATGGCAAGCAGGACGCAACTGAGGAAGAAATAATTGAAGCAGCAAAGATCGCCGAAGCGCATGAATTTATTTTAAAACTTGAGGGTGGTTATCATTCAAGGGTTGGGCAGAATGGTCAGAAGCTTTCTGGCGGTCAGAGACAGAGGATAGCTATTGCGCGTGCAGTTCTTAAGAATGCTCCTGTGTTGCTACTGGATGAGGCTACTTCTGCTTTAGATACAACTTCAGAGCATGCAGTGAAAAACGCGCTTCATAATCTTATGGAAGGCAGGACAACTATAGCGATTGCTCACCGCTTAACTACAGTTAAGAACTCGGATAAAATAATAGTTATTTCTCACGGCAGGATAATTGAGGAAGGCTCTCATGAAGAGCTTATTTCACGTAATGGTGAATACGCTAATTTGTATTCTAAACAGTTTGTAGACTGATGTCAGGTTCAGGCACAATTCTTGATGTAGAGATCATAAAGCTGGCAGGGAAGGGTGATGGAATAGCTGAGTGTAACGGCAAAAAAGTTTTTGTACCATTCACTGTAATTGGTGATGTTGTTAAAGTTTCCATTATAGAAGAAAATAAAAATGAGATAGTGGCGTCTCTGGTTGAGATAATTTCTCCTTCTCCTGACAGGGTAGAATCTTTATGCGGTCATTTTACAAAATGTGGTGGGTGCAATCTTCAGCATATAAATCAAAACTCTTACCGAAAGGTAAAGCAGGATGTGCTTGTAAATATAGTTAGAAGGTTAGGTTTTGAAGAGAATTTAATTAGTGAAATATTTGTTGTTCCTGAAAAATCCAGAAGACGCGCTGAAGTGAAGATATCTGCAAAAAAGGAATCAGTGAAAATAGGTTTTAATGAATCCAGAACCTATAATATTATTGATATGGAGGAGTGTTATATTCTTGATGAAGCAATTTATGGGCTTATCCAGAAATTTAAGAAATTTGTTTTAGATAGTAATTTAGAGAATTTTACTGGGCTGAATATTACCAAGCTTGATGAAGGGTTGGATGTAATTCTTACGGTTAAAAAACGCTGTAATGATGATCTTAAACATCAACTCAAAAATTTTGCGCAAGAAAATAACATTATACGTTTAACCGAGAAAACTCTGTATGATTCCAGCAGGATATATGATTCAGGAAATGCCTATATTAAAATAGCGGATGTAAAAGTTGAAGTTACGGTTGGGTCGTTCCTGCAGGCAACTATTGAAAGCCAAGAGGAGATAACACGGTTAGTTTTGGCTAATTTAGAGGATTCAAGAAAGGTAGCGGATTTGTTCTGCGGGCTCGGAACTTATACTTTTCCTGCACTAAAATTTGCTGAAAGGGTTTTATCTTTTGAAGGCTCGGAAGATATGGTAATGGCACTTTTGAATGCTGCAAAGAATCATGGTTTAAAAAACCGTGTTTCAGCTCAGGTTCGCGACCTTTATAAAAATCCTTTAAAATCTGTTGAGTTTAAAAATATAGATACGGTAATTATAAATCCACCTGCTAATGGTGCTGAACCTCAAATAAAAGAGATAGCAAAAAGTGATGTTCAGAAAGTTATAATGGTTTCGTGCAATCCTATAAGTTTTGAAAGAGATGCTAGAATTTTAGTGGCTTCAGGTTATAAACTGATCTCAACTAATTCTGTTGACCAGTTCCTTTTTACTTCACACTTGGAGATAGTTGCCTGTTTTGTGAAATAAATACTAAGCAAACAATTCCACTTTCTCACGTTCTTTGATCATATCGCGGTATTGTGCAGCTTTTTCAAAATCAAGGTCAGCGGCGGCAGTGACCATTTTTTTGCGAAGTTCAGGAAGTGGAATAATTTTGTTTTCCTTTTGAGCTTTAGCGGCTTCTTCAGCCTTTTTAATTTTCTTCTCATCTTTGATAGCAGAGGAAATAGCTTTTATAATTGTTGTTGGTCTTATGCCGTGCTTTTCATTATGGGCGGTCTGGATCTTTCTTCTTCTATCTGTCTCGCTAATAGCTTTCTTAATTGCTTCGGTCATTACATCAGCGTAGAGGATAACTTTACTTTCGGAATTCCTTGCCGCCCTGCCGATAGTTTGGATAAGCGAGGTTTCGGAGCGCAGGAAACCTGCTTTATCCCCATCTAAAATACCGACCAATCCGCATTCAGGAATATCTAACCCTTCTCTGAGAAGATTTATACCTATCAATATATCTGTCGTGCCTTCACGGAGTGACCTTAATATTTCTATACGTTCAATTGTTTCGATGTCGGAATGCAGATAAGTTACCTTCATGCCGATCTCCTGCATGTATTCACTTAGATCCTCGGACATTTTCTTGGTAAGAGTGGTGATAAGAACCCTAAAGCCTTTAGCAATAACTTCGCGGCTTTCTGAAATTATATCGTCCACCTGATTAGTGCAGGTTTTAATTATTACTTCCGGATCTATTAACCCTGTTGGGCGGATTATCTGCTCAACCACTTTACCATTTGCTCTTTCAAGTTCGAACTTAGCGGGGGTTGCTGAAACGTAAACTGTTTGAGGACGCATTTTATCCCACTCCTCAAATTTGAGAGGGCGGTTATCAAGCGCAGATGGCAGACGGAATCCATGTTCTACCAAAGTAGTTTTTCTGGCTCTGTCGCCATTATACATGGCGCCGATCTGCGGAACGGTAACGTGGCTTTCATCCAAAAATAATAATGCATCTTTAGGTAAATACTCAAATAATGTTGGAGGTGGTTCTCCGGTTTTCCTGCCACTTAAATATCTGGAATAGTTCTCGATACCTTTACAGGTTCCGGTTTCAAGGATCATCTCGATATCGAATTTTGTTCTCTGTTCAATTCTTTGGAGTTCGAGCAATTTCTTTGAATGTTCGAAATATTTTATCTGGTCTTGGAGTTCAGCTTTTATAAGGTCGAGCGCTTGAAGGAGAGTAGGGCGCGGGGTTATATGGTGAGTGTTTGCGAAGATGGTTATCTTATCAAGATTACGAATTTTTTTTCCGGTAAGTGAGTCAAATTCATAAACCTCTTCAATGTCATCACCAAAGAAGGAAAGCCGCCATGCTACATCTTCATAGTGGGAAGGGAATATATCCAGGACATCACCTTTTATACGGAATGTACCGCGAACGAAATTATTATCGTTACGTTTATATTGAAGTTCTACCAACTGGTTTGCGATCTGGCGCATTGGTGTTCTTTCGCCGCTTTTAACCTCAAAGGTCATTTGCAGGTAAAGTTCCGGTGAGCCAAGGCCGTAAATACATGAAACTGATGAGATAACTACAACATCGCGCCTTTCCAGTAGCGCGCGCGTAGCTGAATGTCGCATCCTGTCTATCTGCTCATTTATTGCAGAATCCTTCTCAATAAACGTATCGGTTTTTGCTATATAGGCTTCAGGCTGGTAATAATCATAGTAAGAGACGAAATACTCTACGGCATTTTCAGGGAAGAATTCTTTAAACTCTGCATATAATTGTGCTGCTAAAGTTTTGTTGTGAGCCATTATCAGGGCCGGTCGGTTAAGATCCCTTATTATATTGGCCATGGTAAAGGTTTTTCCACTACCAGTAACGCCAAGCAAAACCTGGTCGCTAAGGCCTTGCTTTAGGCCTTTTGAAAGCGCGGCAATGGCATTGGGCTGGTCACCTGCTGGTGAGAAATCTGTTGCTAACTTAAATTGTGACATCCGGCTTTAAATGATTTTAACCAGATATATAGTTGTTATAATCAGTATTACTAGGGTAGTGATTGTTAGAATTTTTTCTCTCTTTCTTCGCGGCTCGCGATGATGCCGACTGTAGGGCTTAACTGGCCTGATCTTTCAATCTCGATCTTACCTTTATAAACGATTCCCGCATCTGCAAGAACTGCGCCTTCACTTCTGAATATCTTTGCAAAGGCTTCGCCGAATCGTTTGAACATCTTCTCAACACGTTCCATTATCTTTTTGGTACGGCTTTGCTGTCTTAATTCTTCTTCGGTAAGTGGTTCTTTTTTTACTTCCAGTTTTATTGACTTTGCCTTTTCAGCCTGCTGGTTATTCTGCTCCGCTGAAGCTATGGCATCTTTTATGTCTTTAAAGTTCTCTTCGGGAATCTCAAAGATCATTAAATATTTTGTAAGTAATGATTCATTTTTGTTGCAAACTTCAAGCAGGGTAATGCTTTTGTTGGGTAAATTAATTGAGAAATCATTGAAGCTTTTTTTTGTATTCTTTGAAAACTCCTCGCTGGTTGCAGACCTAACGATATTATCTTTCGTAAGATTTATAAGGCTTTGTTTGGTTTTATATAAAGTTTCCTGAGAAGTATCAGAATTTAAAAGTTGTTTATCCTCAATTTCAGCGGCGAATATACCGTCAGCAAATTCATTTACTGTGTTGAATAGTTTGCCGAAAAATTCCTGAACTATATTTTCTCTAATTTCTGCCATTTTTATATTTTAAATATTAGTGAAGAAATCTCTATATATTTCTGTCATTTCCTTTGTCCGGAGTTTGGGTTTTTCCTGTGAGTGGTGTTTCCGGGCTGAGCTGACTTGATTTTGAAGCGGAGATATGACCCATGAATTTTATGCCCATCTTGTTCATCCTTTCGCCAATGTTCTGCGCTACATCAAGATTTTTTTTATTGATATTACGCGACTGGTTGCCAAGTATCCTTTGTGAAAGGTTTAAGAAAATATTCTTTCGTTTTTCTTTTTCTTCAAGGGCCGGTTCATCTGGCGCGTGATGGGGTTCTATCATTTTTTTACGGCTTTGCTGACTATCTTTATTGCTGGAGATAGATGCATCCTGCTCATCAGTTTCTTTTACGGTAATCTTTCCAGTGATTGGGTCAACTTCGATCTCAGGGCTTTTTTTGCCCCTTATATCTTCGTCATTATTGTTGTTATTGTTGCTCATGATAAATTAAGAAACCTCAAATATTTCCCTGATTATACGTTCCTCTAAAGAATGCCCTTGGTCAAAAAGAAGGTGGATCGTACGGGTAACATCGTGCTTAATTACGACATTAGTAACATCATCAACTTCAAAATTATCAGCTACAGCCTTAGCTGGCCTGCGCCAGTGTTTTAAAACTTCAAATTCTATCTTGGCAGTGTTTGGTAGTAAGCCGCCGCGCCATCTTCTTGGCCTGAAAGGGCTTATTGGTGTAAGTGAGAGAAGGTTAGAACCAATTGGCAATATCATGCCCCCATTCGAATAGTTATAGGCGCTACTTCCCGCAGGTGTTGCTACCAGAACGCCATCACATATCATCTCTTCAATGTGGGTAATGCCATCAACCTTGATCTTTATTTTTGCCGCTTGTCCAGTTGTTCTGAGTAGTGAAACCTCATTTATCGCCAGCGCATAGACCACCTGGCCATCAAGAGTAGTAGCTTTCATTTCTAAAGGATGAATTTTACTATCTACAGCATTATTAATTTTCTCAAGCAGGTCTTTTTCGGAATATTCATTTAACAGAAACCCTATGGAGCCTTTGTTAAGGCCATAAACGGGCAAGCCATCTTCAATATGCATGTGTAGGGTTTCCAGCATGAATCCATCACCACCAATTGCTATAATAACATCAGCTTTCTGGGTGTCGTGACCATCTTTTATTTCCGTAAAACCAAATTTGTTCACAAGCTTTTTCTTAGCTTCCTGAGCTTGTTCGGTCTTATCGGCAACTATGGCTGGGTTATTATATTTCATTTATTCAACTTCTTTTTGCATTAGTTGATCTACCTTGATGGAATCGCCTTCCGGGTGCAATTCAGGAGCTTTTAGATCCTCATCATCTTCATTATCACCGAAGCTGAACATAGATTCAAGCATGCCTTCTTTCTTATCGCCGGTATTGCCATTATTTACAAGGCTGTAAGCTCTTTTATACCATTTGCTTGAAGGGTAGTTATATCCAAGAATACCTGCATATTTGACAGATTCGCTATTAATGCCAAGTATCTTGTTAGTTTCGACTAGCCTATATAATGCTTCCTCAACCTGAACAGTATCATCATATTCTTTCAGAACTTCTTTAAAACGGTTGATGGCAGCCAGATAATCCTTACGTTTCAGGTAGAATCTGCCAACTTCCATTTCCTTTCCGGCCAAGTGATCTCTGATGAGATCAAGCTTGTATTTGGCTTCACGGGCATAGGCGCTATTCGGGAACCTGCGTAATATGTCTTCAAATGCGACTTTTGCCTTACGTGTAACTTCCTGATCTCTGCGGATATCCTTGATCCTGTCATAATAGGAGATGGCTTTAAGATAGTACATGAATGGAACTTCCTTACTTCCCGGGTTCAGGCTTATGAAATTTTCAATAGTATCAACGGCCTTGTCATATTCCTCATCTTTATAATAAGAATATGCCGTCATCACGCGGGCTTTAGGGGCCAATTCAGAGAAGGGGTATAGCCTTTCAACCTCTTCAAAAAGTTCAACCGAGCGGATGTAATTCTTGTTGGCCATCTCTTTACGGGCTTCTTCAAATATGTCTTCAACCGGGATCGAAGTTTCAGTGTCTTTGAGGGCTTTGTCGAGATCTTCCTCATCGCTAGAGCAGGAAGTTAGAGCCGACGCGCTGCCTAAAACGCCTATTATCGCAAATAAACCAAGTAATTGTTTCATATTATCCTGCTGATATTGTTGCTATAGTTTATGTGATACTTTATTTTTTTCCAAATGGAAATTTATTTTAAAGAAGTATCGAAGATGCTATCTTTTCCCTTGAGATTGTTTAATCACTGCCATATAAGGAAGACCAATGGAGCGTTGGCCGAGTGGCTGAAGGCGGCGGTTTGCTAAACCGTTACATGGGCGATAAAGTTTTAGAGGCATGAATTTATGCTTCTTTTTTAAGAATGGAGTGTTGGCCGAGCGGCTGAAGGCGGCGGTTTGCTAAACCGTTATACGATTGTAAAGTCGTATCGGGGGTTCGAATCCCCCACACTCCGCCACTTAAAAAATACCCTGTTTTTACCCCCTATTTTTTAGCCAATGGGACATGTTTGGGACACTACTCCACAACACATCACAGAGTAAATAGCAGCAAATTTTATTGTTAAGAATGTAATCACTCAATAATGATAAATTCCTCAAAAAATTATATAAACTATCCTAAGCGCTAGGAAAGCTCTGTATAGGGCTTTGAGCAGGGGCTTTTTGGAAATTGAAATCACCGATTTCTTGTCCCAACTGTCCAGTAATTGTCCCATTTGATTAGGTGTCTTATGTTATCATGTTGAAATAGATAAGATATTTACGCTCATATAACTGTTTGAGTAACATGTTGACGAATTTTATAGAGAAATCCGCCAAAAATTGATGCCTCAAAAAATAAATGGCAGATTCCTGCTGATTATTGACCAATCAAACGATACCGTTCATCTATTGAGATATTTCAAGAGTTTGAGTTTCTATAGCTTGCCTTACTTCTTCTATTCTTTTAGCATCTAAATTTTCTGCTTTTATTAAGCTATTAAGTTCGGATTTCAGCCTATTTATGTCTTCATAAGAGACTGCTCTAACTTCTTCAGGAGGATTATTTAGGAGGTTTTGTACTTCAAACGAGTTTTGTGCAATTTTCGTTATAGTATTTTGATATTCGTTGGATTCGGAAAGATATTTCTCTGCACTTCTTAAAGCACCTAATCCTGCTTCATAGTCAATTTTTGAAGGGCTACCATCTGGTAATGAATCATATAGTTTTTTATACGTAGGATTTTTCATATCCTTAATATGCTCATCTCTTGCCTTTTCCATTTCGGCAATTTTAGCACGAATTGTTATAAGCTCATCAGCTTGCTGGTTATTGATCTCTGTGAAATTTCTTTGGTGTTCCAATAATTGCTCTGGAGTTAAACTTCCTGAATTAATTCCCTCAGCCAAGGTTTCTCTAGCCGCTTGCTCTTCTCTGTAAGATTTTATGACATAAATCTTCTTACTGGGGTCAGACAGGTCATTAATTTCTTCAACTATTCCAGTAAGATTAATTGCTTTATAATATTTCTCAGAATTTGACTTTAAATTACTGAAAGCATTCAATTCAGAAACTCTATTATTTGCCAGATTTTCTAGTTCTGAACTTCTCTCTGATTTTACACGGTCAACATTAAGGGTAATATTTTGTCCATCATCAGAACGGAAAGAGAAGTCTCCTGCTTGAGAAGCAAGAACATTTGCCTGAAGATTCTCAATTCGCTGAATTTTTTCTGATAATTGGGTGGATATTTGGGTTCCCTTACCATCAGGCAATAGATCGTATTTTGCTTTCAGTTCTGAAAGTTTTTGTTTTGCTTCTTCAAGATTTTGAACTTGTTGTTCCCACGTTTCAAGCTCCCTTGTTTTATAGTTATATCTTGCATTGAAATTACTGGTATGATTTTCAAAATCATGAAGGGCTGTGTTATAGACGGTCTTAGCTTTTTTTATCGCTTTCACATCTCCACTATTAATTGCATCAGCTAAATTTTTATCTGCCTCATAATATTTTTTTGCTATCTCCTGATTTTTGACCGCTGCGTTTTCTACATAACCTATGGAATCAATAATATTGTTGATTTCTTCCGTTGTTCTGGAATCAAAATCTGTTTGCAAGGAATCAGTAAATAGATACTCTGTTAATTCACCACCACCAAAAGCACCAGCAACCGCACCAACAAGCCCCCCTATAACTGTACCAATAACAGGGCAGCCCATACTACCGAGTAACGCTCCTGTACCCATTCCCGCTAAAATACCCCCGCCTGTTGCCCCTATTACATTAGCAGCCCTTTCACCATTTCTAGCCTCACTTGCGGCATAAAATTCTAAACTACCGCTTACAACCGCAAATGCTATACCAACCTTTCCTAAAACTTTTCCTGCATTTTCTAACTTTTCTAATCTTAATCTTGCCAGATCATCTAATGCATCAACTCCAGCTTTAGGAGTGTTTATATATAAGGCTCTGTATATTCCTGTTTCTGCAAGCCCTGCAACTATAGCACTTCCATCTGACACAACACCTGCTTGAGCCGCAACCCTTTGAGAACCACCTGATACATAATCTGTTTTATATGTGCCACCCTCACCAAATTTACCTACTAACCCCCAAACCCCCATCACAACACCTAATCCAGCCCCTCCACCTTCACCGACCGCACTAACTTTTGTAGAATGGGGAGTTTTTGGAATTGAATTGACTTCAGGTTTTGGAGAATGATTTTCTATGTCATGCGTACTTACATTTTCTTGTGTAGCGTGAGGTGTAGTTTCTTGAGCAACATTAGTTTGAGTATTTGTATGCTTTTTGACCTCCTCAACTGCATTTCTATGATTTTCTATTAATGCCCCTTGAATACCTAAAGCTCCCAAAGGATTACTGACACCTTTAATTTTTCTTGGACGGTATAGATTTTTATCATAAACCTCTTTTAAATTTTGATCTGAAAGAACTTTAAAGGCTTCTTCTAATTTTGCTAACCTTTCCTCAATTAAAGCGTTTGAGCCATTAATTGTTAAATTTGCCTGTAGATGCCCTTTCTGTATATTATACATAGTTATTATTCCTTCTTTTGGACACTTCTTATCCACTTTTAGAATTGAATAATAATTTTGATCGGGATTGCTTAAATTAATGTGCCTAGCTGTATATCCAATCATATGAGAATGAGCAGATTGAGCACAAGAATCATAACCTGTATAATCAAATAAAACTTCTCCTGCACCGCTCTTTACCTGAGTATGAACAGGTTTTCCTGTTTTCTGAATAATCAACCCATCTAAAAGATCCAATGTTTCTGGACATGATACTGTATTTATCATTATTCCATTTTTACATACTTGTCCTTCAAGCCCTAGATTTTGATAATCATTAATAAAATATTGAATATCTTTAGGTTGATACTGATTCATTATCCCCCAAATAAAATCAGTTTTCTTAGAATAACTATTTAGGTTAAAATTCTCTCTCTTAAGTTCAGGATTATTTTCGAAAATATCGTCAATTAATCTATCAAATACTTCTAGTCTTTGTTTACCCTCCTCAATCAATTGTGGTCTCAAATTTTCTTCTATTTCAGCATAATTATTATCAACGTTGCCTAGATGAAATCTAAATGACCCAATAACATATGCATTTAAGGCTGCATAATCTTTGAAATGTTGTGGTAATTTGTATTTATAAGCAAACCCCTCAACTCCAAGTGCTTGTTCAACCCTTACTGTTGCTGAACTATATGGTTCGTTGCGCCCTACAGTATAGTCTTCACAACTTTTTAGACCAGGATAGTCTGACCCTGAAGTAAAATCTGGATAGGTATTGACATCAATTACATTTCTTCGATTCTTTTCTGCATCAGTTGTATTTGGAGTTGAATTGGCTACTTGGTCATTGACAGTTATTGCCCCATCATCAATTTCAACGGTATGAACTTGCCCAGACTCTATTTCTAAAACATACTGATGAGCGTCAAGCTGGTATATTATATCATTAAAAATATTTTCACTGCTTCCGCCATCATTATACACTACTAGTCCCCTGCCCGGATCTTTACTATAGGAAGCTGTTATTCCCCCATTGTAATATTTACCGATCTCTTCACTAAGAGACTCGATAGTATAGCCCTCCGGCAGATTGTTCTCGGAGATATATAGGATGGTGTTTCCGTTCTCAGATGTTCTGCATTCCCAATGGTTTACTTTATTTCCATTCTCATCTAATCTATCTGCGAGACTAATAAAATTTCTAATTTTAGACTCTTCGAAGGCCTTATAAGTTTCATATTGCTCTTTAGCATTATCAAAATCTACAAACTCTTTGCCTGAAGCAATAGACCTTTCAACAATCTCTTTTCCAAAAACCGAGATAAAATCATATACATGCAACTGTTGCTTTTTACTGTTAAAATAATCTGATAAGTATTTTACCTTAACTCTGTTCGAAACATTATTTATATTACCAGCATAAATATCAAAATATTTTATACTACCGTCTTCATTTAATTTTATATAAAATAGATCTTTTCCACTTAAACCCGGATCTTCAAAAATAGTTTTGTAATTATGATCTAAAAAATTATCATTATTTCTATTTATCATTTTTACTAATACAGGATCAGAATAAACCTCATTATAGACTGGTAAAATCTTATCCCTAAAATTCGGCCAGATATATTTATATTCTTTTGAAAGTACTTTATCTATTTGTTTAATGCTTCTGCCTTTATCTAATTCTTCTGTATAATACTGGTATATTTCCGCCAACGCTTCCTTTGTTCTTGTCTCCAAATCTGATTCGTATTTCCCTCCAGTATAATGATTATAAAGACGGCTTTTTTCAAATGATTCTTCTAAAATTTCCTTTTCTAAGTTTGACTGAAACTCCTTAAAAACATCTCCAGCATACTCTTCTAGCATTAAATGTAGTTTATGCCCTTCTTCATGGGGAATAACTTCATTTATTGAATAATCAGATACACCAGAAATTTTTATTTTATGGTTTTCCGTTTTGCTATAATATCCTCCATACTCCCTATTAACCAAAACTTTTTGACCATCTTCTTTCTGTAGGCTGTAATATTGAAAAGAGCATTCATCTATAGACATACTATAGGTATGTGATGAATTTAAGAACAGCTCTTGTTGTAAAACGGGTAAAGAAGCATATCGATCCGCGATTCTAATTTTTGTTTTTTTTATTCTTTCTTGAAAATCTAGGTTATTTTTACTATTTTCAAGGTGTGGTTGCGAATAGTTTTTTTGTACGTGTTCTAGTAAATTATTAACTCCAAATTCAATACCGAATTTTTGGAAGGAAGTTTTTTCGTCGTATATTTCAAATTTTTGATTATCATAAAAAAAATTAACCTCTTTATATTTATCGATATTAAACTCTAAAAAGTTATATAAGCTATTTCTTGTATAATTAGAATTTCTAAAATCAATTTCTGAAGGATCATCTATGGGTATTTTTTGAATCAAAAATCCGGCATCTTCATTTTTTTCTGCTAAAAGATGCGCTTCTAACTTTCCATCAACTTCTTTTCCGTATAAATAAACAAAAGCATCACCTGTGGTGAAGGTAAAATTGGCGTCAATTTTTTCTTGAATTTGGTAATATCTAGCCGAATTTCTATCTGGCTCATGCGATACTTGTATAGTGCCACCAAAAAAACCACCAGCGATTTTAAATAATTCCCACACTTATGATACTTTTTTTCTTAATTACCAAATTACTGCAAATATTGTATAATATTATTATATTCAGACATTTGTGCTCATTTTTAGCATAGCATAGAATGGTTAATAAACTGTTAAATTTCAGTTGCCATTTGTAGCAAGGTTACTTAATGTGGTAACTTTTAAAGATAACATATTGAAAAACAATACTAATAGTCAATAGCCTTAAAACTCTGGGACAAATTTGGGACACTACTGGACAACAAACCCTAATATATTACAACACTCTACAACAAAGTGATTTCTTGCAAGGTGTTGATTTGCTTTCCGTGGCTGATTACTGCGTGTTGTATGGTGTTGACTAACTCAAATTGCTAAACCGTTATACGATTGTAAAGTTGTATCGGGGGTTCGAATCCCCCACGCTCCGCCAGTCTATCTGGTGTTTCTGGCAATAATCCTACCTCAACTACAGAATCCCCGAATTTAGCCACTATCTGGCTATGATAATTTGCTGCCTGCACTGGCAGAGCTCTTGATACACTCAAAACATATCAAAATAAGCATAATTCTCTAAAGAGAGAGGTTCCGAGGTGCGGGTTTTTAAAACCCTAAATTCCCAGTGATCAATTAACTGGGAATATTTACTGGGAATTTACTGGGAAATTTAAAAAATGGGTATTTTAAGGGTAGGTTTTTACTACCCAAGATCAGGCAAAAAAATTATACGAAAATATGGAGATTTAGGAGAATGAAAGTTGCTTGCGCTGCTTTTTCCAATCAAGCTCTTTGACAGCGAATAATTTTGATACTGTCAAATCAGCTGGTTGATACCCTTCAAATATTGCTTCAATAATATCAGGAGCTAGAAATCTTAATCTCATAGATCTGTTCACGAATGAAGATGATGATATGCCTTCATGGTTTGCGATATCCTGATATGAGGTTCTTTCGCCTTTTTCTAATTGCTCATTCCACATGAAAGCTTTGGTAATGGCTTTTATCAGCTGCATATTCTTTCTAGGGTTTTTGCCACCAATGATAGCTTCATGGTGATGAAGCTTTATATCTATTATTTTAAAATTATCTCGAATTATATCTGAATTTAGAGAGCGTTTTACATCTCCATTATGGTAAAAAATTATCCTACATCCTGCCAAATCTTTTCTTAAATCCTCTACTTTTTTAGAGGTCAATTTATTACTTTCCTTGAGCCTATTGTACAAAGATTCTGGTGATTTTGCTCTAGCTTGTATTTGCTGTAATTGATATTTAGGCTCAGAATTTTGAAAAGCAGCATCTAGGATTGATTTAACAGTTTTTGCAAATCTATCATACAATTCCCATTTATTTTTATATGCCTCAAAATCCATATTATAATCATAATATTGGGTTCGGAGTTTGCCAAGTATAATCAATAACTTGTAAACAGGTTGAAACTCCTAATGATAACACAAAAAAATGGTTATCAACTTGAATAGCCGTTGTTATTTCTTTGTTAACAGGCGTGATCAAAAATAGAACTAATTTCCATTAATGTCTCCTCAGAGTTTTGCTATTGAGTCATTCAGCTCGCCAGTCGTAAAATACAAATACTCTTAAAAAGAAATTTTGTATCTTGTATTAGAAAAAGATGAGGTTGACTTTTCTCACATAATCTCACATAATCTCACATGGTAAACAGTGAGATTATTATGAACTTTGAAAAGGACAGATTAACTAAGAGGTTAAACCTTGGGTCAGAGGTAATTGAAAAGGTCTTTAGTATAATCTCAGAAATTGATGCTGTCAAAAACAGTTGGAAAATTGCCGGAAAATTATTGCCGCAAACTATAGAACGCCTTACCCACTCGGTGATTGTGACATCAACGGGTGCATCGAACCGTATTGAGGGGAACAAACTCACTGATAGCGAGGTGGAAGCACTCTATAAAAATCTTCGTATACGTAAATTCAAAACCCGCGATGAGCAGGAAGTAGCTGGTTATCTTGAAATGCTGGAGTTAATATTTGATAGATATAATGATATTTCCTTGAAGGAATCCACTATCTTGCAGTTTCATCGTGATATGTTGAAATACAGTGATAAGGACGAACGCCATCGTGGGCAATATAAGTTTGGTCCAAACCGTGTTGAAGCAAAGAATCAGAGTGGCAAAGTGGTGGGTATTATATTTGATCCTACACCACCGCACTTGACCCCTAAAGAAATGCAGGAGCTGCTTGCCTGGTATGAAGAGGCTAAAACGCGGAGCTTCAAACACCCACTACTCCTTATTGCCAATTTTGTGTTTGAGTATCTTGCTATTCACCCTTTTCAAGATGGTAACGGTAGAACTAGTCGTCTGATCACTAACCTGATGCTTCTGCAAAGTGGTTATGAGTTTGTATCAGTTGTTTCGCACGAGCGTGTTATTGAAGCGCGGAAAGCAGACTATTATATCGCACTGAACAAGTCGCAGGCAAGCTGGAAAAGTAAAAAGGAGGATGTTAGCACTTGGTTAATATATTTTCTAAATATATTACGCGAACAAGCTCGGCAAGCACTTAAAATTCTGGAAGGTGATGATATCGATTATTTGCTCTCTGAAAAGCAGCTTGAACTCTGGCGTTGGGTGAACCAGCTCGGTGAACGCACGTTCAGCCGTAAGGAGGTGATTGATGAGCTTGGATACCCGCCACGTACTGTAGAAGCTTGCATTAAAAAACTATTAGATTTGAAGAAAATTACCAAGATGGGAGAAGGTCGTGCTACTCGCTATAGGATGGACAGCAAGTGAGATAATCGCAAATATTTTCCATTCTACTATTAGATATGGATATTTACGGGTATTTTTATGGGTATTCGAAAATGAGAATTGTACTGCCTGAACTCTCCTCACCGCCAGAAGCCATTCTTAAAAGATTTACTCTCATTTTACACCCCTAATAACCGTTATACCTGCACCACTTTTTGCACCAGAGTTTATAGCCCTGTGAATATCTTCAACCCTTAAATGTCCGTAACTTCTTTCAGTGGTTTTAATAGATTTATGACCAAGAAACCTAGCTACAACGTAAGGGTCTACACCCCTCTGAACAAGCCTTGAGCCGCAAGTACGCCTTAAATCATGCCAAGTAATATCCTTAATGTTGGCTTTCTTCTCATCACAGGCGTAAAGCTTGAAGGATTTGGCGGGTTAATCCCTCCTTCCAACCATTATTGATAGCCCATAAATAAAACTTTTTTATACTTAACCATTCAGGGTGAATCTTAATGCCCTTCCCGCCATACCTATGATATTTAGGATGATTTGGATTTGAACATCTTTGTTTCATCCCCTGCCAGCTATTATAAAGGCTGCACCTATTGCCCTTGGCTGCAAGGCCAGTTTTATAGTTGGGATTATTTTCGCCATTAAAATTTGCAAAATTATACCCCATTTCATCCCCCGATTAAGGATAAGCCTAATCCTAAGAAAGGAAGAATGAAGGCAAAAGCGATCGAGTCATCGATAGGCTCGTCCTTCTCTTTAGCTTGTGCAGCTTTTGCGAACTCATCTGACTTTTTTACATAATCCAGAACCTTATTCTTATCTGCGTATTTGCCTTCCTTATCCTTCTCTATACCAATTTTTACCTTGCCAGTTTTATAGACAAAATCAGCCGCTTGAATTTCACCGGATTCATATTTGCTTAATAAGCAACAAGCATCGCATGCGTGTCTTAACTTGTAAGCAATACTTTCCAGTAGGTAATCAGTTACCAGTTTAAAGCTTCCATCATCACGGAAAACTTTAAGGTCTAAATTCCCAGTGTATCAATCAACAGGGAATATTTACTGAGAAATTTAGAAAATAAGCATTTTAAGGTTAGGTTTTTATTACCCCAGATTGGCAATTATCCAAAATACGGAGGCTTAAGAGAATGAAAGTTGTTTGCGTTACTTATTCCAGTCAAGCTCTTTGACAGCGAATAATTTTAATACGGTCAGATCAGCTGGTTGATACCCTTCAAATATTGCCTCAATAATATCAGGAGCTAGAAATCTTAATCTCATAGATCTATAAAGAAAAGCTTGGTACCAGAGCGTTTGCGTTGAATTTGAATTAGTTAATCTTAGGTTGAACCTGAGTTACAGCTAAACTGAGCAATTGACAATGCCATAATTACCGTTGTATTAAAGCAACACACCTAATATTATTAATAATATTAACTTTTGGTTAATATAACTTTGATAATCTGCTTTGCATATATACCAAATAAATGGGGATTAAATGGCATTTGATGATTTTAGAGATGGAATAGCTCCACCGGAAAATAAAATTAAAGAGATGTTCGATGGAGTTGCAGGGAAGGCCGTAACCTATTCATATTACGATCAGCGTGTAGAGAGTTCATCTTCAGAAACGGCACCTGACAATAATAAAGTAAAGGGGAAAATATTCCTGTATTTCTACGACAAGAATAACAGCAACATTAAATATGCCGGTGCAGACAGCTATGTGGAATATAATTCCGAAGCTGAACGCCTGGCAATCATGAAAGATATTGATGCCCATTCTGTAAGAACCGGAATAATATCCAAGACTGAAAAAGGTGACGGTAATTATCTTCAACAGGCAGACATTTCCGATTTTAAAAAATTGGAGCGGTTGCACCAGGAGCTACAGGAGGCTAAAAATAAGCCGGATACGCGCGGACAAGCGATAATTAAAGCTCAGGGTAAATTTGATAATTACCTTAAGAAGCTTTACAGGGATAAGAAAAGTAGAACTCTCAAATTCATAAGCGCTCACCAGGATAATGCGTTTGTCATTGAAGTTCTGGCATGTTTAAAGGCTAACTATATTACCGATGCTCAACTAGCGGAATTTGCTACTGATAAACTAATGGGCATGAGGGACATCCAGGGATATTTTGCTAATTTACATATTGCTGCCAGTAACCCGGGGATAAGAATAGCGGATTCTGCCGTTATTGGGATAGAATTCCAAGATAACCAACCTGTATGGTTAATAGAATTCTACAGAAAAGATAATAATAACCCAAATGCGCCCCTCGAGAAAGTTCAAGGTCTGCCATCTGTGGTAATTCCAATAGACCCTCTTGTCGATACACCTAAAGGTATAATGAAAAGGCTTGCGGAACCAGGCAATTTTACCCCAATACCATATGAGAAAAGAATACAACTCCCTGCCTCGGGAATATATTATGACATTCCATCTGAACTTAAAGAACGGCAACCAGCCAGGATAGCCTATAGCGATATAGTTCCATGGGGAAATATGCCGGCAAAATACCCGTCTCCCTCCCTACCGGACTTACCGGATCTTATGGCCACAAAAACCGTAGCAGAAGATAAAGAAAAAAAGAGGAGAGCTATAGAGGAAAAAGATAGGTTAGCACAACAGCAGAGGCAAATAGCAGAAGAGGCAGAGATTATTAGGCTTTCTCAAAGAAAGTTCCATGAGGTGCTTTATGCTGACCTACTAAAGCTTAAATCATATAAAGACGGGAAGAATACGACCGATGAGGCGAATAAGGCTGAAATTGAGCTTCGCGTTCGGCAGAATCTCGATAGGCTTTTATATCCTGAGCCTCAAAAGAATCCTGATGGGAATCTAATAGATAACTTTGATTTTCATTACAAAACCACTCCTACAGGTTTACCAAGCACAGATATAAAAAATCAGGGTTTTAGCGCGATACTGAATCACCTTGGTTATGCCGAAGAATCAAGACTTATCGAAATTCACGAAAAAGCACTGAAGGATCTTAATGAAGCAAGTTTAAAAGGCGCATCTTATTTTACTTTTCTTGATCCTGCAAAAACCAAATATGATAATCAAGTTCGTGTCCGGGTGCAAATCCATGACGCGGAATGCGAAACGATACAGGAACCCGGGAAAAGTTCGTATAAAGTATATACGTTTTTTACCCCTACCACGAAAGTCAAAGAAGCCCAATCAATCATCATAAGCCATGCCCGCAAATTCAACATGGAAGAGATGACAGATGAGATCAAGATAAGATCGTATTTCACCAAATATAAGCCCGCCTATTATAAAATATATGTAATTAATGAGACCAATATTCAGCTTCAGTTTTTTGATGCCGATAAAAAAAGTATTAAAAAATCCGGTAATATCACCCCAAAAATATTCGAGCGAAAGTTTTCTAATAAAGAGGAATTAGAAAAATATAAGGCACTTATTGAAGGAGTCGCTGAAAAACAATTATGCTTTAATATACCTATAGTGGGTTCCGGCATGCCACTCCATCACGGTATAATGCAGAGCAAGGATATGGGAGCGCCTACCGGGGTATCTTTAAGTGTGCCTGAAAAGGATGCGGAACTTATAAAATCAATTGAGGAAAATAACCTTGAAGGGGTTAAGGGAGCGCTTAAAGCGGGCGCAAACCCAAATGTTAAAATTGGGAAGGATCCGGTAATTAACATCGCTCTGGAAAAAGCACTTGAATCTAAGAACTGGGATATTGTCGAAGCCATACTGGAATATAATGTTGATACCAGCATGAGGGGTAGGAAATATAATTCTGCTTTTGAAATGGTTATGTCCCAGTTGGAATATCATAAGTTTAGTTCTGGGTATTCGATCGAAAATGAGGATGCCTGTAACAGGAACCTTGTAAAGATAACGGAAAAGGCATCTGATCTTAGCTCATATTATACATATCCTAACTCTAAGCCTATGCAGCAGGCAATAAAATTGCACAGGAATGATGTTGTTGCGATCCTGATAGGAAAAAAGGGAGTTGATATAAATTTTAATGATTTTATCGCTGGAGTTGACCCATATGTAGCTTATAATTATGTGCAATATGCTTTGATTAACAAAAATCCAAAAGCTGCTGAACTACTTCTGGATGCCGGCGCCACGCCATGGGTTAGAGAGCAAAGCCCTTATATGAACACACTCCAATCTGCAATTGATTTGTACTATAACGATATAGCAAAGAAAATGGTTGTGCTGGGTGCTGGTATAAATACTCCGTGTTATAAGGAATATCCTTTAGGTTTTGCTATTCTTAGGTTTAATAATGAGATGGCAGAATTTTTTATTAGCAGAAATGCTGATCTGACTTTAATCAATCAAGATTATAAAAGAACATTTTTGCATATGGCAGAATTTTCCCAGAATACGGAAATCCTGAAAATACTGATACAAAAATATAAAGAACTCGGGTTAAGCTTGGAGCCAAAAAATAGTTATGGAGAAACCCCACTGTTTCAAGCTGCAGAAGAAAATAAAAATAATTACAATATTGAAACGATAAAGCTTTTTGTTGAGGCAGGAGCGGATATAACGGTGAAGAAAGGCGATAGGTCCCTTTATGATGTAGCCTGGGAAGTAAAAAAATATAAAACAGGTGGAGATTATAAAAGTACTGAGTTACTTTATTATCTTATAACGAACCCCAATGCGCCGTTAGAGGAAAGGATAAGGGTTTCCCAGGATAATCCAGAATTTAAGCCGTATACCGAGGATTATATTGTCAAAAATTCAGGTTTGGCAATACCTGATAAATCTAATTATGGAAAGGTTGGTGAGGTCTATGAATATGCTGCTTTTCTTAATGTGGTAAGAAAGACTGAAAATCTGATTGGTGAGATTATAGATAATTATAGTTCGCTTGGTCAAGAGAAAATCAGAGCTTCAATAATTCAGAAATTTGTCAGAAATATTTATGAGACTAACGGTAATAACTGGGTTAAAGCCTCCAATGAGGTAAATCGTTTTTCTGATGACAAGGTGGCGGATATCAAGGATATGATCCATTATGCCACTAATCTGATAATGATGCCCGAATATATCGCGACTGAATCCCGCAGGCAGGAATTTGATAAAAGTAGAGTATGGGTTGAAAAATTAAGGAATATTAACGCGCTTAATCTGCTCGATAAATTATTTTTAGAAAGGAAAATGAGTCTTACTGCGATTCAAGAGATTTCCGATTCATGGCATTCAAAGATCTATAATGTCGAGGATCTTACCAGAGTTATAATTCCTAAGGGTTCCTGGCATGCTGTCATGAAAAGCGGCGGGGAAAAGGACGAAAACGGTTTTTATAAGACACCTAATGATAATATAATCTTTAAGGAAGTAACAAATAGCCAAGAGCTGCTGGATATAGGCAGGAGGATGGGTACATGCATAGGTGGTAAAGCAACTGATGCCGATAGGGGTGAGTATTTTATTTTTGCTTTTTATAATAAGGAAAAGCAACCTATCGCAACTGCAAGGTTTACTAAAAGTCGGGATAACAAATTAGTTTTGGAAGAACTTACCGACATAAATAATCACAAAGTCTTTAAACATGGTGAAAGGGCAGTTTTTGACTGGTTTATGGAGGAGATTAAACAAGGGAAAATATCCATAGATTTTTCTCAAACCGGGAACGTGATTCCGCAATCACAGAGAAAAAGCATGACCCCTTCTGAAGAGGTCGCGGAATTGTGCGGGTTTCCTGTTAAAGGCGGAGTTAAGAACGAAAAAGGGACGGTATTTGAGATTAATTACTGGGATAGGGCAGTTCAAACATTGGCCTCACAACCCGATACCAGAGTTGTAAATAATTTTGCCGAAACAAAGAATCCACCGATTATTAGGTCTGAACCTGTAATCGGCCCTGATGGCAAAACAGTGGTTGATCCGGCAGTATATATATTTTCTAATACCGATAGAAAAGTAGGGATAAATGCCCAACAATTTCTTGAAGATTCCGGATTGAAAATGCTAGCCTGGAAAAACCTGGATATTGTGACTGAAAGTGATTTTTCAAGGCATATCACATATCCAGATATAGACCGGAAGATGGATGGCATCACGAAGTTCCTGAGAGAAAATAAAAAACCAGGTAATATATATAATATCATCAACCATGATGAAGCCAGCATGATTATAGAGATATTCACTGCGGATGGTATGAAAGAAGCCGAGTATAATGTCCCCTTTACTCGAGATGAAAAACCTATCCTGGAAAAACATATCAAAACTATAGCATACGAATTCATAATCCTCACAGAATCCGAAAAACTCGAATTTGAAAAAGCCAAAGGGCAGACTGTAAAAGAAGTAACAGGAAAACCTGACAGGCGTCAGCTTAGCCGTGATACCGAAAAAGGCGGTGGTGGCGGTGCCGGCGAAGGCCCGATAGAAAGGCCGGAGAATGTGATTCAGAAAATTAAGGAAAAGCTGGTAAAAGCCTATGATAATGATGCTAGGCTTTATAACAATGATGCCCAAGAATCAAAAAATATCCACAATAGGTTATTGCGTAATTTAGACCGATACATAATTGTGAACCCCGATTATATCCCGTATTCTCTGTTACTGAGGGCGAAGCAATTTATAGCCGCATCTTTCAAGAATGGTGAGAGGGATGTCTTCAATGAAATACATGGAATAATAGAAAATACCGGCGCATATGAGAAACAGGTGATCGATTCCCAGAAAATCACTGAAGAACAAGCAGCTGATCCGAGATTCGTAGAAATATTAGGCAAGGTTAAGGAAAAATTCACCTTCTATGAAGGCGGGCACAAAATTTATGTTTATAATAAAATAGATACTTCAGGTAAAAATTATCACTTTCTTTATTCCGACAAGCCCATAGAAGGCAAAACCCCGATATTGACTGTCGAGGCTGAATCGCTGGAATTTAAAGCGTATAAAGATAGTTTTATAAAAGCTCTAACGGAAGCAGGTACGGCTGAAAAGAAAAGCGCAATGCGTGGAATTTATGCAAGCGGTACTCTTATGGATATTGAAAAGAATTATCTGCCTGCATTAAATAAAAAAATAAAAGCAGATCAGAGATATAAAGATACGGTGGAAAAAACTTCTATTCTAATAGCAAGCCAAATCTATAACCAGTCGCCTGAATTTCAGGAAATATTCCTTAACCAAAGTAATGATACATATTTTACTTTTATTTCAGCAGATCGAATTCCAAAAGATTTTCTTGGAATATTTTATACACAATCGAATAAAATATATTTCGAATCACCCTTTTCCCTGCAGACATTATTCCATGAATACTGGCATAATCTTGATCATTTATATTTAAATCTTGTTTTAAGCGAAAATTTGCTGAGTAAGAATGCAAATTGGGTAGATGCAGTTAATATGGCTAAGACAAATCTTCTAATGAAGAAGCTGTTTTCCGGCACGGATATAAGTAATGCTGACCCAATATCCGAGCATGCTTTTAGACCAACTTATAGCGGCGAACAGTCATACAGGGAAGCGCTTGTCGAAACAGGCGGGTATTATTCCTATTACAAAAGTGAATTTAATGGCGATGAAGCAAAAATAGAAGAAGCGATGAAGAATGTCAGTGGCGAAAGTGGCCTCTGGGAAGCATTCAAGGCATATATAATGCCAGAGGCAAACAGGATTACTAAAAATGCCATAGATATTTATAATGGAACTATAGTTCCTGATGAAAAGATCCTTGAAAAAGTTCAAGTGATACATGCTCCTTTTGAACTTACTCAGGAATATGACTTCTTTATCCCCATCTCCGAGCTCACTGCTGAAAAGAAACTACATCTTGAATCATATCTCAGGAACAAAGGAATAAAATTCCATTATGAAAATAATTTTCAATACGAAAAATTCAGCACAGAATATATCGCAATCAATAATTGGGAATATGAAGGTAGCATGGATAATGAATCCAACAGGAGATTCATTGAAATACTTAACCAGGATAACATCACCGTTAATTTCCAGAAAATAAATCTAGCCGGCCTACCAGTGAGCGATGGCGGTTTTAATAAAGGTTTTCCTAAGCATGATATTATGCCGGAAAAATTATTAAAAATTGATATAACTTCACTTCCGACCGATCAGGCAAAAGCTTTAATGCTTGCTATAGATAGCCAGGGTAAATACGGACAGTTAACTAAAGAGGGTGGAGAATATTTCCTGACCATAAGCGAAGATAAATATGCCGAACTGACCGATCCTGCAAGATCGGTAGCCGTGGAAAGCCTAGTGGGAGATGATTTCATTAATGAATTCCCAAACTATGATCCAAAGAAGGTGAGGATATTAGAGGTTGGTGTTGTTGGTAAGAATGAGGTTATGCCTGTTGACCTCAATAAATTAATGCAGGAAGTTCTTGCACTGGCTGATGCGTATGCAAAAGAACTCGATTTTGGCAAGAAAAAAGAAATTGAAGCCGGCTTAAAAGATAAAATCAAGATACTTAATGCGCAGTTGCCGCAGGACGCAGAAAAAGAGAAAGCTTTGCTGGATGGTAATAAATCCCAATTGCAGGAAGGAATAAAAAATAATTTTTCAGATTATTTCATGACTCCAAGAGATGATCTGGCTTCCTTTGAGTGCAAAATAAGCGGATTCAAGCTGGTTTTTGCTAATCTTACCCCGGAAACGAAAGCGGCAATACAGCCGGCGCTTAAAGAGTTTTTATCAAAATTCCGTGATCGCATAAACTGGAAAGGTGATGAGAATATAAAAAGGAATTATGCGATATTTGATTTTATAATAGATGTCGGGCCTGATTCATTAGAGGCAATGATCACCCATGACATGAAATCTTATGCAGGTATTTATAAGGATGATAGAAAAACGGAAGGATATTCTGCCGAGATGGGCGTCAAGCTTATGGAATATTTCTTTAAATCCATGGAGAGATTTTATCCTGATGCCGCAAAATTCTCACCTTCCGGTAATGCTGCCACACAAACGCAAAATGCAGGAGATTTAAGGCGGGGCGAGTTTGCATCTACATTCTATAATTTTCTCTCCATCGATATGGGTGATGCTGCTCCTTTTGCGATCAGGGAACTTTTTAAAAACAGCCCTGAATATACATCTGCCATTAAATATATGGATAAGGTGATGGCAAATGCCGAAGCCTTTAAAACCGGTGATTGTAAAGTGATAAAAGAATATCTGACCGGAAATAAAACCCGTGAGGAATTTTTCAAGTGGGTAGTAGATAATAATATTTATATCAATTCTGATTCCGGCTACTTTAAAAAAATGCTGATGCACTTAATGACGCAGGAAAGTTGGGGTGATAAAACCGCTGCGCAAAAGTATTTGGCTGACCTGGAAAAGGCGAATCAATCTAACCGTGTCGCCAGAATAAATGCCGTAACCCTGGATGAGTTCTATGTGAAACTAGCATCCCAGGTAGCGGCAAAACCAGTCAAAAACGGTATAATAGTAGATTTTGACGGTACATTATTTATTGACGGTGAAATACGCCCAAACCTGCTGAAATTCCTGGCACTTGCGAAGGAAAGCGGTTTGGAGATCATCATAGCAAGTGGCGATCCCGAATCGGCAAAGAGAAAAGCGGCGGAATTAGGTATAGATTTCCCGGTAATTTCCAAAACGACAGCCTTTACCGAGAACTGGTTGCTATATATCGATACCGAAAACGAACGCGGATATAATAATCAGGGCTTCCTGAGCGTTAATGATCTCCCTGTGGAAGACAATATTAGTGAGGAGTATGTAAAGGATAAGCTTAGAAACGCCGGGGGAAAGCCTGCGGTTAATAAGTCTCTAACAAGCGGACCGGGTGAAATTAAGGAGATGATCACTAGCGGTGCCCGGGCAGGGAATGAAGATAATATTCGTAAAGATATAGAGCAGGTTAAAGCTAAAGGCGCCGAGCGCTTTGTTATTTATACAAATGAAGCTGAGCATAGCGATAATAAAAAGTTATATTTATCATATTTTGATAAAGACGGATTTAGCATTGGTGAAAGAGTCGAGTATAAGATATCCAAAAAATTGGCTCTGCAATCTTTAGAAAACAATGCAATAGCCTATGCAACTTCTTTAGGTCTTCTGCAAGAAAAACATTGTAAAAAGGGCAGAAACCTGACTGAGGAAATCCATTATTGTTTTACGCTTGGTAAAAACAATGGGGGTGTGCATTTCGAAGTAAAATATGAAGCAGGCTCAGCGACAATTTCCTTTTATAAAGGTAAGACGGATGGATATTCAAGAATTAGTGTTGGCGAATATGGTACATATAAAATAGATATTGGTGATAAAACTGAAACTCAGTTTAATGATGAAGTTAATAAAGTTAATTCAAGAAAAGATATAAATTTATCGGGGCCAAGGCTTGAAATTAACAGAGGTGGTAGGCCGGTAACAAAGATAGATCTTATAGGTGAGCATTTTTTAGAGGCCGAAGCAAACGGCGCGAAAGGTTATAAAATGCGTGTTAACAGGAATGGTAAATATATTTTTGTCTTTTTCCTTAAGTCGGAAAGCGATCAATTGAAAAATGCAGTAACTTCGGAAAGATATAGAGTGGATAAAGTTGATATGCATGGCTTTGTAGAGGAGTTTAATATTCAGGCGCAGGATTTAGGATTCAAAAATTATACGAATAATCTCGTTATTGAAACAATCACCAATGAAGAAGAATCGCTTTATAAACCGGTAATTCAGAAAGCTACGCAATATAGCAAAAATGATACCTATCAAATCCCAAAAATTACAGGTGGAGAACTTGGTTCCCAAAAAGCATATTTTTTTGGTGCCAATAATATTCTTGTAACAACAGGAGAAAAAGAAGCTCATATAACTAAAACATCTTCTAACCCCGTTATTTATGTCAGAAGTAATGTCTCCAGTGATAATACTCAAGTATCTGCACAAATTGATATTGATAAAATCAATACTCTCATAAATAGAGAATTAGCAGCTCACCCGGAATATAACCTAGATAAAAGAGCTATCGTTGCCAGAAATTTTGCAAATGAATATTTGCAAAATAATATTGACGGAATTTTAGCGCAGTTTAGCCCTACTCAAATTGAAAATGAGGAAGTTGAAATATTCCTTATTAGGCCTTCTCAGGCCGAAGCGCCGAATGATGCGCTTAATACTTATAACGGAATTTTAAGTGATATATTAGGAGTTAAGGCAACTGACATAAACCATTCCGGTGTATTATTTTTCGGTAAAAATTTCTCTCCAGAATTTAATAATGGCTTGACTGAAAAAGGTCTTGAGGGTGATGCTAAATTTAATGGTTGGCTTGAAAAGCAGCGTGTTGCAAAAACTGATAATCCCAATTTGACATATTCTTTTAATATGGAGGGATCTGATGCGGAAGAGTTCCTTTCAGAAACATATAAAATTGTAGGGGAAAAGACTAGAGTAGCTAATATGTCTATCAAAGGCCAGTCTGTTTTTGCAAGATTCCCTTATGAACCGGATAAAACCCCTGGTGATGGTGCAGAATTCATCCGCCAGTTATACGATGAATACATCAAATTGATCGAGTTAAGGAAGCAGGTTCTTTCGCAACCCGGAAGGCAAAATGAACTTGATACAGCCGAAAATCATTATAAGGAAGGTTTAAAAGATCTATATGAAAATCGTAAAGATGTCTTCTTACCGCAAGTTGAAGCTCATAGTGACCGGAAATTCAGGAATGAAATAAACGAATACATAGAAAAAGAATATCCTGCTGATTTCGCTGACAGCCATGATAAAGCCTGGGTTTCTTCATGTGTTGAATCATTCAGAGAAAGCCTTGCCAGATCCAATACAGATCCTGATTATATAGGTTTTAATATTGATAAAGAGGGCGATAAATATTCCGTTAAGGTTTATTTGGTAAACTTTGAAACAAGAGCTAAACAAGTTCAGTCTTATAGCTTTAATAACCAATATGAAGCATCGCAATTTGTTGAAAATTCCCTGCCAGTAGCTAGAACCCATGATTATGTCACGGTATCGCCGGATTGTACTTCTCCGTTTAATATATACAAAGGTAGAAGTGATCTCCACAAGCTTATCCTGGATTGCTCTGCACTCGCGGATATAGGTTTTTATAATATTGTTGAACAGAAAGATGGTTTTATAACCATTCAGCTATACGATAAAAACGAGCAACCTGTAAAATTTAGGGATAAAACCGGTAGTAATGAGTTTCTATTAAAGACAATAAATCTTGAAAATGATAATGCAACTGCGGTTCAAAAGGAATTGGAGCTTTACCGTATAGAGCCCTATAATGAAACCCGGTCCGCACAAAAACGAAGTGCATTGGGTCTGGGTCAGGGCCAGAAAGGCCAGCAAGCCTTAGAGGGAACAAATGAAGTAAATACGGCTTTGGTTATTGATGCGAAGGTAAGCGAACGGCCACCTTTCCAGCACTATCTCAGGGCGGCGCTTTCGCAAGTGGAATTCAATGATAGACAATCCAGCCCTAGAGACGTAAGGCCTCCTAACGGAGCCGATCTGAGTATTGTTGAGTATGATGGTGAAAAAGAAGTAAAAGAGGGAGCACCGCACTGGAAGATAGTTTATTGCCATAAAGAATTTAACGGAAGTAAGGATATTTCAAAAATCGATACTGTTTATATCCCGATGGATATAGCGGATGTAGTTAATCCGGATACTATCAAGATTTTAATGGCGGCGGTTACCAATTCTACAAAAACCAACCTGATTCCCAATTATGTAATTTATACCGATTCTTCAGGAAAAGCCCATAGATACGGTGATTATAAGAAAAAAGATGCAGTTTCGCCTCCCATCCCTGAGGAATACATCGCCATGGTTCGTGGTAATGAGGACACGGGATCCGCTAAAGAAGTTGGCACACGTAGCGGGCCATTAGGCGGTCAAAATGCAAAAGGACAAACACCAACAGGGTTACATGATAATCAAGGTGGTGGTACCGGGCAGGAGAGAGATGAAGATTTTGAAAAGTTAAAAGATCTTTATCAGAAGATCAAGAAAGCGCACCTTGCAGGTGATTCGGTGGAAGATGAGGCCAGAAAAGAATTCAGAAAATATTTGCATGATTGGGTGATAGCAAAAGGCAATGGTAATCAAGCAGAGCAAATAGCAAAAGAAGAAGAGCTTTTTGACAAAATCTTGAAAACTAACGAACCGGATTTTGCTAAAGAATATATTGAATGCGTACAAAATGATATAAAGACTTTCTATGTTAAAGATCCGGATCTGAAAAATGAATTTTCTGAAAAAATTATTCCTGGTCTGGTTAGATTAGCAAATGAATATCTGTCTGAAAAAGATTTAGATAAAAAAATAGAGATCACGCAAAAATTAGCTGAATATATTAATTGCATAAATGAATTAGAACCTGATGGAACTACAAAAAGATTTAACCATTACTGTTTATCTAATTTAGCAAGTGAATTATCATTAAATGATAAGAATCTTGCCGCTATAGACTTTCTGCTTACAGGCAAAACAGGAATTCCAACTATCGAATATACTTCTGCAGAGGCTGTTAATGCTTTGTGTAGTATTAGCGGATTTGCAACCTCTTCTAAAAGCCTCTCCAAATTCACAAGATTGTTTTTAGATAAAAATATAGTTACTGCCGGTGATTTTGTAACTCATAGTATGGACAAGAATTTGACGGGTATGGATGCGGAAGTGGTAGAGATATTAAGAGAAATATATGGGCAGGATTTAGAATTATTTAACAGAATCACCGCTGATATTCCGGACAAATGGTTTCAAGCTAATCTGAAAGTGGCAGCAGGAATATTATCTGTTTATAATAGTGGTGATATTGTACCTAATGATTTGATGTTTTTCAAAGCTTATTTAAGCAGGGTAAAGGAAATCCCGACAGAAGATATAGAAGAGATAACTAAAGCAACCGGCGAGTGGGTAAAAGCTCTATCAAGCGTAATAGCAGATAGTAAAAAACCGTTAAAATATGGTACAGATAATATTTTAGATGTAGCTGATATTGCAGAATTAAGTGAAATATATTATTCGATTGAATTTATAGATTGGATTCAAACTATTGGCTTCGAAGGTGTGGAGGCTGCTGAGAAACTCTCTATAGATGAAATTAAAGAAAGATTGGATAAAGGGTCTTATCTTGATTTTTCCGCTTCTGAAATTGATGATGAGAGCTTTTCAATACCTGACCTTAAAGAAGAATTAAAGCTATATGCAAATATGTTTAGAAATAATGAACCGGAATTTACACGTGAATTAAACCGGTTGATAGCACATTACGAGGTAATACCTTCAAGATTCGAAGTATTAATGGGCAATATTGATTATTTGAGAATTCATGGCCGTACAATAGATAAAGATATAATAGGTTCTCTAAAATATGAGAAAGTCCCGGAAGGAGAGCTAATAGAAGAAGCGAATAAACTTACCGGTCAGAATTACCGCAAGAGATTTTTAGAGAATAATATTGATGATATTATACATGGAAGAAGCCAGGTTGATGAAAATCTTTTGCCTTTTCTAAAAAGATATAAGGTACTGCCGGATGAAGTTGTTTATCTTATTCCCCCTTCAAAACTTAATGAATATATAGATGAGGTAATTCAATACTGGAATGAATCAGGCATTACCAAAGCTGAAAAAGCGGTGATTATTCATGAAGGTTTATTGGAAAGAGCATTGAAAGGCTCACATGAAAACAGGCAGGATAAAAATTATGATCCTGAAAAATTTGCTTATAATCATGCGCTTATTCTATTACTGGAAGAGAATGGTCATAGGCAAGAAATAACTGTAATTGAAAGGGAGATAGGACTTGGTCAATGGGATAGTGCTAGGGAGCTTATTGGCGATCTGATACTGCATCCTGAAGCCCCTAATGCAGATGAAGTCTATCTTCATGCTATCAGTAAGATCGGTTCTAACCTTGACCAGGAGATTTCACCAGAATTTTTAAAAACTCTTTTTTCGGTGGAAAAAGGGGAATACAGTGAAGAACAACTTCTGGAAATAAAAGATCTCTATCGTAAAGCCAGGGAGATATTTGAAAAAACTGTATCGGAAAATATTCATAATAACCTGCTGGTAATTGAATTGGAAATGATCTGGCATGCGAATATAATTCCCGAGTTCACCGATACTACTGGAAAGCTATATTCGGATATTCGTGCAAAAGCTATTGAACTGAAGGGGCAAGATGGTTTTTATACTCCGGAAAAAGCGTTGGCTGGTGCCAGAGAAGGAATTAATGGAAGAGGTACAAACAACAAGGGCACACTTCCTAATAATAAAGGCGCCAAATTTTCCAAGGATTCTGATATGCCCGGTAGTGGTGGAACTCCTGATTCTAAGCCTGGCCAACCTGGCGCAAAGTCGGTGGCAGAAAGGGTATCTGAAGATGAAGACGATATAATGGTTTCTATTGCTTTAGGTAGTAGGACGGTTGTTAACATACCTTTACCTGTATTAAGGGAGTATGCGGATTGGAGCAATCTAGATGAGAATGCTAAGCGGGAATGGGTTGAAGCTCATGAGTCGGAGATTCTTGGGGAAAAAGAAACGGAGCTTGCCTGGGCAATAAAAGCGGCAAGAGATTTGTATCAGGAAAACGGTATTAAGGTGGATCCGTGGAGTGTTGCCGAATTAGACCCGCTACTTTACCAGCATCAGCATAAGCAGACGATAAAAATGTCTGGGGTTTCCCAGGTTGATACCAGTTCTATTTGGGGCGGATCGAATGGCAAAATGCTAATGTATGGCGTATCCGGCGTTGACGGCAAATTAGGCTCGGGCTGGTTTCCGTGGGGGCAGGCAGTTGAAGGCCTCCTGGAGCTTACAGAAGCTAATAATAGTGAAGAAAGAAATTTCAAAGAGGCTGGCAAGGGATGGAAGGCAGCTGGGAATCATAGTTTATCCATGGCTGGAGCTATGTATCTAGCCGGGAAAGAACATGTCGGATCTGCGGTTGCCGGCAGTTTTTCCAGAAGGAATATAACTACAGGTGCAGGAAGGGTAACCGGCGCTATAGTAGAAAACAAATTCTATGCGCGCTTTGCTTATGCTTTGGAAGGATATTCGGTTATATTCCATGCCGGCATGAAGGCCGAAATACTAAGGGGCGGTATATTGGGGCAATATGGCCATCTGGATAAGAAATCGGAGTTGGAGATTCATATAATTGATGGAGCCGAGTCTCTGGGATATCTTGGCGCATTCGCCAAATATGGAACCAAGGGATTCGGATTGACTGACGTATTGGTAGGAATAGGAGGCGAACTAACGGTTGGCGGGGGAATTATGTACCCTGATCAGGTAAAGGGTTCAGTTACAGGGATGTTATTTAATTATTTTGGCCCTGGTAAATACAGGCTTCCTTTAGACCTTCATGATTATGGCAGAAAAGGGTTTATGGGACCATATATGGACCCCATGCCGGACAGGTATGGATCATCTTCTGACAGTGGTCTGGAATGGGTTAAAAATAAAATAATGCGCCCTTGGATCGAGCCTAACAATAACAATATGCTTCCGGGCAATCCTTTCCTTGCTAAGGAAATGTCTATAATTGATAAGGAAGCGACCAGGGTTAGCCATGAAATGTTTAAAGCTGCCAAAGTCTTAAAATTCCAGGCAAAGCCATTGAAAATAAATGATCTAGGAAGCGGCGGTATATTTGAAAGCGTAGTGGTTGATTTTACCGATGGTAAGCCATTGGAAACAAGAACAAGCATAGGCCAGGAGATATATAAGGATGATGCGGAGGTCTATTATTATTTCAGCGGTGCTACCGGCCAAAGGATGCAAATACCAAACGGAAAGGTAACTGCCCTTGATAAGATGGTTGATGACAGGATACTGAAAGCCATGATGGATCATTATAATGCTCCAATAGATGCCGCCGGAGATATACCTGCCTTGATTGCCGATAAAATAGGTATAGTGAATTTACGGAATTACAGCGGGATTGATCTGGTTGAGGTAAGGCCGGGCAGCAATAACCGGAGCAGCATAGTAAAAATAGCGCTGCATAACAGGAATGCAGATAATTACGTCCTGGTTGATAAAGACCACCCGGCTGCCATGGTGATGGAGTTTGAAATCTATAACCCCCAGAACAGGATTAATTTTAAAACCGATGAGTACGGCCATAAAACTTATGACTATTATGCCTCGAATAAAGATGGGGCAGGATTTCTGAATAGTATAGCTTTCGGCCTGAACGCAAGTTTGAAAGAAAAGGGAATCGATAAACAGATAAAAGTCGCACCTTCTGAATTGGAACTGGACGGCAAGGGATATAAGCAGACTGGCAGGTTCGCGGATCTCACCTCACCTTTGCCTTATGGCGGTTATGTCGTGGGGGGAAATACCAAGATTACCCATGATGCATTCTATTTAACGCCCAAACAATACAAGGAACTGGAAGCCAGAGGCGCAGTTAAAAAAGGTATATTTGAGTATAGAGGCTGGAATGAAGCTGTTCAGAAAGATATAGACGATGAGGAAAAACAGAAACTGGGGGGAGTGCTACTCAAAAGAAATGAAGGAAAATGGGAATGGACTGACTCCGAAGGAAAGCTCCACTATGATATAAACCCAAGCTCATATTTGCAATACAGGAAAAAAACCTGGGACAACGTTCATGGGCTTCTGGATGATAAGAAAGCAGTGGTTATCATAAATGCCGATAACCAGATGTTCTGGCCGGCCAATAAGTTTGACTTTATCAATATACCTGCCGGAGCGAAAGTTACTATCGGTGAGGTACCGGTCAATAAAAACAGTTTGGGAATAGCCGTTAAAATTACATTAAACGATAAAACCGAAACGATATATTTATATCGCCAGGAAAATTACGGGATCGATGAAGTTACGAAAAATATAGAAAATAACAATAAGAGCAACAAAGTTACTCCTGTGGTTGATAAAGGCTCCTGGGCGGCGATCGATTATGAAAATGAGCAGAAAAGGATAAAATCCGAAGAGCAGGCGCGCTCCAAGGCGCAAAAAGCCTATGATAAATTCAGGGAAAATTATACGGCTCTTGATAAGGAAATTGGTAAATTCAAAGCTAAGTCTTTTGACGCCGCAGATAGTTTAGCGGAAAAAATTCTCTCCTCTTTAAATCAGAATAGCCTGGATAATGAACTTATAGAAAAATTTAGAGTCGGGATATATGACGTGACTTCTTCGGAAAAATACGAAAAAGAAACCCTTGTTAAACTTAAGGCTAAATTAGATGATCTAAAAAAACAGGAAAATGAAGTCTTTAAAAAAGATCCATTGGCAAATAGCTATTATGAAAAGCAAAGGAAAATAAATATCGAGGAGATCAATCAATGTATAGGAATTATAGATAAATATATTGAACGGAATTATTCTGATCATACGCTTGCAAAGTCTTTAACCAAGATGTTGGAGGATGCTGAAAACGGGATAGAAATTTACCGCCTTTACTGCAAAACGGATGAAATAATCGGTGAATCCAAGAATCAGGATGATGTACAGAAATATCTGCTTAATATTGATGAGGTTGCCGCCCTGCAATCCAACCAGAAAAATTGGTTAATAGTAAAAGCTGACCTTGAAGCACTTCAGGAGATCAGGTCCGGAAAAAGAGAAAGATATAGCTTAAACCCTATAAATGTCTTCAGAGATGAATATGAAGAGTTGCTTGAAAAATATGAACTCAATGGCAAGTTTGATTTTGTTATAGACAGTGAGATCAAAAAACGTTTGGAGGCGGTAAAAAAGGAAATAGTGAATATCGAGCTTGATAAAACTCTCAGACAGAAAGAGATTGAGCAATTTTTGGGCCTAGAAGAATATCAAAAGACTGTTACAAAATATCGCGAACTTGTTGAAAATCTTAATAGATTATCGTCAGCTCCGGAAATTGACGAGGCTGAAATTGTAAAAGCCCGAGAAGCCATTAAGATTGAGCAGATCGCTCTGGAAGATGAAAGGAAGAAAATCCGTTACGATAAGGAAAGGCTTGTAAAGAATGAGGAAGACCTGAGTAAGGTTTTCATCAGGTCAACTGATGCTTTCAGCAAAGGAATCATTTCTTCTTATATACTGGATATCGAGCTTCTTTTGGCATATGGGAATATTGCCCTTGAAACCATTTACCAGGATATAAAACTTGCGGAAGATGCATCGCTTCAAGCCGAACAGAATATACAATCAAGAAGAACGCGGGTTATAATAGAAGGTGAGGAAGGGAAGCCAAATTGCAGGGAGAGGGTGCTTTATATCGATACAGAAGGGCGCCTGACGAGAGTCATGGAGTATAAAGGCGGTACATTAGTTAAATCTCAGCAATGGGAAGATGAGGCTACAAGACCAGCGCTTAAGGACAAAGAGGGTAACGTAATTACAACCTTTGAGGATATAAACTATTCTCCTTACCCTGAAGATAAAAAAGGCATTAAAAAAGAAGAGCCGGTGCTTAAAGATGGAATCCCCAAAGTCAGAAAATTCAACCCACATAAAGGTGATATAAAAACCAGGACCAAAAGGATTACCAGTAATGATGAACGTCAGCCAACTCTTTACGAGGCTAACATAGCATTTGATAATTCTGCCTATTCTTCCGTAAATCTCGAGGATATCATGAATGGTAATGAGATGATAGTGGAAACAAATACAGGTGTCGTGGTTTTTTCTTCCGATAATAAGAATATGCCAAATGCATCAGAATTACCTGGGAAAAGTAATAACGTTACTACTTCTACGGATTCAACTCCCGGAGAACTCCAGGTAACTGCACAAGGTTATAAATGGCCTGAAAAGATTATTCCGGGCGTTACTTCTAATGCTCCTTCGCCTGTTATTAATGGTATTAAAATAGAGAATTATAAATCTCCTGACGCAGAAATGCATGTGGCGCAGTTAGAGGCTTTACCTCAAGCGGATTTGGCTCTTGTAATTTCCGCCCAGGAAATCAAGGTGGCTGACCTAAAAGAAATAGAAACTTTGCCGAATAACCAAGCCCTTACTTCGGGCGGTGCAGTATTAACGGTATCTACGACGGTTCCTGATTCAGGAACATCTGAGACCCGGACATCGAAAGCCTTGGAAAGGCTTAAAGCTCCTGTTCTTGCTGTCACTCATACATCTATACCTAATATTAGAAAGCCTGTATTAACAGATAAGAAAAATGATGTTAGTGACGGAAATACCAGAGTTTCTGACAAAAAAGTTTCTGCAATAAAAACACTGTCTACTAACAAAGACTTGCCGACGGCACCTGAGGGAATTGCAAATACTTATAAATCCAGCGCTTCGGAAGCAGGTAATATTGCAGCGTTACTGGCAGGATCAGGAATTGTGATCCATGGCAATATTACAGAACCGGAAATAGCAGAAGGTATATCAGATGCAGCCAACATTGCAGCGGGACTTTTAATGGGAAATTTTACAACTGAAAATAATCTTTTTAATCCAACCGACAACATAGATAACCTTCAGGAGATCGCCGGCTCGATCCAAAAAATGGAAGATCTGGATAAGTTGACTAAGGATAATATAGAAAATTTCCTGTTTAGAGCAGTGCCATCCCTTTCTGTAATAAATGATTCCAACCCTGGTCATATTACAGTTAATACCAACCTTGAAAAACCAGTAAGCATATACGCGGAAGCATTCTTAAAACTGGTAATGATTAATATGAGCGATGAAGACAGGAATGCCATGATCCGTGATGGGACCCTGGCGCAAACTATCGATGAACTTATGCACAGGGAGTATCTGGAAATCGCAAAGGCGGTCGCCAGCGCAGCACCTGAAATGTTCGATGGAATACCAGATGTGGATCTCGACCCCGCAAACCTTGCAAAATTAGGAGACTTAACCTGGGAAGAATTCAGGGAAAGCGCCCTGAGCAATATACAGGAAAAACTTAATACAGTTAATGCCACAGGTTTGATTGTACCAAAATCAAGAGGAAAATAAGGATCTAATATTTTGAAATATTAGAATATTCCCTGTAAATTTTGGTGTTATCAGGGAAACTTGAAATGAGAGTATTGCTGGCAAGGCTTGCCCCACCGCCATTAAATTTTCTCAAACCGTGTCTATCGCTATAGGCGCGCGCCTGAACCGCAGGAAACTGCGGCCTTTGCGGTGGTGGCCTCCGAACCAAACTTGATAGCACCCGCCCACATATCCCCCCATAGACGCTTTTACCTATGTACCTCTGAACCTCGGCCCAATTTAGTTCGGAGGTTTTTTCGCCTGAAAAACAACTAATTAACTTTTTATGAGAAATTTTGATTTTGGGAAAATCGGCTGCATAGTGCAAGGAAGTTCAAACTAACTATTTGGTTCAGATGCTGGCAACTTTGAAGCCAAACTTAATGCGCTGGGCTTCCCACTCTAAAGGAAATGGCTTCATGCATTCGCTCAGGGTAAAAGTTTTAGGCTGCTTGCCATCAAGGATGGCTTCAACGATATCCGGCGCAAGTAATGTCAGCCGGAAAAGCCTGCCAATATAAGAGTCGCTCACGCCCTCTTTTTTGCCAATTTCAGCCATAGAGCTAACTTTCCCCAGCTCCATCTTTTCACGCCACTCAAACGCCTTTAAAACGGCGTTTACGAGGGGTTCACTTTCCTTGATGGTTTCAAACTGCTGGATGGGTTCGGTAGGACTCATGATAAAACTTCTGCCGCCAACTTTTTTGTATTCAATGGGTAGGTAAATTGTGATTGTTCCATCCGCATTGAGGATGGTTTCCTCGCGGTCAAAATCTAGCTTTATTGAACGATGCTGCTGCATATCACGCCACCTTCTTTTTTTCGTTTTTGTTAATTTGCTGGCAAAGGTTCAATAACCCGTTTGGCAGGAAAGTAATTTGCACCCCATTCAAACCAACAACTATCCGGCAGATCAGCAGCTGGATAATTCTGGTTTTTTCTATTGGGAATAAATGCTCCCAAACATTATTGAAATCAGCGAGTGAAGTTCGGACATATTCCGGCGTGATATTATTGCTCAAAGCTTTAGCTTGGCTGGTGACCTTATTGATCAGCTCCGGTGTGGTAACGAGCTGCCTAATTTTAGCAATGATAAAGTTTTCAAGCTCCTCTGCAGGGAAAATTCTCAAATCGCAGTTTTCATAACCTTGCTTGATGGCCTTGGTATTCACATAATAGCGGTAAATTTTATCCTTCTTGCGCGTGAATGATGGTGTGAGCGCATTGCCTTGGCTATCAAAAATAATTCCTTTCAGAATGGCTGGCAGCTTGGTGCGGGTTGGAAGTTTATCGCGCTCTGGCGTTTTCTTCATAACTGAATGCACTTTATTCCAAAGTTCCTCGGATATAATTGCCTTATGTTCACCTTGATAATATTGCCCTTTGTGCGGAACTTTGCCCAGGTATACTTGATTGTTGAGGATTTTATAAACCATTCCTGCGCTGATTTTTCCGCCGCCCATCCACATTCCTTTTTTCTTTGAGGCCGCGATTTTATCCCTGATGCGTTCACTAGTAACTTCACGCTCAAACTGTGCGAAAGAAAGCAAAATATTGAGCATTAATTTGCCCATTGAATTTTGGGTGTTGAAACTTTGCGTGACCGAAACAAAGGTAACTGAATGCTTTTCAAAGAAATCCATCACCTTCAGAAAGTCAGCAATGGAGCGTGATACCTCCATGACACTTTACAACTGTCAATGGAAGAGCAAGGCGTTTATATGCGCTTGCTATGCCTTATGTGGATGAATGGCGGCAAAATTAAAACTGATGACCGCCTGATTGCCAAAATGCTCGGCATCCATGTGAATAAGTGGATGAAGGTAAAGCCCAACATTACCAGTTACCTGACCGAACACTCACCTGGCTTCTATACCCAAAACCGCCTGAGTAAGGAGTATAAATACTCCCTTGGTAAATCCAAAGTTTCTACCCCTGATACTGGTGGGGAAACCCAGCCAGATACTAACGGGGTTACTCCCCACAATACCCCCCAAGTCATTTTAAGCAACTCATTGAAAAATATGGATGCGCCTCAAGAAAACCCACCGCGAAATATTGATGAGTTGATTAGCACAATGACGCAGAAATTTTCCGGCGGCCTTAATCAATCTAAATCTATATTCAATAACAATAATAAAAATAGATTAGATCTAGAGGCTCGGCAGGATTGTGGAAAACTTTCCAATGAGCAAATAAATTCCTTCCTCGCTTCACTGCAGCGAATGTTTAATGCCTTCAACATACAACTTCCAACTGATTACGAAGTTATTGGCAGCTGGATTAACAACGGTATTGATCCCGAAAGATACATCATCCCCACCATCAGAGAAATTTTGAAGCGCGTTGAGAAAAGCGCTGTCGAACCGCCGAAGAGCTGGCGCTATTTCGCAAAGGAAGTTTATCAAGCAGCAAACAAGAAAGGAGTTGGCGATGAGTAAAAAGAAAAAGCAAAACAAAGAGAAATCGCCTATCAGCTTAATTTAACAGGAGTAACAATGACATTAGAAAAAGAAGCAGAAGATTTAGACGTTCACGTTGCCGTCTGCGCGGAACGCTACAAATCGCTGGAGCAGCGCCTTGACCGAATTGAAAGGGTTATGTGGTGGATGCTCAGTACATCATTACTTGCGCTTGGTGGCATGGCTGTTCAATTATTAATAGGGAAGTAATTATGGTTCGTGAAACGGCTGCAGCTGGGGTTTGAGGTTAGCGCCGCCGACATTGTGCAGTTTTGGAGCATTTCTGACCGCACCGCGCAAAGGGACATTTCCGAAATGCTGGAATGTGGGTTGGTGAAATTCAATGGCTCAAAGAAAAATGGCCACTATAAAATTCAACTTAAACCCTAGCAAGAATGCGAGCTGCCGTTCTGATGTCAGCAACTTGAATGCCCACAGATTGAAGCGTTTGGCGCATATCATTGAAAACCGGAGCTTCCTTTTTATGATCGCTGATAGTTACTACAGCGGTAAAAGGTATGCCATGCTCTGGAATCAGCCGATACCATGCGTATTGAAGTTGGGATGGACATATTTGTCTTAGGATTTCCTATGAGATTATTCACCGGGATCTTTCCAATATGGAAAAGAGCTACGTTAGCAACAGAATATGATTTCGCAGTGGAAGGCTTACCTAAGTTTTTAATCGATACTGCAACTCAAAAAGGCATGTCGGGTTCACCTGTTATTTTACGTCAACGAGGTGGATACTCGGATGTAAATGGCAATATGATGATGGGCATGAGTTCTGCCACCAAATTTCTTGGCATATATTCAGGACGATATGAGGGCGATGATTTAGCAGCAGTTCAGTTGGGCATTGTTTGGCGTAAAGAAATAATCGATGAAATTATAGATTCGGGTGTTCCGGGTGACTATATACTGAGAGTTGCATGACAATTTCGCTGCTAATATAATTGATTTTATGCCGTACAATTGCCGCAAAATTAGCAGGGCAAGTTCGAAATCCGTTCGCTACGCGCTGCCATCTAATTAAAATAAAGTTTCAGCATTTAATGCACGCAGTCTACGGTGCTATTGATTATATGCTAGCTGAAGAACATACCTACAGTTAAAGCCAATAAAATTAAGCATTTATTACAATTACAGTTCCTTATAGATTATTTATGTATGTGTAATGATAAATGTTTGCATGGAATTTTAGGAATTTCATTTATGCAACTAACAGGAAATTATTATGGATAGTATTAACAAACAGCAGGCTGAGAATAACCATAAGGATCTTATCAGTAAAGAAGCAGTTAAAAAAATTAAGGAACTTGGAGAGAAAGCACAGAGTTGCTTTTTTTGTACTAAGATAACTAGTGGTAAATCAGTTCAGGTAAGGCCAATGACAGTACAGCAATTTGATGATCAGGGAAATTGCTGGTTTTTAAGTGCTTCTGACAGCCATAAGAATTTGGATTTGCAGGAAGACCCTAAAATGCAGCTTTTATTTCAAGGCTCTTCGCATTCAGATTTCCTTTCACTTTATGGCAAGGCCAAGATAACTAAAGATAAGGCAAAGATCAAAGAATTGTGGGAACCTATATTTAAAACCTGGTTTACAGAAGGTGAAAATGATGAAAGGATTACAGTTATTAAGTTTACTCCAACTGAGGGTTATTATTGGGATACAAAGCATGGCCAGTTGGTGTCTTTTATAAAAATGGCTATTGGCGCGGCTATCGGGCAAACGCTTGATGATTCAATAGAAGGTAAGATAAGGCCTGGCGTAAGGAAATAACAACTATTAGGAAATATATTGTTTCATCTTGAAATTAGCAATATGTGTAATTGCTAATGTAATATATTTCCATGCTTAGACTTACTGAAATTAAACTGCCGCTTAATCATATGCCGGATGAGATTACTCAGGCGGTTATTGCGCGTTTGGGTATTTCCCCCCGGGAGTTGCTTTCCTGCACAATATTTCGCCGCGCACATGATGCGCGTAAGAAGACGGAGATTTTACTGATCTATTCACTTGATGTGAGGCTGAAGAATGAAGCCGCGGTGCTGAAACGCTTTGCGCGGGATGGGAGAGTTCAGGTAACTCCGGATATAGGTTATAAATTTACTGCACGCGCTCCGGAGAATATTTCCAATCGCCCGATAGTTATTGGTGCGGGGCCTTGCGGGCTTTTTGCCGGGTTGGTTCTGGCGCAGATGGGTTTTCGGCCGCTTATACTTGATCGGGGTAAAGTAGTGCGGGAGCGCACTAAAGATACGTGGAAGTTATGGAGGCAGTCAGTTCTGGATACGGAATCTAACGTGCAATATGGTGAGGGCGGGGCAGGCACATTTTCTGATGGTAAGCTTTACAGTCAGATAAAAGATCCGCGGCATCTCGGCCGAAAGGTTATGATTGAATTTGTAAAAGCAGGTGCGCCACCGGAGATATTGACTGAAGCCCATCCGCATATCGGAACTTTTCGACTAGTGAAGATGGTTGAGAATATGCGCGAAACAATTGAAAAGCTTGGCGGGGAATATCGGTTTCAAAGCCGTGTAACTGATCTGGATATTGAAATTGGTAGTGATGGCGTGCGCCGTGTACGTGGGGTAATATTGGAAAGTGGTGAACATATTGCATCTGATAATGTTGTGCTGGCTATCGGCCATAGTTCGCGGGATACTTTCCAGATGCTGGAAGACCGGGGAGTTTATGTGGAAGCTAAGCCTTTTTCTATCGGTTTCAGGATTGAACATCCGCAATCAATTATTGATGCGGCGCGTTTTGGTGCGGCTGCTGGTAACCCAATTCTTGGTGCAGCGGATTATAAACTGGTACATCATGCTTCAAACGGCCGTGATGTTTACAGTTTCTGTATGTGCCCGGGTGGCACCGTGGTTGCTGCAACTTCTGAGGAAGGGCGCGTTGTTACCAATGGTATGAGCCAGTATTCACGTAATGAGCGTAACGCTAATGCGGGTATTGTAGTTGCTATTACTCCGGATGATTACCCGGGCGGGCCGTTAGCTGGTATTGCATTCCAGCGCCAGTGGGAATCTAAGGCTTTTGTGGTAGGTGGTAGCACATATGCAGCTCCCGCCCAGTTGGTTGGTGATTTTATTGCAGGTAGACCATCAGTTTCGTTGGGTAATGTGATTCCTTCCTATAAGCCTAGTGTAACACCTACTGATCTTTCGCAATGCCTTCCTGAATATGCCATTACAGCTATACGAGAAGCTCTCCCTGCTTTTGGTCGCCAGATACCGGGATTTGATATGGCAGATGCAGTACTGACCGGAGTTGAAACGCGTACGTCTTCGCCAATACGGATTAAGCGTAATGAGGATAATTTCCAAAGCCTTAATACGAAAGGTTTATTCCCAGCTGGTGAAGGTGCGGGATATGCAGGTGGAATACTTTCAGCAGGTGTAGATGGAATTAAAATTGCTGAGGCAGTGGCAGCGAGTATTATGGCTGATATAAGGATTGAAATAACTAAAATTTGAAATAGCTGAAAACTACAGCGTATAATGCCCACATGCTTGGGCGCAGAAATAATCCTCTGATAATAAAATACCCGTAGATGGTTTTCATTTTATTGTTCTTTATCCAGTTTTGAGTTTTTATTGGTAATAATGAAAGGATTTTTAGGCAGGATTTCTTAAGAAAATCAGGTGTGTACCGATTAATGAAGTTTTCTAATTTATTTGGTTCAGATTTCATTATAACTAACACATATAACAGGATTGAGACTCATAACTGGCAATTTCATATTGGTAAAAAACCTTCTCACGGCATTTACAGTAAAAATTTTCTATCTCCTTAAGCCTTGCAATAGAAATATTATGCTGAGGCTCAATATGGAGGATGTTACTGAATTCAAGCAATTCTATAATATCGTTACCCGGTTCATTAATGATATTCATC
>JANPLD010000128.1:0-24952 GCA_031426355.1 Alphaproteobacteria bacterium | reverse complement strand
GTCGGTTCTGGCGTTGGCTCAGGAGTCGGTTCTGGCGTTGGCTCAGGAGTCGGTTCTGGCGTTGGCTCAGGAGTCGGTTCTGGTTCTTCATTTGGATATGCACATTCAGGGCAAATCAACTCAGCCCCATTTTCAGTGACTTTTAAATGTGTTGCAGTTATTGCTGCGTTACCAATACCGTTAAGCCCATTATTATTAATTGCATTATCGTATAAAGCATCTTCAACGTAAGCAGAAACTAATACTTTGCCGCCGACAGTAGAGCTGTTTGATGTAACTATAAGACCTTGTTGATGTAAAGCACCTTCTACAGATTTTTTGTTTATACCATTACCATTAATCGTAGCAAGAGGATTACCATTGAAATCTAATGGCTTTTGAGTAACTTTACTGCCTTCATCAATATAACCGAAGGGGAACGAAGTAAGTACGCCATTGTTATCAGCTACCTGGATTAATCCATCGCCATCAAAGTCAACGCAGAAAGTATTAGCAGATCCAAGCCATACATCACCATCAATTGCAGTGATTGAACCTTCGTTAACAACCCCTGGTGCAACTAAAGCAACAAGTCTGTGAACCGAAGGACCACCAGCATCAATATCAGCTCCATTTGAAACTATTATTGAAGAGGTAGCACCGCCTGCCTGGTCAAATACAAATTTGTTATCAGTATCATTCATAAAATTAGAATCGCTCATGTTCGCTGTTGTCGCGATGAAGCTAGATGCGCTGATATCTACTTTCTCACCGAATAAGAATCCATTAGGGTTAATGAATATAAGTCTGCCGTTAGAGTTAATATCACCTTGTATATTTGAGTAAGCGCCACTGTTCATTATTCTATTTAAAGTAATTGAACCGCCGCTTGGAACTACGAAGTTTGCTTCTTTATTTTTTTGAAGGTCAAAAGTATCCCAGTTGATGATAGCTTTATCAGTAGTTTGAAGAATATCAACATCACCGCTACCATGTGTAATGGTTGCCGTACCTTCAGCAACAGTACCGCCAGTAACCTGAGCAAGGGCGCTAGTTGAATATAAAGCCGTTGCAAGTGCCGCTGTGACACTAAGTGTTTTACACGAATTTACGATGAATTTACCTTGTTTGCGGATAGACCATCTGAATGCATCAACTCTATTGAATGGCACAGGAACCTCTTTTTTGTTGTTTACTTTGATGTTGCAATTATACACCAGCTTGAGGGTTGTAGTATAATATGAGAGAAATTTCAATAAAATTTATGTAAAGTATCAAACAATTTTCTAACCTATTGCATTTAATCAAGTTTATGACATAAATTATTGAAAGGAATATATGGAAAAAATTTTCGTACAAATTGCATCTTACAGAGACCCTGAATGTACACATACAATCAGGGATATGTTTGCGAAGGCAAAATATCCTGAAAGGGTTAGCGTTGCTGTATGCTGGCAATATAAGCCGGGCGAAGATGACGCGCTTTTAGTAATAGATGAAAGTTATAAAGAAAGGGTTGCTATCGACCTCGTAAAAAGTAAGGATAGTCAGGGTGTATGTTGGGCCAGAAATAAGCTCCAAAAATTCTATAATGGTGAAGAATATACACTTATGGTTGATAGCCATATGAGGTTTATAAAGAATTGGGATGAGGAGCTGATAAGTGAGTTGAAAAGATCCCCTTCACAAAAACCTATACTTTCAAACCATCCGGCTGGATATATTCCGCCAGATAAGCTTGACCTTAATGCGAGGCCTACTGTTTTAAAAGTAAAGCCATTCAATAAAATGGGAGATATCAGGGTAAGTGGCGAATTGCTCGATAAAGCGCCTGAAAATCCTTTAACTGGAGCGTTTTTAGCAGCGGGGTTTATTTTTACATTGGGGAAATTCGTTAAGGAAATTCCTTATGATCCTAATTATTATTTTGATCAGGAGGAAATATCCCTGTCAGCGCGTGCATGGACACATGGATGGGATATTTTCAGCCCGTCTAAAATATTTGTTTTTCATTACTATCATTCCGCAGGAAAAACCAATAACGCACAGAGCAGGTCTTTGCATTGGGAGGACCATAAAGACTGGTCAGCCAAGGCAAAACTCAGCAGGGAAAGATATCTTCATCTGTTTGGCATAAGGCCAAGCAGTAATCCTGAAGCTTTAAAGGAAATAGATAAATATTCACTTGGCAATGAGAGAAATTTAGAGGAATATGAAAGATTTTCAGGAGTTGATTTCAAGAATTGCATAGCAACGCAAAAAGCGCTTGGGTGCGGGTTTGTAGAAGACCTTCAGAAATACAGGGCAACACCGATAAATACCAATCTGGTAAATGAAAGGCCTGATTTTTTAGGTGTGAAATTTGAGGAAGTAAAGGGTGAGAAATTTAACTCTAAAGATATATTAAAATTGAGCCTCTTCAATTTGAATTTGTTCAGCGTGGATAATGTTCCGAAACTTGATTCCAACAGGCCGCTTGGTTTTACGCAGAGGGTTAATAATGATGTGCCGCCGGGAGTTCTGATACTGGAAAATTTTGTGCCGAAAGAATTTTGTGAATCTATGTGCAGATATGCCGATGAAATGATCGGTAAAAAGCTTAAGGTTGTTGATAATGAGAATTCAACAAAAGATAAGGTTGCAACAAAAGAATCGTCTGGAAGGATAACGGAATATGTCTCAATTGATGGTATTGCCGGTGAGACGCTTTCGGTATTTTTGGATATATACACCAGAAGGCTTGCGCCATTTTATAATAATGTAAAGTTTGAGTGGTTTGAAAGGCCGCAGATATTAAGATATTTGCCGGGTGGGAAATATGATCCACATGCTGATTCAGAGCATATGAATAAAGAGACCAAGCAATGGACCAGAGCACAGGATAGGGACTATAGCGTGTTGCTTTACCTTAATGAAGAATTTGAAGGCGGGATGCTTAATTTTGTGGATTTTAAATATAAGATAAGACCAACGACGGGGATGCTGGTCGGGTTTCCATCTGACAGAAGATATCTGCATGCGGCGGAACCAACCATAAGCGGAAAAAGATATGTTATGGTTAGCTGGGGCGCGATACTTGGCACGCCAAGAGTAAAAGATGTAAGGCCTTACGCTTCAGTAATGCTGAATCTGGCTTAAATTAAAAAGTAAATTAGGCAGATTTGCGTTCAGCGATCATTTTCTTGATCTCACCAATTGCTTTTGCAGGGTTTAGGCCTTTAGGGCAGGTTTTGGCGCAGTTCATGATCGTGTGGCAACGATATAATTTAAAAGGGTCTTCCAAGGAATCAAGCCTTTCATCAGTTGCTTCATCACGGCTGTCAACTATCCATCTGTAAGCTTGCAGGAGGACCGCTGGCCCTAAGTATTTATCACCGTTCCACCAGTAGCTTGGGCATGAGGTTGAGCAGCAGGCGCACAAGATACATTCATATAAGCCATCAAGTTTTTCCCTATCTTCAACGGTCTGGAATCTTTCAGTTGTTCTGGATGGCGCGGAATCAGCTTTGAGCCAAGGTTCAATTGATTCAAGTTGAGCATAGAAATTGCTAAGATCGGGAACCAAATCTTTAACAACGGGCATGTGGGGAAGGGGATTTATAACTATTTCGTCACCGTGCAATTCTTCAATTGAGCAAGTGCAAGCAAGAGTATTAGTACCTCTGTTCATAGTAGCGGAAGAGCCAATATTCATGGCGCATGAACCGCAGATACCTTCGCGGCAAGAGCGGCGGAATGTAAGACCGGCATCAGTTTCATTCTTTATCTTCAGTAAGGCATCAAGAACCATTGGCCCGCAGGAATCCATATCGATCTCATAGGTATCCATACGCGGGTTGCCTTCACCTTCCGGATCCCAGCGGTAGATCTTGAATTTTTTTATGTTGGTTGAGCCGTTTTGCGCCTTATAATACTTGCCGTCAACAACTTTGGAATTCTTTGGTAATGCAAATTCAGCCATTTATAATCAGTATTTAGTGGTTAATTTACTTAGTATTTAGTATCTTTTTGTAAAAAACAAAGAAAAATTTAATCATAAATATTTTTACGGTGTCCTATTTGGGTTATAGTAACAATTTTTTCTTTATCATTGATCTGGTATATTACCCTATAATCACTTACTCTTATTCTTCTAAGCCCGATTAGATTGAATCTCAGTGGTTTGCCAAATTTTATTGGTTCAGTTGTGAGCCTTGACTCAATAGCTTTTTTTATCTGGGTTTTTGCTGTTTTAAGTAACGAATGGATGTCACGGTTTCTAACGGTGCCTAAATATTCAATCGTATAGCTCATTATTTCCAAGCTTCTTCATGGGAATATCTCTTTCCATCTTCTTTAAGGCGTTTTTCAGACTCTTTTGAAAAATAAAAATCCTCTTCCAGTTCCAATGCTTTCAGAATTAACTCTTTTCCTGCTCCGGCTATGGATTTTCCGGTTTTTTTAGCGAACCTTGAAATGATTTCCAGATCAAATGGGTCCAGCACTAAATTTAATCTTGGTTTTTGTGTGGGCATATAAATTCCTATGTTATTTTAAGTGTAACACTTTTAGTTCACTTAGTCAAGGATATCCTACTGCAAATAAGCACTATAAAGCCAGTTATAAACACCGGAATGCAAAGTGCCATGCCCATGGTGAACCAGCTGCCGTAGAGGAAGCCGACCTGATAATCTGGTGCGCGGAAATGTTCGCAGAAGGCCCGGAATAATGCGTATAGCATTAGGAATAATGCTGAAACTAAGCCTCTTCTTTGCAAGCCTTTAAAGCTAGTGATTATAATGAATAATATTGTGAATAATAATAACCCTTCGCTAAGCGCTTCATATATCTGGCTAGGGTGGCGGACGAAAGCTTCATAGCGGTAATGTATTGACCATGGTAATGTATCAGGCGCGGGCATGCCGCGGAGTTCATCGTTAATGAAGTTTGCTATTCGGCCTAAGAATAATCCTATAGCGGCGGCTGCGCCAACAAGGTCAGTAATATTCAAATATGGAACCTTGTGTACTTTTGAAAAGATGAACAGGCCAGCTATAACGCCTATAAGGCCGCCGTGGAAGCTCATGCCGCCTTGCCATACGGCAAGAATTTCACTGATATTGTCGAGGTAATAATTTAAGTTGTAAAATAGAACATATCCTAAGCGTCCGCCAATAATTATTGAGATGATCATCCAGAGGGGGAGTGAGTCTAAAGATTTTTCTGAAACTAAGTTATTATTATATTTTTTATTGATCCATCTTATGTACCACCAGCCTATTAATATACCGAACAGGTAGGCAAGGCTGTACCATTTGATCTCTAAAAAGCCCAGATTAAGCGCGGTCGGGTCAATCTTGTGATATTGGAAACCTGAATGGATAATGTAATCCTCAGGAAGATTTGCCAATGCATCATCAACAATCTCTTTATCTGTAGGCATAATTTATTATTCTTATGTTTAAATAATTTTGAATAGATTATATACATTGAGATGAACAATATTGAAAGGTGGTTTTTATGAATGATAATAGTAATAAATTTTTTGACAGGTTTTCTTCCAAAAGTGAGAGCGTAAAAAGTGCGTTTGAAAACTTCTTTGCTGATTTTAGTAAGCTCGCCGGTAATTTTACTGCCGTTGCGGTTGAGTCTGGCAAAGGTATGCAGCAGAAGGCAAAGGATTCATTACAACATCTGCTTGCCTCAATGGATTTTGTAACGCGTGAAGAGTTTGACGCCGTTCGCAAAATGGCGGAAAAAGCACGTGAGGAAAATGATGCTATCAGAAAAGAACTCGAAGAATTAAAGAAAAGATAATGTCCTTACAGAATAAAAAAATATTACTAGTTGGCTGCGGCAAAATGGGCGGGGCTATTCTTAAATCATGGTTTAGTGAAGAAGACCCGGAAGGGGTAACGGCAAAAAATGTTTTTGTTGTGGATCCGCTTTTAAAGCGTGATCTTTCTCCTGTTCGTGGGATCAATATTTATGATGATTTAAGTAGAGTGCCTGATTTAAAATGCGATATTCTATTAATTGCAATAAAGCCGCAGGATTTTGAAAAAGTTTTATCCGGCTATAATAAATTCATAGATAAAAATAAAACATTGATCATTTCGATAGCGGCGGGGAAAACTATTGGTTCTTTAGAAAATATCTTTGGAAAAGATGCTTCTATAATTAGAGCTATGCCTAATTTGCCAGCTACTATAAGTGAGTCTATCACGGCTTATTATGCTAATGATATAGTGGATGATACGCAGATAGAATATGCGGAGCATTTGATGGAAACATTTGGCATGGCTGTTGAGGTAAAAGAAGAAAATTTAATTGATGTGATAACTGCTGTTTCCGGCAGCGGGCCAGCTTTCTTTTTTTACTTTATGGAATGCATGATCGCGGTTGCAAAAAAAATGGGAATTGAGGATGATAATGCGGCTTTGTTAGTTGCTCAAACGGCGGCGGGCTCTTCCCTAATGGCGAGAAATATTCTTTTTGAAGAGTGGGATTATAGTTCTATTAAGCAGATGAGAGAGGCGGTAACAAGCCCAAAAGGTACAACGGAAGCGGGATTAAATATATTAATGGATGGCAGATTGCAGAATATTGTTGAAGAAACCATGAATGCTGCTTTAAAAAGAGCTAAGGAATTAAATTCGTAGAAAAATATAGAAGATGAAAGCGACGAAAAAATACGATAGAAGGGATCATATAAAGCCGTTGATATTTGGTGTGTCAGGTAAAGTTGCAACTGCTGATGAGCTAGAATTATTCAATAAACATAATCCGCTTGGGTTCATTATTTTTGCCAGAAATATTGATGAACCTGACCAGTTGAAAAAACTTGTGCAGCAACTTAGGGCAACTGTATTCCCTAGGAATGATGCGCTGGTTCTTATAGATCAGGAAGGAGGCAGGGTAGCACGTTTGAGGCCACCATTCTGGCAGGAGATGCCACCAGCGAGATATTTCGGCGAACTTATTGAAACTGAAACATTAAGCCGTGCGAAAAAAGCTATATATAATCATTTTCGCTTATGTGCATATGAGCTTAAAACGCTTGGAATAAATGTGAACTGCGCTCCGATGCTGGATCTTTTTTATGATGGCGCAGATGATATCATTGGCGACAGGGCTTATTCTGCAGATCCTTTTGAGGTTACTGAACTTGCAAAAGAGGCGTGCAGGGGGTTGTTAATGGGTAATGTATTCCCGGTTATAAAGCATATTCCGGGGCATGGGCGCGCGAAAGTCGATAGCCACAAGGCTTTGCCTATAGTTGAGGCATCAATGCATACGTTAAGGAATACTGATTTTATACCATTCAAAGAGATGTGTAAAATGCCAATGGCGATGACTGCCCATATAAAATATACGGCAATTGACCATCTGGATTGTGCTACATTTTCAAGCAAGGCCATATCGCTTATCAGAAACGAAATTGGTTTTAAAGGGTTGCTCATGAGTGATGATATTACTATGAAGGCGCTTGAAGGTTCAATGGCGACGCGTGCGCAAAAATCACTTGATGCGGGTTGTGATGTTGTTCTGCATTGCAGCGGTGATATTGATGAAATGAAAGAGGTTTGCGAATCAGTTGATTTCTGGGGCAAGGAATCCCGTGAGCGTTTTAGGGCGTGTTGGAAGGCTTTGAGGTATTGATAAGAACTTGTGTCGTTGGTGTCATTGCAAGCGAATGTGGGCTTGACCCGAATGAGCGTGGCAATCCAGAAGTAGTGATAACGTGTATAATACTTCTGGATTGCTTCACTCGCTTTAGATCGTTCGCAATGACGGTTTAATTAAAACTTATTACCTTTTAAAAATTCGCTGATCTCCATTTTTTTCTTTCCTTCTTTTTGGATAATTAGCGGTTCGATGAAGCCATTTTTGCAGGCGATATTTATTTTATTTTTTTCGGTTATTATTTCTCCGGCCTTTAAGTTTGTGCCAATGGAGAAGTTTGAACTGAAAACTTTGTATTTGCTGCCGTTACACATAAAATATGCGCCCGGGTAAGGCGAGAGGCCGCGGATCTGGTTATAAATAAATTCTGCCTGATTATTAAAATCTATTATTTCATCTGCGGGGGTAATTTTTTTCGCGTATTCTACACCTTCGGTGCTTTGCTTTTTAAGTTTTGAAGAATAATTTTCAAAATTATCAAGAACTTTCAGGAGTAATTCAGCTCCCTGTTCGGCGAGAAGGTCATGCATATCCCTTGCGCTGGCATCTGATGGTATATCGTAAAATGTTTCTGCGTAGATATCTCCGGTATCCAAGCCTTCATCCATTTTCATTATGCAGACTGAAGTTTCTTTATCGCCTGCCATAACTGCGCGTTGTATAGGAGCTGCGCCCCTCCAGCGTGGTAGCGTTGATGGATGTATGTTAATGCAGCCGAATTTTGTGCCTTCCAATATTTGTTTTGGAAGTAGAAGTCCATAAGCTGCGACAACTGCTATATCAGCTTTTAGGTTTTTAAACTCCTGTTGTTCAGCTTCATTTTTTAGTGATGCGGGGGTGTAAATTGGGATGCTAAGTTCCTCAGCCCTCATATGTACGCGGGATTTTGCTATATCCATGCCGCGTCTAGCTGGCTTTGGAGGCTGGCTGTAGGCTGCAACCACTTTATGGTTTTTGCTTTCGGCCAGTTTATTTAATGTCGGTATCGCAAAACTCGGCGACCCCATGAATATAATTTTCATAAATATAAATTTAGTATTATTAAACCGTTATTATCCTTTCTTATAAATGAATTAACTTTGAAAAATCCAATTAAATATAACTCAGCTTTTACATTGATCGAGCTTGCTATAGTTCTGGTTATTGTTGGGCTTTTGATTGGCGGTGTTTTAACAGGTAGGGATCTGATTAATCAAGCTCGGATCGCTGCTGCAGTAAGACAGTTACAGGATTATAATACTTCAATAAATACTTATTATTTAAAATATAAGGCTTTACCTGGGGATCACGCGGGTGCTACAAGTTTTATTACAGGTGCGGGTGGTAATGGCAATGGTGATGGTAGAGTGTTATCATTATATGTTTATTCTGCACCTAGATGCACAAGTTCTGAATCTACCTCTGGTGCTTAGCCTTATCATTCTGAAGTAACTCTTTTCTGGCAACATATGTATGCCGAGGGTTAGTAAAATATCCTTACAAAGTCGGTGCAGGGTTGTTTATAGATCATTTTCCTGAGTTTTCCTTAACTCCAGGAACTTATATAATATCCACATGCTTTACTATACAAGATGCAGTAAACTTAAGTATTCCTAACATTGGAATGTCATGACATGTATTTATTCTTGAGGCAACTGGGACAACAACAAATACAAGGATATTATATGAAATGCCTGGAATTTGGGGAAATACGGGTCAAAAAACCAGGTCAGAAAATGCGATGGGTTTTGATTGGAAAATGGATAACTGCAAACCTAGTGGCGGAAGATTAAAATCTATTTCCGGTTCTTCATATAACCAGTCAACATATTCTATTACAGATGGAAATACTGAAATGCTAATGTATAAATGGGATTAATTAAAAACTTTTTAAATCAGAATTATCTTTAATCTCAATTTTCATGAAAGCCGGAGTTGGTGTGTTGATTGTTGTTCCAGGTTTTAGATAATATTTTTTCTCGAGGTCTTTAAAATTCCTGTCTTCTAATGGGACGTTAAGTTGATCTAATATTTTTCCTGATGAGTTGGGGCAGTAAGGTTGCAGCATTATCGCGATGCATCTTATTGCTTCGCAGAGATGGTATAGAACGGAGTTCATTCTCTCAGGATTTTCTTTTCTTAAAACCCAAGGGGCGTTCCTGTCTATATATTCATTGGCGAAGCTTGAAATTTTTGTAAGGTCGCTGATTATGTTGAAAAAATCAAAGTTGGAAAGCTGCTCTTCAAATTTATCGTTGCTACCTGTTACCTGAGTTTCCTCAATTAATTTTTTATCATCATCGGTTAATGATGCGTCGTTATATGTAGGTATTTTGCTATCACAATTCTTGGCAACCATGCTCAAAGTTCTCTGGGCTAAGTTACCTATGTTATTAGAAAGGTCGGCGTTACAGGTTTCAATAAGTTTATCGCGGGAAAGATCGCCATCATTGCCGAAGGGCATGGCCTTAAATAAATAGTATCGTGTTTGCTCTAGGCCATAGAGTTCAATAAGGTCGCGTGGGGCAACAACATTGCCGAGGGATTTGCTCATTTTTTCGCCTTCGACCGTCCACCAGCCGTGGGCGAATATCTGGAGTTTTTTTGGCATAAGATTGGCCGCCATTAAAAATGCTGGCCAGTAAACTGCGTGAAAGCGGAGTATGTCTTTACCAACGACATGTGTTACATTACCGTTCTTCCAGAATTTCTGGAATTTCTCTGCGTTTTCGTCAGGGTAGCCAGTTGCGGTCAGATAATTTGTAAGGGCGTCGATCCAGACATACATTACATGCTTTGGCGCATCAGGTACAGGAATGCCCCAGTTAAAATTTGTGCGTGAGATCGATAGGTCTTTAAGTCCCGTTTTAAGGAAGCTTACAACTTCGTTATATCTTGATTTTGGTTTGATGCAGTCAGGATTCTCTTCGTAGAATTTAAGTAATTTATCCTGAAATTTTGAGAGGGCGAAGAAATAACTTTCCTCTTCTATCCATTCAACTTCTGCGCCAGTTGGGGCTTTGCCATTCACAAGTTCTGATTCCTGATAATAGGCTTCATCACGGACTGAATACCAGCCTGCATATTTATCTAAATAGATATAACCTGATTCTTTTAATTTATTCCAGAAAGCTTTGCAGGCGAGCTTATGCCTTTCTTCTGTTGTGCGAATAAAATCATCGTTAGTAATATTAAGTAAGTTTTCAGTAGCTGTTCCATCAACGTTAGCTTTAACGAGGGCTTTAAATCTTTGTGAGACCAGATCAGTGAATTTCTGTGGGTCTGTTCCAGCTAAATTTGCAGCCTTATCAATTTTCTGGCCGTGTTCATCAGTTCCCGTCAAAAAAAATATTTCCTCGCCTTGCAGTCTTTTATTTCTGGCTGCTATATCGCATGATATGGTTGTATAAGCGTGCCCTAAATGCGGGGAATCATTGACGTAATAAATCGGTGTGGTGATATAATAAGAGTTTGTCATTATTCTATAATTTCATTATTTATAAATTTTATAATATTTATATATTACATTCATTAATAGTAATAAAAAGATTTTCAACAAAACTATAGAATGAATAACGCCCCATTAATTAAGGAAGATAATGTTTTCTCGGTAAGCCAGCTTGCGGGGATGATACAGTCTGCGCTTACTTCCAGTTTTTCCAATGTGAAGATAAAGGGTGAGATATCGGGGCTGAAGCGCCATACCAGCGGGCATGTATATTTTGATCTTAAAGATGAAGGCGCGGTTATCAACTGCGTGATGTGGCGCGGAACGGCGGCTAAATTAAAGTTTAATCCTGAAAATGGTTTAGAAGTTCGGGCTTTTGGCTCGGTTTCGACTTATCCGCTCCGTTCAAATTATCAGCTGGTAGTAAATTCACTTGAGGTTGATGGTGTTGGCGCGCTCATGGCGATGCTGGAAGAGCGTAAAAAGAAACTGGCAGCAGAAGGTTTGTTTAATGCAGATAGGAAAAGGCCAATACCTTTTATGCCGCAGGTTATAGGGGTGATAACTTCCCCAACTGGTGCGGTGATAAAAGATATACTCCATAGAATTTCCGACAGGTTTGGTGTGCATGTTATTGTTTATCCTGTGGCAGTGCAGGGAGTGGGAGCGGCAGAACAGATTGCAGGAGCAATAGATTTTTTTAATTGTGTTGGGGGCGGCGAGTGTCAAGTGCCTGATTTAATTATTGTCGCTCGCGGTGGCGGTTCAATTGAAGATCTCTGGGCATTTAATGAAGAGATAGTTATTCGTGCGGCAGCAAATTCCACCATACCTATAATATCTGCGGTTGGGCATGAAACTGATACTACATTAATTGATTATGTGTCTGACAGGCGGGCGCCTACACCAACAGCGGCGGCAGAAATGGCGGTTCCGGTAAAGCGTGACCTGATAGAAACCGTGCTTAATTACCGCAATAGAAATCTCAGAGGAATAAACAGGAATATAGAGCATCTGGAAAGGATACTGAAAGTGAGGGCAGGAGCTTTGATATCGCCGAGGCAAATGCTGGCCAATATGGCTCAACGACTCGATATGTCTTCCGAGAAAATGAATAATGCAATTGCGAATATATTTAAGAATAAAGAGAAAAAATTATTGCAGAATCGTTTGAATCCTTCCGTATTATTTAATATTGTTGAGAACAGGAAAATAAAAATTGAAAGCCTAAAAGGGTTACTTGAAAGTTATAATTATAAAAATGTGCTTAACCGTGGTTATTCACTTACGAAAACTAAGGATGGTAAAGTTATTAAATCAGCTGCCAGTTTATCTAATGGTGATATGGTTGAAATTATGTTCAGTGATGGCAACAGAGATGCAGTGATAACTGAAGAAAATGATAAAAATAAAATTACAAAACCAAAAATATCTACTAAACAAACTGCTCAAGATAGTTTGTTTTAAATACAATGACTGTAAGAACCCTTAAATTCGGCGCAAATTACCGTGATATTGAAATTGGTGACATAGCTTATCTATGCCCGAATGAAAACCTTACGCTTCAGTCTGGCGCGACTATCAGTAATTTCCCGGTTGCGTATAAAACTTTTGGTAAGTTAAACGAAGATAAATCTAACGCGATATTGATATGCCACGCGCTTACGGGTGACCAGTATGTTATTGGCCCGCATCCTGTTACTGGGAAAGATGGCTGGTGGGAGCATTATGTTGGAGCGGGTAAACCTATAGATACGAATAAATTTTTTGTGATAGCGCCAAATGTTCTTGGTGGCTGTATGGGAACGCTCGGCCCAAAAGATGTTAACCCGCAAACAGGCAGTACTTATGATTTGAACTTTCCGGTGATCACAATTGCGGATATGGTAAAAGTTCAAAAGAAGCTTATTGAGCATTTTGGTATCAAAAAACTTGCCTCGGTAACGGGCGGTTCGATGGGCGGAATGCAGGCGCTGGAATGGATAAGTAAATATCCTGAAATGTGCGGTGGCGCAATCGTGATCGCAACTTCGGCAAGGCATTCAGCACAGAATATTGCGTTCAATGAAATAGGGCGTCAGGCGATAATGGCTGACCTTGAATGGAAAAGTGGTGATTATATAGCGAGCCAGACATTCCCGAGCAAAGGCCTGTCAATCGCGCGGATGATGGCGCATATAACTTATCTTTCGGAAGAGGGGCTGCATAATAAATTCGGTCGTAAATTGCAGAATAAGAGCGCGCTTTCTTATGGGTTCGAGGTTGATTTTCAGATCGAAAGTTATCTGCGTTATCAAGGTATGAGTTTTGTCGATAGGTTTGATCCAAACTCATATTTATATATTACCCGCGCGATGGATTATTTTGATCTTGAGGAAGATTTTAACGGGAATTTAGCCAAAGCATTTGAAAATACTAAGTGCCCGGTGTGTGTTATATCATTTACCAGTGACTGGCTATTCACGACTGAGAATGCCAAGCAGATAGTTCACGCGCTCACATCTTCCGCGTCAGATGTAAGTTTTGTTGAGATCGAAAGTGACAAAGGGCATGACTCATTTTTACTGCCAAATGCCATACTTGAAAAAACAATCAGCGGGTTTTTGAAGAAATGAGAAAAGATTACGACATATTTTTTGACCATATCAAACCTGGGTCTAAAGTGCTTGATATTGGCTGTGGTGAGGGTGACTTCTTGCAATTGCTTAAGGATAAAAAAGGGTGCAGAGGTTATGGTATTGAAATTGAGTCTGAGAAAGTCGGTGAGTGCTTGAACCGTGGACTTTCAGTTATTCACGGAGATGCTGCAGAAGAGCTTTCGCATTATCCGGCGGTGAATGATTCACCTGATGCATTTGATTATTGTGTTATCGCGAATACTTTGCAGGCGATGATGCAGACAAAAGAAATACTTATTCAGGCGAAACGGGTTTCAAAAGAAATGCTAATTTCAATCCCTAATTTTGGTTATTGGGAGAACCGTTTATATCTTGGCGCGCGTGGTAAAATGCCGATGAGTAAACAGCTTTCATATAAATGGTATGAAACGCCAAACATCCACTTTTCAACTATAACGGATTTTATTGAGCTTCTCGAAGAGCTTGGTTTTTCAATAAAGGAAAGTTATTATGTGGACGCAAAATTAAACAGTAAAAAATTCAGCAAGAAATTTCCTTTTATAGCAAATATAATCGGTAAGAATGCTATATTCATAGTGTAGGTAAAAAATGAAAAATAATATTTTAGTTATAGGTTCTGGCGGGCGTGAGCACGCGATAATAAAGCACCTAAAAAAATCTCCGAAATTAAATACTGTTTACGCACTACCAGGAAATGCCGGAATAAATAAAGATGCGGTTGGTGTTACTAATATCAAGCAAAGTGATCTTGAGAATATATATAAATTCTGCCAATCGAATAATGTTGATTATGTTGTGGTTGGGCCGGAGCAGCCACTGGTTGATGGGATAGTTGATTATCTTGGCGCTAAAGATATCAAGGTTTTTGGGCCGGATAAAAAAGCTTCGCAGTTGGAAGGCTCGAAAGACTTTATGAAATATATCGTTACAAAATATAATGTGCCGACAGCAGAATACAGATCTTTCACTGATAAGGATTCAGCTAAAGAATATATAAATAAAAAAGGCGCGCCGATAGTTATTAAAACTGATGGGCTGGCGGCAGGAAAGGGTGTTACTGTTGCGATGAATATTAAAGATGCGCTGATTGCAGTCGATGAAGCTTTCGCGGGTAAATTCGGTTCTGCCGGGAATAAGCTGGTGATAGAAGAGTTCATGGAAGGTGAAGAGGCAAGCTTTTTCGTGGTGACCGATGGTAAAACTGCGCTGGAATTCGGATATGCCCAAGATCACAAAAGGGCATTTGATGGTGATAAAGGTCCTAATACCGGTGGTATGGGTGCATATTCGCCTGCTCCAGTTGTTGCAAAGGATGTTTGCGATAAAGTGATGGAGAAAATAATTAAACCTACTTTGATGGGTCTTCAAAATGAAGGCATTAATTATAAAGGGTTTTTGTTTGCGGGTCTCATGATCGACAAATCAGGTAACCCGAAATTGATCGAATATAATATCAGGATGGGTGACCCGGAAACGCAAACGATATTCCCGCGTTTAGAAACTGATTTTATTGATGTTATGGAAGCTGTTTGCTCAGGAAATTTAGCTGATATTGGTAAGGTGAAATTTTCTTCTGATGTAGCTTTATGTGTGGTGATGGCGGCAAAAGGTTATCCTGAAGAATATAAAAAGAATTTGCCGATTGAGCTCTCAAAAGTTGAGAATATTGAAGATGCAATTATTTTCCATGCCGGAACTTCTATCGAAAATGGTGATCTGGTTTCAAATGGCGGCCGGGTGCTTGGTGTTACAGGTGTGGGTAAAACCATTAAAGAAGCTCAGGAAAATGCCTATAAAACAGTTAAATCCATTGGTTTCGAGGGTGGTTTCTACCGCTCTGATATAGGTTTCAGGGGTGTTTCCTGAAGAATGGCCGATAGGCTGTTGACAAAGGCGCCAATTGCCGTATAAAGCGCGCTCTATCTGGGTTCACATGGTTATGTAGCCTGATGTTGATGATAGTAGTTAAACTTAACAATGGTAATCACAATGACTAAAGCAAAACAAGCAGCAAGAGCTGTTCTGAAAGCAGAAAAAAGAGCTGGTACCGGTACTGGTATAGCTCGTAAGATCCGTAACCTCGGGAATATTCCTGTTGTAGTTTATGGTAAAGGCAAAGAAGAATTATTTTTATCAGTTAATGCTAAAGAGCTGACAGCTGAATATTTAAAAGGCCGTTTCTTTTCGAAAGTTATTGAATTACATTCTGATGGTAAAACTATATTAGCGAACCCTAAAGAAATTCAATTTGATCGCGTGAAAGATGTTCCAATACATGTGGATTTCTTACAGGTTGATGAGCATACTCAAATCAAATTATCTATTCCTGTTGAGTTCATAAACGTTGAAAAATGCCCCGGTATCAAGCGTGGTGGTGTATTGAACGTGGTACGCAGAACTGTAGATATATTCTGTAACATTGATAATATCCCTGAAAAATTGATTGCTGACCTTGACGGTTTAAGGATCGGTGAGAATATTAAATATTCTGGCCTTGGTAAACCTGATGGAATCAGCCCGGTTATAAAAGACCGTGATTTCACTATAGCAACTATCGCTGGTAGAGCGGCAGATGATGAAGCAGCTGCTGCAGTTGCTGATCCTAATGCACCTACTGCTCCGGTTGTTACTGGTCAGAAGAATGCTAACCTTGCAGCTGATGCAGCGAAAGCTCCTGCAGGTAAAGCGCCAGCTAAAGATAAGAAATAAATCTACTGGTATTCTATTGGTCTGGCCGCCAGCTATCTTTGTTTATATTTTAAATATCGGTAACTGGCGGTTAGGCCAAATCAAAAGGCTTCGGGCTATTACACCCTTACCCCTATACTCCACAGTATAAGTTTTAGCTCGAAGCTTTGATTGAGTTCATTCCTGAAATTATTGCTCCCTCAATTGTCGCTGGTAATTTCGTATTAGTGTAATCACCGCAAATAAAAAGATTTGTATAGCCAATATCATTTTTGGGTCTTCTCTTAAGATTTTCCTTGGTGCAGGTAAAGGTTGCGCGTTTTTCAATTAATATTTTTGCAGAAATATATTTTTCTATTTTTAAAGATTTGGAAATTATTTGCCATGAATGTTTTATCAGGTCTTCGTGGCTGATATCTAAATAGTTAGTAGCTGCGCTCTTGGTAGTAGAAATTATATTTTCTTTGCAGAATATCCAATCGACAATAGAGTTTGTTATCCCTAGTATTTGTGGTTCTACTTTATCTAAGGTGACAAAGTGAATGTTTATTATTGGTGAGTATTCTTGCGGGAATATATTTTTGTCTATTATTTTTGAGGCAGAGTAGGGGGGTGTAGCTAGTATTACATTGGCATTTTTACAATCAACGATACTTCCATCGGAAAATAAAATTTGATCTGCGGTGTTATCCTTAAATACAATTTTTTTAACCGATCTATTGTAATGAATGCTGCTTTGTTTTTCTATCTGCTTAACTAGTGGTTCAATAAATGATCTGCCCCAATTTTCTTTTGGTAATAAATATGAGAGACCTTTGCCAGAGGCAATTATTTTCAAAAAAGTATAAAAAATGATGTTGCGATCAATCTTTGCTATTTCTGTGTTAAAGATGCTTTCGCATATTAATTTAAAAACGCTCGGGTTAAATAATGAAAATGGAGTTAGTTTTAAAAACTTTCCTTCATTTAAAAAGGTTAATTTTTCGAAAAAATAGTTAAAATTATTTTCAATATTTAAATTTTTGATTAGTTTGATGAAATTTTTATTGGCTTGCAGTACCAAGTGATTTCCATTGTTTATCTCGCAACTTAATTGGTCATCAAAATAACTTCTGCATCTGCCTCCGGCAAATGGGCTTGCTTCAAAGATTTCTATATCTATGTTCTTTTTAGAGACATAATAAGCAGCAGTTAGTCCTGCAATGCCGGCTCCAATAATGTATAATTTTTTTGTCAATGAACTTACAGAGAATTAAAAATTTCGATTATGATAATTATATCTGCGCTATTTTTGCTGATAAAGGCGTATGGGAAGATATTGCCACAATATTAGAGTTCAATATTGAAATTGCGACCATAAAAAGCAAAGTCAGTGAGTCTACGCTTGGATTAATAAGATTGCAGTGGTGGCGTGAGGCAATTGAAGAGATCTTTACTGAAAATAAAAAAGTTAAAGCCCATCAAGTGGTTCTTGGTTTAAAAGAGCTTAGCAATAAACATTTAAACTTCAATAAAGATAAATTTTTAAAAATAATCAATGCGCGGGATAAGGATCTTTCTGAGTATCCTTTTAGTAATCTGGACGAATTATTGCAATATGTTGAAGATACAGCTTTTGGGATAAATGATATTATATTTGATGTTTTAGGTGGCTCTGATGAGTTAAGATCAATAGTAAGGGATTTTTCCATGGCCTGGGGCATTACAGCGATAATAAGGGCTTATGGTAATAATTTATCTAAAGGCAGGAAGATAATACCTGATGAGGTTAGTTTAGGCGAATTGATCGGGTTAGCTGATGATAAAATAAAATCAGCTAGAGAATCTTTAAAACTTATAAAAGATGAAAATCTAAAGAAATATGCTCCGGTGTTGCTGAAGGGCAGGATAGCTGAATTCTATTTAAAGCAATTCAAAAACTCTGGTTTTAACTATAAGAAGCCTAAAATAAAATCTCTTGAAGGCTTTGGGGTGCTTAGAATATCAGCTTATTATTACCTTAATAAGTTCTAATAAGGTTATTTTCCATAATATATATTATGCGGTAGTTAAGTGTGTTATGAAGGGGATAAAACAGTTCATTTAAACTCCTTATCCCCTTACTTTATTTATTAAAAATGGAAGCTATCAACTGCCAGATCAAAATGGCCTTGAGCTATTGTTCCAACGTGAATGTTATCAACATATACTTCGTGAACATCACCAGGCTTCTGCTCGAACCCTTGGGTTATATCGCTTGCATCAAAATCGGCAAATAATATGTCTGCGTTATCCATGGCTAGCTTGTTGGCAGTTCCAGTTCCGTTATTTAGATTAGTGATATCAAGATCAGGAATTTCTATGCCGAATTTGTTTGCAAATTCAGTAAGGGTTGCCGCTAATTTAGAAATAAGTTCATTGGTTGCTGTATTGATTGAACCTTGCAGAGTTAAATTGCTGGTTAATGACTGGAAGCTTTCCAGTATTTCGTGAAGTATATCATTGTATTCACTTAATTGACTTTCAATGTTATTTGCAGTTTCAGGAGAGCCAGATATATCGAGCGCTTCTGGAGTATTTACATCACCTGAATCAGGAGTATTTTCCTCTGCCGTAACTGGCGGAACTTTTACATCAGGGCTTGCAGATAAATCAAAACTATTAGTTTCTGTTGTTGTATTAGCGCTACCTATATCTTCCGCGCTAGCAGTTTCCCTGTTAGATGCAACGCCCTCACCTATTATTGTGAATTTAAACTCCTGTGATGCGTTATGCACAACGCCATTATGGTCATCTTTTACATCAAGCCTTAATATTAATTCAGCGTTTTGGCCAGTATTAAGAGCTCCTGCTGCTATAAGTTTATCTACACCTGCTTTGGTTAAGAATATTTCAAGGCCTGATTGAGATATTGGTGTTGAAGAATTCTCTCCATTTATATTTCTAGCTGTATGGTCCTCTGCACCAAGATGAATAGTTCCACCATTGTGATCTACAAATGTAAGTTCGCTGTCATCAAGAAGATTTATATCTGCAGCCTTTATAGTGCCAATATAAAAGGTATCCCCGGCAGCCATATTTGTAGGAAGCTGAGATTCTCTGATTTCCGCATTAAAATCAGTTAATGACCAATCTGCACCAATCTCTTTCATTGAAAATTGTGTTGGTGTATCTGCTACAGCTGCAGGAACATCTCCAGTGATCATCATATTTACTTCAAATTCATCAGTTGCCGTGCCTTGAGTCATGGTGAATTTAAGATTTGTAAAAAGGTCACCATTTTCTGCAGTAAGTGATTTTAGTAATGCTGAACCTGCTTCCAGCAGAACAAGAGAAGCGGATTTTCCATCCCCACCCATCACTAATTTATAATGCTCATCAAGTTTAAGTTGACCTACAGCGGTAGAGCCACCAATTTTAAACAGGTCAATAGTTATTGTGGTAAGGCTGTCAAATTTATCCATGCTATTATTGTGAACAAACTCAAATATGCTTTGCTCACCACTTGCCATTTCAAGCTTATTAAGTGCCAAACCTATCAAGTTACCATTGCCATTTGGAGCAAGCTCTGATGAAATTTGATGTTCAAATAATGCTTTTTCAGCATAAGATTTTATTTTTGCTACATCTTCCTTATCTGCTGAAGATGAGTCAGTGTAGGCTAATTCAATCCAGTGAGGATCACTATGGTTATTATTGTTAGCATCAAGCAGATTCACTTCTGGAGTTGCAGATGGAAGATTTGAGCTGATATATAAATATGTGCCGAACTGGTCGTGCATGGTGGTGCCTTCAACCATGGTGAATTCAACCTTAGTGATAAGGTTACCATTTGCAGCTATCAGGGTTTTAAGTAATTCCTGACCAGCGGCAAGCATCATGAATGAACCTACCTTCCCTGCACTATTCATTGAAACTGAATAATGGGTGCCTTCAATTAATTCACCTACCTGGGTGGTGCCGTCAGATTTAAAGATAGTTAGTTTGTCGGCCACCAGCAGGCTTTCAAAAACTTTCATAGTGTTATCATTAACAAACTGAAATACCGGATTAGCAGTATTGAGGCTGTTAATAGCCAGACCCATCATAGTGCCGGTCGGGCTTAATGTTGAGGCTTTTTCATAGAGTGGTACAGTGTCATCTTTAATAATTTTTGCTTTGTCAAAATCATCAAAATCACCAGTTAATGTGGTGCCATTATATTCTTTGCCGGAATCATAGAAAGCCTTTTCGCGGAAATCAGTATCCGTAGTATTAGTAATAAGATCATTTGCATCAAGAAGAGTAACTGCTGGTGGTGTATCAGAACCTGCAGTTGGTATATTAGCGCTGATAGTTAAATATGTGCCGAACTGGTCGTGCATAGTGGTGCCATCAACCATGGTAAACTCAAGCTTGGTAACAACGTCACCATTTGCAGTTACCAGTGTTTGTAACAATGTCTGGCCTGCTGGGAGTAGGTTAAATGAACCTATAGTGCCGGCGCTATTCATTGAAACTGTATAGTGTGTACCTTCAGTAAGCTCACCTATCTGGGTAGTTCCATCAGCTTTATATATTGTCAGTTTGTCATTTATAAGCAAACTGTCAAAATGCTTCATTGTACTGTCATTAACGAACTGAAGCACAGGAAGTGATGTGTTCAGGCCGGTAAGTGCCAGCCCAAGCATCGTACCGGTCGGGCTTAATGTTGAGGCTTTTTCATAAAGCGGAACGGTATCATCTTTAATAATTTTTGCTTTATCGAAATCATCAAAATCACCAACTAGTGTGGTGCCGTTATATTCTTTACCGGTATCATAAAATGCTTTTTCACGGAAGTCTGTATTGGTAGCATTTGTAACCAGATCATTTGCATCAAGAAGTGTAATAGTCGGAGCTGCCGGTTTATCCGCCGTTAAATAAAAATATGAAGAGATCTCGTCGCTATGGTTATCAGAATCAACCATGAAAGCTTTTAATTTAAAGATAAGGTCGCCATTAGTTGCCATCTGAGCTTTAAGGAATACTTCACCTGCGGGAAGGATATTAAAGGTACCGTAACGGCCTGTAGCATCAACAACAGTTGAGTAATGTACACCTTTAATCATCTGCGCAACCATAGTGGTGCCATCAGACTTATATATATTGATCAAGCTTGGGGCTACAAAGCTTTCCATAGCTTTTATGGTATCGCTGTTAACAAATGTAAGTAATGTTTCTGTTGCAGTGCTGCTAAGGTTATTAAGTGCTAAGCCTATCATAGTGCCAGTTGGGCTTAAGCTGGAAGTTTTTTCGTAAAGCGCGTCATTAATTACGCCATTTTCAAAAAATATTTTTGTTACGTCCTGGCTATCAAGGCCATGGCCTGAATCCCAAAATGCTTTAGAAAAATAGCTGGTTTGAACCAGATCATTTGCGTCAACTAAAACATCAGGTTCATCTGTACCGCCTTCTGTACCACCTCCACCGCTGTTATTACTTAAAATATTATCTACGGTTGCAGATGATATGCCATTGGCAAATGATACATCAAGATAGAAACTATCACCTCCACCTCCTAAAGTGGTGGTTTTTACATGTATGCTGCCTAGGATATCATCTATATCGGTATAAGAATGTAGTTTTACTAATCCTGCGGCGGTAAATGATAGAGTTGCTTTACCATCGGCAGTTATCGCTATAGTGTAATCAGTTCCGGATATTAAAGATGCATTATTTGCGCCAAGGCCAGTAATTGAAACTTCAAATGTGGTAATTTTTTCAACCACCGAACCAAAAGTTGCAACTGGTGTACCTGCAACCATTTTTAATACGTTAAGCCCGATAGAGCCACCGTTGGCGCTACCATTCATACTGCCAAACATTACTTCAACGTTAGGAAGCATTTTTGTTGTATCGGAATCTGCTGAGCCACCAATGTCATGAGTATGTATTGTATAGGGATTTGTAGTTCCAACCGCTAGATGACCATTAACATCATAATAGCCGGTTAACTGACCTGATGTTGGATTTGTATTATCCATTGTTAAAGATGAAGTTCCATTAGCAAAGGAAACATCCAGCATAAAGCTATCTGTAGTGGCAACATTAAATTCATTTACACTAGTTGTCTTGATTTCTATATGGCTTAAAAAATCATTTAAATTGGTCAGGTTTTGTATTTTTAAAAGACCGGCAGCAGTAAATGAAAATCCAGCCTTACCGTTATCAGTCATAGTTGTAAAATCAGTGCCTGATATTAAAAATCCGTTACCTGTGCCGAGGCTGATATTTGAAATTTCAATACTTGCTATTTTTTTATCCTGATCCGGATGAAAGAAAGTAACTATAGATGAGCCCGCACTCATTTTTAGCACGTTAAGCCCAATTGAACCACCTGTGCTGCTACCGTTCATACTTTTGAAGAATACATCGCCATTAGGCACCATTTTTATTTCGTCATTGTCTGTCTGGCCTCCAGTATCGTGGGTATGTATTGTATAAGGGTTGTTACCTAAAGCCACGTTGCCGTTAACATCATAATAACCCGGCTGTTGAGGCTGAGGTGGGTTTGTAATTGTGTTATCAACAGTTGCAGATGAGGTACCATTTGCAAATGATATATTTAGAACAAAGCTGTCTGTAAGCCCGCCTACGCTAGTAGTTTTAACTTCAATATTGCTTAAAAACTCATCAATATTTACCTGGGTGCCTATTTTTTGAAGCCCTGCAGCGGTAATTGATAAAGTGGCTTTACCATCTGCAGTGATTGCTGTGGTAAAATCAGTTCCTGATATTAAAAATCCGTTGCCTGTGCCAAGGCTAATATTTGAAACTTCAATAGTATTAATTTTTGCTCCGCTTGAATCAGCAAAGGTAGCAATTGGTGTACCTGCAATAATTTTCAACACATTAAGTCCAAGAGAGCCGCCACTGCTGCTGCCGTTCATACTGTCGAACATTACTTCCTGGTTGGGCAACATTTTTATTTTGTCAGTATCGGTGTTGCTGCTATCAACGGAGTGTTTTGAAACCAGATTCATGGCAGTAGGATCGCCGTTAACATCATAATAACCTGGCAATGGGTCTACCGGATTTGGTACTACCGGTGGTGTTCCGCCTGGGATAAAACGAATCACAACGTCAATTAAATCATGTGAAGTTCCATTAACTATATCAAGTGTTATGCCCGTTACGATCTCAGGTTCTGTTCTGGCAAGATTTTGTAATATTGTTAAACCGGATTGTGTAAATGAGAAGTTTATCGCCCCGGTAGTTGGGTCAACCGTATAAGTATAATCCCTTCCTCCCGTAAGTGTTGGTGGCAAAGCGCCCGTGTTACTATTTATCCATGTTTCAGTAATCAACCCTAGGGGGCCAAGCGTAGTAGTGGCTGATGGGCTGGCTAGGGATCCCGGGATCGGCGTGAATGTCATGAATGGCGTATTTGCTACTAAAGCCCCTACTCCAATATTTAAGTTCCTATCGACTAAGCCATTCGCAAATGCAAAATTGTAAACATCTGTATCAGTTGTCGAATTATCGGTAATTTCAGATGGTAAAAGTGAAAGCGCTCCTGATGGAGTTACGCCACCTGTGGTCATATTATTATTCACCAGTGTACTACCCAAAGGAGTATTACTTACTAAATTATTCCCTGCGGCAATATTAGCCAACAATGTGCTTAAAGTGCTTGTATTTACTAAGTTAGAACGAGCCATAAATTTATCTCCCCTTAAGATATAATATTGATTATAACTGACAAAGGTTAATAAAAGGTTAATAAGCATTAATTATTATTAACTTTTTGTTTTAGCCATCATTTGCCTGTAAATCAGGCACCCCTATCAAGAATTATAAGAAAACACATCGTAATCAGCTGCTGCCATACCATATGAGCTATCTGGTGCTGCGTAAGATGCATTATATGCAGAGTTAATGTATGATGCACCGCTGCTATTGCTACTACCGCTACCATATAATTGTGAAAGTGCTTCTAGTACGTGGCCAAAATCACATTCGTAAGTTCCGCATTCGCCATCCCAAGTGCTGAAAAGCATTAATGTATCACCTTGCTGTACCACGGTATTTAAATGACCAAGGCCGTTATCAAAAGTAATATCCTGGTCTGATACATCAGTTGTAGTTGAAGCCGCAGAATTACTGGAAGAAGTGCCTGTAGAACTTATCGCTGATGATGTTCCACCAATAAACATATTGCTCGTTGTAGAACCAGAAGCTGTATTGCTACCATTGGTTTCACTTATTGGTGCTGCAGTACTTACATCTTCACCTACAAACATATTGGAATATGAAGCATTGTTAGAAGCTGTACCAACTATTGGAGAAATATCTTCTGCGGCAGTTAAGTCATTTGTATTATATGCCGTATCAGAAGGAGTATTATGCTCCTCAATTTGTGCTGTTTGCTGGCTGGTTATAGTTTTATCAAACTGCATAACGGCTGTTACAGGTTCGCCATCAATTTTAAGGCCAGGCTGTATGTTAACGCTTGGATAATGCTCAAGTAAATTACTGATCTTAGCTGCGCCAGATTCAGTAAGTTGTATTGATACTTCACCAGCATCGTTTAATACTGCAGTATAATCATTGG
>JANPLD010000127.1:0-2791 GCA_031426355.1 Alphaproteobacteria bacterium | reverse complement strand
CAATATCCCTTCCCTCTCCTTAATATATAAATCAACCCAGCTACCCTCCGCAACCTCACCAGATTTTAACGCTAATTCAGCCCCTATACCCCTATACCTACCTATGATCTCCTCAGATATTTCATCAACACCCCTCGCCGGAACCTCAGCCTTATCAGATGCTTTTTCAGAAGCTTTACCCAAATTCTTCAGGTCAAACCTATAATATTTCTCATCTTCAGTTGCACCCCACATCTTTAAAAGACCCAGCGCCTGCTCCTCTGGAGAATTCTTCCCAAACCTCTCAAAAGCTTTCTTATCTATCAATATCTCATCTCCCACACGCGTAGCAGGTAACCTCTTGAATACCTCCAAAGCAGATGGCTCCCTCAAACCTAAACCCTCCTCTACCTTCAATACCAATTCCCGGTAAATATTTTCATTCCTTAATTTAACTGAATCCACTTCCCTAGATTTAGCTTTCTGAAATTCAACTTCCCACAATTGCTGAACAGCTTTACCGTTGTCTTCAGTGAGGTTAAAGACACGTGGGCAAGCACTCGAAAAAACATTATTAAAACCTATTTGCTTCCTTTCCCTTTTAGTTAGGCTTGCCTCAAGGAAGTCATTCTGCGCACGAACTAGAGCTGCACCATCATCTCTATTCATTTTCTCAATCTTGCCATCTGCGCTAAAGGCCAATATGGCTTCTTTTTCACCTTCATTCAAGAAGTCAGAAACTGATTTTATATTTGCATTAGGATCAAGTTTTTTTGCTTCTGATGCTAATACTTTATCTTGCAATACTTTGGTTTTCGATTCAGCTGAATAGTCTCCCGCTATAACATTAATATGTAGATTAGCCTCAGGCGCGAAACTGTATCTTAATACCGCTAACTCATTTTGAATAAATTTTTCAGCAAGTTTCCTTTTATCTTCCTCAGATGCGTTAGGTGGAGATTTTTCTTTTATATATTGCGTTACTGAACCAGTATAAAGATGCGTACTTGCCTGCCTTCCTGTAGAATTTCCATTAGCATCAATTTCATAAACCTGGATATAAGAACAAGAGAAAGCGCCAGAATGAACGTGCTTAATTGCCGGATCATCAGTTACAAGCACCATTTTAGGCACAACTGATATATGATTTTTTTTCAATTCCTTAGGGAAGTTATCAGAAAACCAGATCCTCAAACCATTGCCTCGTGCAATTCTGTTATATTTTTTAGGATCCCCTTCATGATAAATTGGTTTTTCTGTGATCGGCTGACTACTGGATTTGTTATCAGAAAGCCCGCCTTCCTCAAACGCTCCTTCTCCCAATGGCTTCGCCTCTACAACACCCTCTACAATTTTACTCTCATCAACTACATTAACTTTAGTTTCTGTAGTGCCTTTTGCCCATTCTGCTTCCCATTTTTCATTAACCGTCTTTATGGCAGCGGGATCACGAAGATCGTATAACTCAGGATGTGCAATTCCTATCATTGATGATATAAGCCTATCAGCAGTCGAATTTATATAACTATCATTTACCCAGTCGCTTAATAAAAGCTTGTATTCACGCACTTCAGGCCTATCTGATGATTCCGGAGCTTTATCTCCAAGTCTCATACTGATTAAAATATCCTGCTCTTGGGAATCAGGGTTATGATAGCAATTAGATTCATCTAGGGAATATATCCGGAAACCATTATCCAGTGACTGCTCTACCCTCGAATTTTCTACTTTGGCACTGCCAAACAATCTAGATAAGTCAGTATCAAGATGAGTTTTAACTAATAATAATAAAGCAGAATCCATTCTTCCTGACTCTATTAATTTTTGATATAGCTGATTAAATTTTCCTGGATTTTCAGCTAAAGGCCCTAATGAAACAAAAAATTCCACTTCTCCATTAATAATTTCTTCTGGAGTGAATTGTGATTTCACTGCGTTTACGTAATTTTCTACATAAACTCTAACCCGATCCATTATTACATATTCATCACTTATTTTAAATTCATTACTATCAGAATGATTAGGCAATGAGTTTAAAAGGGCATCAGCATCAAGATGTGTTAAAACCTGAACTCCTGTCTTTTTATTCCGCGCATAAATTATCGGGCATGGTGAGTTACCACCAGAAACCAATTTAGCTGCCCTGTCCGCAGTAACGAAAATTTCTCCCTGACCTACAAAATGATAATCCGGGAACATTGAATTTTGTGGAGCGGTATTAGAAGTTCCGCTATAAACAGGTTTTGATACTGGCTGCGGATAATAATAACTACTCTTCCATTCAGCCCTAAATGTACCATCCCTTAATTCATCAATATCAGAATTTCTTTCTTGCAAATCTATATAAGCGGATTCAAGATCCAGATATTTTTCATACTCCCCACATTTCTCAAAAATATCTGTTACAGACTTGATAAATTTATTTTCTGGACCAGTTTCAGCTAATTCGTCTCTATCAAATGACGTGAATTTCTGAAACAGTAATTCAAAATGCTTTTCACAATCTACACCTAGATCTTTCAAGCTTTTAAGGTAACTTGTAATAAATTTAGGTTTTAAAGTATCTATTACTATCGCTGTTAAGGAGTTTTCTCCGGTATCAGTAAATATTGCCGGGTTTACGGAATTTATTTCGCTAAGAGTATCAACTATTTTTTTATAAGCCTGTTTTTGCTGCAAAATAAGGTCAGGAAGAGTTTGTTTCTCTTCAGGATTTCCTTTTTTCTTAATATAACTGATCTTTAATCCTAATTGCTCAGCCAGAGTGTGATTAATACTGATGAGTTTAAAATACTCCACAACAAGCGGATCT
>JANPLD010000126.1:0-26550 GCA_031426355.1 Alphaproteobacteria bacterium | reverse complement strand
TCATACATATAACCTAGCATATGGGCACCTTTTACGCCGCCGAGCCTTGCAGCATTTTCAAAATATTCCATCGCTTTTTTATAGTCACGTGGTACATCACCCGGCGCTTTTAAATATAGGAAACCAAGCTTTTCCATCGCGTAAACACTTTCAAAACTTTTTACTGATCTTTCATACCACTCAAGCGCTTTCAAATAATCTTTTTTTACGCCCGCGCCTTCATAATACATATCTGCTATAGCATCACCCGCCTGCTTGTTACCATGATCCCATGAGAGCTGGTAGAGGCTGAATTTTGTTTTTTTGTTCTTTACCTGAAATGCTAGATCAAAATATATCTGCGCTAGATAAATATCTGCCTGACCTTTTATGGATTTATTATCAGATTCTTTTTTCAGCCTTCTTAAATAACTTATCGCCTTACGAAGATCCTGTTTAACCCCTCTTCCAAATAAATACATGGAGGCAAGTTTTGCATAAGAGTTAATATTACCTGCCTGAGCTGCAAGCTGGTAAAATTTAAGAGCTTTTTCAGTATTGAGGTCGTAAATATTTCCCGTTTCCATCATTCTACCGATCTCAAGATAGGCTTTGGAATTTTTTAGTCTGACGGCTTCTTCTAGCCATTTTCTGGTGAGATCTTCCCTCGCTTTCATTTTTGAAATCTTTTCATCAAGTGAATAAAGCAATGCAAGCTGTATCATGGCATCACTACTTCCAAGCTTTGATGAGGCAAGCAGCCATTCCCTCGCCTGCTTATAATCTTGCTCAGTATTTACACCGTGAAGATACATCATGGCTACCGTCAGCATTCCCAATGAATCATCATTTGCCAATAATTCCGCCTTCTTATCATCAAGCCCTACCGTGGAATATGGTGTTAAGCCAAGATCATCCTCAGAAAAAAGGGACTGGTTAAAATTTACTACCTCAGAAGATTCCTGAAATTGTTGCCTGGTTGGCTGGACAACGGGAATCTTTATCTGCGCCACTGATAAAAGTGGAAAACAGAAGGAAAATATGAAAACCAGATATTTAGAGATTTTTATCATTATCTTTTAGAATCCTTGCCATTTCACAAGCTGCATAAGTTAAAATTGCATCTGCACCTGCTCGTTTAAAACATTGCATAGACTCATAGAGAATATTTTTGAATAAGTTAATATCTTCTTCAGAATATTTTTTGAGCATCGCATATTCGCCGCTAACCTGATAAGCAAATACAGGTTTATTGAATTTTGACTTAAGTTCTTTTATCACATCAAGATAGAACATTCCGGGTTTTACCATTAAAAAATCAGCGCCTTCATTTATATCAAGCTCCGCTTCCATAATTGCTTCACGGATATTTGCAGGGTTCATCTGGTAGGTTTTTTTATCTGCTTTACCAAGGTTTTTTGCCGAGCCTACTGCCTCCCTGAACGGCGCATATAAATTTGAGGCATATTTTACTGCATATGAAAGTATTGAAACTTCAGTAAAATTATTTTTATCAAGGGACTTTCTGATGATACCAACCCTGCCATCCATCATATCAGAGGGAGCAACTATATCCGCGCCAGCTTTTGCTAATAATACAGCCTGCTCTGCTAGAACTTCGCAAGTTGCATCATTATCAACATCACCTTTTTTATTTAAAATTCCATCATGGCCATGTGAAGTATATGGATCCAAAGCAACATCAACTATCACTTGAACTTTCTGACTTATCAATTTGATCTTATTAATGTATCTGAATAAATAATTTTCTTTTGAGAGTGCATAACTGCCTTTATCATCTTTCAGGTTTTCATCTACTTTTGGGAATATGGCAATTGCGTTTATACCAAGATCTTCCGCTTCCCTGACTTTGTCCTTTAATTCTTTTAAACCCAATCTAAAAACATCAGGCATTGACTTTATTTCTTCCTTTGCGGAATTTTTATCAACCACGAATACGGGCAGAATAAGATCATTAGCTGAGATATGATTTTCCTGCACCAGATTCCTGATAGATTCATTTTTGCGGTTACGGCGCATTCTTGTTTCGGGAAATTTCATACCAGATAATATATGTAAAAAAGCCCTGATGAACAGGGCTTTAAATAAAATAAATTTAAGACTTTCTTAATTATCTTGAGAAGAACTCTGTTACAAGGTTCACTTCCATTTTCACAGGATAAGGAACTTCGTGGAAAGCAGGAGTTCTAACGAATTTACCTTTTCTAGCTTTAAGATCAACTTCGATATAGTCAGGAATCGCCCTTTCTGGAGTTTCAGTAGCTTCAATAACCATAGGGAGGGTTTTAGAAGATTCCTTAACTTCAATAATATCACCAGCTTTAACAGTATAGCTAGGAATGTTAACGATCTTACCATTAACGAAAATATGTTTGTGGTTCACAAACTGACGCGCTGCGAAAACTGTCGGAACAAAGTTCATACGGTAAATAACCGCATCCAGCCTTCTTTCAAGAAGACCGATAAAGTTTTCACCCGTATCACCTTTAAGCCTTAAAGCTTCTTTGAATATTCTTCTGAATTGTTTTTCGCCGATGTTACCGTAGTAACCTTTTAATTGCTGTTTAGCATTAAGCTGTTTACCGAAATCAGAGCTAACTCTTTTACCGATAGTGGGACCGTGTTGACCAGGTACGAAATTCCTTCTTTCAAAAGGATCTTTCTCTCTTCCCCAAAGGTTTACACCTAAACGGCGGGAAATCTTATATTTTGCGGATAATCTTTTAGACATCTTTAATTACTCTTTGTTTGATTTATAAATCTTGTTACTTGTGCCAAGGCTTAGTCCACTTTCGTGAATGCTCAATTCAGTATCCAGCCCTTTCAGGCCAGCAAGAGAGGAGTGGAAAATATATACAATTACTAGAGTGTCAAGCAAATTAACCTTGACTTAAACACATATATATTGATAAAGGGCTTCTTTAAGAAGTTATCAGAGTTGAGAGTTTAGAGTTGAGAATAAAAATCCATTTATATTCAGCCAGATAAACCCTAAACTCTAATAACTAAACTCAAAATACTTAGTAATATGCAACCTTTAATGCCTAAAGCAACAGCCGTTTGGCTTATTGAGAACACTCAGCTCACTTTTGAGCAGATAGCAGCATTCTGTGGTCTGCATGAACTTGAGATCCAAGGTATTGCTGATGGTGACGTTGCAACTGGTGTTTTAGGAATAGACCCGGTTTCTAAAGGCCTGACTTCAAGGGAATCTATTGAACTTGCTGAAAAAAACCCTGAAAAGAAAGTAGAATTCATAGCTGAATATAAAGACTATGTTCAGTATGAAAAAAAACGTAAAAAATCTAAATATACTCCGGTTGCCAGAAGGCAGGATAAACCTGATGCAATTGCATGGTTAGTTAAATCCCATCCTGAACTTTCTGATATGCAGATATCCAAGCTTATTGGTACTACCAAGAAGACCATTGAAGATATCAGAAGCAGAGCGCACTGGAATATGAACAACCTTAAACCTCGTGACCCTGTACTTCTTGGCCTTTGCACACAAACTGCGTTAGAAGGCGCTATTTTCTTAGCTAAGAATAAAGCAGGGAGTGATCATGCCCCATCTGAAAAGAATAAAGCTTCTGCTTAAATATTAAGATTTGTAATTTTTTCTAATTGCAAATAAGCAAACCTAGTTTTGCGTCAAATAAGCAATTATTAAGAAACGATATTTACTTATCCCAACCGCCGCCAAGTGCTTTATAAACTCGAACAGTCTGAATAAGGTTTTCGAACTTTGTATCCTCAAGATTGTATCTGCTGTCTTCAAGTTTGATCTTTGAATCTGAGTAGTCGAGATAGGAAGTCAGGCCTTTATTATATCTTTCTTTGTTGATGCTGACTTCAGTTGCGGTTGCGTTATAAGCCCTGTTCATAATATTTAGATTATCCTTTGAACTTTTATATCCTGCAAATGATGATTCGACATCTGATAATGCTGTAATCACAGCTTTCTCATAGCTTACCAATGATTCTTCAGCGGAGGCATCAGCATTTAACATGTCAGCGCGTATCCGTTTCCAGTCAAACAATGGAACTGTTAATCCGCCAGCGGCTTGAAAAACTGAGCTTCTGGAATTAAACAATAGCGATTCCCTGCCTGTTTCATAACCTAGCAGGCCGGCTATTGATATTCTTGGAAAGAACTGAGTAACAGCTACATCCTGCAATGAAGTGGAATATATATAGCTCTTTTCTGCGGAACGAACATCAGGCCTTTGCGCGAGAACTTCTGATGGGGCGCCAGTTATTATTTGCGTGGAAGGAGTTTTTACTTGGTAAGGTTTTGCAAAAACATCTTTTAATGAACCGGGCGTTAAGCCAACTAAAGCTTCCAGAGCATAAATAGATTGCTTTACATTATTATTGATTATTTCCCTCTCTGATTCTGCGTTAGCAGCTTCGTTTTCTATTCTGGATAATTCAACGCCATCAATTTTCCCTGCATTAAATAGTGATTTCTGGAGTTTCAATTTTTCAAGAATTTCATTCTGCTTATTTTTTAAAGCGTTTGCCTGAGCCTGAAGCTTTCTAACATTAAAATAATAAGTCGCAACATCACCATATAATGTAACTAATGCGGCGTTATAATCTTCACGGCTTTTTTCACTCCATTGTTTTGATGCCCTGATGGAAGGCTCTGCGCCTAACAGATCTATTTCCCAGCTGGCATCAAAATCAGCGCGGTAGTTATTACTGTATCTTCTTAAGATCGGCCTATCTAATAAAGTCGTAGAGTTTTTGCTTCTGGTAGCATCAGCATTAGCATTTATAACCGGAAGATAATCTGCCAGAACTGACTGCTCATCAGCGCGCGCCTGTTTTATTCTTGCGGTAGTTATTTTAAGATCTTTGCTGTTTTTTCCGGCTTTTTCAATTAATTCATTAAGTGCCGGGTCGTTAAAATTCTTCCACCACTTCTGGTCAGTTTTTGTCTTGCTAACAGCAGTGGTTTCATTCCAAGCTGTTATTTTATTCTCCGGCAATTTAGGATTGGTGTATAGAGAACAACTGGCAATGGCAGTTGTTAGCAAAAATATTTTTAAAAAGTTTTTCATGTTTGTGCTATCTGATATTATCTTCAATATAAGCATCCATCTGCTGGCCGATATAGATCGGTTTGCCGGTCGGCTCAAATTTATAGATCAGTTGCAGAACCCTCGTATCAACACGCTCAATTGAGTCTCCGGTTAAAGATGTTTTCGGGCGTACATATGGCTCGATCCTCACGAATTGAAGATCAACCTTGATGTTATTATTACCCCTTACATAGGCGACAGCCGAGGAATCCGGACGGAACCTCCATGCGTCATTTTCATCAATATCGATTCTGATATACATTGGCGAGATATTACCGAGCCTTGCAAAAGGCTCGGCTGAATTACCTGTCTGAGCATATTCACCAACCCTGGTATTTAAAGAAAGTATAACGCCATCAATAGGTGACCTTATATTATGGAGTTCAAGATTTGCCTCTGCTGCCTTAAGTTTTGCGCGGGCGATTTCCAGCGCGTTAGTTTTCTGGTTGCGTTCATCCTGGCTGACTGCGCGCTTATCTTTTATCGCCGCTATTATATTATATTTATCCTGCGCATCATGGAATTCAGCCTGATATTCATCTCTCTGGGCTTGCGCTTCAAGGTTTTCTATAACGAATAATATTTGCCCTCTTTGCACTATCTGCCCTACCCTTACATCCACAGACTTTATAAGACCTGACTTATTTGTGCCGAGCGATATTATTTCGGTGTTAGGTTCAGTAATACCTGCGCCGCCGATATATTTCACGAATGGAACTGAAACCGGAGTTGTAATAGGAACTGCCAGCGGCGGCGTTGTATTTGCCGATGTTACATAACAGATCATTATCAGAATTCCTAAAACACCCGCTATCGGAAAAGCCCATTTTAATGACATAAATATTAGTTATTAGAGTTTAGTAATGAGAGTTTAGTTGATAAAGTGTTATCAGACTCAACTTTTAATTTTAAGGAACTTATCAAACCGCTTATAATTTTTGCAACCTCTTCAGAATATTGCAAAATCATTTCTGACTTTTCTTTAGAAATAAATTTTACTCGTTCAGCTATTAATATTTGTGTTTCAAGTTCCGCAAGAGAACCATATGAAATATTTAGGAACTTTATAAAATCCTTAATAGATTTTTTTGAGCCTCCTTCTGCAATATTGGAAGGCACGGAAATAGCCGATCTTTTCAGTTGAGATGATAAAGTATAAATTTCATTGGCCGGAAAATCATGAACCAGATGGTATACTTTCTCAACCAGATCCATTGCTTTCTGCCAAGCTATTAAATCTCTGTAACTATTTATTTTTGTTTTCATAATAAATTTTAATCTCAACTCTAATTACTCAACTCTCAATACTTACTATCCTACCATCATCCATTTTACCTATCCTGTCTGCGTATTTGAAAATGCGGTTATCGTGGGTAACGATTATCATGGTATTTCCTTTTTCGCGGCAAAGCTCCTGCATGAGTTCCATTATTTTCTGACCTGACACATGATCAAGTGAACTGGTCGGCTCATCACATACAATTATTTTTGGCTCATGTATAAGCGCTCTGGCTATAGCAACACGTTGCTGCTGACCACCCGAAAGCTGCGATGGAAGAGCTTTTTCACGGCCTTTTAGTCCAACTTTATCAAGCAATATAGCTGCTTTATCAACGGAGTGCTTAAGTGAAAAACCATTTATCAAAAGTGGCACTGCAACATTTTCAGCCGCCGTTAAAGCGGGAAGCAGATTAAATGCCTGAAATACAAATCCGATATTTTTTGCCCTGAAATTTACAAGCTCTGACTGGCGGGCTTTGCCAACATCTTTTGAAAGAACTTCGCAAGTGCCGGCGGAAGGATCTAATATGCCCGCAATAATTGATATCAAAGTTGTCTTGCCGCAGCCAGATGGCCCGACCAGCATGAATAGCTCGCCTTTATATATTTGAAGATCAATACCACGCAAAGCCGTTACGGCATTTTCCTTTTTGCCGTAAACCTTGGTGATATCATCACAATTTATTATGATCTCATTCATTATTTAAACACTATAGCTGGTTCGAGCCGCACAACTTTCAGAATACTTATCAGCGCCGCAATTATTATTATAAGCAGAACACCTGTTGAGCTTAATGCTATCACTTTCCACGTCATTAAAAATGCCAGAACGGTTCCTTTCATACCGATGCCGAACAGGCTTGCGATACCAACACCAAGTCCCCAGCCAGTTACACCAACAAACAGTGCTTGAAGCATTATCATTTTCACAAGCCTTCTATTTGATAAACCCATCGCTTTTAAGGCGCCAAACTGCTTAATATTATCATGGGTAAAATTATAGAACATCTGCCCAGCAACTGCCGCTCCAACTATAAACCCCAGCAATACTGCGATACCAAAATTTATCGGTATACCGGTATTTTTCATGAAATAGTTATAAGTGATATCCTTAAATTCCTGAGGGGTATATGCGGCTAAACCGATGTTATTTTTAATTGTATTCCTTATCCTATCAAGGTCAGCATTTGGCCTAACGCCAGCTATTATGAATGAAAGTTTTAGCCTTTCTACCGGAGAGAAAATCTTGGCGCGTGAATAGGTAGTATATATCATCGGCTGGGATTGGAATGTACGGGATGTTTGGGCGATGCCGACTATCACTGCTCTCCTGTCATTTATCTCTAGCGTATCACTAACTTTTGCCGGAATTACTTCTCCACTTGGTGAAAGTGTACCAAGTTTTTCCATTCCTTCAGAATTAACTATTACAGCATCGGCGATCCTTAAACTTTCCACATCACCTTGCAGCATTATTGCCGGCGCGCCAACCAAGGTTGCATCATCAACACCAATTATATTTGCATTCTGGAAAGTTCCGTCAGAAACTTTTACTTTCAGCATCCCTTTATAAAGCGGTAATGCCCATTTGATTCCCTCTACACCACGGATTCTATAAAGCTTGGTATCCTGCATCGGCTTTACATCATCAATATATTTTATTTTAGGATCAGTTATCCAAAGTTCAGGATAGTTGGTATCGCTGATAAAACTGAAGGTTCTGCTCATCAAACCTATGAATATCGAGGGTTGCTGTGTCATGATAAGTGCGGCGAAAGTTATACCGATAATTATCCCGACATATTTCGCGGTATCGCCCATCAGCATTTTTATCGCTACAAAATTCACAACTGCGCTGTATTTATTTTTATTTTAAAATCTTTAAAGCATCACTCGTAAAACAAAAGACGATTATTTGCAAAAAACAATCAAAGAAATATTGACATCACAACACTTAACAAAATGAAGGATTTATCTTGAAATTGTTATTTGCGGTAATATCTTATTTATAATCAATTAAAGGTTCTTATGAAAAAACTCTTCCTGCTTTTTTTAACTTTTCTATTTCTTTCTCCTTCTTACTCATATTCATGTGAAGTGTGCGGGCATAAATATGAGTCGAAGATAATCGGGAATAATAATAAAACGATAGGCGACCTGTTGGTCAAAGGTGGTAAAGAAGGTGTTGTTTTAAGAATTACCACTCAGAAAGGTAGTTTAACGCCTGGATGGCACGGAGTGCATTTCCATGAAATGGGGGATTGTTCGGACCATGCTGGATTTAAAAACTCTAAAGCGCATATAAATAAAGGCGACCAGCCACATGGACTGCTTAACAAAGATGGTCATGACAATGGTGACCTGCCTAATATTTACGCTGATGCAAATGGGGTTGCTAAGGCAGAGATATTTTCTCCGTTCGTGAACCTTGATAAAAACGGGTTACTTGATAAAGATGGCTCCGCACTGATAATTCATGCCAATGAAGATGATCACAAAACGCAGCCGATAGGCGGCGCTGGAGACAGGATCGGCTGTTCAGTGATCCTTAAAAATGGAAACCAAATAGTTAAGCATAAAAAATAATAAACCACCTTGCGGGTTACTAACTACCATATTATTTGCATTACGAATTTTATTTTAGTATCGTTTCTGAAACTAAAATAAAATGCCCTATGAACTTTGGAAAATATTTTACTAGAAAGCCAATAGCGACTATTATTGAAGAATCAGAATCCAAAACTCTGGTCAGGACATTAAATGGTTTCAGTTTAGTATTACTAGGTATAGGCGCAATAATTGGCGCAGGTATATTTGTTCTTACAGGTCAGGCAGCAGCTGAGCATGCTGGCCCGGCAATTGTTCTCTCATTTGTTATAGCTGGCATTGCCTGCGGACTTGCTGCTTTCTGTTATGCGGAGCTTGCATCGACATTACCTGTTGCCGGAAGTGCTTACACTTATGCTTATGCCACCCTCGGTGAATTTGCTGCATGGTGCATGGCATGGTTACTATTGTTAGAATATGGACTCTCTGCCGCAACTGTTGCTGTCGGGTGGAGTGGTTATTTGGTAAGTTTCCTCAAAGATTTTGGTATAGTCATTCCTATCCAGTGGGCAAGCGCTTACGGAAGTGAAATAATAATGGATAATGGCGAGACCATCAAAGGAATATTTAACGTTCCGGCATTTATGTCGATAATGTTTGTTACATGGTTGCTCGTGATAGGAATCAAAGAATCAGCAAAAGTGAATAATGTAATAGTGTTCATTAAAGTTGCAGTGATTCTTATCTTTATTACAATCGGCGTATTTTATATCGATACTGCCAACTGGACACCTTTCATCCCGGAAAACCAAGGCGGTACCAAATATGGCTATGATGGCATACTCAAAGCTGCGGGAATTATATTCTTCGCTTACATAGGGTTTGAAACTGTTTCTACTGCCGCGCAGGAAACAATAAATCCAAAGAAAAATGTACCGATAGGTATTATGGGCTCACTTATTATATGTACAATTTTATACATTATAGTTTCCTTGGTATTAACAGGGGTTGTGCCTTACACCTCACTTAGCGTGCCTGACCCTATGGCTGTTGCAGTTGATAGCATTGACCTTGGCTGGCTATCATTCCTGATAAAAGTTGGCGCGCTTATGGGTTTAAGCTCTGTTATGCTGACACAGGTTTATGGACAGACACGTGTTTTCTATATGGTATCACATGATGGCTTGCTCCCTGCATCATTCTCTAAGATACATGAAAAATTTAAAACACCTTATGTTAACACCATCATAACCGGCCTCATAGTTGGGCTTGGCGCTGGTTTAACACCACTTAGCACACTTGGTGACCTAGTGAGTATGGGAACATTATTTGCATTCTCTATAGTTTGTATCGCAGTTATCGTATTAAGGAAAAAGGCTCCTGAATTAAAAAGAGAATTCACCTGCCCTCTTGTGCCTTGGGTTCCGCTTGCTGGTGTTGCAGCCTGCATGTATCTTATCTACGGTATTGGCTGGAATGTATTTGTTACCTTAAAAATATACTTCATCGCAGGTATAATACTTTATTTCGCATATGGTCAGTTCAAAAGTAAGCTTAGGAAGACCGCTGCTTAATATTCCCAAGGGAGATTTGCTCTTTTTCCTTTAAATAAGTTCATTTTGGCTTATATCAGGCATTTAACTGACTTATAAAATGAACTTATTACTTTCCATTTCAGATGCCCTGGTAACTTTTGGGGCAGCACCTTTATTTGAAGACCTTTCTTTTAACATCCATGAGAAGGACAGGATATGCCTTGTCGGTAAGAATGGCGCTGGAAAGACCACGCTGATGAACCTTATAACCGGTGATAAGGAAGTTGATAAAGGTAAACGCATTTTAGCACCTGATGTTCAAGTAGGTTATTTACAGCAGGATATTAAACCTGAAAAAGGCCAGAAGGTTTTTGATTTCGTTTTCAATGCACTCTCAAAAGACAAGCAGAATGACGACTACAAATACATGGTTGATTATGTGATCAAACCGTTAGATCTGGAAGGTGATGAGCTGATGGACAAGCTCTCAGGTGGCCAGCTACGTCGCGCCTGCCTTGCCCGCGCACTTGTTGAAGAGCCTAACATATTACTTCTTGATGAGCCGACAAACCATTTGGATCTTGAAGGTATAGAGTGGCTTGAAGAATATCTAAAGAATTATCGTGGCGCGTTCATCTGTATCAGCCATGATAAAACTTTCCTTAAAAATATTTCCAATAAAGTTTTTTGGCTTGATCGCGGAAGGATAAAGATATGCCCGCGAGGCTTTGAATATTTTGAAGAATGGTCTGAAATATTGCTAGATCAGGAAGCACGCGAGCTTCATAAGCGCAAAAAGATAATGGAGCAGGAAATTGAATGGGCTACAAAAGGTATCAAAGCACGTAGAAAACGTAATGTTCGCCGAGTTGAAGATATAAAGAAAGCGCGTGAAAAACTTCGTTCAGATATTTCAAATTATAATCGCGCTATCAGGAAAATTGATATTGATGTTCCTGGTGTTGAACTTGATTCCAAGATTGTCGCAGAATTCTATAATGTATCGAAAGTTTTCACCGAAGGCGAAAAACAAAAAACAATATTAGATAAATTTAATTTCAAGATAACCAAAGGTGATAGGGTTGGGATACTAGGGAAAAACGGCTCTGGAAAAACTTCATTTTTAAAATTACTCCTTGGGGAAATGCAGCCTGACAGCGGAAAAATTAAACTTTCTAAAACAGTTGAAATCTCTTATTTTGACCAGAAACGTCAAGCACTTGATGAAACCAACACATTATGGGAAACCCTCTGCCCGGGTGGTGGCGATCATGTAAATGTTGGTGGCAACCAAATGCATGTCTGCGGCTATCTCAAAAAATTCATGTTTGACCCGAAAGAGGCTCAGCATCACGTCGGCACACTTTCAGGCGGACAAAAGAATCGTTTAATGCTCGCAAAAACTTTAGCGAATCCCGGCAACTTCCTCATTCTTGATGAACCTACCAATGATCTTGATATGGATACGCTTGATATGCTCGAGGATATACTCTCTGCATATAAAGGAACACTTTTCGTGGTCAGCCATGACAGGGATTTTCTTGACCAGATAGTTACTCGCACTGTTGTTTTTGAAGGTAATGGTGTCGTTGAAAATTATATTGGTGGTTATACTGATTACATGGAAGCTTCCGGTAAATCATTGCAAAAACCAAACAATAAAAAATTTAAGCCAGTCGAAGTTCCCATTGAAACAAAGGAACAACCAGCTGCAAAAAAACTTACTTATAAGCTGCAATATGAATTGGATACTCTTCCTGCAAGAATTGAAGAGCTGGAGAAAGAAATTAGCGAACTTAACGAAAAGCTTTTAAATCCTGATTTTTACACTAACGATTATGAGAATTTTGTTATCGCTTCAGAAAGAGCTGGAAAGCTTCAGAATCAGTTAGACCATTCTGAAACACGCTGGCTGGAACTGGAGCAGATGGTGCAAGCGCAGCAGTAAGACTTGCGCAGCATAACAACACCTTTTCTATTTAAAACTGCATAAACTTATCTAAATACCTTTTTAATTTTTCCGTAGGATTTTTTCTGGTATTTTGCAGCATGGCCATATCAAAAAATATACTTCGCAAGAAATTATTCAAATCCCTTTCCGACATGTATGCAAGGGAAGTTCCCTTATACAATAAGCTTCTGGAAACCGTTCAGGATGTTAATAAAAAGGTGGCAAAAGAAAATGATCTAAAAATATCTGACGAGGAGTTAAATAATTTAAGCTCGGAACGCCATGGGGCAATTCGCCTAGGTAAACCTGAAGAACTCGCAATGATGGCACGTTTTTTTAACTGCCTTGATATGCAGCCGGTAAATTTCTATAACCTTGCTGATGCCGGAGCTAAAAGCCAGCCGGTTATCTCAACTGCATTCCGTCCGCTCAAAAATGCAGATCACCGCGTTTTCTGCTCGTTACTAATGACAGATTATTTTGATGCAGAAACCCGCAAACGGATTGAGGATACTTTAAAAGATAGGAAAATATTCTCTGACAAATTAATTTCATTAATTGAGATCAGCGACAAAGAAAATGGTTTGAATGAAGTTCAGTCAGAAGAATTTTTAAGTGAAGGGCAAAAGCTTTTTGGTTGGAAAGGCAAAGCTAAAGACCATGAATTATATAAAACCCTTATCAACAAAAAGATAAATATTGCTGCTGATATTGCTTGTTTCCCTAACCCACATCTGAACCACCTTACACCAAACACTCTGGATATTGAACTTCTGCAGAGTGAAATGAAATCCCGTTTGGGAAGTGAGTATAAAAACCTTTCCCATAAAGGAATGAAAGATACAATTGAAGGACCCCCTGCCCGCAAAGCTTTGGTTCTGCTACGTCAGACATCATATAAAGCACTCGATGAGCAGGTTGAATTCACGAATCCAGATGGCAGTAAAACCACGGGAACTCACACCGCACGCTTTGGTGAGGTTGAACAGCGCGGTGTTGCCATGACACCAAAAGGAAGGAAATTATATGATGAATGTATTGCTAAAGCTGAAGCAGTAAGTCCTAAAATTGCGGCTGAAAATTACTCTGTATATTTAAAAGAATATGCGGCATGTTTCAGCGCAATTCCTGATTCTCATGAAGAACTTAAGAAACAAGGGTTAGCCTATTACCGCAAAGATAATTCACCTGTGCGTTATGAGGATTTTCTGCCGGTAAGCGCCGCAGGAATATTTGCCTCAAATCTGAATCAGGCCGGTACTAAATCAGATAATATCACCCGCCCTGCTTATTCCAAAACTCTGCTCGAAACTTATATGAATAAGAGTATAGTTGAATCTGATGAATTATATAAAAGTGAAATCTTATGATCAAAAAAATTACAGTATTGGGGCTTGGAAAAGTTGGCACATTAGTTGCCACACTTCTGAATACCAGCGGTTTTACGGTTACCGGAGTTGATAAGAATAAAAGACCTGATCTAAAATTTCCAACCAAAAGCGGAGATGTTTCCAATGCCGCTTTTATTAAAAAGATAATTAAGGAAGGTGACGCGGTGGTTTCATGCTTGCCTTACCACCTTAACAAAAGCGTTGTAAAAGCTGCCTTTGAAGAGAGTATTCATTATTTTGATTTAACAGAAGATGTTCCTACTTCTGATTACATTCAAAGCCTCTCTAAAAAATCTAAATCCATTTTAGCGCCACAATGTGGATTAGCACCGGGGTTTATTGCAATAGTCGGTGCAAGTTTAGCCAAGGATTTTGACGAACTTCGTTCAATTGAACTTCGCGTTGGTGCCTTACCTCAATCTCCTAAAGGTGAACTGGGATATGCTTTCAACTGGTCGCCTGAGGGTGTGGTAAACGAATATCTGAATGATTGCGAAGTAATTGAAGATGGTAAAATAAAGCGTGTGCCTGCCATGCAAGACCTTGAAAAGATCGTTATTGATGGAAAGCGCCTTGAGGCATTTACGACATCAGGTGGGCTTGGTACTATGTGCGAAACCTATCAGGGTAAGGTGCAGAAGCTTAACTATAAAACTATGCGTTATCCCGGCCATGTAAAGCTCATGAAGTTTTATTTCCATGAACTCATGATGAAGGAAGACCGTATACGTGCAGGCGAAATTCTTGTTAACGCTAAACCTCCAGTAAATGATGATGTGGTTTATGTGCATGCTGCCGTGGAAGGATTCAAAAAGAGGTCAGGTAAGAAGGAATTATTCCGTGATGAGTTCGTTCGTGCATATTACCCTAAGAAGATAGATGGAAAGGAATGGCGCGCTATTTCTTGGACAACTGCCTGCTCTATCGCTGCTGTAATTGAACTTGCAGCAAAAGGTGATCTGCCGCAGAAAGGTTATATTAAGCAGGAAGATATACTACTCGAAAAATTCTTAAAAACAAAGAATGGAAGTTTTTATAATATATAATATATGAACATCAAAAAAATATTTTCAGAACTTGGTTTAACAGCGTTAAACAAAGGAGATATAAAATCTTATTCCCCTATTGATGGCTCTTTGATCGGTTCGGTGCAATCAGACTCAAAAGAAAGTTATAACAAAAAGATAAAAGCCTCTGTTGATGCTTTTAAAATATTGCAGGATATCCCAGCACCAAAGCGCGGCGAGCTGATGAGGATATTCGGTGATGAACTACGCAAAGTAAAAGAGCCGCTTGGAAAACTCGTTACCATAGAATGCGGGAAGATATATGAGGAAGGGCTTGGTGAAGTTCAGGAAATGATAGATATTTGCGATTTCGCATTGGGTTTATCCCGCACTATATCTGGATTAACACTTCCATCAGAACGCTCACAGCATAGCATGCAGGAGAACTGGCTACCACTTGGTGTTATTGGCGTTATCAGCGCATTCAACTTCCCGGTTGCAGTTTGGGCGTGGAATTTTTGTTTAGGTGTTGTATGCGGTAATTCAGTTGTGTGGAAACCTTCGGAGAAAACCCCGATAGTTGCTCTTGCCTGCCAGCATATATTTAATAAGGCACTTGCAAGATTCACTAAAGAAACTGGAATTAAACTCCCGCAGGTTTGTGAAATTATTTGCGGTAATTATAAAATTGGTGAGCAGTTAGTAAATGATAAAAGAATACCTCTTATCAGCGCGACAGGCAGCACCAAAATGGGTAGAATTGTTGCAGAACAGGTTGGAAAAAGGCTTGGTCGTTCACTTCTTGAACTTGGTGGTAATAACGCGGTAATAGTTACTCCTTCCGCTGACCTCAATATTACCCTACCCTCAATATTATTTGGAGCGGTTGGCACTACAGGACAAAGATGTACTTCAACACGAAGGGTTCTGGTACATGAATCCATCTATGAAAATGTTTTTGGAAAGATACAAAATGCATTCTCTTCACTAAAAAGTAAAATTGGGGATCCCCTTGTGGAAGGCACCTTAATTGGCCCACTGCTTGATAAAGATGCTTATGAAAATATGCAGAATACTATCAAGGAAATCAAAAAGTCAGGCGCTAAAGTGATAGGTGGGGAAAGGATATTGCAGAATAAATTCCCGAATGCCTATTATGTGAACCCTGCCCTTGTAAAACTTAAAAAACAAATTGAGATCGTTGAGAAGGAAACTTTTGCTCCGCTCCTTTACGTATTACCATATAAAACCTTGGAACAGGCAATTGAGATGAATAACTCAGTTCCGCAAGGCCTGTCATCTGCAATATTTACCAACGACCTTCGTGAAGCAGAAATCTTCAAAAAATATTCTGATTGCGGCATTACCAATGTAAATATCGGCACCAGCGGGGCAGAAATTGGCGGCGCATTCGGCGGGGAGAAAGAAACTGGCGGAGGGCGTGAATCAGGTTCTGATTCATGGAAAAGCTATATGAGGCGCCAGACTTCAACCACCTATTACGGCCTTTCTGCACCAGAACTGGCACAGGGTGTTAAGTTTACCGCTTAAACATCAAACCCGTTGCTCTGCGGGCTTAGAATATTATTAGGATCATATTTCTTCTTATAGGAAAGCCATTCATTCATATATTTCTGCGGGGTATATTTTTTATAGAAATGGGCGTTTACAGTGCCGACACCATGCTCGCTCCAGCAACTGCCGTTATGCTTGGTGGTTATCTGGTAAATCATCTCCAGAACTTCATCCTTTTTGTTTTTTATATCCCCAAACACATGAACATGGAATGAACCAATGCCGATATGGCCAAATATCGCGGCTTCACAATTATGATCTTCAGCAACTTTTATTACTTCTTTTATATAATTCTCAATTTCATAAACAGGAACCGAAACATCCGGCGTGATACGGTGAGTTGCCGCACCGCCAAGGCTTGCGGCATATTTACTGCTTGCTCCTGATATTGAATGGCGGAGTTTTATGAAACCTTCCGGGTCATCGCCATTACCGCCCGCATAAGCAATCTTGTTTTCGGAAAACTTTATTTCCTGCGTCAGCAGATCATATGCTCCGTAACTGTAGAAATCCTCATCCTCGAATGCGATTATCTGGAACATCAGGACATATTTGGAAGGTATGGGAGTTTTGCTATCCATAGGCTTACCCTCATCATCATAGAAAGGATTTACATAATTCTCAGGTTCGAATTTCCTCACTAGCTCTAGCGAGAAATGATTCATTATCTCAAACTGCAGAACTTTATTAGTGAAGTTCATGCGTAAGGCTTTCCTGATATTCGCAACTTCCGCAAGATTATCTACCTGCACTAGAAAATAATGACGCGAGACGGGAATTCTTTTCGTAATAAATTTCAATTTTGTGATAAGGGCGAATGTGCCCTGAGTGCCGATAGCACTGTCACCATATTGCGCGCGGGCGGAGTTTATTATTACCTCGCCATCAAGAACGGTAGGTTTAACACCCGCTTGACCTTTATCTGTGCGGAGCGACCCATCACCATTAATAGATTCTGTTTCCACCACCAAGTCAGATGCCTTGCCATAAAGCAGGCCGAATGTGCCGTGGGAAGCATTTGCTGCCGCTGCTCCTGCGCTCATGCCACCACCAATCCACATCGCGCCCGTATCAATCGGTACTTCAATACCGAGCGGCTCCAGAATAGAATTGATCGTTCCAACAGATGCACCAGCCTCACATTCTATAATCGCATCATAGAAATCATTATTTGCAAATTCTTTGGAATTTTTCCATATCGCAAGTTCATCTTTCCATATTTCTGCTTTTTTGAAAGGAGATTCTTTAGGTTTTGAAAAATTATAAACCTCACCATTTTTAAGAGTGATTGAGGTTACATTATCAAGCATATTCATATCTATCACTGCTTCGCCCTGTGCACGCTGAGCGGAAACAAGCCCAGTATTCCCCGCAAATATTACTGCACCGAATTTATATTCATTCAGTATTTTTACTATCTTTTGTAATTGCTCTGTATTTTCCGGCCTGAATATCAGAGATGGAAAGCTTTTCTCTCCACGCTCCGGATTGGTATAATTCCCATAAGCGGCATCCTCAGGATAGATAATTTTGAAATCCGGCTTATTATTTTTAAGGAAATTTTTGAGCTGTTCCAGTGCCTTAAGCCTATTTTCTAAATAATCAGCCATTTTAAATATTTGACGGGTTGATATATTGTAATATAAGGTTTTTTGACAGAGAGTAAAAGAAATTGGAGAGGTGGCCGAGCGGTTGAAGGCGCACGCTTGGAAAGCGTGTTTACAGCAATGTAACGTGGGTTCGAATCCCATCCTCTCCGCCATTTTTAATTCGTACTTAATTAAATAATTATGAAAATTATTAATGTTTTTGATGATGCAAACTTTGTTAGAATTGAGAAACAAGAGAATTATTATGGGGCGGTCGTGCGCGTAGCGGATCTGTTTGGAGCGCAAAAACTAGGCTTTCACCTTGAAATTGTTGATCCTAAGAATTTTTCTTGTCCATATCACTACCACGAACAAGATGAAGAACTGTTTTTGGCAATTGATGGTGAAGCAATTGTTCGATGTAACAATAAATATAAAAAGCTAAAGCAAGGGGATTTATTTTTTTTCCCAGTCGGATCAGAATTTGCGCACAACCTATATAATCACACTGATAAACCTTTTAAATTTATAGGCATATCAAATATCAGCACTGAATATGATGTCTGTCACTATTCTGACTCTGGCAAGAAAACTAGTGAGAACGGCATTATGCAAAATGGGATCAAAGTTAATTACTACAAAGACGAAGAACACCCTGCCAAATATTGGCCAGACTATGCACTGCGTGGTGAAGTTTAATAGTATTTTTAATTTAAAAATTATTCCCTAATATCCGGCTCAACCAGTTTAGCAAGGTATTGCAGAGATTGCTGCCACCCTAAATAGCATGCTTCTACGGGAATGAATTCCGGGATGTTTTCCTGCGTGATATTGATCTCAGTTCCGCAGGATACTTCTTTAAGTATAACGGTTACTATTAATTCACCCGGAATATTTGGATTATCAAACCTGTCAGTATATTTTAGGCGCTGGCCCGGTATGAGTTCAAGGAACTCACCGCCAAAACCCTGAGAGGCACCTGTAGTAAAATTTTTGAAGGACATATGGTATTTGCCGCCAACTTTAGCTTCCATACTATTTACCGTACAGGTAAAACCTTCAGGGGGGAGCCAGCGAGCCAGAGCATCTCCCTCAATAAAGGCGCGATAAACTTTTTCCGGTTTGGCCGTTAAGACCCGATGAAGTGTAACGCGATTTCCCATAATTTATTCCTTTTTGATAAAGTATTATTCATTAATTGTTTCTAAGATAAATTTACAATAAATATTTATAATTAAAATCGTTAGAGCAATAATAGAGAGTTAACCTATGTCACAGAAAAATATCTCCAGCGGTACGATACATGAAGTGCCGGCTGATCTGAAAAAAGCACTTAACTCAAGTACAAACGCACTTGCAGTATGGGAGGATATTACGCCGCTAGCACGTAATGAGTGGATATGCTGGATCGAGTCGGCTAAAAAAGCAGAAACAAGGAATCGCCGTATTGAGTGGGGCTGTTCAAGCCTTAAGGATGGAAAAAGGCGCCCCTGTTGCTGGGCTGGATGCCCTCATCGTTAGGTTATCAGCCCGTTATAAACTCAATAAATTGACATAACCTCATAAAATCAGTAAGATATGCTGATCAAATGTATATTACTTATGGCAGAGAGCGCAAACCAGCCCCAAATCAGCGTATCAGCGAGTCAGCGCGGCTTTGGGCTTGGTTTTGGCGATGAACACCAGATAGTTGTTTACTTAAATGGTCCTAAAACTGGTGCATTATTAAGTGATGAAAAATGTGCGTTAATTGGCCAGTGGGTTGGTGGGCAAGATACATGTAATATAACTGACCATATATCCGCTGAAGATTTAACGCCTGCAGTTCATAACCGTATTCTTCATGCTGATACTATTGAATTAGTACGCGTTCTTCCAAAAGTTATAGAGAAAATGAGCGGGGATGAGCGTGATATGTTTTTTGTTCAGCAGGTAGATAAAATCCCTGAGCATATTTGGGAAGAGATTGCGAAAGCGCGACCACAACTTTTGGAAAAAGGGTTTGATCAGAAAAATCCAAAAGCATATTTCGAAAAGCTTTTATCAAATGGTAATGGAGCGCAAATCTCCTCAAATAAAGATGATATAGAGTTCAATGGCGTGAGCATGGAAATAGTTTCATTCCTACTTCCCATGATGTTTGATGCACAGGAAAAAACCCAACAAATTAAATCCACGCAAATTTTAACCAATGCACTGAATGCTGCTGGTGAAGATAAGAACTTTTTTGCCCCACTTTCTGATGCGAATATTAACAGGTTGGTTATTTCAGACCCTATAATTGGTATGTGCAATGATGGAAGGAACAATGGTCGTACATTAATGATCACCAGCACTGAAGGACAAAAAATAAGTTTTCAGGGTAATAAGTTTACATCCAGTAATATACATTTCCACCCGCTTCAAAATGTAAACCCTGATGATCCTATAAAGAATACAAAAGGGGAAGTAGATTCAAAAGCTGAATTTGTATGTTATAGGGACTCAGCACATGAGGCTTATTGCCGGGAACACCCTGAGGAAGATCCTAACCTTAATGTTGTCGGGCAATTACATACTATTTACACGTGTGAAGGCAAACGCGCTATTCTGCTTGGCGCATCTGTAGTGCTTGGAGAGCACAATGAAGAATTTGGTAAATATATTGATTTCCTTAAAGAGAGAAAAAATGGTCAGCAACTCGAAATTATCCAGAATACTTCTGATATAAATGAAGTTGCTGAAAAAGCTGTTACCATGAAGGACATTCAATTCAATCCCCTTGCCTGCTATAATGGTAGATTTGATGTAGATGGCATACCGGAAGCACCTTTTACAAGTTTGCATCTGGGCGGGTTAAAAGTGGAAGATATTAATAACCCTGAACTAAAAGATGGTAAAAGCCATATATTCCATCGTGGTGTTCGTGTTGCACATTTACCTGAGCCAATTACTATCAGCCCCGAGCAATTAAAAGATCTTAGGGAATTACAGCCTACACTTATGAGTATTGATCAGGAAACATGCGTTCAGCCGGTTGGGCGTTTTCAGGATATTAAAGGGCGCTTACAAGAAAAAACAAAAACCGCTGCTGAACCAATAACAACTATTATTGGCGTGGTACCTAGCAGGGTTGGCCCCAGCTCTCATATATCTCTTTAAGCTGCTTTCAGGATATTCTCTTTTGATTCAATGCCGAGCAGAAGCGCTTTAGCCTTTAAGCCACCTGCGAAACCAGTGAGCTTACCGTTCGAGCCAATAACACGGTGGCATGGCGCAATGATTGAGATTGGATTTTTGCCATTTGCCGCTCCAACCGCGCGCACAGCTTTAGGGCTGCCGACCTGTTTTGCAATCTCGGCGTAGCTTCTGGTCTCACCGAAAGGAATGGTGAGGAGTGCCTGCCACACTTTCTTCTGAAATTCAGTTCCAGAGAAATCAAGTTCCACTGAAAATTTCTTGAGATTTCCAACAAAGTAATCTTTTAACTGGCGCTCCGTTTCTACTAAAACAGGATGATCATTATTTTTTTCAAGCTCACTCAGGCGAATACGACTTGAATCATCATTCTCCCACAGGATAGCTGTCAGACCTTTATCACTTGCAACCAGCTTTAACTCACCTACAGGTGACTTCATTGTTTTGTAAAAAAATATCATTTGAATCTCCTTTAAAGATAATTACATATACAAATATAGTTATTATTAGAAGCGAGGCAAGTATATGGAAATATTCACTGAAGTATTTGGCGAGAAAGATAATTTGCGCACTATGGAAATGACCTTGCGTGCCATAGCAGTATTTTTTCTTGCATTGTTATTGATAAGGATATCAGGAAGAAGGTCATTTGGTTTATGCACGCCAATTGATAATATAATTACAATTTCACTAGGTGCTATATTAAGCCGCGTTATTGTTGGTGCATCACCTGCCGTACCCGTAATGATAGCCTGCTTTACCATAGTTATATTACATCGATTAATAGGCTGGTGTATAATACATAGCAAAGGTTTCAGGCAGCTGATCGAAGGCAATAAGATTCTGGTCTATGAAAATGGCAATTTTATAAGTAAAAATATGTTCAGGGCTTTGGTACATGAGGGAGATGTTACGAGAGCATTAAGAAAATCTTTATTTACAGATGATTTTAGTAGAATAGATAAAGCTTATATGGAAAGAAACGGTGAGATAACTTTTATCCTTAAGAATAAAGATTAATATTATATCTCTCCGGGAACGATCACCATCCAGCTAATACCAAATCTATCTGTAAGCATCCCAAAACATGGGGAGTAGAAAGTTTTGCTGAGGGGCATCTGGATCTTTCCGCCGTCTGAGAGGGCGTTGAATACTTTGTTCGCGTCTGCTTCGTCCTTAACTGAAAGTGAGAGTGAGAAGCCTTGGAAATTGGCGCCTTCATGCATGCCGTCTGAGGCCATGATGGTTGTTCCGCGGAGGCGGAAACTACTATGCATTATTTTGTTTTCAAAACCTTTAGGTATCATTCCTTCTGAGCAGCCTTCCGGGTTTTCTTTGAAGTGCATCACAGCATCAATCTTTGCATCTAAGTTTTTGCGGTAGAATTCCAGTGCTTCTTCACAGCTTCCGCCAAAAAATAGATAAGGCGTTATTGCCATGTTATTATCCTGTTTTGCAGTCATGTGAACCTCTTTTATTTAGTTGTCAGTGTTTTTCTTTTGCGCATTATAATATATATAATTATTCTTTTTAATATCAACTAAGCCTATCACCATGCAAATAAAATTCATTAAATACCTGCTGCTTTTTTTGGCTATCCCTGCACTTGCTTTAAACTCTGTAAGCGCATCTACGGCAGATGGCTGCACATTACTGGTAGATTATAAAACCGGCAAAACTATTTCAAAAAAAGGTGATTGCGAAACCAGACACAGCCCGGCTTCTACATTTAAAATTCCGTTGGCGCTGATCGGGTTTGATTCAGGCATATTGAAAGATGAACATAATCCCGCATGGGAATTCAAGGAAGGTTATACTGTAAATAAAGATGATGACAGGCAAACTACTAATCCCGTTATGTGGGAAGCTAATTCTGTGGTCTGGTATTCGCAGAAGTTGACCAAACAGCTTGGCATGAAAAAATTCCGTAAATATGTGGATCAGTTCAATTACGGTAATAAAGACCTTGCAGGTGATAAAGGTAAAAATAATGGCCTCACTAATGCATGGCTTATATCTTCATTAAAGATATCGCCTGTTGAGGAAGTTAATTTCATTAAAAATATATTTGACCGAAAACTTGGTGTTTCCACAAAAGCCTATGAGATGACACAGTCCATATTGCCTGAATTCAAAACTGAAAATGGCTGGAAGGTAAAAGGAAAAACAGGAAGTGGCACATTACCTGATAATATACGCTCACAAGGCTGGTTTGTCGGCTGGGCGGAAAAAGGAAAACAGAAGATAATTTTTGCTAAATTTCTTATAGAAGATAAATCTGACCTGCCTTCAGGCCCAAAGGCCAGAGAGCAGTTGCTTGCTGAATTTCCTATGTTGGTAAAATAAATATATGAAAGAAATAATCTCAAAAATTTTTATCATACCAGTTGCACTAACTTTACTTGCCTGCACAAGCAATACGCAGAAACTTATTAAAGATAATGCTGTAGATGACCTGAATATTGGGATGAATAAGCCAGACCTTATCAAGGTTAACCCTAATATAAAATTCAACGATCAGGCAGAAGGTAGCAATTGTATTGAAGGCAGAATTTCTGATAAAAATTTAAGCATGTTGATTGAAGATGATATTCTTACCAGAATATATATCAAAAACCCCGATTATAAGACCTCCAAAGGGATAATGGTCGGCAGCACTGAGAAAGAAACTATATCTGCTTATGGAGACAAATTACACATTGAACCGCACAAATATGATATCACAGGGCATTATCTTTCCATCATCAATAACGACGGCGAAGGAATTCTATTTGAAAGTGACGGGCAAAAGATAATTGAGATAAGTGTCGGCAAATTGCCTTCGCTTAAATATGTGGAAAGATGCCTGTAATCTAAAAATCCACTTTGCCTTTTTCAGCCCATAACATTGCAAGCAGGGATAAAATTCCCGTTATAAGGAAACCAGTTGATATAGGTATGAGAGTATTATCATATAGCTGCCCTATAACAGCACCAATTATCATATCTATAATAGAGGCCGTGAAGCCTATCACAGCTGCTGCTAAACCTGCTATATTTCCCATTGGCTCCATTGCGAGGGAGTTAAGGTTACCGAACATGAGACCGAACACAAAAAATATAATTGCGGCGTATATAAGAAACATCCATAGCTGGATATCCGCTACGAAATGTAACCCTAAGAATATTGCTGATGAAATAATGGTAATGATTATTCCGCGCAGGCATATATGCCTCATACCCAGCCTTTTAACAAAATGGGAGTTCACCAGAGACGATGCACCAAATACCAATGCCAATGCGCCGAAATAAACAGTGAATAAATTACCGGTGTCGAACTGTATCTGGAATATCTGCTGCGCGGAGTTTAAATACCCAAGAAAGCCACCAAATACAAAACCAAGGCATAATGTGTAACCTACCGTGTGGCGGTTGGTAAACACGGTCTTAAATCCGTTAGTGAGGTTCGAGATATTAAATTTAACCCGCTTCTCAGGCAGAAGCGTTTCTTCTAAACGGAAGAATATATAGGTGAACATTGCGGTTATCATTACAATGTAAAAAATGAATATCCCGCGCCATGAAGAGATCATTATTATCCCCTGCCCTAATGTTGGTGCAATACATGGTACAAGGATGAAAATTACCATCACCAGTGACATTACGCGCGCCATATCGCGCCCCTCATATTTATCTCGTATTATCGCCATGGTGGATATATATGGGCTTGCGATACCAAGACCCTGGATAAAACGGCCAATGAACATCTGGTTCATATCAGGTGAAAGATAGCATACAAGGCTGCCGATGGCATAAAGCGCAAGGCCTACATATAAGACTTTTTTGCGCCCGAGGGAATCAGACATCGGGCCATAGATAAGCTGCCCTATCGCCATACCTGCAAATAAGATACCTATTATATATTGCGGTTGATTTGGATGGGTTGCGCCAAGATCAGAACCTATCTGGCCAAGCGCAGGCAATATTGCATCTATTGAAATAGCCACCACAGACATTAGTGAAGCCATCAGAATTATAAATCCGTTCATTATGATATTTTTTGTTTTGGAGAGTATCTAAAGACTTTTCAGATATTTGCCAGAATTATCCTTGGTCAAATTATCCCTGATCAAAGGCTTCCTGAAGTTTTGCAATATCAAGCTTCTTCATTTTCATCATAGCTTTTGTTACGCTATTTACTTTTGCTTTATTTTTATCAGACATCATCTTAACAAGCGTGGTTGGGTTAATCTGCCATGAAAGGCCGAATTTATCTTTCAGCCAGCCGCATTCCTCAGAAGCACCACCTTTCAGGAGCTTTTCCCAATAGTAATCTATCTCTTCCTGAGTGTCGCATTTTACCATGAATGAAACAGCATTGGTAAATTTGAAATATGGGCCGCCATTTATCGCCATGAATTCCATACCAAGAAGACTGAAAGTTATGGTCATTACAGCATCTTCTTCACCATAGCCTTCTTCCGTATATCGCACGATCTCAATTATTTTAGCATCTTTAAAAACTGATAGATAATAATTCACGGCCTCTTCAGCATTGCTGTCAAACCAGAGTGACGGTATAATTTTTTGCATGAGTATTATAATATTTTTATAATCGTATATAATTATAGATACGGAATTTAAAATATTAAAATTACATTTAATGTTTAGTCTAAAGCAAGCCTTACTATTTCAGTTAAAATGTTGAACAGAAAGTCTATTGGTGCCAGAATACTGATCAAAAAAGATAACCAGAAAGGGCAATCAGTTGGGTTATTCTTTAAATATGTCAGCCACCAGTCAAGGCTTCTGTCGGTCCAGAAGGCGAGTGGTATAAAAGATATTACCCATAGGGCGATAACTACACCGATGTATTTCATGATCAATTTCATAGGCTTTTCCCTTTTATATTATAAATAATTTTCAACTGGCAGAAGTGACATTAACTTTTCTTGAATGCTACGCCAGAAACCTGATTTGGGTTCGCTATTATAATAAACCTCTTTACCGTTTTCTTTACCTTGCCAGATTATTCTATCATTTTTACTTTCATCAATTGTAACCCGGTAACTGGTATCGGGTGCCGTAACTTCATCAAACATTTTTATTATTTGTGCAGCAATTACTTTACTGTGAATAACCAAAGCAATTTCAGTATTAAGTTCAATTGATCTTGGATCCAGATTGAATGAGCCAACCATGACCTGCTCCCTATCTATTACATATACTTTTGCATGAAGTGCTGCTTGTGCAGGAGATTTAGCGCCTATCAGACGTTGCTGAGGACGTTTGTCTGAAATAGCTTTCATTTCATACAGTTCAATGCCGCTTTCAATTACTCTTTTACGGTAATCTTTATAGCCAGTGTGAACTAATACAACGTCAGTTGATGCAAGTGAGTTAGTGAGAACTTTAACTTTTACGCCCCTTT
>JANPLD010000125.1:0-2506 GCA_031426355.1 Alphaproteobacteria bacterium | reverse complement strand
CTGAAAGGCCTGAGTTACACGCTGACCGTGAAGAACGGGCGCGTGGTCTACCGCGACAGCGAAATCCGCATCGGCGAAAGTCGCATCGAAAATCTGGAAGTCAGCGCCAAGCAGGACGGGCTGGGATTGCCCGTGGAACTGAAGACCAAGCTCGCGTTCGCCACAAAATCCAACCCCAAACCCGGTACGGCCGAACTGACCAGCAAACTGGAATGGATCGACGCGGCGGGACAGATCGATCCGAAGGGATTTAAAAACATCGTCGTAGACGCGCAGTTGGCGGATTTCGATATTCCGCAGATCACGCGGCATTTGCACATGGAACGTCGAGTACTCGGAGACCGCTACGTTGCCACGCTGGGTAAGCCGGTGAACGGCGCTCTGAAAGTGGATGCGCCGACGCTGGGCAGCATCACTCTGAGCGGCACGGTGGATACCGACGGAATTATTTCGCTGTGGGATGGCGATAAACGCGTGGCCGGTGAAATCGCAGGATTGACGACGCTGGAGTTAAAGACGGGTTTCGTGAACGGATCGATGGAGAACGGACCCGCGACATTCACGACGGTGCTCGCGCCGACGCGGCCGACGCTTCGCGACAGTTCGCCAAAGCTGCTGGAAATCAAAGCGACGTCCACACTGGGCAGCGACGGCGCCGACGAATTCCATGTGAATCTGAAATGCGCGGAAGCGCTGTACGAGACCGACATCGCGGCGGCGCTGGACCTGAAAGGCAAGACCAGCCAGCCGCTGACGGGCGAAATTACGGCTCGGAATGCGCCGGGCGGCGTGATCGAAATCAAAGGGGATGTGAAAACGGTCGGCGGCTATGTGCTCATTTCGGGCATCAAGCAAGCGACCCAGATGGCGCTCACGTTTAATATGCGCCGCACGCCCTCGGACGGCGGGCAGCCAGAAAAGGCGCAATTGGCGTTCACGGCCGCCTCGGACGCGTTCAAGATCAGCACACTGCGGCCGGCGTTGATCACCGATCCGTCGAATCCCGAAAAGATCGCGGCGGAAGCGCAGACGCAGATTTTCGTAGACGGTCGAATGCTCTGGAAACAGTTCGGGCCGATGCTGAATGTTTTCGGCCTGGGCCAAGTGCTGGAAGAGCAGTTGGAGGGTCAACTCACCCTAAGCGGGTCGTCTGGAAAACTAACGGCCGCCTTGAACGGCACATTGCAGCGGCAGGGCGCCATGCCGGCCCCGATTAAGCTGAACGGCAAGGCTTCCTTCAATGGTGAGGCGCTTAAAGCCGCCGCGGGTCAGGCATACATGTCATTTGAACTGGGGCTCGCGTCGGCGGCGGATAAGTCGTTGAACATTCAGATGGCGGGTACGGGCACGCGGACCGGTCCGCAGGAGACGTTCGATCTACCGGTATTCACGACGGAGAGCGAACTTGCGGCGTTGAATGTGCTGAATCAACGCTTCGGTGCATATGCGTCAATTTTGCTGGGACCGAAGTACGACGTGGGCGGGACGATCAAGCAGAGCGGAAAATCGAAGCTGGTGCGGACGCTCGACGCGGAAGGAAAGATTCTTTCGAGTGAATTGACGCTGTCGACCGAAGTGCAGGTGGTGAATCTGCTGCTGCGCGGACCGGCGCTGGTGGATGGCGGCCCGCCGTTGAGCTGGGCCGATCCGCAGTTGGCGTTGAACCTGCAGGTGATTCAGCAGACACAGGGCGAGGCATCGCAGCTTCAGATTTCGGGACTGACACTGACGGGACAGGGGATTTCGATCACCGGCGATATGGCGGCGGTGAATCTGAACAAACTCACGGCTGCATCGAAAGCCGAGAATAACGTTCTGACGGGTTGGGTGAATACCCTGCCGTCGTTAAAGTTGGATGCGCGCGTAGCGAACGAAACATTTGCGCGGATGAAAGCGCTGGGTGTGTTCGGGCAGTTCTCGAATGAGCCGTTGCTGGCGGGCGATTTGGTTATCAAAGCCTCGTTCGATTCCGCGACGAAGAAACTCGATTTGCCTCAGGCCATTGTAAACGGGCCGCATGCGAAAACGAAACTCCTGCTGAAAGACGCGAACGCGGCGGCGCTCGCAGCCGTGCTGGATGTTTCCCCGTTGAGCTTCAGCAAACTGCTGGCGGTGTTGCCATCGACTGCGCTCGACGCTCAGTTTGCGCCGGAGGCGCTGGAACGGTTGCAGGCGCGGAAACTGCTGCCTGCCGGGACGCCGTTGCAGGGCGAATTGATTCTGAACGCATCGGTTACGCCGGAATCCAAATCGGCTGCGGTGCAGACATTCAGCTTCAAGAGCGGCGCGGCGCAGTTGGGAATCAGTGCGCCGTCGGTGCCGTTGCAGCCGTTTGGCGAATTCCTGGATCTCGCGCCGGAGAAGCGCGACCTGGACGCGATTTTGAAAACGCTGCCGTCGTCGAAGATCGCGTTCAATCTCGGCGCGGGCGCGTTTGGGATGTTGAACGAACTGAAGCTGCTGCCCTCGGACCCGCCAATTTCGGGCGAAACGCTGGGCGGCATTC
>JANPLD010000124.1:0-9099 GCA_031426355.1 Alphaproteobacteria bacterium | reverse complement strand
AGTTGTCAGAGTTATCGCTGTTGTCTGAATTGTCTGAATTATCAGAGTTGTCAGAGTTATCGCTGTTGTCTGAATTGTCAGTGAAAGTTAATGTGTCATTGTCTTCAGAGCTAGAAGTCGATGTATCATTGTCCTGATCGTTATCTTGATCATTGTCCTGATTGTTGTTGCCATCATTGTTTTCACCAGCAACTGCGTTTTCACCTGCATCAGCTGAATCAGAGTTGTCAGAGTTGTCTGAATTATCAGAGTTGTCAGAGTTATCGCTGTTGTCTGAATTGTCTGAATTATCAGAGTTGTCAGAGTTATCGCTGTTGTCTTGAGCGTTGTTAGTGTTATCAGTGAAAGTCAACGTATCATTGTCCTGATCATTATCTTGATCATTATCTTCATTGTTGTTACCGTCATTATTTTCACCCGCAACCGCATCTTCACCAGCATCAGAAGAATTACTGTCATCAACAGTTATACCACCAACATCAACGCTGTTGTCTGAATTGTCAGAATTGTCTGAATTGTCAGAGTTATCAGAATTGTCTGAATTATCCTGAGCATTGTTAGTGTTGTCAGTAGCATTAACAGTTAATGTATCATTGTCTTGATCATTATCTTGGTTGTTGTTACCGTCATTGTTATCACCAGCAACTGCGTTTTCACCAGCATCAGCAGAATCATCATCAGATGAAGTAGCTGAGAAGCTGAAAGAATCATTGTCAGAAGTAGTAGAAGTTGACGTAGAAGTGTCATTATCCTGATCGTTATCTTCGTTGTTGTTACCGTCATTGTTTTGACCAGCCACTGCATCTTCACCAGCATCAGCTGAGTTACTTGCATCAAGAGATATATCACCAACAGCTACATCAGTGCTGCTGTCTGAGTTATCAGAGTTGTCGCTGTTGTCTGAGTTATCAGAATTGTCTGAATTGTCCTGATCATTATCTTCAGTATTGCTGAAAGAAAGTGTATCATCATCAGAAGCATCAACATCACCAAGAGAAACATCAGTGCTGTTATCTGAATTGTTGGAATTATCAGAGTTGTTGCTGTTGTCAGTGTTATCTTGTGAATTGTTTTCACCAGCCTGAGCGTTTTCGCCAGTAGCAGTATCAGCAGCGTTTAAATCAAAGCTGTTGTCTGAATTGTCTGAATTGTCTGAGCTGTTAGAATTATCAGAGTTATTAGAGTTGTCTGAATTGTTGCTGTTGTCAGTATTAGCAGTTTGGCTAGCATCAACATCAACCGCTACATCACCTACAGAAGTGTTGTCGCTGTTTTGAGTGTTGTCTTGACCAGTCTGACCATCATTACCAGCATCAGTAGATTGGCTAGAATCAGAAGTTTGGCTAGCATCAAGAGCGATATCACCAGTAGTTACGTTTGTATCATCGCTAGAAGAAGTATTAGCATCACCAGAAACGCCACCGTTATCAGAAGTGTTGTTGCTAGCGTCATTATCATTGCTGCCGTTATCAGCATCAGCGAGTGCGCCAGTTGCTGAGAAAGCAAGTACAGCACCTAAAAGTGCTACACAGAAAGAATTTATTACTGATTTATTCTTCTTAAAGATCCTCCAAGAAGTTTTTACCGTGAATCTGTTTTTGTCCGTCATAGTTTCTCCAAATGGTTTGTTAGTTTTTGTTTCAGATTTTAGTAAAGTGGCAGTTGGCTTAAGTTTTTAAAAACTGTTACACAACTATCACTATATATTAATCTGTAACTTAACTAACACTGTGTGATTTATTTGCAAGAAAAATTTCTCACAAATTTTAAATAAATTTTGTGTAGCTCCCAAAGACGCAGAATGCAAAGGTTTTAGAGGGATAAAAAAAATAAATTTTTTATAAAAAAGATTAAAAAAATATTTTTTTATGGAATTTTGTCTCTTATCAAAACAGTAAATCGGTAAATTTACCACAAATCCAATTTGACTGGAACTTTGATGCCAAACCTCATGTCAGGCGCGTCATCAGTTAGCCCAGCGCCGATATTGACGTTCACATTCACACGTTCATTAATTCTATGTGAAAGACCAGTTGTCATTTGCGCAACCTGAAGAACATCAGAAGTTGGAATAGTGGCGCCATTCTGCGTAGTTTCAAAGATCATGCTATGGCTGTAACCCAAGCTGAATGACGTATTTTCATTTATACCGAAACCCATACCAAAACTATAATCAATTGAATCACCCGGATCGATCTGACCATAGGTTCCACCTATGTTACGAGGCAAATTAAGTACATAACCCAAACTACTATAAAGAACCGCAGGATCAGTTGGATAAATTATACTGATACTTGGCTGGATAGCATAAAAGCCAGAACCCGTAGAAAGCTCAGTTGGCAGGCCATTTGCACCAATAGGAACAGAAAAAGGATCATCACCAGTCGCACTTTTTAAACGTAAATTACCAATGAAAAATGGCCAGCCATTTTTACCGTCATTTATCTGATAATGCGCGGAAACCTCGATATCACCAATATTCATACCACTTACATTACTGAGCGTTGTCGCAGTAGAACCAACACCTATTGGCCTTGTTGAAGTAGTCTCATCCCTGTATACATAAGGGATAACAGCAGATATCTCAAATCTCCTGAACAAGCCAAGTCTGGCTGCAACAGCCGTAGTTACAGTATTACGGTCAACTGCAGATATTTCAAAAGAACCGATACTTAATGCCGGAATAATAGTAAATCCTTCAATCGCAACACGTAGCGCTGATGAACGCGAATATTCAAATGATGGCTCTAAGACCATTTTACCAGGTGCCAGTAATACACCGCCATCCTGAGGAACTGCTGATATTTGCGGCGGCTTATCTTTTGGAAGTTGTCTACGCTCTAAACCAACCTTTTTAACAACCGCAGGCGCTGGTGGCTGGCTCTGCACTGATGAAACAACTGGAGCAGCAGTCTTGCTTTGCGCTTGAACTACAGGAGAAGCAACACCCTGCCCTTTACTACCGGCTAGCTGCTGAACTAATTTTTTTAATTCTTCTATCTGCTGCTTTTGCGCGGCTAATTCTTCTTCATGTTTCGAAAGTTGCTCATCTTTTCTTTGAAGATCCTGTACAAGCTTGATCAAAACCCTGTCCTGATTCATACTTGCAGGTTTGGCATTATTCTGCGTTGTTGGCTGCGCATTCACAGATCCCATGATAAATGTGTTGGCAAGCGCTGTTGAAGCAAGCAATGCAAAAATTATTCTCGAAGCAGTTCTGATTGTGAATTTATTTGACATAGAACAGAAATATAAAAAAATTCCTGCTAGTCTAGCTTTATTTGTGAAAGACTGAAATTAACATGGTTGCCGAGCTGTAGCCAGTTCGCCTACGTTCTTACAGAGCTTTGGCGTAACAGCTTTTTCTAGATTAGTTTTTGCAAAACTTATCAATACAAATATGGTGGGCAGTGAGGGGATCGAACCCCCGGCCGACCGGGTGTAAACCGGTTGCTCTACCGCTGAGCTAACTGCCCCACGAGAAAATAAAAGATAGGCGTTTAATAAGTATTTTAAAAACTTTGTAAAGCAGAAACTTGGAAGTTTAAACGCATCTTTATCAAAAAATAAAACCAACAGAGATAATAATTATTTTATCTGCATTATGATAATATTTCAAATTACGCAACCTTACCTTTATTCTGCTTAGCATTAAGATAATTAATTATCTGGTCTTCATAAGCAAATAATCCAAGCTCTCCGCCAGTATGCACGAAAAGAACATTATCGCCTTTTTTGTAATGACCTTTTCTGATCATACCTATTAATCCGCCAAATGCCTTACCCGTATATACCGGGTCTAAAAGAAGCCCTTCATAACTTGCAGCAAGATGTATCGCCTCCATAGCGTCATCACTAAGTACACCGTAACCACCACCAACATAATCACTGTTTACAATAATATCCTTCTCTTCAACTTTAGGGATAGATATAAATTCAGCTATTTTATCTGTTTCTTCTTTAATTTTTTTGATCTGGAAAGCTTCTGGCTGACGAATACTGATGCCAGTAAGTTTTAATTTCGCATTAAGAGCATTAAAACCTGAAGCAAGACCCGCATGAGTTCCGCTGCTACCACTGGTTACAGCAACATGATTTATTGGAAGGCCTTGGGAATTTATCTGGCTTACTATTTCAACTGCCGCATTAACATATCCAAGCGCACCAATTGCATTGGAACCACCACCAGGAATTATATAAGGTTTTCCGCCCATTGCGCGAACAATCTCCGCTTCTTTTTCCATCTCCTTATTCATATCAGTATTACCCGGCACAAATCTGAGCGAACCAATACCAAGCAGATAATTTAAAAAAACATTTGAAGTTTTATCAAATCTTTCATTAGTATCAGTAACACGGCGCTCTAGAATGGCACTTGATTTCAAACCCATTTTTGCAGCAGCAGCAACTGTCTGGCGTACATGGTTCGATTGTACCGCACCTTGAGTTATTATTGTGTCAGCACCTTTTGAGATTGCATCACCAATCAAAAATTCAAGTTTGCGCACTTTGTTACCACCACCGGCAAGACCCGTTTCATCATCTCTCTTCACATATATATTAACTTCACCAAGATGTTTTGATAATCTTTCAAGCTTTTCGATTGGTGTTGGTAAATTAGCAAGTTTCACTCTCGGATGTTTCGTCAGTAACATATATATAAATTTTTAGTTGTTTGTTAGTTGGAATAATAATGGATGATTATAATATCTTTATCATTATTTCAATTTAAGTTTTCATCTTAAATTTTTCTTACAATTTTTATACAAAAATTTTCTACAAAATAAAAAAAGGCGATTCAATTGAATCGCCTTTATAAAATTTTTACTTAAATCTCTCTTTTAAAAATAAGGGAGCGAAACACTATTTGTTTACAGAATCTTTAAGTTGTTTACCTGGACGGAATTTAGGCTGTTTAGAAGCAGCGATTTTAATTGGTTGACCAGTACGTGGGTTACGGCCAGTAGTTGCTTTTCTTTTTGCAACATAGAAAGTACCGAAGCCAACGAGTCTAACTTCATTACCTTTTTTGAGTGAACCTTGGATCGCGCTAAATACTGCATCAATGTAACGAGTTGCATCGGCTTTAGTGCCTTTTGTTTGTGTTGCAACTGACTCGATAAGTTGAGTTTTGTTCATAAAGTTTCCTTTTGTTTTTAAAGTTAAAGTAATTCGCAGAATAAGTGTTACCTAATAGAAACAAGCTATACTGCGCTTTACGGAAGTATGTAAAAACTATTTCTTAGAAATTACAAGAGAAAAATGCACAACACACAAAAATATTTTCAAGGCAAATAAAGAGTTTGCATTGGTATCAAATCTAAATTACAAGCTAACTAATTGATTGGAATAATTAATATGAAGAAAAATATACTCATCGTAGAAGCTAGGTTCTACGCCGATTTGGCGGATGAACTATCTGCCGGCGCAATTGAAGAAATTGAAAAAAATAATTTTTCGTACGAAAAAATTTCTATTCCTGGAGTGTTCGAAATTCCCGCTGCAATAAATTTTGCAAGTAATAAAAATTATTCAGGATATATTGCACTAGGCTGCGTAATCCGCGGAGAGACTAGTCATTACGACTATGTATGCAATGAGAGCGCTCGCGGTTTAACTAATCTTGCACTGCAAAAAAATCTTGCGATAGGATATGGAATTATCACTTGCGAAAATTTTGATCAGGCATGGGCTCGCGCAAAAAGAGATAAAAAAAATAAAGGACGTAGCGCCGCAATCGCTTGTTTAGAGATGATAAAATTGAAAGAAAAATTTACAAAATAATATGACCAACAGAACAGAAACAAATCCAAAATCAGCTTCACGACTAGCTTGCGTTCAGGCATTATATAGTATCAATATTGACACTATAGATACGTTCGAAAATAAAACTGAAATACTCTCACATGCTATCGCTGAAATAAAAGCTGATGGAACAAAAGTAAAAGAAGGTTTCGCAAAAAAGATTTTTGATTTTGCAATCAACGAAGAAGATTCAATTAAATTTGTTATCCTGAAATATCTTGAAAAAAGTAAATCAATTGAAGAAATAAATCCCCTTCTCTACTCTATTATAAGATGTGCATTATCTGAAATGCTTTGTGATCAGGAAACACCAAAAAAAGTTATTATAAGTGAATACACGAAGATTACTGAAAACTTTTTCAGTAAAACTGAAGCCGGTTTTGTTAATGCGGTTCTAGATAAATACGCAAAAGATACCGCACAATAAAATGCTCAATAAATTTGTAACAATATCAAATTTTAAAAAGATCTCGGGCAAGATCTATACCCCGCTTATTATTGCAACCATTATCTCCTTTCTTATAGGAATATATTTCGCCCTCTTCGCTTCACCGCCTGATTACCAGCAGGGTGAGTTAGTCAGAATAATGTATATACATGTGCCCGCAGCATGGTTTTCCATGAGTATTTACCTGTTATGTGCCCTTTCCGGCATTTCCTTTTTAGTCTGGAAAAACCCTTTCAGCGCTATCTTCCTAAAATCTCTCATCCCTATTGGTATAAGCTTCTGCTCAATTTGCCTGATCACAGGCTCAATATGGGGTAGGTCAAGCTGGGGAGTTTACTGGGTTTGGGATGCGCGCCTTACATCCGTACTTATATTATTATTTTTATATTTTGGCCTTCACATACTTTATAATTCCTATGAAAGTGAAGAACGCTCGGCTAAAGCTACCGCTATCCTATCAATAATTGGAATAATTAACCTCCCCATAATTAAGTTTTCAGTTGAATGGTGGAATACACTTCACCAGCCCGCCAGCCTTACAAAATTTGCGCGCCCTTCCTTGCACACCGATATAATGACACCATTATTATTGATGTCGTTATTCTACACCTTGCTATTTCTTGCAATATTTATTACGAAAGTAAAAACTGAACTGAATAAGAGAAAGAGATAAAAAGATATAAATTATTCTAAACCAGTATTAACAGGTTAAGAACTACAAGTTCACTAACACGACGCTTCAATTCCATAAGCAGAAACGAAAAGTTCTCTAATCTAATAACGAATACACACTTTGCACAGCCATAAACCAAAGATTGCAAGTCAAGCCTTGGAGTTATTTCTTAATATTTTTTTTTGCCGCGCTCAATAGCCGAGTCCTTTACTCAGCAATCTTACAGATTAATCTTCTAGAGAAAGTTTCTCTTCAAGCTCATGCTGCTCTTGAGCTGCAATTGACATAGTTGCGATAGGCCTTGCTTCAAGCCTTTTTAACCCGATCGGGTCACCAGTCACTTCGCAAAAACCATATTCACCTTCTTCAATTCTTCTTAAAGCTGAATCAATTTTTGATATCAATTTACGATATCTGTCTCTCGTCCTGAGCTCTAAACCCGTTTGCTCAACAATAGTTGCCTGATCAGATGGATCTGGCTCATTCCAACTTTCTTCCATCAAATGTTCAATAGTTACATTCGACTCGCTGAGAAGTTCTTTTTTCCAGCTCGCAAGTTTGCCCCTAAAATATTCAACCTGCAATGGGTTCATATATTTTTCATCCTCAGAAGGTTTGTAGCCCTCAGGTAAAACCACTTTACCAGCTTTGTCATATTTTACGTTCACTTTAACCTGCTTGTTTGCTGAATTCATTTTCTTGTCATCAGTTGATTTAGGAGATGCTATTTGCTTAGTATTTTTAGATTTTGCAACTGAATTTTTATTTTCCGCTTCAATAATTTTCGCCTGTGGGAAAGAAGGTATTTCAAATGTTGTTTTTTTAACCTGCTGTTGCGCAAGCAGCGAGCCTCTTAGCGCAAACACAGGCATCTTCTCATCAGAACCGCTAGAATTATCAGTTTCTTTTTCTTTAGGAATTTTATTGTCATTTATCGCAACAACATTCTTCAATGATTTTTTATTATCATAAGATACCTTCTGCGGAATCTTATTCTGCGCAGATTCTTTAATCATATTTTTTTCAGGAGCTTTAATATTTTGAATAACTTTTTTAGCAGCAGGCTTTACCTGTTTCGCGATAGTCTTGATTTTTGAATTCACTATTTTTGCCTTTTTTACTATTTTCTTTAAAACTTTTTTTGGAGTACTTTTTTTCGCCGCCTTTTTAACTGTTATTTTAGCTTTTTTAGGTTTTGCCGCCGCTTTAACTTTAGGCTTAATATTTTTAGCTGATTTCTTTTTTTTAAGGACCTTAACTTTTTTTACCGAAACTTTTTTAGATGATTTAGCAATCTTCTTTTTTACTGCCATATTAACCCGTTTTTTTGAGTTTCTCTATTTCTACTGAAGCCCTGGTCCTAATCTCTTCAATTAAGGATTTTAGCTCTAAATCAGCAGGTTCCACCGGGATTATATTTAACCTTTCGCTTATATTATGTAAAGTGTTATATTCTAAGGCCCCAAGAATTATGGCCTTTTTAAGTAACTCAAGACTTTTTAGCATATCTTTGCCATATTTAAGGTTCATTTTCTGCGTTTCGCGCTCTGAAAAATCAGAAGAAAAACTTAATGAATTCAATGAATTAAGGTTAGCAACCGATTCAACCTCACCACTTGCCGATGTTTCACTGACATCATCAGCCGCCCCAGTATTGAGCAATCCCAGAAAGTCAGCCTGTTTAGCATCTTTTGCCTTTTTAACCTTGGCAGATTTGAAATTTGAAGATGTTTCAGTAATTCTCATATATTGGATTTATTATTTCATATTTTTATATATGTATGACCTGATATGTCAAATATAGCAAAAAATATCTCAATTATATTAGTTCGCCCTCAACTCGGTGAAAATATTGGTGCAACAGCCCGCGCCATGAAAAATTTTGATTTAAGCGATCTTCGTATCGTTTCCCCACGAGATGGCTGGCCCAATCCAAAAGCTGAAGAAATGTCTGCCAAGGCATTAGATATAATTACCAATGCAAAAATATATAACAGCATTGAAGAAGCTCTTTCCGACATTTATTACGCCGTTGCTTCTACCGCCCGCGACAGATATATGGTAAAGGAAGTTATTGAGCCTGACACATTTGCAAAAAACATCATTCAGGCCTCTGAAGATAAAAAATGTGCAATAATATTTGGCCCTGAGGCTTCAGGATTAACAAATGAAG
>JANPLD010000123.1:0-2096 GCA_031426355.1 Alphaproteobacteria bacterium | reverse complement strand
CATCAATTGCTCAATCAGATGGTAGATACTTTGGGCATCTGTGAGCGCATTCAAAAAACTCCCATTCCCTTGGCATACGCAATTCACTTAAAGCAACTGCTGTTAATTTATTGTTTCTCTCTACCTTTCCAAGTGGTGAGTGACGTAGGTTGGCTAACCGGCCCAATTGTGGCTTTGATTAGCTTTACCTTACTCGGTATTGAAGAAATCGGTATTCAAATTGAAGATCCATTTGGTACTGATGCCAATGATTTACCTCTAGATACGATTTGCCAAAATATGTTACGCAATATTGAAGATTTGATTACTCTCGCTCCTACACGCCGATTATTTATTAGTGATACTTAACGAGCCATATGATTATTGCTCCTTGGCGATTGCAACTTGCCCATAGCTTGCACAAACATCGCAATCAACCAGAGTCCCGTTATCTTCAGTTGGCTACGGTTGGGAGCGATCAACGTCCTGCTAATCGCACGTTAGTATGCTGTTATTCATTTTTGCTAATCGAGTCTTACGACGTTTCCATAGCTGTTGCGTACCCCAAAGCCCCCCTAGTGCCAGCAAGCCCAGGGCAGAGCTAAACTCAAACGGCACCGTAATAATATCAAGTGTGGTCAGCCCCAGATTACCTGTATTGCCAAGAAAATTATCATAGATTCTTAGCGTCCAAGTTCCATTGGGATCGCTACCATTAAAGCCAGCTAATAAAGAGATTGTGGCGGTTTCATTTAAACCAGATGAACCTTGAGGAGCAAAAGTGCCGGTGAAGGGAGCTGTGCCAGTATTGATAGCTAAACCTGCATCATCAAAAACTGTATTCGTTAAGTTTGTACCCGAAATACTATCGACAAGGGTAAGTGTATCGCTGCCATGGATAAAATATAGTTCCAACTCAAACAAATCGGGATGGATAAGATTAGAAAAAGTGAGATTAACTTTACCCGTCACAGCAGGGGTAATGCCTGAAGCCGTAAAAGTAAAATCCGTAACTCCGTTATCATTAATAGCACCGCCAGTGTTGGTAAGTGATATCGCCTCAGATGCAATCGCCGTACTCAAGGCAATCGCCGTGCTAGCTGTGAAAGACAGTACTTGTATTAGTGTTTTCAAAGGTTTACTCCTAAATTAAGTTAAGTTGCTTTAAAGAAAGTAATTATCAACCGTTAGCGCTCCACTTGGAGTAATACCGGTGACCTCCACCACCAGATCACTAGCAGGATTAAAGCTAGCTAAATTATCGTTGATAACGAGAAACTTTTGTCCATTAGAGCGTTGGAAGAATGTCGCTTGATTAACACCTAAACTCACGGCAGTGTAGGCATTGTTCACGGCGTCACTCAAGTTCGCCCCTGATGCAATACCAGCATCAAATAGATTAGTAGGATTGCCTGTTAGGATCTGGAATTTATCGCCAGCCGGTTGATTGAAATCGGTAATGCTATCGTAAGTTGCAATCAGAGAATCGCTCAGAGTATCGTAGCGAAATAAATCTAATCCAGTACCACCGCGCAGCACGTCGCGACCAGTACCGCCATTGATGGTGTCGTTGCCATCGCCGCCATCGATTCGGTCATTGCCTGTTAGTCCTTGGAGCAAGTCGTCACCAAGTGAACCACGTAATACGTCATTGCCAGCCGTGCCAGTGCCATCATTGTCGATAATGGAAATATTTTGGGTGGTGGTAGTACCTGCGGTAAGACCTGAAGAGAAAGCGATCACACTAAGTGCAGCCGTTTCTATACCTTCCACTACAGTATCATCGGCAACAGTAAAAGTCACAAACCCTGAGGTTGCACCGTTGGGAATAATAATTGTTGAGCTACTGAGCGTATAATCACCAGAAGTAATGCCAGTGCCATTAACACTCAAGCTCACGGTTTGGTCTCCCGCCACAGGATTGAAGGTTGAGGCTGTAACTTGAATTGATGTTTGGGCTGCTTCCATGCCTGTGTTGCTAAAAACAGCGAGGTTGACAGGCAGGGGAAGGGGGGGAGGATCGTTGTCAGCAATATCTATACTACCGATATTGTCGCCACCTAGGTCATAATTATTGCCTTCTGTGAGAGCCAGCGTTAAGGTTTCAGTGTCTTCGT
>JANPLD010000122.1:0-2737 GCA_031426355.1 Alphaproteobacteria bacterium | reverse complement strand
TGCCACTTCGGACACGATTGAATTACCGTCTTTGGTTGCATCTCTTTCTTCCAGTAAAATTTTCCATTACGAATATCATTGATGCTAAAAAAGTAACTTCGCGACGAAGGCCTTTACCAAAAAGAACTCTGCAAATGATGCTTAAACAGTTACAACACCTGATTAAAGAATTGCCTATCCCCAAACGTACTCATACAGCATGGAGTGAATACGCAACTAAAAATAGCTATTCCCAAGATACCGAAGAGGCAAAGTGTCATGCAGTTCGCCGCTTCGTGATAGATACTGTTCCTTCGACGCTCATTGATATTGGCTGTAACGATGGGCATTATTCGCGCGTTGCGCTTGATGCTGGAGCAAAAAGCGTTTTGGGTCTTGATATTGATCATGCCGCTCTTGATCGGGGATTTCTGAATGCCCAAAAAAATCGGCAAAAGCTCACTTATCTAGTTCAAGACATGGCCAACCCTAGCCCATCTCAAGGCTGGCTAAACAAGGAAAGGCCCTCGATTTTTTTGAGACTTAAAGCTGATTGCGTTATTGCACTTGCGGTTATTCATCATTTGGCTATTGGACGAAATCTCTCTTTAATAGATATCGCTAGATTATTGCTAAGTCTGTCTCATCAATGTTTAGTAGAGTTTGTGCCAAAAGAAGATCCAATGGTTAAATTCATATTATCTCAGCGTCATGATATATATGATAATTATAGCTTAGAGCAATTTGAAAAAGCTGTAGCAGTTGCTGGCGGTAGTTTTCAGTATAGTTGTCGCTTGAAGTAGAAACAGATTTGCTCTACTCGACACATGCTATATTAATAAAAAAATAATGCAAGATTTTTTTTAAGCAACGTTGCATTTGGTTCGTTTAGTGTTTAATTGTACCTCTTCTACCCGACTCCAATTGCGCGTTTTTCCAGACCATCTCATTGGGTTTTTCTGTTTGGCAAGCTCATATACCTGAGCTCTTTTCTCCAATATTTCTATATCTTTCTCATCGTGCCGTGCGTTTGGGGTTACGAAATTAATACCGCTATGCTGATGAATAGTGTTATACCAATGAACAAATTGCGTTACCCATTCTTGCGCCATTTCGATGGATGTAAATGGCTTGTCAGGATATTTGGGGCAATACTTTAATGTTCTAAATAGCGACTCGGAATAGGGATTATCATTACTAACAGCCGGTCTACTAAAAGACGAGGCAATGCCCAGATGGTGTAGCGTCGCCAGCATCATTGAGCCTTTCATAGGGCCACCGTTATCAGAATGTAGCGTAATGTCACCCGTACGCACACCTTCTGCCCTATAAGCTCTAGATACAACGTCAGACGCATGTTCAGCAGACTGTTCGTCAAATACATCGAACCCCACGATTTTTCTACTAAAAATATCGAGAAACAGGTACAGATAAAAATACTGACCACGTATAGGGCTCGTCATATAGGTGATATCCCAAGACCATAATTGATTAGGCCTTGTCGCATTGAGCTCATCTGGTTTTTTGTGGGTTCGAGGACGTGCAGCACTACGATGCTGCATCATCTTATGGGCATGAAGAACACGGTATATTGTTGATTCTGCGCCAATATACTCTCCTTTGTCTGCAAGGTTAGGCACCATTTGGCTGGGTGGTTGATCACGGTATTCAGGGGAATTGGCCACCTTTAAGATATGCGCACGTTCCGCATCACTGAGTTTATTACGCGGCGCAGCGAGTGGACCACGGCGTTTATCGTTCAGGTTCTCTTCCTTTTTCCAACGCTGCCACGTGCGTATGTCAAGCTCTAGAATCGCACAGGCTGGTTTAAGTCGACATCCAGCAGTACACGCTTCTTTGAGTAATTCAATCGCCATTACCTTATCTTCCTCAGTAATTAAGCGTCCTCGCTGTCCCCCCAAATTAAGTCTGCTTTTTTTTTGAGAATTAATAATGCCGTTAACTCAGCCAGTGCTTTATCTTTTCGATTCAAATCGCGCGTTAGTTGGTTCACTTCATTTTGCATCTTCTGATGTATCGCCTTGCTTTCTTTTGCGCGGAAGGAACTCTCTTTAGCAGATACTAAACTAAGCCCATCCAACATGTTCTGTTTCCAGGTCTCAAGGTGATGATAATAAATGCCATGTGCTCTACAGTAGACACTTTGCTCCTCTGCCGTTTTCCCCATGGTTTCTAATACAGCCTGGAGTTTAGACGCGGCACTATACTCTTTAGGGCGCATAGAACTATTATTTTTTTTAGGCTCTTTCTGATTAGTCATAGTGTGCATCCATGTGTATAGTGTCGCCTTAGGTATATTAAACTCTTTAGACAATTCTATTACACCTGGTGCATTAGGTGCTAATGCTTTAGACAGTACATTCGCTTTTATTGCTGCTGAATACTTCGTTACTTGTCTCATTTTAAATTTCCCTGCCGCCCATGATTTAATTTATCTCAGAGGCGACAACTTTCCTGAAACTGGGGGATTGCAAATTCTAAGATAGAGCTTCTTTTGTCAGAGTGATGTTTACCTCTATTCGAAAATTTTGTATCAGATTGTGTTTCTAGACTTTCATTTTCAGACTTTTTAGCAACTGTTAGTGATATAACGTTTTCTTGATAGCACATATCTTTGAATAAATGTTTCTCCGGGTTGTGAGATTCATAGTCTATTTGCTCTGAATTAAAATACACCGAGAGTTCTTTGTTCTGGGGGATAAAGCACTCAATTTCGATTCTTCTTTTGAGTGTACTT
>JANPLD010000121.1:0-4604 GCA_031426355.1 Alphaproteobacteria bacterium | reverse complement strand
TGAAATCTCCGACCTGCTCGCCGCCGCCTCCGTTAAAACAAGGTAACAAGTCTCAAACCACAAAATAATGCCAACCCCTTCGATTACAAAAAATCCCAGGGGCCATGACATTTTACTTAAATCCGGAATGGCACTTATTTTAGTTGCAGGGGTTTTATAGTAACTGCATTTTTTATATTTTCGTTCTTTTCTTTAATTTTACTTGCCCTAGGTATACTACTTTATAATGCCGGAATTAGGAATGTTTATAAAAACATGATAATTTTTTGCCTTGGATTTAATAGACCTAGTTATCAATAAATAAATTGCCTGATAGATTTTTATAATTCCCTGTTATGTATTATAGGGAATTCATCTTGTAAGTCTGTGATAATGACATTAGTTCAGAGATTAAAAATGTTAATTCGCTATTGTTTTTAAAAAACTTCCCTGTATTTTTCCCTGTTAGCAGGGTATTTCTACTGATGGCTAGTAGCTCAATTGTTAGAATCCACCACCATTATACTTCTTAAGCAGCAGCGGTTTTCACAGTCTGGCGCAACACTGGGCGGTTTTAGCCTATATCCATTCCTCTAGACCAGTGTCGAAAACGAATTTCCGGCTTTTCCTACCGCCAAACATCAACGGCCAAATTTCGAGACCAAGAATGACTGTTAGTTTATCTGGTGAGTTGCTTAATTTTTTTATTCTTTGATTGAGTGTAATCATAATTTAAACTTGGGAGATATTCTTTTTCTTTATCTTGTAGATGAAATTTTAGATGAGGTACTATTTCGGTGGAGTATTTACAGATGTTATTTTGACCATGAGGTATTACCTTAGCATATTTACTATTGTCTTTAATGCCGAGTTTCCATACCAAAGCATCAAAATGATGAGATTTTATCTTTAATTCCGCTAATACTTGTTTTCTAATACCCCCAAAAACGCTAGAGAGTACTTTATCGCGCTATACCCATCCTTTAGTTGTTTGGAATCATAACGATACATATTCTTGCGGGCTAATTGGCTCATGCGTAGGTATTTTTTATCGAAACCGATATCTCCTTTTATGCTCCCGCCATCAGATCAGTGAAAAAATATTGCAAGGACGAAGCTACGAGGATGTAGGATTGCTTGACAAAGATGGGCACAGCTTTTGCTCTGCAGGTGGAATCCGGCATTATAACGATGACGTAAACGATGTTGCTCTAAATGATTTAGCTGTTTTCGATTTTACAGAGCCATGCATACATAGCGCACACATGAAAGAACGTTTTTTTCATATGCAAAGTCTCCCTCCAGAGGTGCCATCAAACCAAGTTGTTGGGCTAGTTGTTTCTGGATATCCTTCTAACAAGCAGAGCTATGGTTTAACTGAAGAAACAAGACAACTGGGATTCGCTAGAGCGCAAATTGTCTGTTCTTTGACCCCTACGAAGAGCAATCAAAAGCAGATCTAACCGTTCTGAAACTGAACGCTTTAAGTCCAGTTAATTTTGATCCCAGCGGCATGAGCGGTGGTGCAGCTTTTGTTATACAAATCGTAGACACTAGTGCGCACGCACACCTTGCCGGAATGGTAATCGCAGGCAGCAACAACAAATTTCATATAATAAAAATTGGGTCTACCCTGCAATTTATCGATTCATGGATAACGTGAATGCACTTCAAATCTGGAACACTAACGGCTGTTCGAACAATTCCGCTTTTTCACTCACGCGCTAACAGCATGTAACTCAAGTCATTAAATGTTCGCAGCAGGCCCATGCGGTTTGAACTATTCTCTCGCAGGTCCACCAATTTACTTGATTTCAATTATCCTTCCAATCAGCAATATTAAACTCTTCCCCATTTCCTCTATCGCCTTCATTGTCTCAGGTGTAGGAGAAAAACTTTTTCACTATCTTCAGTAGATTTCACTAATACCATAACACGCATTATCATCTTCCTTATTAGCTACTAATTACCAATATTACTTCCCGGAATAACCAGCTCTTGGAGCAGATGAACGGCCAACTTTGCCATGAGCTTCAGGTCTTGAAGCTAGCTCAGTTTGTTTATTTTTATCTAATTTAGAAGAATTATTATGTTCTTGAAGGTTCAGATGTTTTTTACCTGGTGCTTTAGTATTATCCTCATTTATATTAGATTTAGCAGTTTCTTTCTGAGCTTGAGGCTTTTGATTGTTCACTGTTTTTTGCGGCTGTTGGTTATTATTTTGTATAACAACATTTGCATTTTCTGCCTTAGCAGGATTATTATTGGTATAGTTTTCCGGTTTGATCAGAGTTCCTTTAGGTTTAGGATTATTCGATTTTTTTATAGCTCTAATGGTCATATAAATCCCTTTGGTTATAATTTACATTATTCTGCTGATCATAAAGATACGATTACCAAAAATAATAATTATATAAATAAGTTATAAAGATTGTAGGATGCAGCCCAAGTTGATAATGGTATTTATCTTGACAGTTCATATGGTTAATATAACTAATCTTGCACTAATTTAATTAATGTTATGTTACCAAAAACTCAGGTATTAAGCATAGTAACAGTTTTGGATTCCCGAGACTCAGATGGTTTTTCCCAGATAAGGGATGTGCATAACAAAATATCTGAACTGAAAATATCCTATGAAATAGTGATCATAGTTAACCGCATTCACAGCCAGAAAGATGATGCGGATATAAAATCCCTCTCTTTAAATTTTCCAAACCTTCAGATATTTAAATTAAAAGATATAACTGATTTTAGATCAGCCTCGCTGGCAGGTATTGAAAATGCAATTGGAGACTGGGTTCTGATGATTGATATTTATCAGGATTCTATCAATTCAGTTGAATCAATGCTGGAATCAGCTTTTAAGAATAATACTGAGATAGTTATAGGCGAAAAACCAAGTTCCTTACAACTGCTATCAAGGACGGTGGTTAACAATATTTTGCAGCATGATTATCCTTTGATAGCCATAGATAATGTTATTACTTCTTCAAACCTCAAGAAAAGTATAATCACTCAAAAAGATTTTACCCATAATCCTGTGCATTTGAGGGAAAGATTAAGCAGTTCATGGAAGATCGTTATAGGCAAAAGCACTCTTCCATTAAGGGCTTCTAATATATCTTTTTTATTAGTATCATTCCTTGCAATTATTTATTCTTTGCTAGTGTCTTCTAACTCCGTGTTGGCGGCTATATCAATTCTTTCATTTTTCCTGTCAGTAGTTTTGTTATTTATCAGTGAATATATGGTAATGCTCGCTGATCCGCACTCCAGAAAACCAGATTATGAAATAGCAGAAAGAACATCCAGCAATATACAGGTAAGAAATGATTCAACTAACATCGAGGTGGAAAGTTGAAAAATGTACTTATAGGTTATACGGGTTTTGTAGGCGGTTATTTAAAAAGCCAATATGATTTTGATCTTTTGATCAACAGGCAAAATCTTGAATCACTAGCAAATCTTAATACAGAAAGAATTATATGCGCTGGTCTTCCCGCCGCCAAATGGCTCGCAAACAAAGATCCTGAAGGGGATTACGTCAATATGATGAGTCTTTGTGAAGCTTTATTAAAAGCCAGAACTAAAAAATTCATTCTTATATCCACCATAGATGTTTACGCAGAGCAGCATGGCAAAAATGAAGATTACAATTGTTCTCAAGACAAAAACCACGCTTACGGCACTAACAGGCTCAAATTTGAAGAGTTCGTTAAAAGTAACTTTAATTCTCATAATATCATAAGGTTACCCGCTTTATTCGGTCCGGGACTCAAGAAAAATGCGTTATATGACCTCATAAAGGATAATAACATTGATGTTATAAATCCCAATTCCAGCTTCCAGTGGTATCCATTAAACAGACTTAAGAATGATATCAAAATAACTGAAGATAACAATTTGAGTCTAGTTAACCTTTTTACCGAGCCTGTAGAAACAAGATCAATAATAGAAAGATTATTTAAAGGTAAACAGGTGGGAACAAATCCATCTCCGGAAGCGTATTATGATCTTTATGCTAAATATGCTCAATTGTTTGGTGGAACTGGAAATTATATAATGTCTAAAGAAAAAGTTTTAGACGAAATGGAAAATTTTGTTAGATGAAACTATCTTTCTCAAATATAGCCTGGACACCCCATGATTCTGCCGTCATATTTGAATTGCTGCGAAAAAATAATGTGAGCGGAATAGAGGTGGCACCTACAAAAATATGGCCGAAATGGGAAGGTGCTGATCATAAAGCCGCCGTAAAATATAGAAAGAAGCTTGAAGGTGAGGGATTTTCTGTTCCTGCAATGCAGGCAATTTTATTTGATAAGCCTGATGCAAAACTTTTTGATAAGGAAGGTGAACAAAAACTCTTGGAACATTTAAAGCTTGTAGCAGAAATAGCTGGAGGGTTAGGCGCAAGATCTATAGTTTTTGGCGCGCCAAAGCAACGTGATCTTGGCGAACTATCTCATGAACAGGCAGTTGAGCACGCAGTTCCAATATTCAGGAAAATAGCGGAAATATTTGATGTCCATAATACTGTTTTCTGTATTGAGCCATATCCGCGCAGGTATAACTGTTATTTTATATATAATTTAGGGCAGGGTGCAGAACTTGTTCGCAAG
>JANPLD010000120.1:0-8597 GCA_031426355.1 Alphaproteobacteria bacterium | reverse complement strand
CATCAAGAGCATGCTTTATTATCTTCATCTTAAAAGGTACATGAACAGCAGGTTTACCTTTTAAGATTGGCGGGCATAGAGTGTCGTCCATGCCTTTATTTTCATTGAGGTTAACTGCTACAATGGGAATACCCATATCAAGACAGCATTCAATTTCCCAACGAACATATTTATGATGACTTTTCGTGTAAGGCCCTATCAACACTATAGCCTGTTTTGTATGTGCAAGACGTTCTCTAAGCTTACGCTTTACAGTTTCTTCACTTGAACCGTCTCTGAGAGCATTAATATCGTGCGCATCATGAAAATCAAATTCTATGTTATCATTTGCTTTCCAACCGCGCATGAACTTGTATGCCCACATATCTTCATCACCATCAAAAATTACGTATGTTTTGTTCTTATAACCCATATTATTCTCATTAATTGTTTTTAAAGTAAAAATTTTTACTCCCAACATCATGTTGTTTCATTTCGATTCAAGTCTGCATTTGGTTTATCTCCTTGATATGTTAATAAAAAAACTCTTTTATATAAGTATAGGCTGTTGGGGATAAAAAAACGGACAAAAAACTTTTGTCCGGAAAAAGAAATATATCAGCCAATAAAGGTAGAAGTAATGACTTCTTTAGAAACAAAAATTCGGGAGTACTATACTCCCAATGAGATTCAGGAGGCGTTAAGAGTTTTAACACCTAATGAACTTATGAGAATAAAAAAGATTGCATGGCAATATGTTGGAGGACATATGCTTGATGCTGATGATTTGGTAAGTGAATCACTTTATCGTGCCATATCAGGTGTAAGAGAAACATGGCCAAAGGATATTAGTTTAGTTACGTTTGTTGCTGGCATAATTGAAAGCATTGCTGGTGATGAAAGAAGAAAATATAAAGAAGAGAAAAAGAAGGTTAGATATATTGATGCAGATGGGTTTAAAGATCCCGGTAGTAACAAGGATAATCCAGAAACTTGCTTAATCGATATAGATTCTTCAGAAAAATTAGCAAAAACTATTGATGAGGTTTTTGCAGATGATGATGAAGCCTTATTAATGATTATGCATAGAGAAGCAGGAGATAAAGCAGGAGAGATAATGAAGGTTGAAAAATGGGACAAAACAGCATACGAAACTATAAGGAAAAGAATTAAACGACAAACTGAGAAGTTTTTCCCGAAGAAGGAATCTGTATGAATAAAAATTTTAAACCACAGATGATCCCATATCATATAGCAAATTTGATTGTTGAAGATATATTAGATGCTACTGACCAAGAAATCATGCAGGAGGCTATTTCCGAATATGGCAAGAATGTTGATAAAGAAGTAGAGAAAATGAAAAAGTTAATAGAAAAAAGCATTAACAGGTATAAAAAAGATCAACTAATAGAAGCTAGAAGAAAATACGAAGAAGAATCAAATAAAAGCAAAAATAAAGTCGTTTCACTTACCTTTGAAAGAAAAAAACAAATCCTTGATGAAGCCTATAAAATGGATAATGGTCTTACATTAGCAGCCAGGAAAGGTAATGCCACTTCAGAAAAAGATGTAGATTCAATGATAGATGATCTTATAGAACTAGGAGTTTTAGATAAAGACGGGAATTTATTATGAAGGATTTGAGACCAGCAGAAAAGCTGTTAGTCTCACTTGGTATAACTAAACCAGAAGAGATTGACTTGGAAGCAATCTCCATGCATTGCGGGGCATTAGTTAAATATGATAATCTTGAAGGCTGTGAAGCAAGAATTATTGGCAAAGGTGATAAGGCAATAATCACAATAAAATCAGATAATTATCCTGCCAGAAAACGATTTTCTTTAGGGCATGAATTAGGACATTGGCATCATCATAAAGGCAAGGCATTTGTCTGTAGGAAGGAAGATATAGGAAGCTCTCCTATAAGTCCTAAGTTAGCCGATGCAAAACTTGATCCAGAAAAAGTAGCAGATAGATACTCAGCAGATTTATTATTACCTAGATATATATTCAAACCCTTATCAAATAGTCTCGACAAACCAACTTTCGAAAATATTAAGAAATTAGCAGATGCGTTTAAATGCAGTCAGTTAGCTACGGCTATTAGATTTATACAATATAGCTCTTTTCCTTGTTTATTAATTTGCCATAACAAAAATGGCCGTCAATGGTTTGTAAGAAATGATGATGTAATACCTAATAAGTTTTTTCCTAAAGCTGATTTAGATTCTGAATCAGATACTTTTGAAATTGTTTATGGTAATAAAGAAAAAGGTAATAGAACTATTATAGGAGCAGATGCTTGGTTTGATTTCAGAGGAGCTGAAGACTGTGATTTGTATGAAGAGTCAATAAGAACTACCGAGAATCAAGCTCTGACATTGCTTACTTTTAAAGATGTTGATGTTTTAGAATGATTTCCTTAATCATCTATACTATCCAAATAATCGACTCATGTCTGCATCATTTCTTTACGTTTGGTTAGATGATGTGAATGGTCTCCACTTTAACTTGATTCCGCTTTAATGCGCCAGTTGAAGTTTAATAAAACCTGAATTCCAACCTTTTTCATGAAGTGTTTGTTGAGCGATTAATCAACCATGATCGGTGGCTTTATCTTTATATCTCATTATTTCTAAGGCTCTGAGCAATATACTCACTATTTCACTGGACTTCCTCTGAATTGCAAGCATTCCCTGGGTTACAACCAACAAAAGAGTGTTTATGACTGATAAAAAGAAACTAAAAACTGAAAGGGCAAAAGGTAATAATTCTCGGAATAGTGAATTCTTTAAAAAAGATTTTCAGGAGATAACACCAGAAGATTTAGAAAAGTTCCGGAAATTTATTAAAAAGATAACAAAGGAAGAGTTAAAAAAATTAGAGAAAGAACAGTTGAAGGAGTTTTATGATATAGCAAAGGAAGCATATCCTGACTCAATGAAGAAATTATCTCGGCGAGAACGCGATAATCTATATGTAATACAAGAGGAATTATTTGGTAGGCTTGATCCTAAAATAATAGCCAGTCTCGAAAATATAGGAGAAACGCTGGTTAAAAATCCTTCGGCTAGAAAGAAAGCTATCAAGTATAATCTGCCAGAATCCGGTGCCATAATAATTAAACAATGGAAAGGGAAAAAGTTTGAAATCAAAATAGTTGAAAGTGGCTTTGCATATAAGAACAAAATATATAAAAGCCTGTCAAAATTAGCAAAAGAGATTTCTGGGTATGCGGTATCAGGCCCCATATTCTTCGGCCTTAGAAAACCTCAAGAAAAAGTAGCATAATGACTCGTAAGATTATACACTGTGCTATCTATACCAGAAAATCATCTGAGGAAGGATTAGAACAGGACTTTAATTCACTGGATGCACAGCGCGAAGCCGGAGAAGCATATATCAAAAGCCAGAAGCATGAAGGTTGGGAGATGATACCAACTAAATATAACGATGGCGGCTATTCAGGTGGCAACATGGATCGCCCAGCACTGAAATCAGTTTTAGCAGATATTGAAGCCGGAAAGATAGATATAGTAGTTGTTTACAAAGTAGATCGTTTATCAAGAGCACTCAGTGATTTCGCCAAGATGGTTGAGGTTTTTGATAAGCATAATGTTTCATTTGTATCAGTTACTCAGGCATTTAATACCACCACATCGATGGGGAGGTTAACATTGAATGTATTGCTATCATTTGCTCAGTTTGAACGCGAAGTTACCGGAGAAAGGATCAGAGATAAATTTGCCGCCAGTAAAAAGAAAGGAATATTTATGGGCGGGCCATTACCTATCGGATATGATGTTAAAGATAGAAAATTACTTATAAATGAACCAGAAGCTGAGATAGTTCGGTATATTTATAAGAGATATCTTGAGCGTGCCAAACATGAAACCTTGCCGCAATTACTGCGTGAATTAAAATCTAAAGGATATAAAAATAAATCTTGGATAAGCAAAAAAGGTAATCAGGTAACCGGGAAGGAATTTGATCTTAAACAGCTGCACCGGATATTATCCAATCCGATATATTGCGGAAAGATCAGGCATAAGGATAAGATTTACGAGGGTGAGCATGAATCTATAATTCATCAGGATATATGGGATCAGGTTCAGGAAAAAATTACCAAGCATATATATGTCAGAAACAAGGATGCTCAATCTGAAAGGTCAAAACTACATGGCAAGGTCTGGGACTACCATGGCAATAAAATGACCGCTACATATTCATATAAGTACGGTAAGGCCGGAAGATATAAGATGAAGTATTACCAGAATCAGGAGATATATCGCAGAGGGGAAACTGCTTCGGAGTTCAAGCGTATCAGGTCTTATCATCTTGATGATCTGGTTACAGAACATCTGATAGAACTTATTACAACTCTCATCAAAGGAATATCACTGTCAAATGATCAGGATCTATCGGTAAAGCTGCTGAAACGACTGCAATATCTGAAAGTCGAGCCGGAGAATTTTGTATCTAAGGTTATACTTTACCCGCAGCATCTGGAGCTAACCCTATCACTTGATGCAAATGGCGATATCCTGCAACCGGAATCCATATTGAAACTCAGAGGAATTCTTAATGAGCAATATGAAATAAGTTCAGATAAGGAAAATATATTATCTATCCAGGCAGCAGTGCCGATCACTTACCGGAAGTTAGGTGGCAGGCTGCACATCATCAAAGATGGGGAATCAACTGAAGCTGATATAGATAAGCAATCTTACTATCCTGATGACAAAACCTTCATCTTCATCGCCAAAGGCTTCTACTGGAGCAAGTTGATCCGCCAAGGTGTACATAAATCATCAAGAGAAATCGCAGCAGCACATAACCATAGCGTTGAATATGTGAAACGAGCCTTGCGTCAGAGGTATCTATCGCCACAACTAATCAAGTATATTACCAACAACGAGAAAAACAGTAAGCAGATCGGGGTAGATCATCTGATAAATCTGAATAACTGGTGCTGGGAAAAACATTAATGATGTTATTCTGCTAGTAATTTTACTTATAACTTTGGGCTTGAAACTTTAACCAAGTCGAAAGCTACGCATGGATATTGATCCGTTTTGTAATTCTTCGTATTCAAATTTAAGTTCATCACGATCATCCGCTGCTCCAAGAATGTAATGTAGTGGATAATAATGGTCGAGCGTTGGAACACTTAGATTGCCTGCTTTAGTGCGATGAAAGTCATTAATGACCGCACTGAAATCGCGATCAGAGAGTTTTCTTTTGAGCCATTCATCAAATTCCACAGCCCAATCATAAGGCTTTGCATTGGGTTCCCAGCGAATCTGGTGTAAGTTATGAACAAGATTGCCACTTCCCAAGATCAAAATACCTTTATCCCGAAGCATGGAAAGTTCCTGGCCAAGCTTGTAATGATACTCGGGAGGTTGCGCCATGTGTAGACTTAACTGTAAAACAGGAATGTCGGCCTGCGGATATAAATGCCGAAGCACTGACCATGTTCCGTGATCGAGTCCCCACATTTCACGATCGCCATGAACTTTAGGATGGGTAGTCATTTCCTGAATGAGCTTTGCCGTTTCAGGGCTTCCCGGAGCAGGATATTGGACATCAAAAAGCTCTTGAGGAAAACCATAAAAATCATGAATTGTTTTTGGTTTAGCCATTTCAGTCACCCAAGTACCTTCTGTCATCCAGTGGGCAGATATAACCAGAATAGCTCTGGGTTTTGGAAGTTTGCTGCCAAGAATATTGAGTGTACGGGTAAAGTTATTATCATCTATTGCATTCATAGGCGAGCCATGCCCAATAAATAATAAAGGCATTCTCTTTGTATTTGGCCCATTTAATAATTTATCTATCATTATATCCTCTCAAGCCGTTTCCTTGCGTCTGTTATAACTTCGGGTGAAATCGTACGTTCAGAATTATATTCTTTGTTGGTATCTCGAGCAAATCTTCGGAAAGCTTTCCGAAGATTTGCTCGAGTATTTTCATTATTTTCCAAGACCTAGTTGGTTCATATAAGTTTGGTTATCCCAAAATAGATATTCCTCATCGAAAGTTCCTTCTTTAGTCCAGTGACTCAATGTTGCCATTGGAAGTTTAAAGGATTTGCCAGTTGGCTGAATAACTTTTCCATCAGCAGTTTTCATCGGTTTAGTAAAAGTTCCTTCCATTATGCCATAAACGGCGGTCCATTCACCTTGTCCAAATTTCACCGGATGTTCCTTGATCCTGGTGTCTGGAGCGTAGGTAAACATATATTTAAGATCTGCAATATGCTTATCTATTCCAGTGGTAATGTGACCATCAGGCCAATGAACTTTCACATCTTTTGAGTGGCTGCGGCTAAGTTCGTCCCACTTTTGATTGGAAAATACATTAAAATCGAGGTCATCAAAGGTTTTGATATTCTGCTCTACTTGCTTTTGTAGAACTTCAAAATCTTGTTTGCTGTCATTAGCCTGTGCCGTTGATGCAGAAGCTAATGCGATTATTGCGACAGTTAAATTTAATAATTTAGTTTTCATTTTAGTCTCCTTTTGTTGATTATTATTAGCGTACATATTTAAATCCGGTCATTGCGCCATTTCCAAGAACATAGCCCAGTTGGATATTGAAAAATCCAAGAGCTTCCAATTGACGGGCGTTTTGAAGCGGACCAGCATTAACAGCATCGAATCCAATTGCTCTTAACAACTCAAGAACTTTGTTTCGTGACACTTCGTCATCACTGGCAGCAAATGCCGTCAATGTTTGTCCGTTCAAATTACCGCTATCCATGTGTTGTGCAAAAACTGTATTGAAGGCTTTTACTACCTTAGCTTTAGACAGCTTCTTTTGAAGTTCTTCAGCGCCACTGGTTGTATAACCAATTGCAAGCTGCATTTCTGCTGTAAGGGCATTTGTAGCATCAATTATAATCTTGCCGTTGGCATTATTTCCGATTTGCTTAACAACATCATCAATCGCTGTAAACGGAACAGCCAGGACGATAATTTCTGCCCTAGATGCGACTTCGCCAACGTTTTGTTTGTTACTGACCTCTGCTTGATAACCAGCTTTCGAAAGACCTTTGTTTATCGCGCTTCCGACGTTTCCGCTTCCGATAATTCCTACTTTTAATGTCATAACTTCTCCTTTTATTAATGTTATTAAATTTAATCTTTAAGTCTGAATACAATATATCCCTTTATTATTTAATTATTAGACGGAACAAAGTAATTTCATTGTTTCTGTATAGAAACAATGCTATATTGAGAATATGGAATTAGATCTGAGTCGCATATTCGTAAAAGTGGTACAATACAACAGCTTTACAAAGGCTGCGGAAGCGTTGAAAATGCCAAAATCAATGGTGAGCAAATCCATTTCCCGACTTGAGAGAGAAACGGGAACAAAGTTATTAATACGCTCGACTCGCAGCTTAACCATTACACAAGCAGGGCAAACATTTTATGAAGCGATCCTGGAGCCGATTCACCAATTGGAAGACGCGCAAAAGGTTTTATATGGTAAGGATAACCTATTAACCGGAACCATTCGAATTACGGCACCAGAGGATATAGGTATTGTTGTTGCTTCAGCAATTGCTAAATTATCTGTTCAACATCCTTCGTTGCGCTTTGAACTTAAATACACAGATACAATTATAAATTTGGTAAAAGAGGGATTTGATCTAGCCATAAGAATCGGGCAAGTGAAGGACAGCGGCCTGAAATTCAAAAAGGCTGGAGAAATTACTTTAGTTCCAGTTGCATCACCAGCCTATCTAAAAGGAAAAGAAAAGATAACATCTCCTCGTGATCTATCTGATCATCAGTGTCTGTCGTTAAATTTACAAAAGTTAGCAGAACGATGGACATTAAAATCAGGAGATAAAACGGTTCATATTCCTATTAAAGCTAAAATTCTCAGCAACCAAATGACTAGCCTTGTGCAAATGGCCCTAGTTGGTGCGGGAATAGCGCTGGTGCCTTCCTATATATGTGAGACATACTTAACTAACGGAAAGTTAGTGAGAATATTACCAGAATGGAGTAATTCAGAATGGCCTGTATCAATCCTTACTCCTTTAGCGCCATCGTCTTCCGCACGGTTAAAAGTAACTGTCGATAAGATTGTTGAGGAACTCAAATTAACTGAGATAATAAATTAATTTTGGGTCGGCGCGAAAAACAAAAAGATGTAAAAGCCGAGTAGGGGCTAAAATCGGCCAGATTCTGGGTCGGGATGTTATCGCTATCGCCGTGAGTGGTGCAATACCGGGCGGTTCTGCCGGAAGGTCAAATAATATAGAAGGTAGATGGTGGTGGAATAAAGTTATTAAGCTACTAGCCATCTGTTTTCAAGCTCAGTATTCCCTGCTTACAGGGAAAAATACAGGGAATTTTTTAAAATATCAGGGAAATTAGGTCATTAATTCAAAAATTGACTTCGCAACGCGGCAGATTCACAGGTGCATCTAAAAAATTCCCTAATCCCACTAGAATGACTTTGATATCAGAACTAGCGAATAAATTAGCTCTAAGAATTGCTACTAATTGCCCATCTTGCAACTCTGGTGGATTTGGTATGACGAGAGTTGAAAAAGGTTTGCCTTGCAAATTATGTGGTTATGAAACAGAAGTAATAAA
>JANPLD010000119.1:0-8697 GCA_031426355.1 Alphaproteobacteria bacterium | reverse complement strand
CCTCCCGCGGAGCCAGAGCTCTTATAGAGCGCAGATTTCCTAGCTTTTGTTGGTTTAGTTGCCTTTCAAGGCAAGATTTGGTACACAAAGCTAGTACATAAATGGAAATCTCTCTAATGATCTATCTTATAGGCAATACATATTATTTCCGTAAAAGGTTCCCCGTTTGGTACGTCAAGGCTACAGGTAAGCCACAACATAAAATATCCCTTAAAACAAAAGATATAAAAGTTGCTACCATAAAAGGCCTGGAAGAATTATTGTTTTATAAGAAACAGGTAGATAAGCTTGAAAATAATAAGAGGAAGTATGAGCAGGTAAGAAAATATATAAAAATGGAGCTATTTGAGTTAGGCTTAATTGAAGATATAAGCTTTCCAGAGAGTAAAATAACCATAAAGTATATAACAGAGCTAAAAGATCGTTTTAACGCTGTATGGGCAAATAAAACTGAATCAAGAGATAATATTGGTCAGCGTATAGATACATTAAAGGCAAAATCACTGGATTTTTTCTTAAATACTTTAAAAACTGAGGAGCATTTTGAAATTAACAGTTTTGAGCAATCAGTTTTTGAGCTTAAAAATAACGCTGGAATACATACCAAAGCGGGTGAGAGCATTATTAAGCATCCAGTAAGATTAAGTGATGCCTTTAAAGAATGGAAAAAGCATACCAGCGCAAGAACTACTACAGTTAAAGAATGGGAGTTATTTTTAAATAGGTTTACAGGTGTATATGGAGATTTATATATTGAGCAGATAGAAAGAAAGCACGCTAGGGAATATAGAGAGTATTTACAAAAGGTTCCTGCCCGTCCTTCGGATAAATATAAAAATATTCCAATTAACCAGTTAGCAGAGCTTGCAGATAAGGGATCATTTGACGATAAAAAGAAGTTTGCGCCAGAATCCATTAACAAGCAATTTGATGCTCTTGCTTCAATAGTTCAGATTGCCATAGAAGAGCTTGATGTGAGAACCAATAACCCATTTAGTTCGATGCAATTGAAATCTAATGGCCCTAAATACCGAAAGAGATATACAGAAGAAGATCTTAATAGGATTATCAAGAGTATAAATTTTGTTAGGACAAGACCAGAATTCAGGACATCACCAATGTTCTGGATACCTTTAATAGCTATGTTCACAGGTGCAAGGTTAGAAGAAATAGGCCAGCTTGATGTTAGCGATATACAGAAATACAAAGATATTTATTATATTAGCTTCAATGAATATGATGAGACAAAAAGCATTAAGACTGGAAAAATTAAAGAAATACCAATCCACCAGGAGTTGATAAAAATAGGATTTTTGTATTATTATAAAAAGATGAAGGCTGAAAATAATAAGAAGCTGTTCCCAACGCTAAAATTTAACGGCGTAAATTATACCGCCAAATTTAGCAAAGACTTTTCAAAGTATATGAGGAAGCATATTATACAACAAGATGATAGGAGAAAGCCCATACATGCTATAAGACATTCCTTTAAATTCGCATGTATCAATAGTGATGTTCCGAAAGAATTTGTAGATAAATTTTTGGGTCATGCCTCAAGAGATGTCGGGGATATTCATTATTACGAAGGCTATAATAATATAGAAAAGTTAAATCAACATATTCAGAAAGTACAATATGACACAGTTAATTTCAGTAGTCTATACCCCGAAAATTGGACAAAAAGACTAATCATTATAAGGACAGAATCAAAAAAGGATCCCATTGTAATTGAAAAGAAGGAAAAACCAAAAAAGCTAATTATTAAAAAGAGCAAACCAAAGCGAAGGCTGGTAATCAAAAAAACGGTTACTGACTAATCAGGAAATTTGGTATAATTTTTTACAACTTAAAGACGGTGGGCGGGGGTCTAAGACTATAACAGTATTCAAAAAGGATGCTTTAATTATTGACTGCTATTATTATTTCTATATTTCTGGAACTATGGAGATAAATAATGCAATAAAGAAGTTTTCTGCATTATCACAGGAAACGAGGCTAAAGGCTTTCAAAATATTAGTAGAGCATGGCAGTAAAGGAATTGCTGCTGGTGAGCTTGCCCGCAAACTAGATGTTCCAGCTAATACCCTTTCCTTTCATTTGACGCATTTGAGTAATGCGGATTTGATCTCATCAGTTAAACATAGCAGACAAGTAATATATAAAGCTAATTTAGAACAGGTTGAGCAGTTAATAATGTTCCTTGTCGATGATTGCTGCGCTGCTGATAGTAAGACCTGCAATACCATTGAAAAGCTACTGGATAAGAAAATATGCTGTTAAACATTTTATTCCTTTGTACGGGTAATTCTTGCCGAAGTATATTATCAGAGGCTTTGCTAAACCATTACGGCAAAGTGAAATATAAGGCTTATAGCGCAGGTAGCTTCCCCACTGGTGAGGTTCACCCAAAATCAATTGAAGTTCTTATAAATCATAACATCTCTATAGAAGGGTTATATAGTAAAAGTTGGGATGAGTTCAAAGATACCAAGTTCAATATAGTAATAACAGTTTGCAATAATGCTGCTAATGAGATTTGCCCTGTATTCATGGGTGATTTTGTGAAGGTTCATTGGGGAGCGCCAGACCCAGCACATTTTAAAGGAACAGATGAAGAGATAAAGGCCGAGTTTGATAAAGTGTTCAGGATAATTCAAAAACGTATATTAGCTCTCGTTGAGCTTAATGTAGCGAGTTTGCCAAAGCAGGAGTTAATTTTGAAGCTTAATGAAATAGGAAAGCTGTTATGATTAAATATTATCAGAAATATTCTTGCCTTAAAATTAATGAACTTAACTTTTACTCGAAAAAAAGAACTCACAGAAGCAAAATGGAAAGAGATAGATTTTAAAAACAGGGTATGGACTATCCCGGCGGAAAGGATGAAAATGGAAAAAGCGCATTTAGTTCCGCTATCTAAACAGGCCATAAGCATCTTAGAGGAGTTGAAAAAAATCAACGGGGAGTGGAAATATATCCTCACAAGCCAGATAGAACCTAGAAAACCAATGAATGAAGATACACCTTTAAGGGCTTTATATAGCATGGGTTATAAAGGGATTCATACTATTCATGGATTTAGGGCTTTGGCTATGACAGCTATATTAGAAAATCTTAATTATAGGTTTGATGTAGTAGATGCTCAACTTGCCCATTCCAAAAAAGGGTCTTTAGGGGCGGCCTATGATCGAGCGCAATATTTAGCAGAAAGAAAAGCTATGATGCAGGACTGGGCTGATTTTATTGACAAAAAAAGAGGGGAATAAATGAAATATATATTAAACCCAACACCTATTGCTGAAAAATGCTTTCTAATAGAGGCTCTATATTGGGTTGCCTTCAACATTTATCCTGAAGAAGCCTTTATTACTGAAAACGGGAAAAATATGCGGGAAGATACAGAGTATCATGACCAGATAGAAATTAATATCCCAGAAGAATTTGATAGTTTTTTTACAGAAGATGTATGCAAAAAATATGGTTTACCAAAGAGCTATTTAGCTGAATATATCAGAGAAAATCATGATTATCCGTTCCCTTCAGATCACTCTCAGAAAACGCTTGATATACTTCAGAGAAAAGACGGTGTAGATGATTATTCAATAGATGAAGAGGAAATAGAACAAATTAAACGGGACATAGCGGGACAAAAGGAATTTGAAGAAAAACAAAACCTTTTTAATGTAGCATTAGAAAACTTCTTAGAAGTTCCCAAAATGGAGCTTTTTATCGCTTTAAAAAAGAAAAAGCTCAAAGTGTACTCTAGGTATCTAATTCCTGATGATGAAGATGGCGAGGATGATGGTTTTTTGGTTCACACCGAAATGACATATAACAAGTTTGAGTTTCAAGATGTTAAGTGGAACGATTCTATGATTGAGGGTGATGGATGCCTATTCCCTCATGTTTTAATTGATGTAAAATCATTATTTTCTGTATTCCCTGAGTCTGATTTGGAAGTTGTAAAAGTAAATTCACTTAATGGGATTTATATAATTGATGATAACAACAAAGAGCTAACTAATGTTAATTTTAAAAGCGCAACCAGTGGCAGAAAACCTAAAGTAAATTGGGATTTAGTTCACCCTTATATTGCCAAAAGAATAAAAGAAACTGGTTGGAATTTATCAAAGCAGGATGCTTTAGCCGATGAAGTAAAAACTTGGATAAAAGAAAATTTAAAAGAAGAAATTGGGATTAGCACAATCAAAGCAAAACTAAAGCCATATTGGGATTTATTAAAATCTGAAAATTAAAAGTTCATATTTCCAGATTAATTTTCAGATAAAAACACCTTATTTTCAGACAGCCTAGATTGGAAATCCTAACTTAGAAAAACTAAGATTACTCTGCAATTTATTAACATAAAACAGAGTAATAACATGACTAAGAATAGTTACACACTTCCTGAAACTGGCTTCATAAGAATTGATGATATTTTAAAGCTAATTCCTATAGGCAAAAGTACTTGGTGGGCTGGGGTGAAATCAGGCAAATATCCAAAATCAATAAAACTTGGCTCTAAAACGGCTTTATGGAAAGTTGAAGATATTAGGACTTTGATAGAATCAATTAACAATCTTGGTTCAAGCAGTGCCTAAGAAATACCGCTTAAATCACGATCTAAAGAAAATTAGGGTTGCCCGCTCTTATACGGCAGATGAAACTTCTGATCTTTTGAAAGTTCAGAAAAAGACAATCTATTAAACCCGGACATATCTTCTTTGCCTCATAAATAGGAGTTCCGGTTTTAATGCCAAATGCCTTGGCTTCATAACTTGCTGCAATAGCGCAGGTAGAATCAGTCTCAACAGCAACAACAGCAACGGGTTTGCCACGAAGTTCAGGGCGAAGTTGTTGTTCAACACTGGCGAAATAGCTGTTGAAGTCTACATAGAGCCAGCGGAGATCAGTATTTGAATCTACATCTTTAATTTTATGAAGCATTGAAGAGAACTAATACTACAATATAGGCACTATATATTTAAATCCAACCTAGTATTAAGAAGAATAAATCTTAAAAAACTATTAAAGAACTAGGATATTTTACTAGTTTGTCGAAGTGTATCAAAATTGAACATTTCTACTAACCCATTGAAAACCTTAAGTATGCCGTTACAAACTTATCACATACTAATAAAATTGCGTTGCTTTTTTACTAGTTTAAAACTTTACTATTGCTCTCTTGGTGCTATATACTCAACCATTAGTTATAAAACATGAAAGGTAGTTAGAATGGCTTTTTCAAATATCAAAAAAGCGTTTTCTTTTAAGATTATACCATCTACACAAGTATTAGAAAAGAAAAGAGAAGTTAGAATAAGTAACCTGGTTGCTATGTTAGGTCAGGGTAATATTCGTTTGCAACAAGGTAAATATTTGACGGAAAATGACATTAACGAAATCCGCAGCAAAGTTTCAAAATACGAATTCTAGTAGTTTTAATTTTTCAGAAACCTTTGATTTATATGCAAAGGCAGAATCTGTAATTAAAAAAATTGAATTATCCAAATTTCAAAATTTATATATACCTGCTGTTAATGAATTAAGATATGCAGGTAATCACCTTTTAAGATGCCTGACACATAATGATATACATGCTGCTGAAGAAGAATTGGCTAGAGCTAATAGACATTGCAAAAGAGCTATTTATGATGCCGCTGACGCTTATTGCTTGTTCTTTTTAGATGAAATAAATACTTTTAAACTTGATTATAAAGATGTTATTATATCAGAAATAATTCCAGAATATACTAACTACTTAGCTAAAGCGAGAGAAGTTAAAGAGTTTATATCAAGTACTAAAGGTGTTGAAGAAAATGAAGGCGATTCTCATAAAATATATAATTATGATAAAGCCATTGAATATGCTGAACAATTAAAAGAAATATTTGACATCTTAGAAGCAAATCGTGACGAATTAAATAAAAAGATTCGCCAAGATAATAAAGATACCAGAAGATTTATAATAACTACTATTATAAGTATTGCAGTAACAGGCGCTACCATAGCTGCCTGTATTTTTTCTTGGACAGAGCTACAAGAAAAAAAACATAATCGAATGTTAGATAAAATTAAAAACTCTAATATTATACAACACTAAATATATTGAGATTTCTGATAAATCCATTTGGGGGTATATTTGGGGGTATCTCAAAATTCTATTTCTCCATAATCTGTTTCATTTCAAGATATTAGAATAATTAATCGTATCCCTCCCGCCTTTTTAAGAAAAGCCTTATAAATCAATATGTTATTGAGGATTTTATAAGTTTCAAAGCATTAATTTAGTTGTAGGATTAGAACCATCGACCAAAATTACTACGTGACTGTTTCTGGAACTTAAGATGGCAGGAAATTATACTCCAAATCCTAGTTTATCAATATATCTTGGTTTATCGTTTAGAGTAAATTTCACTTCTTTCACTCAGATACTTTTAGTCATCTTATATGCAAATTATTACGCTCTAAGCCTGAATCCTCTAAAAAGCGCCTGACATGCGGCCCCCTTTCTTCAGTTGAGGGATGTGAATCCAAAATTAATATTTTTTCTAAAGAATCATATCTACCAATCACCCTATCAACTCTTCTTCTATTATGTGGTATATTAGTATGGTCTCCTTCCAGACCATCTGCGAAAAGTTCTCTTACTAAAGAGCTTTTTAAAAATAGCGCTAAAGCTTCGCCTTTATTCTTAGGAATAGGAGGTTTTTGCTTTATTAGATCTTCTTCAGTTAATTTTATACCGCTACCCTTATTATCCTGCCATAATTTTGTACCTTTCCATAATATATAGAGCTGCGTTTCTATTAACTCATGAGCTAGATTGGTTTGCTCCGGGTATGTATCACGGTTGGCGTGACCACATGCCTCTACACAGCTTGATCTATCTTCTATTCTTAATGGGCCTCTATCAACTCTAGGGTTTGGATCTTGTGGTCTTGAGAATTTTCTACCTGCACCTCTGATTCCAGCCCCACCAAATTGTCCTGTTATACGTTCTTTAAAAAATCCCAAATGTTTTGGTGCTCCTGGGTCATTATCGTCAAATCTGCGATAGCTTTTTTCAGTTGGTGCATATATCAAAAAAGCTTCAGATAAAAATTGGTTTCTGAAATTTGCAATTGATAACAACAACTGACTAGGCTGATCCTTCAATTTTTCACCTTCGTTCAACCCTTCTTCCGATAGCAGGTTTACTGCATTATCACGTTTGTCTTTAGTAGGTTTAGTGAAATATTCGGGTTTGACGGTGGTAACTGAAATATGCAAATGGATACTGTTAGGAAATAAATACTGGTCATCAGTCTTGCTGGTAAAATCAACCCTTACAATTCCAAAGTCTTTAGCTTTTTTAACTATTTTATTAGGCAGTTCTATTAGCCATCCTGTTAATCCTCTTACGGACATAGGGGGGCTGATAGCCTCCGCCTGTGAATAGGCCACCAACTCTTGTTCCCCTTCTACATAAACATTATGTTCCGGACTATATTTTTGTCTGTCTAGGGTTGCTGCATTATACCTGAAAGCTGGTTCTACGGTGAATTCTGTTCTACCATTTTCATTACCAACGCTTGTTTCAAATTGAGAATCAAGGTGTCCTGACCTTGCAATTTCCGGAATATATTGTTCGTCTTTTGAGCCGATTGCCTGAGATCGATCAGCTAAAATTTGCTGGCTTCTGGCCTTGTAAGAATCAATACCAAAAATCTTATTAAATTCCAGTTCTGCGCCCATATTTATTTGCAATTCCCTAGGATTATCTATTATCTTTTCCTCTATTAAAATCTGGGCGATTTGGTTAATATACCAGTCCACCCTCTTTTTTGAGGTTTCGATATCTAATTGTTCTTTATTATTTCTCCGCATTAAATCCTCATATGTTAGGACATGCACTATAAAGGAAAAGTGTTAACAAAATGCTAACAACTTGAAATTAATTACAATAATTATAGAGCATTCAAGATTAGTAAAAAACTAAGTACTTAAAAGGCATAAATATCAGAGACTTAAGGGTTTATAATTAAATGTTGTAAAGGTAAAAAATAATGGAATTAAAGGGAAGTCTTAAATCTGGTTTTCTTTTCTAAATTTTTAGGATCTTTAAACTTACCTTGCCATATACCCCAGCTGTTAGATTTTGCCTGCTCTTCTTTATCAACGTACTTCTTAATGTATCTTCTAAATATCTTTTATATTCAATCTATTAGTGAAAAGCTCGTTAATTAACCAATCCTTAATCATTTTATAATATAATCAATCTACCAGAATTAAGTTTTATCCAGCATATGTTTTACTGAATATGAGAAACATCTAACAAAAAACCATTGTGAAACAGATGCAATTACAAAGGCGTTTCAAACTGCGCCACAGCCGGTTGAATTTGATTATAAATTCAAAATAGATAACATTACCACTAATGAAGAATTCGACAGGAACAGATTAAATAAATTTGATATTCCGGTTATAAAAATTGATATCCCTGGTTTAAACTGGGTAAAGAACGAGCCCTATACAGTATCCATACATCCTAACTCTACAATTAAAACCGGTTCACTCTCTATACCAGACCATAGAGAAAATTATGACCAGCTTAGTGATAGTAACTTTGTGCCATATTATAAAATTGGCTTATTTTCTAAATATCTTCCTAATTTTTTCAACACAGGAACTAATTTTTATGAACAAAATAATTAC
>JANPLD010000118.1:0-79364 GCA_031426355.1 Alphaproteobacteria bacterium | reverse complement strand
TGGACCTTGTGAGACAGGGTCAGGAGTTGGTATAACAGGGGCAACAATTTGTTCAACTGGTGAAATATTATGCTCTGTGTTGGTGGTGTTATTCTCAGTAATGGTTGTTGAGCCTGCTAATGTAACTGGTGAATCAACCGCAGAAGCTTCATTTATCTGATTATGAAGAAGAGAGGTCAAGCTGGTTTTTAGATTTGTGAACATTAATTCCGGAAGAAAACCTTTTAATAAATCAATAGTTTTCATAAGGTTGCCCAGGCTTTCATGAAGCTGGGTTAGAACGGGGCTGATAGCTGGCGCTTCTGCTTGGGTTTGAAGTTGCAATTGAACTTGAGGCTGCTGGGTTTGAGTGTGAATGGGTTCTGTTTTAACTATTGCCGTCTGCTTTATCTCAGTTTTTTCCACTGCATTAGATTCTGTTAGGGTAGGTGCGCTATACATATTTTCTAAATTTGTAAGAAAATTGTATTTTGCATTGCTGCTTGCAGGTATATAGTTCTCCTGGTTATTTAATGAATTATTTGCCGAAGAATAATTGTTTAAACTGGTAAAGCTTCTTGAATTAAATTTCGTCATGATCCCCCCGAATACGTAATAAATTTGATCCATAATAGGTTAAAAAATAGTTAAAATCAATAATAATTTGATAGTAATTATTTGTATTGAAATGGCTTTCTCTGGATTATAATGTGGTTTACAAACCAATAACTATTTGAAAATGAAAGACAATATATTAAAATCTGTTCAATTTTTTACAGAAAGAAAAAGTAAGATATGGGTTACTATATTAATGTCTATTATTCCTATGATAGCACTTTTTGGGCTGTTCGGAGAAAATGAGACTTATACTGTTTTAAGAGTAGCAGGCATTTATATCTTTATATTCGTGTCACTTCGCCTTCTTGGCAAGCGGGAATTCAATCAGGTGAACCCAGTGGAATTATTATGCCTGATATTGATTCCAGATCTGGTGTCACAAGGTGTTGTCGGGGCAGATTCCACTTTCATGAATTCCATAGTTGCGGTTACAACTTTATTCACTCTTGTTTCGATAACTTCACTGATAACTGCTTCCAGCAAAAAGATTGAAGAAATTCTGGTTGGTTGCCCAACAATTCTTTATCATCATGGTAGTCATATAAAGTTAAATATGGAGAAAGAAAATATCTCTGATGAAGATATATTGGCGGCTATCCGTAAGCAGGGTTTAAAAGATTACCGCGATATAAATATGGCGGTGCTTGAAACTGACGGTACGATCTCAATCATTTCATCAAAGCAAAGCTAATTATAAAACAGGAAAGTTTATCCTTTGAAGTTAGGTATATTTGGCATGCCGCCCATTCCATTCATACCGCTCATACCACCCATGCTTTTCATGGCGGCCATTTTCTTCATCATGCCAGCCATACCTGCGCCTTTGAATTGTTTCATGGCCTTCTGCATCTGTTCGAACTGTTTTAGCAACTGGTTAACTTCCTGAACTGTTGTGCCGGAACCTTTTGCAACCCTTACTTTACGGGATGCCTTGAGAAGTTTAGGGAATTTGCGTTCCTGCTTGGTCATTGAGTCAATTATGGCAATCTGCCTTTTGAGAACTTTATTATCTATGTTTGCTTCCTCAACCTTATCCTTGAATTTTGAAAGGCCGGGTATAAGCCCCATCATGCTTGAGAAGCCGCCCATTTTCTCAATGGATTTTATCTGTTTCTTAAGGTCGTTAAGATCAAAACTTCCTTTCTGGACTTTCTGCGCCATTTTCTCAGCTTCATCCTGATCGATCCCTTCACGGGCTTTTTCAACGAGCGCTACTATGTCGCCCATTCCAAGTATTCTGCCTGCTACACGTTCAGGGTTGAATACATCTATCTCGGTTGGTTTTTCGCCGATTCCGACAAATTTTATTGGCTTGCCGGTTATGTAACGCATGCTGAGCGCCGCACCACCGCGGGCATCACCATCCATCCTTGTCAGAACTATTCCGGTTATGCCGATCTTCTCATTAAATTCACGGGCGATATTTACGGCGTCCTGACCCGTCATGGCATCAGTTGCGAGTAATGTTTCTACCGGGTTTGAGATATCTCTCACCTGTTTCAGTTCGTCCATTAATTCTTCGTCAATATGCAAACGGCCTGCGGTATCGAGCATCAGAATATCATATGCGCCGATCTTCGCTTCATGGAGCGCGCGCTTGGTAATATCAATTGGTTTCTGTCCTTCAATTATCTCTAAGCTATCAACGCCGATCTGTTTTGCGAGGATCTCAAGCTGCCTTTGAGCAGCAGGGCGATAAATATCAAGAGATGCCACCAGAACTTTTTTGTTCATCTTGCGTTTGAGCCACCCCGCGATCTTCCCACATGAAGTAGTTTTTCCTGAACCTTGCAAGCCCGCAAATAGAATAACGGCTGGCGCTGCCACATTTAAATTAAGTTCACTTTCTTCTGCTGTGCCAAGTGTTTCGGTAAGTTCATCATTAACTATCTTAACGATCATCTGTGCCGGAGTGATACTTTTCAGAACCTCTTCACCAAGTGCTTTTACTTTTACTTTTTCAATGAAGTCTTTAACCACAGGCAGCGCAACATCTGCTTCAAGAAGTGCAATGCGGATCTCTCGCATGGCCGCGTTGATATCATCTTCACGCAATATCCCTTTACCGCGGAGCTTATCGAAAATGGAGCCGATATTATCTGTTAATTTCCCGAACACTTATTAATTGATTTATATTTTATAAGGTATTTTTATTCTTGGGTCTTTTATACTGAAATCTTTAGAATTTCTAGTAAGTAATTGGCTTTCGCCCAATTGTGTTTATTATTTTTGATCCATACATCATTGACAAACCCTGAAAGCGAGTTAATTTCTGGTTTGTAACCTAATTGACTAGGGTAATTATGAATTCCGCAATTACAACCTATCCGGAAGCCAAGGTAAAAAAGCTTAAATTTCCTGAAATATCGCGACAGTATTTTATTGATAACTGGCTTAACGTGGAATTACGTACACATAAAACACCCTACCAGCCTTTGCAGGCTATAGAAATGGAATCGTGGAAAGTGCTTCTGGAAGCACTTTTTGTAGCGGAGTTGAATGGAACAAGAATTGAAAAACTGGAAGCAAGAAATTTGCTAGAGTTAATTCCGAAATTAAGATCTGGTAAAGGAAAAGAACCATGTTTTTTAATTGAGAATTTTCCTATTGATCCTGAAAGTAATATAATTGCTGTGCCGCATGATCCGAAGAGGCTTAATGGTGAGCATGATCTTATTGCGCGTGGAAAAACAAGCACTGTTACAGAGGCGGCAATGTCAGGGTTTCTTGCGCTGATAGGGCAGTTCCCCCAGATGCTTGGAGTTTTTCATCAAGGGGCGGCATGGCAGCATAATGTGGTTAGAACAGGGTTTAATGAAGAGCCAAATACCAGTTTGGGTGGCGGATTGCATTCAGCCCATACGGAAGCTGCATCTTTTGCATCTGCAAGCAGGGTAGAATATCTCAGCCTTTCATGCATGAGAAATAGACATACTCAAACCTCGGTTTTACCTATTGAGGATATTGTCAGGCTTATAAATATAAATTTTACTGAAGATGAAATGGAATTATTAAAAAAGCCTCTTTTCCAATTCAGGCCAAGTTCGATCTATGTTGGGTCAACACCTGCAGGTTTTCTTGATGACAGTACTTCTCCAATATTATTTTTGAAAAAGAAAAAGTTTACTGAAGGAAGTGATGCCAAGAGAATAAGGTTTGACTATGAGACCATAGTTCATCCTGATTGCCCTGAAGGTATTAAAGAAGCTGCCAATAATGCCCTTGAAAAATTATCCCGGGTTGTAAATGATAATATGTGCGGTGTTACATTAAAGCCGGGTAATTTCTTTGGTGGAAATAATGATCTGTTTGTCCATGGCAAAGCGCCTCAGCATCCGGAAGATGGGGACAGATGGCTTATTCGTGGCAGAACTAGGTTTGATGAAGCATGCTGTGAAAAAATGATGAATGATATTCAATTGTTCGTTAATTGCACTTTCATGACGGATGCAAGGATCGCACATTTTTTTGAAAAGGAAGATGAGTTACATACCTTAGAGCCTGACCTCAAAAAATATTTAAATTACGTAACTCCTGAAGTAATTGGAAGACATCATCTGGAAATTAAACTTGCTAATTATTTAGTAAAATTCGGGGAGATAGGGGTGATGAAATATCAGGGGGAACCTAATGATTTTCAAGCTTATCATATGGGTATTAAGGGAGCGGTAGGGCCAAATATGGAAAAAGTATATTCACTCCATGATTCATTTAGGAGAGCATAATTGAGAATTATCTCAATATCCTTTTTATAGGAATTTTTGCATCAGGTTTTCTTATATATACCGGGGATTTTTTTGAATGGTCGGCGGTGCCGTTAAGCATTTTGTTGTATGCTACCTCGGCAATATCCTGAGCAGAGAAGGTTGTTGAAAAGAAATGGTATGAAAGGGCGGGGGTGATATTCTTAAGTTTTTCTCCCACGATCTCATTATCATATATGAAAGATGCATTACGATATTCAGCAGAATATTTTTCGATCTCATTTAAGTTTATCAATTCACCTTCGTTCAGAGGTTTTAAATTCTTTGGATCAGAAGAATTAAAACATTGAAGGTAAGCCTCGCTTCTATTTGCATTAAGTAGAACGCAAACTTCATTTTTATCTTTTATGCTTTCGGAAGTTACATAATTATGTGCAACTGCTTCAAGTGAAGTTACACCGACGAATTTTTTATTGAGAGCGTAAGCAACCGCGAGTATGCCACTGAGGCCGATCCTGATCCCTGTAAAACTTCCCGGTCCTAAGGTTGCGGCGAATATATCAATGTCATTATAAGTTAATTTTACTTCGTCCAAAGCCTGCTGGATAATGATAAAGAGGCGTTCTGCCTGGGCTTCCTTTTTATTCTCTGTAAGTAATGACGCAACTTTTCCATCAACCAGAATGCATACCGAAGAATTTCCAAAAGCGGTATCTACTGATAATATTTTCATAGCTAATGATTACGGGTAGCTATTTGCAGGTCTCTTTCATTTTATTGAATGCCGCCGTAAAGCCGTTCAGGCGGTATGTATCTTCAGCAAAAGTGCCGATCTTGGAAGTTCCACGAACGATAACGCTTGAGCCTTTTTTCATGGCCTCAATAGCAGATGTGTCAGTTGAAGCATCTTTCGCCCATGCCATTTGTGGTGTCTGGGCTGAAGTGAAGAATTTATAATCGCCTTTGCCTTTTACTTTGAAGTTAACTTCAGAATTCTCTTTATAAGGGAAGCCAGAATTTACGCTTACTTCAGATGTGCCGCCAGTTCTTAGTGTTACAAGAACATATGGCTCACCCCTTTTGCGGAAGTTTCCTGTTTTGCCGGCAGGGATACTTGTCATGTAACATACTTTTTTGTTTTCCTGAACGGTAGTGAATACGCCCCAATTCTTGAATTCACCAATAAATTCTTGCGCAAAACTTGCAGTAGAAAACAGAGCGATAGCCGCAGAAACAATATATTTTTTCATCATTAACCTATCTTAATTTTTAATTACTGGCGAAATATAATCAGAAAAAAAACTTTTTACAATTTTTTTGAACCTATGTTCCCAAACTTTTTTAAATTTAATTAGTTTCTTCACAAACTGAAAAATGAATTTATAAAGGCAGGATAACAATAAGGGTCAAACTATATGAAATATGTAATTGCTGCGATATCTTTCTTACTTCCGATATTTTCTTATGCACAGGATGCCGTGCCTGCTGATGCCAAAGGCCCAGGTATTGAATCACTGTTAGCACAGCTTGCGATAATATTCGTTATATTTTATTTTTTGCTTATCAGGCCGCAATCTAAAAAACTTAAAGCGCAGCAGTCACTTATATCTGCCCTTAAGAAAGGTGATAAAGTTGTTACGCAATCAGGGATTTTTGGTGTTGTGACTAAAGCTAAAGACGGTGAGAAAACTGTTGAGATAGAAATAGCTAAAGATGTAGAAGTAACTGTACTCCGCTCTTCAGTTCAGGAAATACTCAACCTTGTTGTTGAAAAACCAGCTGCAGTTGAAAAAGTAAAAAAAGCTAAAAATACAAAAGCCTAATACCCAACCCCAACCCCTAATTCCCAAAATATGCTCAAGTTCCCTAAATGGAAAATTATAATGGTGCTGGTGATATCTGTATGGTCGCTTGTGCAGGCCGGTGTTAATTTCCTTCCTGAAAAAACCCGTGAGAAATATGATAATATTATCACGCGTAATACTTTCAAATTGGGTCTTGATCTGCAAGGTGGTTCGCAGCTTCTTATGGAAGTCGGGTTTGATAAATTCCTGAAGGAAAGTTTGGAAGTTACCAATGATGATATCCGCCGCAATTTCCGTAAAGCGAAGATATTCTATACCGGTCTTAGTGTTTCCAATGATGAGGAATATATAAAGGTAATAAAATTCACCCTTATAAATAAAGAGCAGGCCGATGTTGCGAAAGAAGAGATCAGGAAATTAAATGCTGACCTTTCTGCTGACATATCCTCTGAAGGACAGTTCAGGGTTGGGTATAATTCTGACGCTATTAAAAAACTTAAGAGAAGCGTTCTTGAGAAATCTGTTGAGATAGTTCGTAAGCGTGTTGATGAAACAGGGACACGTGAGCCTACAATACAGATGGAAGGTGATAACCGCATATTACTTCAGGTACCCGGCCTTGATGACCCTTCTGCACTAAAAAGCCTCCTTGGTAAAACTGCGAAAATGACATTCCACTTAATGGATGGCACTGACCCGTTCGCGTTTTCTACAAAGCGTGCGAAGCCAGGTTATATGCTGCTTGCTGATGCTGATAAGAAAGAAGCTAACCGTAAATATATGGTGAATAAAAATGTTGAGATAAGCGGTGAGAATTTAGTTGATGCGCAGCCTACATTCAATAACGGCCAGCCGGTTGTCAGTTTCCGCTTCAATAATTATGCAGGTAAGAAGTTTGGCCAGATAACGGCAGCCAATGTTGGCAAGCCATTTGCCGTTGTTCTTGATGGCAGGGTTATAACTGCGCCGCGTATCAATGAAGCGATACTTGGTGGTTCTGGGATAATATCCGGTAACTTCAATGTTCAAGGCGCTAATGAGCTTGCACTTCTGCTCCGTTCAGGCGCGCTGCCAGCTCCACTTCAGGTTCTTGAAGAGCGTTCAGTTGGCCCATCGCTTGGTAGTGATTCAATTGCATCGGGCGCGAAAGCCTGCTTGCTTGCTGTGATACTAGTGTTCGGGTTCATAATAGTTATTTACAAAAGGTTTGGTGTTTACGCAAATGTCGCGCTGTTCATCCACCTTGCATTGACATTGGCAATACTTTCATTATTCGGTGCAACTCTTACGCTTCCGGGTATTGCAGGTTTAGTTCTTGGGCTTGGTATGTCAGTTGATGCGAACATACTTATATATGAGCGTATCAAGGAAGAGATAAAAATAGGCAAAACACCATTTGCGGCAATTGATAATGGCTTCAGGCTGGCGTTCGGCACTATTATTGATACCAACATAACAACGCTTATATCAACATTGTTCATGTATATCTATGGTTCCGGCCCGATAAAAGGCTTTGCTGTTACACTTGCGATCGGTCTGCTTTGCTCAATGTTCACTGCAATAACTTTAACAAAGATGCAGGTTTTCCTCTGGGCGAGAAGAACAAAACCGAAAACTTTAAGAATCTAATATGAATGATAGTTTAGAGCTAGCCTCAGAGTTAATCTCCTTCAAATCTCTCTCTGGTGAGAAAGATTCCGGCAGCCTGAATTATATTGAGAGTTTTTTGAAACCATTTGGTTTTAAGGTCGACCGCATAAAATTCAGCGGTGATGATTCTTACGAGGTTGATAATATTTACGCTGAGTATGATGGTGGCCAAGAGGATAATGGGCGTAACCTATGCTATGCCGGACACACCGATGTTGTACCGGAAGGTGATTCTGCTTCATGGTCAGTTAACCCATTCAAGCCTGAAGTGCGTAATGGTTATCTAATCGGCCGTGGCGCGGTTGATATGAAAGGTTCTATCGCCTGTTTTATGTCTGCAGCTTCAGAATTTGTTTCTGAAAACAAAAAATTTAATGGTAAGATATCATTTCTTATTACGGGTGATGAGGAAGCTGACTCAATTAACGGCACTGATAAGATCCTTAAAAAAATAAGTGCCGAAGGCACAAAGATCGATTCATGTATAGTAGGTGAGCCAACCAGCGATAAAGAATTTGGTGATACTATAAAAATAGGCCGTCGCGGCGGTGTAAGTTATTCACTCGAAGTTTTTGGAGTGCAGGGGCATGTTGCGTATCCTGAAAAAGCTTTAAACCCGGTTCCATTCATCGCTGAGATAATCCATAAAATATCTATCCATAAATTTGATAATGGAAATGAGTTTTTCCAGCCGACCAATCTAGAGTTCACCAGTATTGATGTTGGTAACAAGGCAATAAATATTATCCCCGCCAAAGCCTCTGCAAAATGTAATATACGTTTCAATAATGAGCAGAGTGCCGAGAAGATTCATACTGTTATTCAAGATATAATTAAATCGGTTGTTGGGGATAAAATCAAATATGAACTAAAGCAGTTCGGACGTGTGAATGAATGCTTCATTTTCACTCCGGGCAAGTTCGCAAATCTAATTGCGGATAGCGCAAAAAAGCATACTGGTTTAACCCCCAAATTTACTACCACTGGCGGCACATCTGATGCACGCTTTATTAAAAACTACTGCGAGGTCGTAGAATTCGGCCTGATAAACTCAACCGCTCATAAGGTTGACGAGAAAGTTTCCGTCTCTGACCTAGAAAAACTTAAAGATATATATTTAGATATTATCAAAAATTATTTTAAGTAAGTAAATAAGTTAGTTATTCTCTATATTCCCTCTCCCCTTGTGGGAGAGGGCTAGGGTGAGGGGGGATTATGCAGCAATCTGATAACGCAAATGTATTAAGAAAAAATCTAACTGAATCTGAGAAAAAATTATGGCAACATCTCAGAAGTAGAAACTTTTTTAACTTAAAATTTAGAAGGCAGGTTCCAATTGGAAAATATATCGTTGATTTTGCATGTATGGAGATGAAGCTGGTTATTGAGCTGGATGGTGGACAGCATAATTTTGAAAGTAATTTAGAAAAAGATGTAATTAGAGATAAATATTTATTTGATAATGGTTTCAAAGCTTTGAGGTTCTGGAATATTGATATATTCAAAAATTTTGACTCTGTGTTAGAAACAATTGCAAGGGAGTTGAATTTATTATAGACCCTCACCCTAACCCTCTCCCATAAAGGGAGAGGGAATCATATATATAAACATGACTCTTCATAATTATAACCCAACGAATATCTCCGAAGCATTATTAATCTTCATATTGGGCGCGGTTCAGTTCGTGAACATTGTCGATTTTATGATGGTGATTCCGATGGGGCCGGATTTTGCCGAGGCGCTGACCTTTAAATCAAATGATATTGCGCTTATTGGTGCCATATATACTTTTGCTGCGTTCTTATCGGGGTTCATATGTTCCCTGTTCATAGATAATTATGACAGGAAAAAACTGTTAATAATTTTTATGGCAGGGTTAATTGTTGCAACCTTTGCTTGCTCGCTCGCAGTAAATTTCCATACATTACTGATAGCGCGTTTTTGCGCTGGTCTTTTTGGCGGGCCAATGATGCCGATCGCAATTGCGATAATTTCTGACAATATTCCGCCTGAAAGGCGCGGCGCTGCCATAGGTAAAGTTATGGGAGCGTTTTCTGCGGCATCTGTTCTGGGTGTTCCATTTGGTCTGGAGCTGGCTCATAGATTTGGCTGGAAGTTCCCGTTCATAGGCCTTTCTGTTATCGCTGTAGTGCTTGCAATAATTGCGGCGATAAAGCTGCCGAGCCAGAAGCATAATATCGCAAAATATGAATTCTCCCATCGTCTTAAAGTTCTTAAAAATACTCTGACTGATAAGGTTTCGCTCGGCGCATTTGCGTTCATGGGGTTATTCTTCATGTCAGCCTTTATGATAATCCCGAATATTGCGACACATGTTCAGTTCAATATGGGTTTCCCGCGCGGGGATATGGGTTTACTTTATCTTTGCGGTGGCGCGGTCAGCTTCTTCGGTATGATAATCGCCGGTAAGATGACCGATAAATACGGCACTACAAATGTTACGCTGCTTAGCGTAGTGCTCATGTCAATTCTGGTTATAGCGTTTTTAGTGTTTTATAAAGTTGTGCAGATACCTGTAATAATTTTATTCACCCTCTTCATGGTGTTCGCTTCTGCGAGGAATGTTTCAGGTCAAACCTTGTCTTCAAAAGTTGCTAAGCCAACGGAAAGGGCAGGGTTCGCGAGTCTGCAATCATCAGTTGTGCATTTGTCGTGCGCTATTGGCGCATTTGCTTCTTCGCTTATATTAACAGGTGATGAGACCCATATTAACAATATTGAATATGTCGGAATAATTTCAATACTAATTTCATTTTTAGCTTTTTATATATTGTTCAAGACTGAAAGAGCATTAAAAGCCCGTCACAAAAAAATGAATTAAAGTAAGGTTATGTTACCTATAATACTTACGCCGCAATATGTTTCAGCTCTGGTAATGGGCACCGGCCCTGCAACGTCACGCCGCCTTGAACAGCTTATGGAAGCGAAGGTTGAGAAGGTTAAATATTTTCCTGAATTTATTTCTAAAGAGCATCTTGAAGAAAACCTTTCGAATATAAATATAGTTTATATTGCTGACTTTGATGATGAGACATCAGCAGTAATTGCAAATATAGTTCGCGCAAAAAATATCCTGCTTAATATTGAGGATAAATCCCAGTTCTGTGATTTTCATGTTCCGGCGATGGTGCGCCGTGGTGATCTGCTTATGACAGCTTCTACGGGTGGCAAAAGCCCGCGTGTTGCAAGGCGTGTAAAAAGAATATTGGAAAACCAGTTCGATGAGAATTTTACTGAAAAGCTTGATGTAATTTCTCAAAAACGGTTGGAGTGGAAATCACAAGGAGCAGGAATTCCTGAGGTTGCAGCCTGGACTGATGAGGAGATAAAGGCCTTAAATCTTTTCGGTGGAATTTGCGATAAGTGTCTGTCATAACTTCGAACTGACAATAAATTCATAAGAATTAATGAAAAAAGTTATTATCTCCGGAATGATAGGCAATGGCCTTGAATGGTATGATTATGCCTTATATGGACATTTCGCAGCGCTCATCAGCCGTCATTTCTTTCCAGCGGGAGACCCTAAAGTTGCGCTTATAGCAACGTTTGGAATATTTGCGGCGGGGTTCCTGATGCGTCCGATTGGCGCGATGTTCTTTGGATATATTGGTGATAAATATGGCCGCAAGAATGCGCTGGCGCTTTCGATATTATTAATGGCGATACCTACAGCCTGTATCGGTTTGCTGCCAACTTATGAAATGATCGGGATATATGCTCCTATACTGTTAACTCTAATAAGGTTGGTACAGGGTGTGGCGATCGGTGGAGAGTTTGGTGGTTCAATAGTTTACCTTGTGGAACATTCCGGCGAGAAACACCGTAACTTAATTGGCAGCACATCTATTATAAGTATGCTTATAGGTGTTCTGTTCGGCGCAGCTATATCTACATTTCTGGCTGAGATAATGACTGATGAGAACTTTAATAATTATGGTTGGAGGATACCTTTTATTCTCGGCTTATTCATTGGTCTGGTTGGGCTTTATATCAGGACCAGTTTAAGTGAAAGCCCGGTATTCCTTGATGCTAAAGAGACAGGTCATTTATGTGATAAGCCTATATCTGAAACCTTCAGGACAAATCTGCCGGAGTTACTGCTTGCGATCGGTGTTTATTTAGCCGTTACAATCCCGTTCTATCTGCAGACGGTTTTCATGAATAGCTTCATGGTGAAATTCCTTGGTTTTCAGGTGAGCGATGCTTTGCTGATAAATACCATAAGTCTTCTGACAATGATGTTAGTTACCCCGATATCTGCTTGGTTATGCGATAAATATGACAGGGAAATAATTTTAAAGCTAACATGTGTTGCCTATATTTGTTTCGCAATTCCGTTCATTAACCTGCTTAATGAACATACTTTTGCCAGCGCACTTGCAGCGCAGGTGATATTTTCGGTGATAGTCGGTTTTTACCTGGCGCCGATACCGACCCTGCTTTCTGATATATTCCCGACCAAAACACGCTATACGGGAATGTCGCTTTCATGTAATCTGTCAGCGGCTGTTTTTGGTGGTACTACACCAGCGCTAATTACATGGGCGATAGGCAAAACAGGCGATAACCATGTTATTTCCTACCAGATAATTGCCGGGGTATTGGTGTCGCTATTCTGTTTGTTCAGGGTGAGGACAAAGTTTCATTACAGTATTTAATGCGTTAAACTAATTTTTTCTGGAAAATTAAAAGTCAATGGGTTAATAGATTGCCATACAAATTTACATTAACTAAGGAGTTCTAAATGTTAGAGATAAAAACACCGGTTTTAGGGGAATCAATTTCGGAAGCGACAGTTGCTAAATGGCATAAGAAAAAAGGCGACTCTGTTAAAAAAGATGAGCTTCTGGTTGAGCTTGAAACTGATAAAGTAACTCTTGAAGTTAACGCGCTTGAAAATGGCGTCCTTAATGAGATCAATGCGAATGAAGGAACAACTGTTGTGGTTGACCAGCTTCTTGGAAGCATACAGGTTGGCGGCGCGGCAATAACTCCTGCTGCTCCTGCGAATCAGAATTCAACAGCTGCTAAAGCACAACCTTCGCCAGCTTCAGCTCCGGCTTCTTCTAATGCTTCTAAATCGCTTGATAATTCAGGCCCTGCTACTCGTAAAATAGCAGCTGAAAATAATGTTGATGGCTCAAAAATTTCCGGCACTGGTAAAGATGGCCGTATCACAAAAGGTGATGTGCTTGGCGCGATCGCTAACCCGCCTTCATCTTCAAATTCAAATAATTCTTCTGCTTCAAATGAGCCGCGTGAACGTCGCGTTCGTATGACGAAACTCCGCCAGACCATTGCGAAAAGGCTAAAAGAATCACAAAATACTGCGGCGATGTTAACTACATTCAATGAAGTTGACATGACTAACATCATGAAGCTTCGCAATCAATATCAAGATTCATTTGTTCAGGCTCATGGCGCGAAACTTGGTTTCATGTCACTCTTCACTAAGGCGGCGGTTCAGGCTCTCAAAGAACTTCCTGCTGTTAATGCTGAGATCGACGGTGATGAGATCGTTTACAAAAACCATTATGATGTCGGTATCGCAGTTGGAACAGAGCAGGGCTTGGTTGTTCCTGTTGTTCGTGATTGTGACAGGCTTGGTTTTGCTGATATCGAAAAAGAGATAGCGCGCCTTGCTAAACTTGCCCGTGAAGGCAAGCTTGCAATGTCTGACCTTACAGGTGGAACTTTCACTATCACTAATGGTGGTATTTACGGTTCAATGCTTTCAACCCCGATAATTAACCCGCCGCAATCTGCTATCCTTGGTTTACATAACATCACTAAGCGCCCGGTTGTTATGCCTGATGGTTCAATTCAAGCGCGTGACATGATGTATCTTGCGCTTTCTTATGACCACAGATTGATAGATGGCCGTGAGGCAGTAACATTCCTGGTGCGTGTTAAACAGGTCATGGAAGACCCGGCGAGAATATTGTTCGGGATATAAATATGGGTTTAATATATTCTAACATAAAATTATCCAATCCTCGTTTTCCTGATCTTAGCGAAATAGAGGTTAAATCTTTGGTTGATACTGGAGCAATTACTTTATGTATTCCTGAGCATATTGCTATCCAGCTTAACTTGGAAGAGCTAGAAAAAAGGGAAGTGACCATTGCAGATGGCGCAAAAAGATTGGTATCTTATGTTGGGCCGATAAAAATAAATTTTCAGAATAGAAGTTGTTATACGGGTGCTTTAGTTTTAGGGGATTCTGTTTTGCTTGGTGCGATTCCCATGGAAGATATGGATCTGGTTATTAATCCTGCGAGGCAACAGGTAACAGTTAATCCTGAAAGTCCTAATATCCCTTCTGCAGTAGTGAAATAATAACTAAAACCTGTTTATCCCAAAATTTTAATATTTAATTTTAGTTTGTCAGATGCAAAAACTTTAGTACTTTGCTGGTCGCCAGCCAGTTTTATATCATCAAGCTGTAGTGATGTCAGGCAGTTCTTACCATCAAAAATATCTTCCCTGTCAAAATTTTGCCTGATTATTTTTAAATAATCAGGAGCAGTTTGTTTAGATTTTTCATCGGGCTTTTCTTCTGGCTTATTACGCTCAAGATCAAACTCCAGCATAAAAGTTGGGGAAGATTCTGACGGGATATCTCCCTCCAAAAATTTACTTTTAGTATTAACAGGTGAAGATTTAATTATTAATTTGCCATTTTCATATTTAAAGGGTGACGTCTTATTGTGTTTTTTATTTTTATTCTCATTTTCTTTTATTGGTAGTGTTGGTGCTGAAGGAGATAAGGGAACAGAGGGTATTGATGGCTCCGGAAGATTCTGATAATTATTTTCCGGTTGGGGTTTTTCTTGCAGTTCCGGAATTGTATTAGGTGCAGTTGGAGTCTGCTCAGGCTTAACCTCAGGTTTTTGAGCCAATTCCTCGGTATTGACGGCAGTTTTTATACTGTGAATAGCTTCATCAATAGCATAACTAAAAGCGCATTTTTGGGCTATATTGAATCCGTCGGATCTGTACGGGTTTTTTCCCAGCGAATCCAGGTAATTTATTAAAAACTCTTTATTAAAGTTTTTTGTATTTTTTATTTCCTGATACAACCTATCAAGTTGCTCTTGAACCTGTTTTATTTCTTCTTCGGGCATATTTTTTGGTACTGTTAATTTAGTGGTTATATATGCTAAAGGGTGGCTTGTATAAATGCAACAGCTTTTGCGGGTTGGTGATTTGCTAGTTACAAACTGTGCATTCTTTTAACTTGGTAGTTATAATTATACTATGCTAAATAAAAGCTAACAGCTAAATACTAAATTATGTACCAGCCATCTTCATATCCTCCTGCGTTCCTGATCAAGCAATCATTATTCGCGGTATTTGTGGCGTGGTTCTGTTGCTGCCTTCTGCTGATGTCTACTGAGCCGAAATTCTTTGATGTGGATTATGAGAAGATAAAGATCGTAGATGAGTCTCCGACGGAAGAATCCTATGATATCAAAACCCCACTCTTTAAAAAAGCGCTGATGGGTTATGATCAACTGGCAACTGAAGTTTCAGAGGTTCTGGATAAGGTTGCTGAATTTGCTTATATGATGGTGAAGGATTATAATTATTCCAAGCTTCTTGTTTCTAATATAATTCTCCTGATACCCTTCTTCATTAGTATGGTGATGATATTAGTATTATCGTCAACTGTTTCTGCGGAGAGGATAGTACTACTGGCGTTTGTGAATTGTTCTCTGCTGACATTTACCATTATCTTCAATGTGTTCTCCGGAATATATTATGGTTATGAATCTCTCCAGATTACACCGTTACAGGTGAGTTCCTACGCATTACTTAATACAATTATCTTCTTCTTTTTATTCTCAATAATTTCGTTTCTGTTCAGTTTTAGGAAAAGGAAATAGAATTTAAAGCTATGCTATTGATATTTATGTATTTTACTATATGATATAGTCATATAAGTATTAATTAAATGATCAAATTTGTAAGGCCAATAATAGAACCCGTTTCAGGATATCCATCTCTGCAAGATACATATGCGGATGGGGAGGATCATTATGCTTTTATTTATAATGTGGTTGGCTCAAAAGCAAAAATGACTGATGCGCAGGAAGTAGCGCTTCTTCTTGGTAATGAACATGAGTATACAAAATATCCCCAGTTTTATGTTGCTAAGGCAACTACTAAATTTTCACCATTAAACTATGGCCATTATTTAAATCATTATTTGGCACAGCTTAAAGAGGTAAATCCTCAATTCACTCTTCAAAGTAATATGGATGCAGATATTATGCATTTATTCATGCATTTTGCTGCAATGGCTAATCATAGTCGGGTTGGTGAAAGAATGGTTGATAATGCAGATGTTGCTTTAACTGGAAAAGTGGGTGGTTTCCAAACTATTTATTCTAACCTGAAACCTTATTTTAGCGATGAACAAATAAGTGAGGGAAAGGTAGCAAAAATCTTGAGTGATCCTATCATAGTTGATAGGGGAAATATTAAAACAAATTTTAATATTGCTCCTGGTTCTTTTGATGTTCGGCGTTTTGATCCTAAAATTTATAAGTATGCTACCGATAATAGTAATTACCATGTGCATGCAGGTATCCTTGAGCAAGGTGGTGGTTCCCCATTGGGGCAGAATTATACTGTTGCTTCTTATAACCATAGGCTAAGTTTAATTGTTGATCCAAAACAAACTCCACAAAGATTTTTATATGAAATCACCAGGCCATTGTATGTTTATAATATTATCAAGATAGGTTACGGGCTTAACATGATAAAAGCAGTACCATCAGATATTAAAGAATTGCCATATGTTGCAGTTTACTTAAAGCCTGATGAAAGAGTAAGGTTAGAGGATATAAGGTCAAAGATTTCCTTGGGTGCGGCTCCATCGCAAATACCAAAAACTCCTGATCCTAGGGTTAGTTATTTAGCGAATGCAGCGCATCTTGTAACGCTCAGGGATCTTAAGGGGATACATAATGCTATGCAAAAAATGTAGCAATTAGGCCTTGTAATTATAAGGTTTTTCTGTTGGTTATTTAATTTTATTTCAAAACATCTCTCCAGGCTTCCTTAAAAATTTGTTTTAAGCTTTGCTGTTGCTGTATTCGTGGCTTTGGCATTTCGTGCTCTTCCAGAATTGCATCCATTCTTAATACATGGGAGTTTATAATTCCGTATCGGAATAATCTGGTTGTTCTCATGTCATCACCAGCTCTCATAGTTGCTTCACTGATGAATTTTATAGCTTGTTTCCTTTCGTAGCCATGCTTTTCAGTTAATTCTTGAAATATATTTTTCGCAAATTTTGCTGTTTTTATATTTTCTTCTACTGATTTTCCATCTTCTTCGTAGAGCAAAGTGTATTCATCAGTTTTGTTACTTTTAGGGCTACCTTTCCTCCAGATATCACATAATACCAGTTTTGTTCCCTCCAGCAGGGCGGCTTCATCTTTTGATAATTTCCAGTCTATATATTTCATTATGTTAACTATATTACAAAATGGTAAATTAATCCTTAAAGCTTGCCATAAATATAATAATATTTATAACCCCTAACAATTAGATACTCAACTATAACAACTATATATATGACAGCAGAAGCATTTGATCTAATCGTTATTGGTGGCGGCCCGGCGGGATATGTTGGCGCTATACGCGCGGCGCAACTTGGTATGAAAGTTGCCTGTATCGAAAAGCGTAAATCACTTGGTGGCACCTGTCTTAATGTTGGTTGTATACCTTCAAAGGCGCTCCTTCATTCATCTGAAATATATGAGCAGACCAAGCACCACGCAGCAGAACACGGTATAATTGCGAAAGATGTTAAGCTTGACCTTTCCGTTATGATAAAAAAGAAGGATGATGTTGTTACAAGCCTTACGCAAGGTATAGATTACCTCTTCAAAAAGAATAAAGTTACGCGTTATGTTGGCGCGGCTGTTATCATGGGTAATGGTGTTGTTGCGGTTAAGAAAGAGCAGGGCGAGCCTGAGTCACTCCGCGCAAAAAATATACTTATAGCAACTGGTTCTGAAGTTGCAGAACTTCCAGGTGTAGAGATTGATGAGGACAGGATCGTTTCATCTACTGGCGCGCTTTCACTTAAAGAAGTTCCGAATAAACTTATCGTTATTGGTGGCGGTGTTATCGGCCTTGAAATGGGTTCGGTATGGAGAAGGCTTGGCGCTGAAGTTGAGGTAGTTGAATATCTTGATGAGATAGTTCCGGGCCAGGATGAAGAAATTCGCAAAGCATTCCGTAAAACCCTTGAAAAACAAGGTATTAAATTTAGAACTTCAACTAAGGTATTAGGTGCGGTTAAGGATAAGAAATCAGTAACTCTGACTGTTGAACCTTCAAAAGGCGGCGCTCAGGAAAAGATAACAGCAGATGTAGTTTTGGTAGCTATCGGCCGTAAGCCAAATACTAAAAATCTGGGCTTGAAAGAAGCCGGAGTTGAACTTGATGATCGTGGCAGGATAAAAGTTAATGACCATTTTGAGACCAACAAAAAAACTATATATGCGGTTGGTGACGTTATTGCCGGGCCTATGCTTGCTCATAAAGCTGAGGAAGATGCTATTGCAGCAGTTGAGATAATGGCTGGCCAGAAAGGGCACGTGAATTATGATCTTATGCCTGCGGTTATATATACCCATCCAGAAGTTGCCTCTGTTGGTGCAACGGAAGAAAAGCTGAAAGAGAAAGGTATCGAATATAATAAGGGTAAATTCCCGTTCGCAGCAAATTCCCGGGCGAAAGCAGTTGGTAAGACAGAAGGTTTTGTAAAGATACTTGCCTGCAAAAAAACTGATAAGGTCCTTGGTGTTCATATAATCGGTATCCAGGCTGGCACTATGATAGCTGAAGCTGTTACCGCTATGGAATATGGCGCATCTGCGGAAGATATAGCGCGTACCTGCCATTCACATCCTGATTTAAATGAAGCGATCAAAGAAGCGGCGCTTGATGTAGCGAAAAGGGCTATTCATATTTAAGGGGCTTTATGGTTAATATTGATATACCTAAGAGTTTAAGAAGCTTCCATCCTATGATAGAAAGAGCCTTTCTTACAGAAGGTAAGGAGCATCAAATATCTTATGTAGTTAAGGATGAGGCAAGGAAATTTAAAAATAAACTTGTTAAAGCGGCAAAAGATTCAAATTTGATTTCTTTAACTGGTATTCTTTTTACAAAGGATGATTTTAGTCTGGAAAAATTAGATCATGTAGATGATTACACAGTTTTTGCTCTTCAGAAATTAGGCGCTTCTAAAGATATGAGGGATTTTGAAAAAAATTTAAAAACTTCAGTTATGGAATTTGTTGCAGATTTTAAAATGGCTGCGGTACAAGTTAAAGGGGCTATAGATAAAGATCATGGTTTTTCTTTTGTGACTGAGAAACAACCTAGGTTATTCAATTCGGGAGAAGCTGTAGAAAAACTGGTAAAATTACAGTCAGTCTGTGATTCTGTCAGAACAGAAATAAATAAAGCTGGAAAATCAATTTAAGGTTGAATATAATTCTTAATTATCCTGATAATGCTGCTTCTTAACCTTTTTTTAATACAAATCTGTTATATTTCCTGAAGACCAAGGGGAATAAATATGTCTGAAGATTTTAAAAAGATTTTAGCTGATGGCGATTTTTTACCACCTGATAAGGGTGAGCCATTATATGTTGAGATATATAATGATGCAAATGCTGATACTATTACATATGGCTTAGTGTCAGGTTATGAAAACCTTAAAATACGTGGACATGGCCTTACTCAAAAGCAAAGGAGTTTTGCCAATTCGGCTACAAAACCTATATTTCTTGGTTATAATAATTGTTCTTGCCCTTTTGTTTCGCAAATAATGGCTGGGTTTCGTGTTAATCCTAATACGGGAGAAACAAATATTCTAATTACTGCCTATAATGATGGTGATGATGGAAGAATAATAGATGGCGATGGTCAAAGCTTAGGAATTTCTGCTGAATTCACTTTAAAGAATGAAGGGAATTTAATAATTCAAAATAAATTAGAAGGCTGGCAGAATATAGATGTGCAGGTTTTTAAAGAAAGTTACACAGAGGTTGATAAACAAGGTAATATATCCAAAGTTGTTAGTATAACCATGGTTGATAATGCAGCTGATAAGGTAACAGATGAGAAGGCAAAATTTAAAACTTCCAAGAGGGGTTCTACTTTACTACTATATTATCCATTGTGCGATAATAATGACCCTAACAATCCGCAATATGAAGAAGTTCCACAAAAGATTAAAGTAGAAAATGCCTTCAGGGATACTAAATGGGAAATAGCTGAGAATGTATTTAAAACAATTGGAAATAGAACAATTGATTTAACAGTCAAAGTTGAGGCTAATAAAGATAATGGAGCATTAGAATATACCGATTATAGCAATGATATGAATAATAGGAAAACCGATAAGGATTATGTAGATTCTTCTGGCAAAACGAAAGTACCATATTTAGGATATCATATAACTTCTGAAATGAACACATGTCCGCAGACAGTAACTCCGATAAAATTCAATAACGAACCTGAGATAGCAACGCTTGATATAGCAGGTATGCATCAGAATAAAAACCCTAAGAAATTTTATTCAAGGGGTTAAGAAATTAGTTACTAACTCATTTGTCTTTCAACAAGATTTCTTTGAACATTATTTTTAGGAAGATCAAGATTTCCTAATTCTATACCCAATGATTTCATTACTTCTCCCTCACTTTCAATTAAAGTTATGCTGTTATTTTGAGGTAAGCACTGTTCATGATCTTTTGATGTTTCTTTAGAATTTTTTAATTCTGATTGTTGTCCTGCGGGAAATAGACCTTCAAACTCTTTGCTCAATTCTCTTAATCTTTCTAAAGAATGTTCATTTATTAAGCTGTTTTTTAAATCACGACGAAGATGATTGTAATCTGTAGGAAAATTTCTAAAATCCTGTTTTTGTTCTTCACTTGGTATATTAGCTGGATCATTAGGATTAAATTGACGCCAGAAATTTTCTTTAATGGAATTAAAATCAGAAATTCTATTTTTAGATATTTCTTTAAGGTATTCTCCTTTTAAATCGCCTGGCTTAACTTGGTAATTTCCAATATTGCGCTGAAAGTTTTCATAAGATCTGGTTAATTCTTCATAATAAAAGTTAAGGTCATAATTCTGTTGTTCAGAATTTTTCTTTAGATTTAATAAATCATCTGAAAAGTTATTTATTATCTTTTGTAATTCATGAAGTTCTGGAACCGGAGCTTGCTGCATCTGCCTTTGTAACCCTTGCTCTATAAACATCTTAACCTCAATTAATTTATGTTTTGTTATGAGGCAATTATAGCAAGTAAAGTTTAATAAATGGTTAATAATCGCTAAATTTAAAGAAAAATTTTAACTACTGAAAGTTACTTATATTAGCATATCTCAAAAGATTTTTTATTTTTCAAAATATCGGGATTATAAACCGGGTAACTCAAAGTTGTTTTTAATTTCTCTTCCGGGCAGTTTTTTTCCAAGTTATTATCTAAACGTGTGTTTGTAGAATCTATGGAATCTTTTAGTATCTCTTCATCTGTCATTTTATTTTTAAAAGATTCTATTATTTGCAATAAGGGTTGTTTCTCAAATTCAGTTTCAACTCGTTTCTTATGGGGGTTTCCCGGCTTTACGAAAAAGTCAAAATTATCAAGATTATCTTGTTTTGATGGAATTATAACCTGATTGTAATAATTTATGATCTTGCAAAGATATTTTTGATCTACAGAATTATTTTTATCTAGTTTTCCAAGGTCTTCAACAAGTTTATTGGCGGAATCAATTTCAAATTGCATATATGCTTTAGGAGTATAATTCTCTTTGGTATTTACATAATCAATTAGCCCATCATAATAATTTTCTAATAATTGCAAAATTTCTTTCATATATTAAATATTTTGGTTAAAACTTCATTATACATTTGAATAGTTAAGGAATGATTAATCGTACAGATATTTGCATAATAGGCGCTGGCCCGGCGGGTTTATTCACTGTGTTTCAGGCGGGGATGCTCGGCATGAAATGCCATATGGTTGATGCGCTTGATTTTGTTGGCGGGCAGTGTAACGCGCTTTATCCTGAGAAACCTATTTACGATATCCCGGCATTTCCTGAGATAGTCGCGGAAGATTTAATTAAGAATCTTGAAAAACAGGCATCACCATTTTCTCCTGTCTATCATTTAGGGCAGCAGGTAGTTAAAGTTGAGAAGGCTGATTCTGAATTCACAATAACTACTTCAAAAAATACTACCATTCAGGCAAAAGCTATAATCATAGCTGCTGGATGTGGAGCTTTCGGGCCTAATAAGCCACCAATTGACGGGCTTAGTGAGTATGAAGTAACAGGCGGTGTTGCTTACATGGTTCGCACTAAGAATGATTATGCCGGTAAAAAAGTTGTGATAGCTGGCGGTGGTGATTCTGCGGTAGACTGGGCAAATATTCTCGCGTCAGTTGCGGAGAAAGTTTACGTTATCCACAGGCGCGATAAATTCCGCGCTGCTCCTGAATCAGTTTCGCAGATGAAGGAGTGGGAGAAAAAAGGCAAGCTTGAGTTTGTTATTCCATTCCAGCTTTCTGGTTTAGAAGGGCAGGGTGGCATTCTTAAAAATGTTATTGTTGAGGATCTTGATAAAAACAAACGCGCGCTTGAAGCTGATAACCTTCTATGTTTCTTTGGTCTGGCTATGGAACTGGGGCCAATTGCAGATTGGGGTTTGAACCTTAATCATAATCATATCTCTGTTGAAGCGCATAATATGCAAACTAATATTGAAGGCATATATGCCGTTGGTGATATCTGTAATTATAAAGGTAAATTAAAGCTGATCTCATGTGGATTCGCGGAAGTGGCGATGGCCTGCCATACAGCATACGAAAAAGTTTTTGGTAAACCACTTCACTTTGAATATTCAACTTCAAAAGGTGTTCCAAAATAGTTGATTCGTTGTTTTGTTGATTCGTTGATTTGTTTTTTGGAATCAAATACTCTTTAAAGTAATATTTGATTTTGTTGGTTTGTTTTATTTTGTTATATTCGAAACAACGAATCAACGAATCAACGAATGCCTTACTACGTTTATATAATGACCGATGATAACAACAGCGTGATGGCTATAAATGTCTGCCGCAACCTTGCCCGTAAAGTGATCGAGCATAAACGTGAGAATAACGATTCCAAAAAAGAAAAGAAACTTTCCAAGCTTTTATATTATGAGATGCATTCAAAGCATGAGAATGCTATGGAGCGCGATAAAGTAATGCGATACTGGGATGAGAATTACCTGAAGCAGGTTATAGCCTTACAAAACTCTAAATTTATGGATCTTACCGATAAATTATTCTCTCAGCTCGATATGTTTGACAGTGACGGCTCACTCATAAGGTAGTTGGCCTTGAAATCTTATGAAAAATGCCCTATCAACCAGTCAAACCAAGCCAGATGAAAATGACGAGAATAATAGATGGTAAAAAATTCGCAGAAACGCTTCGTGCTAGAATAAAAGATGAAGTTGCCGAACTTAAAGCTAAAACCGGTAAGCAGCCGGGTCTGGCTGTGATACTTGTTGGAGAAGACCCAGCATCTGAAGTTTATGTACGTAATAAGTCAAAGCAGACCGTTGAAGTCGGGATGCAGAATTTTGAATATAAATACCCTTCCGGCATATCTGAAAATGAGCTGATATCAAAGATAGAAGAGTTGAATAATAATCCTGAAGTACATGGGATACTTGTTCAGTTACCGCTTCCGAAGAATATATCTGAAGACAAGGTAATTGAAACGATTTCCCCCGCAAAAGATGTTGATGGTTTCCACGTTGTGAACCGCGGCCTGCTCGTAACGGGCAGTAAAGATGCGCTGGTGCCGTGTACTCCGCTAGGCTGCCTGCTTCTTGTAAAAGATGTTCTTGGTGATAATATTTCCGGCAAGAATGCCGTTGTTGTGGGTCGTAGTAATATAGTCGGCAAGCCGATGTCCCAGCTTCTACTTAATGAAGGTTGTACGGTAACCATCTGCCATTCCAGAACTAAGAATATTGAAGATGTATGCAAAGGCGCGGATATACTAGTTGTAGCAGTAGGCAAGCCATTACTTGTAAAGCGCAACTGGGTGAAGGAAGGCGCAGTTGTTATTGATGTAGGAATTAACCGTGTTGATTCAAAACTGGTGGGTGATGTTGATTTTACAGATGTGTCCTCAGTTGCTTCTGCAGTAACTCCAGTTCCCGGCGGTGTTGGGCCTATGACTATAGCCTGTTTGCTTAAAAATACGCTGGAAGCTTTTAGAAGAAATAGTAGCGCTTCCAACTTCAATCTTCAAACTAAAAACTAAGTGATATGATGCATCCTGATACTGAGATAAGATTTATAAATGAGCAGATTGGCTCGGGAATATTCGCGCGGAAGTTCATTCCCGCTGGCACAATCACATATGTGATTGATGAACTGGAGAATTTTTTTGATGAGGCGGCCTATAATAAACTCTCCCCGAAGTTCAGGGAGATAGTTGAAAAATATAGCACCATAGACCAGTTCGGAATTCGTATGATAAGCTGGGATATCGCGAAATATGTTAACCATTCGTGTGACCCGAATTCTATATCTACCGGTTATGGGTTTGAGATAGCAATACGTGATATTCAGGCGGGTGAAGAAGTTACTGATGAATACGGAATATTCAACTGGGAAACGGAAATGAAGCTTTATGGCTGCGGCGGTGATAAGTGCCGCAGATATTTACGAAAAACAGATTTTGATAATTTTTATCCTGAATGGGACGAAAAAATTAAGCCGGCCATGGAGAAGTTGTTTTCAGTGAAACAGCCGCTTCTTGATTATATGGATAAGGAAACCTTATTGCAAATTGAAGAATATAAAAAAGATAAATCCACATATAAATCAGTTTATAATTTGAAGTTCAAAGGATAATACTTATTGTATCTACACAAAAAACTAAAGGGAAGTGCCATGAAAAATTTTGTACATGAGTTCAAATCATTCGCGATGAAAGGTAATGTGATGGACTTGGCGGTGGGTGTGGTTATCGGGGCGGCGTTTGGTAAAATAGTTTCCTCGCTTGTGGCGGATATCATAACGCCAATAATCGGGTTTCTGGTTGGTGGTGTAAAATTTACCGAGCTTAAATTGAACCTTGGTGAATTCACCAATGGGATTGCGCCTGTTACAATAAATTATGGAAATTTTCTCCAGACCATTTTTGATTTTATCATAATAGCGTTCGCGATATTTATAGCGATAAAAGGCATGAACAAACTTAAAAGAGCACATGAAGCAAAAGAGGCAGCGCCTATTGCTGAAGAGGTTATACTTCTTAGGGAAATTCGTGACCTGCTGAAAAAGTAATATCATCAAAACCTCCTGATATTTGGCTGGAAGAGTTTTTCGTTGCGTACCCAGTTTAAATATTGGGAGATGGAATCTATCTGGTCATCATGAGGGGATTCGGGGAAGGAGAATATTTCTACTTCAAGATCAGCAAGAAAACTGCATTTAGTTGGGAAGAATATTTTTCCGGCTTCAAAAAGCGGGGTGACCGAGGCGAACCTTGAAACTTTATCCTGATTAACTTTCACCGCGATCACGGGGAGTTTACTTTCGGCGCGGAGTTCCTGAATAAGGCTCTGGCCGCTGGCTTTATCTTCCATCAGGATGCGTTCTGGCTTCCATTTTTCATAGGGGAAGATTATGGTTCTTTTAAGTTGCGGGTATTCTGCTTTGAGGCGTACCATATCAAGCAGATAGTAAGCGTTATGAGATTCACCCCAAGTAGTGCAAACGCTGTAGTCATTATCTTTTCCGGTTTTTATAGCGGTATCCCAGCTTTGGGTGATAGTTTTAAGCTGGATAGGTGCTTCAGAATAATATCGCATCCAGTCCGGTTTTACCATTCCGCTTTCAACGGCTAAGGGGTTTTGCAGATATTGGGCGGAGAATGCGAAAGAGCCCATTTCGGCTTTGGTGCGTTCTAGTTCTTTAAGTGATTGGCGTTCTGCTTGAAGGATATTGTCTCTATCTATTGCCGGGAGTTTTAATAAGTTCCAGACATCTTTCTTTTCAAGAAGATGTCCGGTCAGGTCTTCCTGATGGAGGCGCTGCATTATGAGGACTATTACACCTTTGTTTCTGTCATCAAGGCGGGTTGAAAAAACCTGTTCATACCAGCGAAGAACTTCATCGCGGATAGATTTACTCATAATATGAGAGGGGTTGTTCGGGTCGTCAAGGATAAGGAAATTGCCGCCTTCGCCTGTTAAAGTGCCGCCTGTGGAAGTTGCCAGACGGAAACCGCGCATGGTTGTCATGAATTTATTTTTCTCGTTCTGGTCAGAAGTTAACCTGGTTTCGGGGAAAAGTTCCTGATACCATTCCGATTCGATAATAGCGCGGCAATCAAGCGAGTGCTTAATGGAAAGGCCGTTGGAATAGCTGGCGGAAATTATACGGCGGGTTGGGTCTTGCCCGAGAAGCCATGCGGGCCATGCGACATTGACAATAAATGATTTTAAGTAGCGAGGAGGAATATTTATTATCAGGCGGTTTATCTCAGAATTTTCGCAGGAGTGTAAGTATTCCGCAATGCGTTTAATGTGCCAGTTATATAAATATTTTGTGCCCGGATTTACAGTCACAAAACATTTCTGCAAAAATAATATGAAATTATTCCTGATTATTTTGCTGTTCAAGTTTATTAAATTGTTCATGATTATCAAGTTACCCCTCACCCCAGCCCTCTCCCGCATCCGCCTTAGCTTGAGCTTCGGCGCGATATAGGGGAGAAGGAGAATTTGATTGTTGTTCGCGATATATTTCAAGATATTGTTCCATCATTTCGATATCTTCCTTTGTAATAGGTGCGTTCAAATCGGTTTTCGAAAGATTGGCCTCGTTTAATTTTTCAATGTCGATAAGTGCAATTTCCTGCTCCTGCTTGATTATTTTAAGTAAAATGGATGAGAGTTTATTGACAATGGTTGCTGCATCTTCGTAATATTCGATATTTTTTACGGGTGCTTCAGAAGGTATTTTTTCAATGTCTTCCTGTATCCTATCAAAAATATTTTCGATCAGATTGCGTGATTTCTCAAGGATAACGCGGTGCTTATCAATAAGCTGGATATATCTTTCTTTATTCATAAATTTTACTCATTAGTGACTGAGTTCAATTATATGTATGAAAAATAATGTGCGGAAGTGATGAGGAAAATCTAAGTTGGTAGGATTAGCGATTAGCTAAAATATGAGAGCAGAGTTTTTTTAAGGCTTCAGGGTAGGCGATATGTTCCTGAATGTGAATTTTATCGGCGACTGAATCTACCGTGTCATTTTCTGAGATCTCTACGGAGCGTTGAACTAATATTTTGCCGCTGTCGACTTCCGGGATGACCTGATGGACGGTGCAACCAGTTATTTTTACGCCATAATCAAGGGCATCACGGACTGCGTTGCCGCCGCGGAATGATGGCAGTAGGGAAGGGTGGATGTTGATCATTCTGCCGTGCCACTTGATTACAAAATCAGGGGTCAGGATGCGCATGAAGCCTGCTAAACAAACTACATCTATCTTATTCTGGATAAGCTGGCTGTGAATCTCATGGTCAAAACCATCACGGGTTTTGAACCTTTTGTGATCTATTATGGAAGTTCTGATGTTGCTTTTTTCGGCGCGGACAAGGCCGTAGGCATCAAGTTTATTTGATATAACGAGGGAAATCTCGGCAGGGTAATTATTATCTGCATTTGCGGCATTAATGAGAGCCTGAAGGTTACCTCCGTTGCCTGAAATAAGTACTGCTGTCTTTAGTTTCATTATATATATTTACCTTTTTGCATGAGATATTCCTGTAACCGAGATTAGTAATTTTTTCAACAGGGGCAACCTTTATATATTTGCTGGCATATTAAAAACTTGGTGATTGATGAGGTTTACGGCCCGATTCATATTGTCTGCCTGTACGGATAGTATCAATATGATCCAACTCTGAGTGAGGTGTTTTTTTGAGGCGCAATGCTTCAAAATCTAATCCTGTATGCATGAGGGCAATAACAATATCACCGGAAAGTTCAGCTTTATCTATTCCGGAATTTTTTATCCTCTCATTTCTTATTTTATTTAACCTTAATTCCTGAGGTAAACATTCTTTAACCCTTTCAAATTCCAACGCAATTTTATAGGTGCCATTTTCAAAGGAGCATCTGGTCGCGTGATCCTCAACAAATTTTACCAATGCAGGATTGTTTTCACCAAAATTGAATCTAGTAATAATTTCAGGAATGTTCTTTCTAGCCATAAAAATCTATTTGTTTCAGATAATTATAGCTAATAATTTATTTTAATTACAGAACTAAATATATTTTATCTCGGTGCCATCAATTATTTCACCGATCATGAAGGCTTGCTCACCTAATTTCTGAAGGGTTGAGATAAGGGCGTTGGCAGGTTCACGTTCAACAACTAGGATCATACCGCAGCCGCAGTTAAAGGTGCGGAGCATTTCATCAGTTGAGACCTTGCCTTTATCCTGAAGGAATTTAAAGAGCGGCGGGAACTGCCATGAATTCAGGTTTATCTGCGCGGTTTTACCTTTTGGTAGAACGCGCGGGAGGTTTTCTGTAATGCCGCCTCCGGTAATGTGGGCAACCGCTTTTATAGGATGTTTTGATGATGCAAGGGTCGGGCTGTTTGAGAAGATGCCGAGCAACTGTTTAACGTATATTTTGGTAGGGGTTAAGAGTTCTTCACCAATAGTTTTGGTAAAATCATAACCTTTTACGAGGTCAGAGAATCTTATATCATTATCAGTGAGTATCTTGCGAACGAGGGAGTAGCCGTTTGAATGGACGCCGCTTGAGGCAATTGCGATCACTGCGTCACCATTTTTAAGTTCTTTGAGAGGGAGTATATTTTCACGCTCAACCGCGCCGACCGTAAAACCGGCAAGGTCATAATCGCCAACTTTGTACATGCCAGGCATTTCAGCGGTTTCACCACCTATAAGGGCGCATCCTGCCTGTTTGCAGCCTTCAGCTATGCCTTTGATAACGTCAGTGGCGATGCCAACTTCAAGTTTGCCGCAGGCGAAATAATCGAGGAAGAATAATGGCTCAGCGCCTTGTACCACCAGATCATTAACGCACATGGCGACAAGGTCAATGCCTATAGTATCATGTTTGCTAACTTCTTTAGCTATTTTAAGTTTAGTGCCAACGCCATCAGTTGATGAAACTAGAATAGGATCTTTATAAGCAAGTTTTTTAAGGTCAAATAGCGCGCCGAAGCCGCCGAGGTCGCAATCTGCGCCGATGCGTGTGGTAGCTTTTGCAAAAGGGGTAATGCGTTTTACCAGTTCATTACCGGCATCAATATCAACACCTGCTTCTTTGTATTTCATAATATAAATTTAGACGGTTATATGTATGAGACGATTAGACGATTATGCGTAAATACGCAAAATGTTTTCCCGGCTTTTTTATCTTCCCCGGTTTTTGCCTATTGCCAAGAAAACGTATTATCGTATTATCTGCTTTATAGAGTAATCATAAATTCGTATGCAAATAAAACAGTCTGTAGTTAGTTGGTCGATAATATTTATCGTTTTAGGGGTTTTCATATATCTGGTATCTAATGTGTTATTTCCGTTCGTGTTTGCGGCGGTGGTGGCTTATTTCTTGGATCCTATAACTGATAAGATAGAGGAAGCGGGGGTTTCAAGGAATAATTCAACATTGATAGTGATAGGCAGTTTCGGGGTGATATTCGGGTTGACGGCATTCTTCCTCGGGCCTATTTTTGTGGAGCAGTTCAAGAATCTTGCGGCAAAGATACCGCAGATATTCAATGAGTTTGAGTTCAAACAGGGGACAAAAATAAGCACTTTGGTCTCAAAATATGCGCCGGGTTTTGAACAGAAGGTGCAGGATTTTTCGTATAAATTTTCGGTTCAGATAGTGCAGTTCATTGCGATATCGTTGCAGAATCTAGTTACGTCAGGTGCGGCTATATTTAACTTTTTGTCGCTCATTATAATAAGCCCGGTGGTGGCATTCTATTTACTGCGTGACTGGGATCTGATGGTTAAGAAGATAGATGATCTTTTACCTAGGAATAAATTACTTGTTATCAGGAATGAATTTTCGAAGATTGATGGTACTGTATCGGCTTATATTCGTGGGCAGGTGACAGTGTGTATTATAATGGGTATTTTTTATGCGGTGAATTTAAGCTTTATAAAGCTTGAGTATGCGGTTGCGATCGGGATTATGGCGGGGGTATTAACATTCATACCGTATATCGGGATGGCGGTGAGCCTGATACTGGCGCTGCTTATTGCGCTACTGCAATTCACCAGTATGGACGGGATATTGTTCGTGCTGTTCATTTTTGGCCTTGGAAATTTGATTGAGGGTAATTTTATTACGCCGAAATTAGTTGGTGATAAAGTGAATTTGCACCCGGTGTGGATAATTTTCGGGTTATTGGCAGGTGGTTCATTAATGGGGCTGACGGGTATTATGATAGCTATTCCGCTAACGGCGATTGTTGGGGTTCTGGTGCGTTCAGCTCTTACAAGGTATAAGAACAGTACTCTGTATCTTGGTTATCCGATAATGGCGCTGGAAAGCCCTAACCACAATAGGCACCATGTGAGAAGGGAAGAAACTGAAAGCCAGAACCGCGCTGCTGAAAAGCAGAAGGTTCACCCTGAAGCACCTAAGAATGCTGATGTTTTTGGGTTTGAGAACTCACATAATAATTCCCCAAGGAAAAGGGGTAGGCCACCTAAAAAAGTAGATTAGGGTCTATTATTGCTTGCTAAATGCCACATCTTTTCTCTCATCTATAGGTATACCGCCTCTGAATACGGTGATTGATCCTTCGTTTTTAGAGGGATCAACTATATATTTTTCTAAAGTTAGACCAAATTGTTTTAGTTCTGATTGTGCGCTTTCAAACTCTTCATTTGTGATTATATAAGGTGTTTCTTTATCAACTGTTTTTTGTAATAATGTAGTATGTGCGTAAGATTCCAGTTTCTCATAAGGAATAGGCTTATTTTTACCCTCAATAGAAATGTTTTCTAATAAATTCTCCAGTTCTTCTCTCATTTCTGGTTTAGCAAATTCAATTTCACTATAAACCTGAAAGTTTTCGTGCCTTATGATACTTTCTGCTTTTATATAGTTTAATGTATATTCAAGTTCCCAAGCTTTATTTTTTAATTTTTCATAAGGATCAAAATAGTCTTTTATTGATGATAAAGCTAAATTTTTTAACCAGTCATCTGCTTCGGGATGCCTTTCAGTATAACTATTTAAATATTTTCTAAGATCAGGTGGCCAATATCCATCAGTTCCTGGTGTGCGATATGCGTTAGGTCCTTCATTTGGGTCAGTACCATCTACTAATATTTGTAAAAGCTGATTGTAAAGTTTTTCTGATGCAGTTTTTAGAGATTGCAATTCTTCGGGTGAAGAATTCATAATATCTTGCAATATTTTTCCTTTTATTTCTTTTGGTACTCTCTCTTCTAAGCCTTGCATTTGTTGCTGAGTGCCAATAGCTGGTAAAAATTCATTTAACATTGTGTATCCCTTTTTGTTTTATGATAGTAATTTTGATAGTATAATATACAAAGGTTAATAAATAATTAACCAAGGGGTTAATTTAGGCATTTAGTATAATTGTTTGTATTATAAGATTAATTTAAAAAGATAAAAGTGTGGCAAAACAGTTTTTATTAGAATTTAGTGATCTTGAAAGCTATTTAAAAAGCGATTTTATTGTTGGAACGAGTAATAAGGCTGCATTTGATTTTGTTATGTCGCCGCTGGAGGAATGGGTGGGGAATATTGCGCTAATTAGCGGAGTTGAAGGGAGCGGGAAAACGCATCTGGCGAATATATGGGTCAGTAAGAATAGTTTGAGGTTTGAAGATGGAAGTTTGAAGTTAGTTGAAGATATAGAGAAGTTAGATAAGGCTGGTGGGGAAGAGTTATTTCATTTGATAAATAAAATTAATAATGAGGGGGGGAAGTTACTGCTGACCTCAACTAAAACGGCTGCGGAAATAAAAGAGGCGAAAGGCGAAGCTTTTTCTGATGATCTGAAATCGCGCATCTCAAGTGCTTATAATATCATAATAGAAAAGCCTGATGATGAGGTTATAAAGGCGCTGATAATAAAGCTGTTTTCTGACAGGCAGATGACGGTTTCAATTGATGTGGTGGAGTTCCTTTCAAAAAGAATGGAGCGCGATTACAGAAAAATAATTGAGTCGATAGCAGTGATTTCCAAACAATCCCTTGAGAAAAAAAGGAATATAACTATTCCATTTGTAAAAGATATTGTGAGTTAGTGTGAAATTAAGTGATATCAAAGATATCAAAAAACTGAATATATTCAGGAAGTCAGAAAATTTTCCGGTGGCGAGTTTACTCGTGCCGAAGCGCAGCAGGAAACCGATCCGCGCTTTATATAATTTTGCAAGAAGCGCAGATGAGATAGCGGATAACCCTAATGGTTTTAGGATACATAGCCAGGCGATACTGGTAAAATTACTTGAGTCATTAAAAAATAAAAATGAAGCAGAGCTGCCTGACTTTGCCATAGAATTTTCAAGGTTGTGTAACAAAGGTGTGTTCGATGTAAGGAGCGGTGTAGGCCTGCTTGAAGCTTTTATTGAAGATTGTAATATCTTCAGGGAATATAATTCATGGGAAGATACACTTAAATATTGTGATCGTTCAGCGGCAAGTATCGGCAAATTGTTTTTAGAGGCAACGCATGAATTTGACTGCGATATAGAGAAGGCTGATAAGATATGTATGACGCTGCAATTACTTAATCATTTGCAGGATCTAAAAAGTGATTATATAAATCTGAAAAGGGTTTATTTTGATAGGTCGTTTTTTCCGAACCGTGAGAAATTTTTGCAGGATAAAGAGTGTTATGAGGTAAAGGAAGGTAAAGGAAAAGTTCTGGATAGAATTCAAGAAATGCTTGATAGGGCTAAGAATTTTCCGGAGAAGATATTATCTTTCAGGGTGCGTGCGGAATTATTTACTATAGTTGAGATATGTAAGTTGCTTATATGGAAGCTGCGTAAGAATGATGTTCTGAAGAAAAGGGTTGAGCTTAATAAGTTTGAAAAATTATTCTGTTTGGCGAAAGGTTTATATTTTGCAATCATAAAAACAGCGCCGCTTAAAATGGCAAGGGTTCTGGCGGAAACGGCTGGTAGTTCCTTCATAAAACCACTCAAGACCATGAAAGGTGAAAGGCTGCATGATGTGCTTTCATTCTACGCGTACTGTAAAAGAGTTGATGATTTTGCCGATAAGGAATCCAGCCATAACCCTACTGAAACACTGAGGGAGTTTTTTGCGCAGACCAATAATATCGATAGTCTGGATTATGATACTTATCCTAGGCATCCGCTGATCAGGGAAGTGAACCTGATATGTAAAAAATATGACATACATAAAAATTACCTGCTGCATGTTATAAACGGGCAGATAATGGACATTAGCGGGAAAATGTTCTTCCCGGAATGGGGGGTGCTGGATAAATACTGCTTCAATGTGGCAGGGTGTGTGGGTGTGGCATCGACAAGGATATTTGGTTATAATGAAAAGAATTCACAGGTTATTTTTGATTTTGCGATAAAACTTGGACGTGGTTTGCAGCTGATAAATATCCTGCGCGATGTGGAAGAGGATGCGAGGATGGGCCGCATATATGTACCGAAAGAACTAGCAGTGAAATATAATTTCCTTGTTCTGAAGCCATTTGAGCTTTCGCTGGATTATAAATCTTACCTGCCGCGCTTGAAGGGGGTTTTTGCGGAAATGGCGGCTGAAGCAGAAAAGTCATTATATTCGGCGTTAAACCTTTTGCCTGAAGAAGAAAAGCAGAATATGAAACCTGCCATGCTTATGGCGAAGGTTTATGCGAAATATCTACAGAAGATGAAAAGCGCAGATTTTGAATTTGAAAGAAATGATATTACGCTTACGACTTATGAGAAATTCCAGATATTTTTCAATGGGGCGTGATTGGGAATAAGGCGTTGGGAGTTAGGAGTTGGGTTAGAAATCTATTTCCCTCTTCCCTTGTGGGAGAGGGTTAGGGTGAGGGGTGGTGTTATTATTAACTATGAACCCTCACCCAGCTTCGTCTAGCTTTCTTGTGAAAGCAAGACTTCGCAACCCTCTCCCGTAAGAAGGAGAGGGATTAATTTTTATATTTTAGATAAATTATGAGTCCATTACATAAATATAAGCCTTTGTACGAAGAGGAGCTGAAAGCGGTTGATGCGAGGATAATTGCGCTTGGGGAGGGGAGGCCTGATCTTATAAAATCTTTGCTTAGCCATATAGTGACGGCTGGTGGAAAAAGGCTGAGGCCGATAATATTGATATTATGTGCCAAGATGCTGGGTGGCAAAAGCAAGCTAATATCAGAAATGGCGGCATGTGTTGAATTACTGCATACGGCGACGCTCTTCCATGATGATGTAGTTGATGGCAGCAAGATGCGACGTGGCAGGAAAACTGCCAATGAATTATGGGGTAACCCGGCAAGCGTTCTGGTGGGTGATTTTTTACTGGCGCAGGCATTTGGAATGATGAGTGATTCCGGCAGCCTCGAAATAATAAAAGTTCTTTCGCATACTTCATCAATACTTACGGAAGGCGAGATAAAGCAGCTGATGCATAAGGCGGATATTAAAACTTCCATTGAAGATTATATTGATATCATTACGGCTAAAACTGCTGAACTGTTCGCAGCCTGTGGTAGGGTTGGAGCCATAATTGCAGATGCAGATGAGGAGCAGAAAACCAATGCAGGAAAATTTGGCAGGAACCTTGGGATATCATTCCAGATAAGTGATGATGAGCTTGATTATTTTGCCGATGAGAATTCATGGGGGAAGAAACTTGGTGATGATTTTCGTGAGGGAAAAGCAACACTGCCGGTAATTCATTTGTATAAGGTGATCAGCAGCCAGAAGTCAGCAGTTGCTGAGATGGAAAAATTATTTTCAGGTAATGAAGAGCTGAGGAATGAAGAGGAATTCAGGAAGTTAAGATCTCTGATGATAGAGAGTAATTCACAGGAATTCTGCCGGAAAACAGCAATAGAATATTGTGATGCAGGTAAAAAGAACCTTTCTAACCTGCCTGAAAATGAATATAGTAAGGCGTTAGAAGATATTTTAAAGTTCTCCATTGAAAGAGAAGGTTAATGAAAAAGATCATATTTTTTGGGTTCCTGATTTTGATTTGTTTTCCACTTGCTTCTGACGGTGAGCAGATGAGGGGGCTTAAGGCTATGCAGCTTTCAGAATGCGGGCAGGCTGTTGCGGATTTTAAGAAATTTTTAAGGGAAGCAAGGCATTGCCAGGCAGATAAAGACTGCGTTGTGATGGAAGGTATGTGCCCGCTCGGGTGTAAATTCTATGTTCATAAAATATTCCAGACCATAGTGGAGAAAAGAAAAGCAAGTTTTAAAGGTATTTGTAATAATGTCTGCGCGGTAAAATGTGAGAAGGAAAATATTAAACTGGAATGTAACCACAATAAATGTGAGAAGGTGAAGTAACAATAGGGATAAGGCTTAAGGGGGAAGGGATAAGGAACTTATGACAAAAGAGATAAAAAGTTTTAGGGATTTAGAGGTTTGGAAAAAGGCGAGGATTTTAGCAAAAGACGTATATTTTTTATCAAGGAAGTTTCCAAAAGAGGAATTATATGGGATTACTTCTCAAGTTAGGAAATCGGCAGTTTCTGTACCTTCCAATATTGCTGAAGGTCATACGAGGAGAAGTACAAAAGATTTTATCAATTTTTTATCCATAGCACTTGGATCCCTTGCAGAAGTTGAAACGCAATTAATAATTTGTTTTGATATTGAGCTTTGTAAAAAAGAAGATTTAAAAGAGATATTTTTAAATATAAGAGAGATAGAAAAAATGCTTAATACATTACGAAAAGTTCTAAAAACAAAAATATAATATATCCCTTATGCCTTACCCCTTTTCCCTTACCCCCTCTAAAGTTTTAAATTCAACGGCGCTGCGGGCGTATGATATACGCGGGGAAGTGGGGAAACAGATATTTACGGAAGATGCTTATTATATAGCGCGCGCATTTGCGACCAAGATAATCAGAAAAACAAATAATAAAAACCCAAAGCTCGTGCTTGGTTATGATGGTAGGATATCAACGCCGTCATTAAAAGCGGAAGTTATAAAAGGTTTGGTGGATGCCGGAGCTGAAGTGTTTGACATAGGCGTTGGACCAAGCCCGATGGTGTATTTTACTGTGCGCTCTAAAAATATGGATGGTGGGATGGTTATTACTGCATCGCATAACCCGAAGCAGGATAATGGTTTTAAGATGATGTATAATAAGGCGCCGCTGTTTGGTGAAGAAATAAAAGAAATAGGCCGCATGTGTGAGGCTGGGGATTTTGCAGAAGGCAAAGGAGTGGTTCATAATTTTCCTGTGAAAGAAGAATATTTGAACAACCTTGCGGGAGCGCTAGAAGGTTCAAATGAATTCCTAAAAGACCTTAAAATAGCGTGGGATCCGGGGAATGGTTCTGCGGGTGAGATAGTTGGGGAGCTGGTAAAAAGAATTCCGGCAAAACATTTCCTGATAAATGAAAAGATCGACGGGAATTTTCCGGCGCATCATCCAGACCCGACAGTTGCGGAGAATTTACAACAGCTAATTGATCTGGTAAAAAAAGAGAAATGCGACATTGGATTGGCATTTGATGGTGATGGTGACAGGATCGGTGCTGTGGATGGAGAAGGGCGGATAATCTGGGGTGATCAGATGATGATATTTTTTGCCGATGATGTTCTGGCGGATATTAAAGGTGCAAAGATAATCGCGGATGTGAAAGCCAGTCAGGCATTCTTTGATAAGGTTAAGGAGTTTGGCGGTGAGGCTATAATATGGAAAACCGGGCATTCATTCATCAAGCAGAAGCTTATGGAAACCGGCGCACCGTTAGCAGGGGAAATGAGCGGGCATATTTTCTTTAATGATAAGAATTATGGATATGATGATGCGGTCTATGCGGCAGTTCGCCTGATAAATTATTTTGTAAAAAGAAAACTTAAGCCAAGTGACGCAGTTTCAAAATTGCCGAAATCTTATGCATCGCCTGAATACCGTATAATGGTTCCTGAAGCTGATAAACTCAGGATAGTGGAAGAAATACGAGCAAAAATAAAAGAATCTCCTGCGGAAGTAAGCGAGATCGACGGGATAAGGGTAATGGAAAAAGGCGGGTGGTGGATGGTGCGTTCTTCTAACACGCAAAGTGCTATCAGTATCCGCGCGGAAGGTAATTCAGAGGCTGAGCTTGATGCTCTTAAGGATAAGATAAATGGAATATTGTCTGTTTACGGATTAAAATTAAGTGATGGTGGACATTAATTGTCTAACGTATTGATTTGTAATAAGGTGACTTTTGTAATATTAATGAAAAATTAACCTTTTTAAGGTAATATAAAAAAATTCATTATTATAAAGGGGATATAATGCCTGTTACGCCATTAGATATAATTAAAGCCGCAGCTCAAAGGCTGCAATATGATAAAGAGCATGAACCTAACGGACTCTGGAAAACTGATCCGCAGAAATATATTAAGGAAGTAATCACAAACCCCTATACTTATGACACTTTTTTTGAGCAATATCATACATATGATGCCGTTTTTAAGAATGAAATGACGCCTGATGAAAGAGATGTGCTTTTAGCTAAGTATTCTTCAGGGAATATCAATTCATGGATGGATAAAGATCAAAAACAATTTTTTGAAACATTAATATCTATGCCTGCGGGAGATGTTATGAAGATAATGTCAGAGGAATCTTTATTAAGCTCTGCCAATAAACTTTCGGAGGAAATATCCGGATTAAAATCTAATCTATCCCAGCAGATTACTGATCATATAAATAATAATCGTCCTTATAAATCTGAAAGGTGGGATGTACCTATAAGATATTCCTTCGTTGATCCTAATAGAAGCATAGGTGCTGAAAACCAATTATATAAATTTGCAGACCGCTATATAGTAATTGATGATGGCTATATAAATATGGTGTCTGTCATAGATAAGGCCCATGAAAACGAAGCAACCAGATTTTATTTTCCTGAAAATTTCCAGGAACGATTTGATAAAGTGAGGCAGTTAGGGAAAGGCTTTGAGGAAAATTCAAAAGAAGCACTTAAAGATATAAATAAATATTACAAAAAACATCATAAAGAAATTGATGGCAAGATAGAATTAAAAGAAATTGCCGTTCATGATTTAATAAATAATCCTGAAAAAATATGGGAGGAAAACTTTAAAAAAGTATTTAAAGATTTTGAACCTAGTAAAATTAATGATCAGGAAAATTTTAAAAAAAGAAGTTATTTTTACCCGCATGAGCTTTTGGAGTTCATGTATAAATTAGATAAAACTATCAATAAAGTTGTGAAGTCCATCCCTGAAAAAGATGGTGATGGCATACATGATATTCAAACAATTTTTGATAAGATTAAACCTGGTGGTGATAGTAAGGAATTCAATGATAATTTTGATAAATTAAATAAGAAGTCCCAGGAGCTTTATATAAAAGGTTATGAATATTTGGAAAGTATAAAGCCTGATATTCATAACTATGAGGAGTTCAGGCGTGAATTTCAGAAGCTTTTTCAAGCTATTTTATACAAAGTGAAAGAGGAAGGAATTGATATTGATGGCGGTGGAGAAAAAAGAAAAGTTAAATTCCAGCATATATTTGAGCAGCAATTACCTGAATCTTATGATCTGCGGAATGGTGAAGAGATGAGAAGTTATTGCCCATGCATTTATAAAATTGAGGAAATTGAGAAGTTTTTAAAAGATCATCCAAAGATGTTTGAGGGTGTAATGGCACCGGAACAGTTAGAGGAGCTTAACAGGTTGGCAAGTGAGTTTTCAAATACGATAAAAGCCATCAATTCGGAAAAATCTAATGGAGAAGTGAATATGCAAAAAGCCTTGAAGAAGGGTATGGAGCTTACTTAAATAAATGATTATAATTAAAAAATACCCTTTGACAGGTGTTTTTATCTGTATAGAATGAGGGCAACTCTGGTGCTTCAAGGCATAATGTGAGTTCTAATTAAAGAGCTGGGTGCAATGCCTACTCGTCTTTAGATTACCTCCGCTAGATTCCGTTTTATAAGATCAGATAACATTTGTACTTATAAGCAATTTTTAGCTCATCAAAATCAATAATATCCAATTATTCCAAAATATTATCCAAACAATCTAATCTAAAACTTAAACTAACAAACAATATATATGACAGAAGAAAAACTCGGTCTTTCCGCGCGTAAAACTCCAGCGAAAGAAAGTAAAGATCAAGGAAGCTCAGATGCTTCAGCACCAGTTTCGGTACAAACTCCAGAAGCTCCAGCGGCGGCTCCAGTACAATCGGCGGCAGTTTCAGCTCCGGTAGCTCAAGCGGCTCCGGTAGTTACAAATGAAAGTAATGGTGATAATGCACCTAACCAAGGCGGGACGAGGGCTGAGGGTCGAGGCGATGTAAGGGGCGATAGAGGTGAAGGCGGTGGCTATGAAAGGGGTAACCGTGATGACAACAGAGGGAATGGCGGCGGTTCTGGCGGGCATAATAACGGCGCACCTCGCAGGAATAATTTCCGTAACGATCGCAATAATAATGACAGGAATGACCGTAACGGTGGCAGGGGAAGAAATGACCGTAACGACAGGAATAATAGCGGCGGTGGCGGAAGATATGACAACCGTAATAGTAACGACAGATATGATAATAATAGAGGCGGCGGTAGATATGATAACCGCAATAATGATCGTAATAACGATAGATATGACAATAACAGGCCTGAGAAAAATGGTAATGATGGCGGTTTTGAAAGGCAGCCACAGCCAGTAAGGGTTGATGCAAACCAGAATCCTGAGGCGATGGATCCAAATGTGAACCCGGCAATAGTATCAGGTAGCGCGGTTCCGCCAATGAATAATGAGTATGATTACATCTCTAATTCTGTAGCGGGTAAGGCGCCTGATTTCGTACCACCACAAGATGATAATGGTGAAGATGCTGAAGGCGGATTTACACAAGCGAAGGATGTTCCGACATTATTCGTGAAAGACCTTAAATCAAAACCTGCGGAAGAGCTGATAGAATTAGCCCGTGAAGCTGGTATTGAAGGTTCAAACTTCATGCTTAAGCAGGAAATTATCTTCCACATACTCCGCGTGATGATGGAGCAGCAGGAAGGTATTGTTATATTTGAAGGTGTTTTAGAGATAATGCCTGATGGTTTCGGGTTCCTCCGTTCGAGAGAATATAATTACCGTGCTGGTCCTGATGACGTTTATGTATCGCCAAATCAGGTGAAAAGATTTTCGCTTAGGACTGGTGACACGGTTGAAGGTGAGGTGCGTGCGCCAAAATTGCGTGAGAGGTATTTCGCATTAACAAGGATTAAAAGTGTTAATGGTATTGACCTTCATGGAAGGCTTGGCAAAAAGACGAATTTCGACAATCTGACGCCGCTTTATCCTGATAAAAAACTCAAGATGGAATTGCCTAGCACTGATAAGAATAATAATGCAGCGCGCGTTATTGACCTTGTTTCTCCGCTTGGAAAAGGGCAAAGGGCTTTGATTGTGGCGCCTCCTCGTTCAGGTAAAACGGTACTTCTGCAAACGATCGCGAAATCAATTGAAACTAACCATCCGGAAGTTGACCTTATTGTTCTTCTGATAGATGAGCGCCCGGAAGAGGTTACGGATATGACGCGTACGGTAAAAGGTGAAGTTGTAAGCTCGACATTTGATGAGCCGGCAACACGCCACGTACAGTTAGCAGAACTTATTATTGAGAAGGCCCGCAGGCTTGTAGAGCATGGTAGGGATGTTGTTATCCTCCTTGATTCGATCACAAGGCTGGCGCGTGCTTATAATACCGTTGTGCCATCCTCTGGTAAAGTACTTACAGGTGGTGTGGATGCGAATGCGCTTCAAAGGCCGAAAAGATTCTTCGGTGCAGCAAGGAATACTGAGAATGGCGGTTCACTGACGATCATTGCGACAGCTCTTATTGAGACTGGTTCAAGAATGGATGAGGTGATATTCGAGGAATTCAAAGGTACAGGTAACTCGGAAGTTGTGCTTGATCGTAAGCTTGCTGATAAAAGAATATTCCCGGCTATTGATATACTTCGTTCAGGCACGCGTCATGAAGAACTTCTTTATGATGAAGGTGAGATGCAGAAAGTTTGGATATTACGTAAAATCATTTCCCCAATGGGTTCTATGGACGCAATGGAGTTCCTGATGGAGAAGATACGTGAGACAAAAACCAATGATGAGTTCTTTACCAGTATGAATTCCGGCCCGGTAGTTGAAAGGGTTGGCGGCGGAAGAAAGATCCCTGCAAAAGACAAGGATAAAGTTAAAGATAAAGATTAGATATTTAGCTCAAATATCTGAGTTAAATTAATTTTATATGGCTGATAATAGAAATATTATTGGCCATTTTGCTTTTTGAAAGATGTAATATCTAAAGGTTAGTTACCGATGGAATAGCCTTGCCTGAGTGGGTCAGAGGGTTGTTGCCTTGTAGGCTGGGTTGCTTGTGGTTGCTGTTGCTGAATTGTGGGTTGTTGTATCTGCTGGTTAATAGGTGGAAGGTTGGGCAGATTAATCTTAAGTGGTTTTATTTCAAATGGCGCGGTTGATACCGGGGCTGGAACGGGAACCTGAGCGGCTACTTTATTCACCTGTTTTTGTGCCTGCGCGGTTGCTTCATCAAAAGTGGTGCTGGCGTTATCACTGGCATCATTCATTTTTTCTGAGGCTTTTTCTATGATTATTGTGTCCATCATTTCCCAGCCGCTGTCATTTATATCGCCGTTATAGACAAAGTAATTGGCGATTATGGCGAGGAATATATTGATGCCACAAAGGAATTTGCCGAAATCCCTTTTCAGGCCGGAGCGGAATTTATAGGCGAGTAATGCCAAACCTAATGTGCGGAATGTAATGAAAAATTCAAGCAGGTTATGTTCATATTCAAGGGCATATAAAATGCCAAAAATGATCAGCGCATTAACTGCGCTGGCGGCGAGAACGATGTTTATGTTCTTATCGGGCCCCGAAAAAAACTGCGAGGCCCGATTGGAGGAATAAGCCATAAAAAGACTGCTATTTTTTTATTGCTAACTTATGCAGTATAACAAAATATATGAAACTTTCCTTATAAAAAATTTCAAAAAGAGATTTATTTTTTAATCCGTAATTAGAATAAATAAATTTATTCAATGAGGCATTTTTACATTTTAAAAAACTATTATCTGTTGTATATCGGAAAAAATTTTTAATACGGGATATTGAATGGATTTTGATCAGGCGACCGAATTTTTAGTGAGTTTTGTTGAAAGGCTTGGATATTTCGGCATTTTTTTCATGACACTTATAGAAAGCACGTTTATCCCAATACCTGCTGAGCTAACAATGATACCGGCGGGTTACCTTGTTCATGAGGGGCATCTTGATTTTACATTAGTTCTTATTGCGAGTGTTTCCGGGTCTGTTGCGGGCGGATATATCAATTACTGGATTGCAGTTCATTACGGTAAAAGCCTTTTGCTCAAGCATCCGAAAATATTCATGATGTCCAATGAGAAATTTGCCAAGGTTGAAGAGTATTTTAAAGACCATGGCGGTATATCTGTTTTTACAGGCAGGTTATTGCCGGCGGTAAAACATTATATAGGTTTCCCGGCGGGGCTGGCGAATATGAAGGTAAGTAAATATCTGTTCTATTGTTTGCTCAGCGGAATATTATGGATGGGTATATTGCTGACACTTGGTTATATGATAGGTGAGCATAGCCACCTTATTAAGCCGTATCTGTTTTATGTGAAAGTTGGTCTTGTTACTTTCGCTGCGTTGCTGATATCAGTTTATATGTTCAGGCATTACAGGGCTAAAAAGCTGAGGGAATTAAAAGAGAAGAAATAAGTAGTTAATTATCTATAAAGATCAAATGGTTATAAAATAAGTTAAAAAAAGATTAATTTCGTAACAATCTCGTAACAAATTTTATATATAGTGTATTAGACCAATTTTGGTCTTTATCAAAAAGAGGATCCTATGAAAAAATTAATCACACTAATAAGCTTTACTATTGCTATGTCATATTCAGGTATTGCACTTGCGCAGAATGGCGGTGGTTCAAACAGCGAAGCCTGTAAATTAAACTGTAATATGGCCTTGGATGCTAAAAAAAATGCGGCAAAAGTTCAAAGAGATGCATGTCTTCAGTCAGCAACTACTCCAGAGCAGAAAAGCGCGTGTAAAGCTGTAGCAAAAATAGCCATTAAAAGTGCGGAAGATGAAGCGAAGCAATGTAAGAAAAATTGTGTAGTCGCATTTAAAGCTTGTACCTCAGCATGTAATGCTGCTTTCGAAGTTCAAAAAAAGACTATTAATGATGAAAAGAAAAATTGTTTGAACAATGCGCAAACTTTAGAGCAAAGAACCATTTGTAAAACTGTAGCAGATGATAGGTTAGAAGCTGCTAAGAATCAAAAAAATGTTTGTTTAGCAGGTTGTTAGATTAATAATTTACTTTTACTTCCTGGATTTTAGCCAACGGTTGGAATCCAGGGTTATTTTTGTAACATTGCTTATGATGTTTATTGTTTTTAGGTATTAAATTCTTTCCAAATTTTGTTTTTCCTTATCCTTTTGTTAGAAATTTTAGATAGGAATAAATCTTCTTTAGGTTTTCTGGATTTTGGTATTTTCATATCCTGCAATATTATTAATCTTGCAGTCTTGGATCACCTTATAGTTTTCTACGAAAGCTCGGGCGATGACAATAATTGGTTTAATTCCAAAGCCAAGGGGTTTGGGATTTCATCTTGTCTTCGTAGGATATGATATTTTTCTCTTTTTCTAGAGTTAGGCCAATATCATCTAAGCCGTTTATCAGGCAATATTTGCGAAAGGAGTCTATCTCGAATTTATAGGCTTTGCCGTTTGCAGAAACGGTTTGAGTTTCGAGGTTTATTTCAACGGAATTATTTTCATTCTCAGCATATTTGGTTATTTCATCTACCTGTTCCTGAGATAGAACTAAAGGTAGTATGCCATTCTTGAAGCAGTTATTGTAGAATATATCGGCGTAGCTTGGTGCTATTACGCAGCGTATGCCGAAATCAAGTATTGCCCATGGAGCATGCTCGCGAGAGGAGCCGCAGCCGAAATTCTGCCCGGCGATCAATATTGATGCATTGCGATAGGCAGGCTGGTTTAAAATGAATGAAGGTATCTCTATGCCATCATTAGTAAAGCGCATCTCATCAAATAAGTTTTTGCCAAGGCCGGTACGTTTGATGGTCTTCAGGAATTGTTTCGGGATTATCATATCCGTATCAATGTTAGATAACGGAAGAGGGGCACACCTGCCTGTTAATTTTGTGAATGGCTGCATATATGCTAGTTGTTAGTATTTAGGATTTAGTCGTTGTATATGACTATACAACTTTATTAATCTTGTCTTTAAGGCCTTTACCGGCGCGGAAGTAGACCACTTTGCGTTCACCGACCGTTACCTTATCACCTGTTCTAGGGTTGCGCGCCTGACGGGCTGCACGTTTGCGGATAGTGAATGTTCCAAACCCGCGGAGTTCTATCCTGCCATCACCTTTGAGTGAATCTGTAAGCATGTCAAAAAAGAGATCAACGATGCCTGCGGCATCTTTCAGTTGTAATTGAGGGTGTTTCTCATTCAGTATCTTTACAAGTTCTGATTTTGTCATGTTTAATCAGCAATTAGGGGTTGGGTTCTAAAATTAGTCTTATCTAATTTTTCAGCTAAATCAAATGATTATTACCTTTAAACCATTAAATTACAACATTAAACCAAGGCCGTTAAGGAATTTGTTATATATGGCTTCAAACTGACTTGGGAGGGAGAGGCTTTCAGATGCTCCGCCGAAAAATTCCTCAAGCCTGTCTTCGGTGCGGGAAAGTTTTACTTCCCTTACCTCAAGATCTTTATCGATCTTCTTAACTTTTTTTAGCCATTTTACTGCTTCATCTTCGCCGCCGATCTCATCTATAAGGCCGCTTCTTTTTGCGGCCGCGCCAGAGAATATTCTGCCATCTGCAAGTTTATCAACGGTTGCTTTGTCAAGGTTGCGTTCTTCAGCAACTATGGATTTAAAATAAACGAAGAAATCCTGCATCATGTCATTGAGAACTTTTAATGCGGCTTCGTTCTTTTCTTCAAAAAGGGTAGGGGAACCTTTGATAGGGGAAGTTCTTACGTAATCAAAACGAACGCCAATCTTATCTGCAAGCGCTTTGACATTTGGTATTTCCATTATCACACCGATGGAGCCAGTGATGGTTCCGTTATGTGCGAAGATCCTTTCAGAACCTAGTGTAATTAAATAGCCTGCGGAAGCCGCTAAACTATTCATTGTGGTGACGACAGGTTTTTTAGCGTTGAGGTCTTTAATTGCTTTGTAAAGTGTTTCGCCACCGACTGCACTGCCGCCCGGGCTGTTAACATCCAGAATCACGGCTTTGATGTTATTATCTTCTGCTATCTCTTTAATTATCTCATCGCGGGTTCTGTTCTCATATATAATGCCTTCGATCTTGATGCGGGCGATGTAACCGCTGCTCATCGGATTAACGCTGCCAAAGTTTGCGGTGTCGCTGAAAGCCGCGAATATCAGGAGTATCAGCGCGAGGAAAGCAAGTAACCTCCATGATGATATCTGTTTTTTGAGTTTGCTTCTTTCAATTATGAGGTCAGGATTGAACATGGTTTTAATAATTGGGTTTCGAATTCAGAGTTCAGTTGCTGTGGGTAGTAATAGTCGTTATATAGGTTTCGTCAATAGTGACCGGAAAAATGAGAAATATAAAAAATTTAATATCATCAGATAAAAATTTTGCGTTGCTGCATACGGGTAAGTTCGTGCCTTATAGTGATAAGAATTCATTTCTGTTAAGTGATGAAAATGATTTAGTTCGCGGTAGTGATCTTGATGTTCTAGAAAAGAAAATAAAAAATAGCAGAGGTAAATATCTTTTTGGGTGGCTTGGTTATGGGCTTAAAAATAAACTGGAAAAACTTCCCGAGGATAAAGATTTTTTTATAAAAAATGATGATGTAAATTTTTCCGAGTTTTCTCAAAAAGAAAATTATGAGCCGGGAGAATTACAGAAAATATTATCTGAATATTCTGCTGGGAATTATAAAAAGCCGGAAGTGAAATATGTGCGCTCTGATATGAGTAAGGCGGAGTATCTTGATAAAATTAAAACTATAAGAGGGAGAATTGAGCGTGGTGATGTTTATCAGGCGAACCTTACGCGGAAATTTTATGGAGAGTTTGAAGGTGATGTTAATGCATTTGCATTATTTGCAAAGTTATCTGTTCTTAGCCCAGCGCCGTATAGTGTGTTTTATAAAGTTGGCGAGACTTATATAATTTCATCAAGCCCGGAATTGTTTTTAAAGGTTGATGGTGAAGGTAATGCGGTAACATGCCCTATAAAAGGCTCTGCAAGGGCAGGGGCGCAGGGTGAGCTTTCAGTCAGCGGTAAGGACCAGTCAGAGAATCTGATGATAACTGATTTGATGCGTAATGATCTTGCGCGTGCCTGCGAGGCTGGAAGTGTTAAGGTAAGGGGGCTTTTTGAAACTTCCTCATTCAAGAATATTTCCCATATGCATTCAACTATTGTTGGAAAGTTGAAGGAGGGCAATACCAGTTTTGACCTGATAAAGGCTATTTTTCCACCCGGTTCCATGACAGGAGCGCCAAAGATACAGGCGATGAAATTATGCTCTGAGTTGGAGGGTATAAAAAGAGGAATATATAGCGGTATATTGGGGTTGATAAATGAAGATATCTGTCAGTTTTCTGTAGTGATAAGAACTATTATAATCCAAGGGAATAAATTTGAATTTCAGGTTGGCGGGGGGATAGTATATGACAGCAGCCCTGAATCTGAATGGCAGGAAACTATGATAAAAGCCTCGGCAATGGCGGAAGTGTTAGGGGTTAGCAAAGAAATTGAATTGCTTTGATATGTAGAGTTGGTATGGTTTCATCTTGAACCATATTTGATCTTATGCCGGATAAACATAATAAAGGCGCTGGTTTTGAACTTTCAAACTATAATAGTTTCTTTCTTGGGAAACCATTTGATATTACGCAGCGTGTATATGGTTATTCGCTGGATTCAGGCGGATTAGTTCCTATCAGGGAGGAAAACTTCAGGGCGGGCGGGCAGACGCCAATAAGTAATTTAAGCCTTAAATATAATTTTAGTAGCCGTAGTGATAATATTTTCTTTGTTCAAGGGTTGTTCGAAGTTCATGTAAGAGGCGTAAATGATGGGTTTTTTGTAAATTCAAGCTCTAATGTAGAAAATACCGGCAGGCCGGAGCAAATGATGGTTATGGCGGTTGGCGGCGGGATAAGGTCTCAAAACGATAGGTCAGATATAGCTATTTCCGGTTCTATATCGGGTGGAGTGACCATAATGAAAAATAATACTGATTTTTTAAATGATAAGTTAGAAAAATTCGTTATGCCGACGATGCTGCTTGATATCAGGCTTGAAAAGGATATTTCGGAGCGGTTTAGCATATATACTGAATCTAATTTTGCTTATATATTTAATAATGAAAGGTCTGAAATTGGTGCAGATAAATCACATCAATTCAAGATGAGTCCGGTGAATTTCAAAGAAAAATTAGGTGTGCAATTTGATGTGACCGATAATATTGCGTTATCCGGCGCAATCTCCGCAATGGCTGGTTTTGGAGCCGAATATTATGCGCAGAATGGCTCAAATGCTGATGAAAGGATAACAAAATTATCTCCTGTTCCGCTTGCACTTGATGCGGGTGTGAGGGTAAAGTTCTAATATTCTTTATTTATTTTCACTTTCTTGTTTGACATGCCATAATATTTCGGTTAGAAGGCGCAACCTCGAAAGAGGGAATTTAGGATTCCAGAAGCTCAGAAATAAAGAAATTCTGAGGTTCTGAAGTTCCGAAATGCTAAAATTAATCGGAATAGCTTTTTAACAAAGTTGAAATTATGCTTGGACAGAAAATAAGAATTAAACTCAAGGCATTTGACCACAGGTTGATAGACCAATCTGCGCGTTCAATTGTTGATACGGTAAGAAGAACTGGTTCAGTATCGAGGGGGCCAATACCTCTTCCGCGTACCAGGGAAACATTTACAATTAACAGAAGCCCGCATATTGATAAGATCTCACGCGAGCAGTTAGAGATCAGAACTCATTCAAGACTAATAGACATTATAGATACTAACCCACAGACATTAGACGCGCTCGGCAAACTTGATCTGCCTGCAGGTGTTGAAGTGTATGTAGAAGTGATGCAGGAGGCAGCGTAATATGACTCAACGTGCACGTACAGGTTTGCTTGCTGAGAAACTCGGAATGACACGCATCTTCTCTGAAGATGGTTCTCATATCCCGGCAACTCTCTTTAGAGTTGAAGGTAATTTAGTTACTGATATCAAAACTGCTGATAAAAACGGCTATACGGCTGTTCAGGTTGGTTTTGGTGAAAGGAAAGCTAAGAACATAGCAAAGCCACAAAGAGAAGAATTTGCAAAAAAGAAAGTAGCGGCGAAACACCATTTGAAAGAATTCAGGGTGCCAGCTAGCGGATTACTTAATATAGGTGATGAGCTTTCTGCTAACCATTTCATTATCGGCCAAAAGGTTGATATCGCTGGAATTACAGTTGGTAAAGGCTTTCAAGGTGTTATGAAGCGCCACAATTTCGGTGGATTAGAAGCTTCCCACGGTGTATCGATATCTCACCGTTCGGCTGGTTCTACTGGTCAAAGGCAGGATCCGGGTCGCGTATTCAAGAATAAGAAAATGGCGGGTCATATGGGAGCGGTTCGCGCTACTCAGCAGAACCTTAAGGTTGTGCTTATTGATGAAGCTAAAGGTTTGATCGCTGTTAAAGGTTCGGTTCCAGGTTTTGACGGATCAATAGTTGAAATTATGGATTCTGTTAAAAAGGTTCTTCCTAAAGAAGTTCCGATGCCGGCAGGTTTAAAGATGGGTAAAGCGCAAGCTCAACCGGCGGCTCAAGCTGAGCAGCCAGCTACTGAACAGTCATCGACTGAACAACAAGGATAAATATTTAAGTAAAAGAGCTTATGAAAGTTGATATATTAAATTTTGAGAATAAGTCGGTTGGCCAAGTGGAGCTGAGCGAAGATATCTTTAAGCAAGATCTTCGTAATGATATCCTCCATGCGATCGTTAACTGGCAGCTCGCAAAAAGAAGAGCTGGAACTCAGAGTACTTTAACGAGGACTGAGGTTCACGGTACTACCAAGAAACCTTTTAAACAAAAGGGTACTGGTCATGCGCGTCAAGGTTCACTTAAAGGTCCTCACCAAAGACACGGTGGTGTAGCTCACGCTCCAAAACCACGTTCTTATGAGTATAAAATGAACAAAAAGTTCGTTATAAGGGCTCTTAAAACTGCTCTTTCTCTCAAATTCTCTGAAGGCAACCTCAGGATCGTTGATACGGTTACTGTTGACTCTCACAAAACTAAAGATATTACTGCAAAGCTCAAGGCATTTGAAGCGACTAACGCTCTTATAGTGCGCGGCGGTAATGATAAAGACAATTTCTATAAATCAATTCAGGCAATACACGGTGTGGATGTTATTCCTCAATTCGGCCTGAACGTTTATGATATCCTGAGACATGAGAAGCTTATCGTTACCAAGCATGCTCTGGAAGATTTACAAAAAAGATTAACGGCATAGTTGTATGGTGAATAATTATAAAAATTTAGATATTATAAAAAGGCCTCTTATCACTGAGAAAACTACTTTCCTTTCTCAGAATAACCAGGTTGGTTTTATTGTTGCGAAAACTGCTACTAAGCCAGAGATCAAAGCGGCTATAGAAGATATTTTCGGTGTTAAGGTCAAAGCGGTCAATACTATTAACGCTATCGGTAAAAAGAGGGTTTTTAGAGGTCGCGCTGGTACTAAGCAGGATTTCAAAAAAGCTATCGTTACTCTGGAACAAGGTAATACGATAGACATAACTTCAGGGGTTAAATAGTAATATGGCATTAAAATTTTTCAAACCTTCGACACCTTCACAGAGAGCAATGGTTCTCGTTGATAAGTCACACCTTCATAAAGGTAAGCCTGAGAAAACGCTTACTAAAGGCCGTAAAGCTTCTGATGGTCACGATTCATTCGGTCACACAACGTCTAGATTCAGAGGTGGCGGGCACAAAAAAAGCTACAGGACTATAGATTTCAAGCGTGACAGAAAAGATGTTACTGCTACTGTTGAGCGTTTAGAGTATGATCCTAACAGGACTTCTCATATCGCTTTAATTAAATATCAAGATGGTAAATTAGCTTATATACTTGCTCCGCAAAGGATGCAGGTTGGTGATGTGGTTGTATCTTCTGATAATGCTGATATTAAACCAGGTAATGCTATACCTCTTAAAAATATTCCGGTTGGAACTATACTTCATAATGTTGAGCTTAAGCCAGGTAAGGGCGGTCAGATAGCAAGATCGGCTGGTACTTATGTACAGCTTACAGGTAAGGATTCAGGTTACGCTCTTGTTAAACTTCAGTCTGGCGAGATCAGGAAGATCCCTTCTGAATGTATAGGTACTGTTGGTGCGGTTTCAAATGCCGATCACCAAAACCAGGTTTTAGGTAAAGCAGGTAGAAATCGTTGGAAAGGTAAAAGACCTCATAACAGAGGTGTTTCAATGAATCCGGTAGATCACCCGCTTGGTGGTGGTGAGGGTAGAACTTCTGGTGGTAGACATCCTGTGTCTCCATGGGGTAAACCGGCGAAAGGTGGTATTACTAGAAATAGGAAGAAACCTTCTAACAGGCTCATAGTTGAGTCTCGCAGGAAAAGAAGGAAATAATTAAACTATAACTTTAAGAATTTAATATAAGTAGTTAAAATATATGGCACGTTCGGTTTGGAAAGGTCCTTTTGTTGATAAAGCTCTTCTTAAGAAAGCAGTGGCTGCACAAGGTACGCATAAAGTTATCAAAACATGGTCTAGAAGATCAACTATCATTCCTGATTTTGTTGGCCTGACATTCGGTGTTTATAACGGTAAAACTCATATTCCTGTTAATATCAAGGAAGAAATGGTAGGACACAAACTCGGTGAGTTTGCACCAACCAGAACGTTTATCGCCCATGGTGGTTCTGATAAGAAAGCGGAATCTAAATAATTTAAAATTTAAGCAACGTAGTTGTTATGAGTAAAGCTAAAACAGAAAGAAAATTTAAGGCAAACCAGGCGGGTGCAACTTTGCGTTCCCTCAGGATGTCACCGAGGAAAGTTAGCCTTATCGCGGGATTGATAAGAGGGCATAATGCTTACTCAGCTATCCAGCAGCTTACTTTCTCTAAGAAAGCAGCGGCTCTTCCGGTAAAAGAATTGCTAAAATCTGCTATCGCTAACGCAGAGAACAATCACAACCTTGATATCGACAGGCTCTTTGTTAAAGAAGTTAATGTTGGTAAAGGTATAGTTATGAAAAGATTTGCGGCTCGCGCTAGAGGCCGTTCTTCAAGGATACAAAAACCTTTCAGCAATGTTACCATACTGTTGGAAGAGGCGGCGCAATAAAAGTATTTAGTGCCGGGTACTTAGTACTCGGTACTTAGATTTATTAATTAACCAAGTACCAGGTACTAAGTACCAAGTACTAACAAAAAAAGTAAGATATGGGACAAAAAGTAAATCCGATTGTTTTTAGAGTAGGTATGAACCGTACCTGGGATTCTCGTTGGTTTGCGGGAAGGAAGGACTATACGAAAAAATTCCACGAAGATGTTAAGATCAAGGCTTTTCTTGAGAAAAAACTGAAAGAAGCATCTGTAAGCAGAATTATCATAGAGCGTTCAGCTAATAAGATCAGGGTTTCCATATATACTTCTAAGCCTGGTATAATCATCGGTAAAAAAGGTGCTGATATTGAAGATATCAAAAAATCAGTTGGCAGATTCACTAAAGATGAAGCCAGCATAAATATAGTTGAGATACGTAAGCCTGAAATTGATGCATCAATAGTTGCGCAAGGTATAGCGCAGCAGCTTGAGCGTCGTGTGTCTTACAAGAAAGCGATGAAACGTTCTATGCAGTCTGCAATGAGAATGGGCGCGCAAGGTATAAAAGTTACGATCTCTGGCCGTTTAAACGGTGGTGAGATCGCTCGTACTGAATGGTATCGTGAAGGTAGGGTTCCTCTTCACACTCTTCGTGCGGATGTTGATTATTCAACTTCAGAAGGTCATACAACTTATGGCGTTCTAGGTGTGAAAGTATGGATATATAAAGGTGAGATACTTGCCCATGATCCATATGCTCACGAGAAGAGAATATTAGGGGTTAAATAATTTAAGTAATTACGATACGGAGTTTTTTTATGATGATGCCAAAACAGACGAAGTTCAGGAAAGCTTTTAAAGGTCGTATTCACGGGAATGCAAAAGCTGGTTATGAGCTTAATTTCGGTGATTATGGTCTGAAAGCACTTGCGCCGGAAAGAATTACTGCGCGCCAGATCGAAGCTGCACGTAGAACTATTACCCGTTCAATGAAACGTACCGGTAAATTGTGGATAAGAATATTCCCTTCACTTCCAGTTACTAAAAAACCTTTGGAAGTTCGTCAAGGTAAAGGTAAAGGGCCAGTTGAGTTCTGGGCTGCAAGAGTTAAACCGGGAACAATAATGTTCGAACTCGGTGGGGTTGATGAAGCAACAGCTAGGGAAGCAATGACCAAAGCTGCAGCTAAATTACCTATCAAAACAAAATTTATTAAAAGAATCGTATAAGTTATATGAAGTACCAGGATTTAAAAGGAAAAACAGTTGATGAGCTTACTAAGCTTATTGCTGAGCGTAAAAAAGAGGTTTTCAATCTCCGTTTCCGTAAATCAACGGGCGAGCTTGATAAAACTCATAGATTCGCACAAGTTAGAAAAGAGATCGCAAGGATCCAGACTTATCTGACTACTTTAGAAGAAGCTGCTTAATAAAAATTGCTTAATAAAAATAAGGGTTATGCCAAAAAGAATTTTAAAAGGTGTTGTTGTAAGTGATAAGAACGAAAAAACTGTTACTGTAAAAGTAGACAGAAGGGTTCGTCACCCAATTTACCAAAAGATCATTACCAAATCTAAGAAGTATCACGCTCATGATGAGAAGAACCACTTCAAAGAAGGTGATGTGGTTTCAATAGTAGAAACGGCTCCTATCTCTAAATCTAAAAAATGGACCGTAATATACTCTGATACTGCTGAAACTAAGCAAGAGCCGGCAAGAAACCAACAGAAGAAGGCAACTACTTCTGTAAAAAAGGCTCCTAAGAAGAAATAAACAATTGACTTGAGTTGCGCTTTTGGTATGTAGCGCGTTCGTGTTCTTTAGGAAAATGAGTAAAATTTATGATACAACAAGAAACAAAATTACTGGTAGCTGATAATAGCGGTGCTAAATCAGTAAGATGCATCAAAGTTCTGGGTTCTTCCAAGAGAAGATATGCAGGTGTTGGTGACATTATAGTAGTTTCCGTTCAGGAAGCTGCGCCACGCGGTAAAGCAAAAAAAGGTAGCGTACACAGAGCGGTTGTGGTCCGGACCAGGAAAGAAACAAAAAGATCTGATGGTACTGCTATCAGGTTTGATACAAATGCAGTTGTTCTTGTAGACAAGAAACTTGACCTTATCGGAACCCGCGTATTCGGACCGGTAACCAGGGAGCTTCGCGGTAAAGAAGCATATGCAAAGATAATTTCATTAGCTCCAGAGGTATTATAATATATGGCTAAAGCACTTACAAAATTTGAAAAGAAATTTCGCGTTAAAAAAGGCGATAAAGTTAAGATCCTCGCTGGGAAAGACAAAGGTAAAGAAGGCGAAATTTTAAGGGTTCTTAAGGAGAAAGACAGGGTTCTTGTTTCAGGCATCAATATTGCCAAAAAACATACTAAAGCGAGCGCTGCTTCTACTGGCGGAATAATCGATAAAGAATTATCAATTCACGTTTCTAATGTTTCACTTATTGATCCTAAGTCAGGTTCAGCTACTAAAGTGGGATACAAGAAGCTTGAGGACGGAAAAAAAGTTAGATTTGCCAGGAAATCTGGTGAGATCTTAGCATAAGAGGTTTAAAATTATTTATATGGCCAAAACAGAAAAAAAAGCGGTTTCAGTTTCTAAGGAAGAAGCGAGATTGCAAAAAGAATATAGAGATAATATATCTCCTGCGATCATAAAGCAGTTCGGATATAAAAATCCTATGCAAGTTCCTAAACTGGTTAAAATATCAGTTAATATGGGTGTTGGTGAGGTTCTCCGTGAATCAAAAGCTGTTGATAACGCAGCTGCGGAACTTACAGCTATAACAGGCCAGAAATCAATAATCACAAAATCAAGAAAATCTATTGCTACCTGGAGGCTCCGCGAAGGTCAGCCTATCGGTACAAAGGTTACTCTCAGAAATAAGAAAATGTACGAATTCCTCGACAGGCTTGTGAACATAGTTCTTCCTAGGCTTCGTGATTTTAAAGGTTTAAATCCTAAAAGTTTTGACGGCGCGGGTAATATCAGCTTTGGCTTGAAAGAGCAGACAATATTCCCTGAGATCCCTTTTGATAAGGTTGATGCTGTAAGGGGTATGGATATAACTATAGTTACAACTGCTAAAAATGCTGAAGAAGGCAAGGCGCTGTTACAAGGTTTCAATATTCCATTTATAACAACTGAAAATAATAATAATTAATTTTATGGCTAAGAAAAGCTCAATAGAAAAGAATGAAATGAGAAAGAGGCTCTCTAAGGAATTCGGTAAGAGGAGAGCGAAACTTAAAGCTATCGTTATGAACAAGGAGACTTCTCAGGAAGATAGGTTTACTGCTGTTCTTAAGATGTCGAGACTTCCTAAAAACAGCGCTCCTGCGAGGATACGTAACCGTTGCGCGGTTACTGGCCGTGCGAGAGGTTATTTAAGGAAATTCGGTGTTTCCCGTATCGTTTTAAGGGATCTTAGCGCTATAGCGCAAGTTCCTGGTGTTATTAAATCTAGCTGGTAATAAATATGTCATTTAATGATTCAACATCTGATATGATCGCAACTTTGAACAATGGCCAGAGAGCTAAGCTCGCGGCTGTTACGGTTGTATCTAGCGGATTAAACAAGAATGTTCTTAACGTTCTGCAAAATGAAGGTTTCATCAACTCTTTTGAAGAAGTTGAAGAGATCAAAGGTATTAAAAGATTAAACGTTGCTTTGAAATACCACCAAGGTCAACCGGTTATAAAGCAGATCAAAAGAACTTCTAAACCAGGATTAAGGAACTATTCGCAGATCAAAGATCTCGGTAAGTCTTTCAGCGGTCTTGGCGTTAAGATAATTTCGACCTCTAAAGGTGTTCTCCCTGACTTTGAAGCTAGAAGGCTCAATGTTGGTGGTGAAGTTATCTGTGAAGTGTTTTAATAAGAGAACAATATTTAATAAGAGCACAATAATTTTATTTTATGTCAAGAGTAGGTAACAATCCGGTAGCAATAGAAAAAGGCGTTGAGATCAAACTCGACGGCAAAAAGATCAACGTGAAAGGTCCAAAAGGTACTTTATCATTTGTTGTTTCTGACGATATTGCAGTTATTATTGATAAGGAACATGTTTCTTTCAAGCCTGCTAATGAATCACGCAAGAATGACAAGAGGGTTAAAGCTTTCTGGGGTCTGACACGCGCTCAAGTTAGGAATATGGTTGAAGGTGTAACTAAAGGTTATACTAAAACTCTTGAGATACAAGGTGTAGGTTTTAAAGCTGCTGCTTCTGGCAAAAGCGTAAAACTCAATTTAGGTTTCTCTCACGATATAGATTACAAGATACCTGAAGGTATTGAGCTTAAAACTCCTAAGCCAACTGAGATCACTATCTCCGGTATTGATAAAAGGCTGGTTGGACAAGTTGCTGCTGAGATCAGAGCTTATAAGAAACCTGAGCCTTACAAAGGAAAAGGTATAAGATTCTCTGGTGAGTATGTGAGATCTAAAGAAGGCAAGAAGAAATAATAATTAAAATAGAACTACTAAGTTATATGACTAAAAATTTAAATCAAAAAAGAGCCGGAAGAGTAAGATATAAACTCAGGCAAGTTTCGGGCGGCAAACCTAGGCTTTCTGTTTTCCGTTCTAATAAGAACATTCATGTTCAGGTTATTGACGATACTAACGGTGTAACTTTAGCTTCTGCATCAACTGTTGAAAAGGACCTTAAAGGTAAAGGTTGTAATATTGAAGCAGCAAAAGCTATCGGTAGCCTTATAGCTAAAAGAGCTAAAGAGAAAAAAGTGAATGAAGTTGTTTTTGATAGAGGAAGCTTCATATATCACGGCAGAATTAAAGCTTTAGCTGATGCAGCTAGGGAAGCGGGATTAAAATTTTAATTAGTAATATTCTAAATTTATATAGGTTTTTAAATGAGCAGAGCACCTGAAAAAGAAAGACAAGAAGGCGACTTACAAGAGAAGTTGGTTGCTATTAACAGAACTACTAAAGTTGTGAAAGGTGGACGCCGTTTTGGTTTTTCTGCACTCGTTGTTTGTGGTGATGGTAAAGGTAAAGTAGGAGTTGGCAAAGGAAAGGCTAAAGAAGTTGCCGATGCAAGAAGAAAAGCAAGCGAAGCTGCTAAAAAGAATATGATACGTGTTCCAATGCGTGAAGGTAGAACTGTTCACCATGATATCAGAGCAGGGGCGGGAGCAGGTGATATTATTATCAGGACTGCACCTCCAGGAACCGGAATCATAGCTGGTGGCCCAATGCGTGCTGTATTCGAAGTTCTCGGAATAAAAGACGTTGTTGCTAAATCTACAGGTTCTACTAACCCATATAACATGGTAGCTAGTACGTTCAAAGCGTTACAGATGTTCCAGTCTCCTAAATCTACTGCTGCTAGAAGGGGTAAAAAGATCAATGAGATTGTTATCCAGAGAGAAGGTAAAGTAGGTGGTGTTGATGCTAAAGGTAAAAAAACTACTTTAGATGTAGCTAACGCAACTGAAGAATAATAACAGAATTATAAGAGCTGATTTTATGGCAACAAATGCAAAAAAAACAATCACGGTAAGGCAGATCGGAAGCCATATCGGCAGAATATATAAGCAAGAGCAGATCCTTATCGGCCTTGGCTTGAACAAGAACCGCAGGGAAAAAGTTCTTATTGATACTCCTGAAGTAAGGGGCATGATAAAAAAAGTTCAGCATCTTATAGAAGTTGTTGAAGGTTAAAATAAATTACTAAAACTTAGGTGTTATGACATTTACATTAAATAAATTAGTTGGAAATCAGGGCTCGGCTCACAGAAGGATGAGAGTTGGCCGCGGAATAGGTTCCGGTAAAGGTAAAACTTGCGGCAGAGGCGGTAAAGGCCAGACTGCACGTTCAGGTGTTGCGATCAAAGGTTTTGAAGGTGGTCAAACGCCTATACATAGAAGGCTTCCTAAAAGAGGTTTTAATAATTTCTCTGCTAAAGTATTTGAAGTAGTTAGCTTGTCTGACATACAGAATGCAATTGATGCGGGTAAACTTCAGGCAGCTGGAATAAATGCTGATACTTTGAAAGCAGCAGGTTTAACTAAGAACAGACTTACAGGAATTAAACTTCTTGGCGGCGGTGAACTTAAATCTAAAATCGAAATATCAGTTTGTAAAGCATCTGAATCTGCTAAAGCAGCAGTTGAGAAAGCAGGTGGAAAGATATTGATGCCATCAGGCAAAGTTTACGATACTAAAGAAGAAAAAGAAGCTAAAAAAGCTGAAAGGAAAGAAGTAAGAAAAACTCCTAAAGTGAAAGCAGTAAAAGCTAAGACTGAACCGAAAGCTGAAGGTGTTAAATCTGGCCCGAAGGTTGCTAAAGCTAAAAGACCTGTAAAAGCTAAATCAATAAAGCCAAAAGCTGAGAAGAAATAGTTAGTTTTTCTTTTGAACAGAATTTAATCCCCGCCCATTTTAATGATGTGGCGGGGATTTTTGTTTAGATTTGTTAGTAATTATCTTTGTATATTTGGGTTTTCTTGAGAGGTTATAGTTTCTATAATATTTCTAAACCTAGTTGCCTCGGAAGGATGACTTTTTGGCTTAAAAGGCGCTAACCCTAAATTTTGAAGTAAATTTTGTTTTCTTGGTTTTTTTAAATAATCTGGCTGTAAATAAAGTTCGGAACATATTTTTATAGCCTGTGGTAGATTTTCAATTATCGGTTTTGTTTCTCCTATGGTACCTTTGGAATGTGGTAGTTGAATAAAGGCATTTGCAGTTGATATATCATTTGCAGAAAAAGTGTCACATTCAATTTCTACTCTATTACCTTTGGATTTTGTTATGTAATCTGAAGGTATCATTAGTGATTTTGCAATATTAAAATAATTATAAAGTGCGGTAGTTGAAAATGCCATTAGCGAAAATGAACTAGCTACATTTTGGCCAGTCATTTTTGCATATAATCCTGCGGCTAGTGATAATCCTACTGCCGTAGCTCTAAAAGCTGTGTCAGTTTTTCTGGAAGCTAATAATTTTTCTAAAAAAGGTATTTTATTAAGGCTATGTCTAATTTCATGACAAAACTTGTGATATGTAGAATCTTTATCTCCTATTGCTGCATCTTGTGTGCAGAAGTGTATTATGTTTGCCCCCGGGGAATATCCAGCAGGATTATATTCATATGTAAAATTTAATCTGGGTGGCTCCCAATCCTTTCTTCTATTAGGGATTTTATGTAAGTTCTCTAAAGTGTAGTTAATAGCTCTCTCATAAGCCTTAAATACCGAAGGAAATTTTTGTGAATAGATTGCTGTATTTTTTATATATTCGTAAATGGCTTTTTCATCCATGTTAAGTGCTGCTGGACCAGAAAAAGTAATTTGATTTTTTGAGGGGATAAAAGTTGAGCCATATTTAAAATCTAAATCTACTTTTATTTCGGGAAATTGCCAATCAGCAGGTTTTAGCATATTGCTATTTAATCTGTCATAAAGTTCTTCTCTTACCTTATTATAGGCGCTAGCAACTTTTGGAAAATTACTTTCTAGTTCGGTAGGTTGTTTAGGTATCATGATTTCCTGACTATTTTATTAGAATATACATAATCTTGGTTAACAAAACGTTAAAGCTTGTATTTATTTTGTAAATTTCTATTTATTCATATGTTTTTTTCGTTTAGAACCCAAGCGAAATATGCGGATTCAATGTAGCCGTAATAACCACTAATAAATACCATAAAATGGCTTCCAGTTTTGAAAAAATGGCTTCCAATATAAACCTTTCCGCGTTTGGTAAGGCTCAGGAACTCAAAAAAAGGCTTCTGTTCGTTCTCGGGGCTTTACTTGTATATCGTTTAGGAACTTATATTCCTCTCCCGGGTGTTGATTCAAGGGTGCTTAACAGAATGTTTGAAATGCATTCGCAGGGCATACTTGGTATATTTGATATGTTCTCAGGCGGCGCGCTTAGCCGTATGACCATATTCGCACTTAACGTTATGCCTTATATCACGGTATCAATTGTAGTGCAGCTGGTAACAGTGATGTATCCGGCGCTTAGCCAGTTACGTAAGGATGGCGGTGAGGCAGGTAGAAGGAAGATACAGCAGTATACACGTGTTGGTACGGTGTTTATGGCGGGTATTCAGGGTTATGGTATAGCTTCATATCTGCAATCCATTAATCTGGACGGGCAGACCGCGGTGTTAAATCCGGGAGTATTATTTACAGTAACGATAGTTATATCCCTGATCGGCGGAACATTGTTCCTGATGTGGCTCGGTGAGCAGATAACTTCCAGAGGTATCGGCAACGGGATATCACTGATCATATTTGCAGGTATCGTGGCGAACTTACCTTCTGCTATCTCAAAAACTTTTGAGCTTGGCAGAACGGGCGCTATCTCAACTACATTCATTATCCTGATAGTTGTGCTTATAGCGGCGCTGATAGCATTCATAGTATTTATGGAAAGGGCGCAACGCAGGCTGATAGTGCAATATCCGAAAAGAACAGTTGGTAATAAGCAATACCAGGGTGAGAATACTTATCTGCCACTAAAATTAAATACTGCTGGTGTGTTACCTCCGATATTCGCATCTTCACTATTGTTATTCCCTGCAACGATATCGGGGTTTTCAATGGGAACGGGTGGTTCTGAGAATGAGATATTACAGGCGATAAATCTTTATCTCGGGCATGGAAAGCCGCTTTATATATTTATGTATGTTGTGCTGATAACGTTCTTCTGTTTCTTCTATATGAGTAATGTGTTCAACCCAACCGAAACTGCAGAGAACCTGAAAAAGAACGGTGGGTTTATACCGGGGATCAGGCCGGGGAAAAATACGGCGGATTATATCACTTATATAATGAACCGTATAACTGTTCTGGGCGCGGCGTATCTATCAATTCTATGTGTGATACCGGAATTGCTTATTGCCAAATATAGTGTGCCGTTCTATCTTGGTGGTACTTCGCTTTTAATCGTGGTGAATGTTACTATGGATACTATCGCGCAGATACATTCCCATTTAATTGCGCATCAGTATGAAGGGCTTCTCAAGAAGACCAGTATGAAAGGTGGAAGAAGAAAAAGGTAGATTTAGTTTGAAGTTGGAAGTTTGAAGATTATTATAACTTCTTTCAGCTTCAGATCTCAAACTTTTAACTAACTATTATCGAATGACAAAGAATATTATTTTATTTGGACCACCGGGAGCAGGTAAGGGAACGCAGGCAAACATACTGAAGGGAATATTGGGAATTCCACAGCTTTCTACGGGAGACATGCTTCGCGCGGCAGTGGCTGAAAAAACTGAGCTTGGGCAAAAGGCAGAAGTAATAATGAAAGAAGGTGGTTTGGTTTCTGATGATATAATCATTGGAATGATAGCTGACAGGATATCGCATGCGGATTGTAAGCAGGGTTTCATGCTGGATGGTTTCCCGCGTACAGTTGCGCAGGCAGAGGCTCTGGATAAAATGCTTTCTGAGCAGCATAAGAAAATTGATATAGTCATTGAGATAAAAGTTCCTGATGAAGCACTGAAAAGCAGAAGCGAACAGAGAAAAAATGAGGCGCTTGCCAAAGGTGAGGAGCCGCGTCCTGATGATAACCCGGAAGTGTTTACCAAGCGCTTGAAAACGTACTGGGAGCAGACGGCGCCTGTTCTGCCATACTATAAAAAGAAGAACCTCCATGCTGAGATTGACGGAACCAAGTCAATTGATGCGGTAACCGATAAGATCAAAAAACTGGTCTCAGACGAGGGAAACCGCGCTATTGCCTAGTATCCGCGGTGGGTTTCCAGCAATTACACTTAAAACTTTCATAAATATTTTAAATAATTCAGGTTTAATCTGAATAGTTATCGTGCAACACTAGGTTGATTTTTCTGGCAACCAAAGGCCTCATCATGTAATAATATTTCAGGGAACAGGGTAAAACCTGTATTATTAGATAATTTGGGGGAATTATGAAAAAGTCTTTTTTAATCTTGGCAGCTGTGATGACATTTATAAATGTATCCGGCGCTTCTGCAGAAAATATTAAATTATTAAGCAGTAAAGAGCTAATTGATAATGCTTATCTAACAGCCGGCGCAGGTTCTAAAGCAGTGGGGGCTAATTTAGGATATGTGATCAATGATGGCTGGACCATCGGTATGGATATGGGCTTCAAACGTAATGATGACCAAATTGAAAAGGCTTCATTAAATACTGTGGAAGCTACACGTACTGAAGCAAAGAATGGAATGTCTCCAGCGGTATTGCTCGGGCTTGGATATAAATTCTAGAAACAATTATAGTAATGTTACGTGCGATTTTTGTAAAGTTTTATTGATGCTTAAGGTATTTAAGTTTTCGCTTAGCTCAGTTAGCCTTGCTTTGAGGCGTTCAACATAATTACTATTTTCAATATAATTCTCAGTGTAGTTTATTTCCTTTTCAATAAGTTTTGATTCGGAATAGATTTTAGAAATATCTTTGTTAGTATATTTTAGGTAATGTATCTTGAATTTAAATTCGGGATGGTTATTGGTGAAATCCTGAATGATATTTGGATACATAAAAACCCCCTTAAAGCCTGTTTCAGCTATGAATCATTTTTTGGGAACATACAGCAAGAATGACATTTCTGCAACATAGAATTGATTTTTTTTTAGCAGGGGTTAAAAAGATAAGAAAATTAGAAGTAAATAATTATGACAAGCATAGCGGCAAAAGATGTGGTTAAAGTGGCAAAACTAGCTCGTATTGAGCTTCGCGCAGGGGAGGTTGAGAAATTTACCAAGGATCTTGGTAATATATTCCATATGATAGATGACCTTAATAATGTTAACACTGATGGCGTGCCGGAAATGGCGGGTGTGGGTGGTTATACGCTCCGCACAAGGGAAAAGGACGAGGTTAAGGATGGTAGCATGCGTGATGAGGTGTTGAAAAATGCCCCTAAATCCCAATTTGGCTGTTTTGTGGTGCCTAAAGTGGTAGATAACGGATAAAGAAAAAAACTAATTATAAAGAGCCCTATCGTTTCCTTTTTGGCCTAAATTTATATTTAAAGCTTCAGTGATTTCTTTTGCATAGGTATCTAGCTGTTTTACAGTATTTGATTTAAAAACCATTTTACCTGCTTCTTTAACAGTTCCAGTGAAATCGTTAACTGCTTTCTTAAGTTGTTCCTGATAGGTTGCAGCTTCTGGTTTTTCTTTTGATGAGACCAGTTTGTAAACTTCTATAAGGCTATCAGTTACTTTTTGAAGCCGATCTTTTGTAAAGGATTTGATAAATTCCCTTGGAAATTCCTGATGCATTTCAATTTTATTTTTTCCGTACTCTAGCATCTCTGAAATTTTTATTTCAACCTGTTTAATTTCTTCGTTGCCAGATAGAAACTTAGAAATTAAATCCTTAACAGCATCTTGCGGTTTGGCTTTATCTTTTGAAACAGATAAATATCCCTTTCCAGTATCTGGATCAATTGTGTAAAACCCATCAGTAATGGCTTTTGATCTAAACTGATAAATTTTTGTTTCCCATTGTTTTATATATTCAGGAATTTTTTCTATTTCTTTTGGATCAACTTGCTTATCAATATTATATTGCCATTCTATTGGCTTAAAAGTGTTTTGCTGTTTTTCTAAAAGCGTTCTTTGATAAGCGGTTTCTAAACCGGTTTTATTAATAAGTTCAACAGGTAAAGCCATCCCGCCATTGTAACAGTTTGGATATGTTTCACAGTCGACAAATGGATAGGTTGTTACTTGGTTATCATTGAAAATAGTTTTCAATAGGCCGTTTTTTTGTTCATCAATATTTAATCTTATTAAAAATCCATAATTTGCAGCCGTCTCATAATCACTTGGTGGGTTTAATGATGTAAATTTGTTTTTGGCTTCATCAATGGCCCATAATCCTTGTGGCACAACAAAACGTGCCATTGTAACGTAATATAGACCGCTCTCGTCTTCGTGGGTTCTAAATACCCGATTGAAAATGGTGTTTAGTTTTTCAAGATTATCCAAATGTTCAGTTTTATTAGTCACTTAAGTTGTCTTTGATTATAACAATAATTCTAGCATATAACCCTTAATAAACCCTTAACAGAAACAAAAAACTTGAAGGTTTCTGTAATTTGCCTTAATTGAGTTAACATTCTGAAATTATAGGAAAATCATGAGTTTGAACAAATTAACAGCAGAAAAAGTTAAAGAAGGCTTAAAAGCCAAGAAATTCAACGCGGTTGAAGTGGCGAAAAGCTATATTGATGCTGCTGCGGCAAGTAATCCGAAATCTAATTCATATATAACTCTAACGCCTGAAGTGGCGCTTGAGCAGGCTAAGGCGGTGGATGCGAGGATAGCGAAAGGTGAAGAATTACGCTTGCTTGAGGGTGTGCCAGTGGCGGTGAAAGATCTATTCTGTACTAAAGGTGTGCGTTCAACGGCGGCTTCAAAAATGCTGGAAAATTTTATTCCGCAATATGAATCTAAAGTTACGCAGAGGTTATTCGGGCAGGGTGCGGTGATGATCGGTAAGACCAACCTTGACCAGTTCGCAATGGGTTCTGCGAATATCACTAGTGCTTTTGGTAATGTGATCAATCCGTGGAAAAATAAGAATAAACCTGATGCGCAGCTTGTGCCGGGTGGTTCTTCAGGTGGTTCTGCGGCTTCGGTTGCGGAAGATAGTTCGGTTATTTCACTTGGTACTGACACTGGTGGTTCAATTCGTCAACCGGCAGCATTTTGCGGGCTGGTTGGTATGAAGCCAACATATGGCAGATGTTCACGCTGGGGTGTGGTGGCATTCGCAAGTTCACTTGATCAGGCGGGGCCGATATGTAAAACCGTTAAAGATACGGCGCTTGTTCAACAGGCGATTGCGGGGTTTGATGAGAATGATTCTACTTCGGTAGATATGAAAGTGCCTGACTGGTATTCAAATATTACTGCTGATCTTAAAGGAAAAAAGATAGGAATTCCTAAAGAATATAATGTTGATGGTATGCCTGATGAGATTAAGGATATATGGAATAAAGGTGCGGAAATGCTAAAGGCGCGCGGCGCGGAAATTATTGAAGTATCATTGCCGCATACTAAATTTGCGTTGCCGGTTTATTATACTATTGCGCCAGCTGAGGCATCTTCGAATTTGGCGAGATATGACGGCGTAAGATATGGCCATAGAACTTCTGAGAAATTCTCTACTCTTGATGAGATGTATGAAAAAACTAGAGCGGAAGCTTTTGGTGATGAGGTGAAGCGCAGAATAATGATAGGGACTTATGTTCTTTCCGCGGGATATTATGACGCTTATTATATCAAGGCGCAAAGGGTACGTACTTTGATCGCTCGTGATTTTGAGAATGCGTTTAAGCAGGTTGATGCGTTGTTAACTCCAACGGCTCCATCTTCTGCGTTTGAAATTGGTGAGAACCAAGATGATCCGGTTAAAATGTTTTTAAATGACGTATTCACAATTCCAGCATCACTTGCCGGAATACCGGGGATAGCAGTTCCGGCTGGTATTGACCATAATGGCTTGCCTCTTGGCTTGCAGATACTTGCAAAGCCGTGGGATGAGCAAACATGTTTTGATGTGGCTTATGCTATTGAGCAGAGTAGCGGTTTTAAAGGGCTTAGCCTTTAATGATTTTATCTGTAGATTGGATTAATTTCTAGTAGTAAGCATTTGAAAATGAATGTAATTTATGATATACTGAGTATCATTTGAGTTTCATATGCCTGATCCGATAACAGATAGTGAATTGCTGAAAACGGTTTTCAATTTTGAAGACATAGAAGACCTTTCAGAAAGAGCTTATAATAAAGATGTAATGATGTGGAATATGAAAAATATCCCGCAATATAAATTGCATATAGAAAAGCTTGCAAAGTTTAGGGTAATAATTGATGCGGATACGGGAAAGCCTATATTGCGTAAGAAAATCAATCTTCATACCGGGCCTGAGAGTGGTAAGACGTTTTCGCCCGGTACGGAGTTTGTTCTTTCTGTAAAGTTAAGAGAAAATGAATCACTGGATTATGGGATAAGTTCAAAAAACCAGATACAGGTATATACAAAAAATGGCCTGAATGCCCATGAGGTTGCACATGCAGCAGATTTTATCAGTTACCTGCTGGTGGCAAATCAACCAGTTACTATAAACGGCGGGCAATATTATCATAAAGAATGGTATAATAAATTTCAGGACCTTAAGGAAAATATAATAACGGAATATGACCTTGGTTCAGGAACCAGCGCATATAATATCTATACAAATTCTAATATACCTGTGGAAATCAGGAGTGAACTTCACGGGTTTGCAGAGGTATGCTTGGGAATTTTCGGTCAGGCTAGATATGATAGAGGGCAAGCCAATCTGGAAAATATAGCAATGCAGTATGGTGAGAAGCCTTTCAGCGCGGTAACTTATACCGGGTATATTGAAAATTATAGATCGGCTATATCAATAGGCTATAAATTGCCAGAGATACGTCAGGTTGTTGCCAATAAGAATGGTGTTATACTTGATGAGCTGGTTATGCCTGATTTTACCGGGGAGACCACGCCAGAGGAGGCAAAAATTATTATTGAAAATTATTCACTTGATGTATCGGAGATATTTAGCCCTGAGGATCTGATCTGTGTTAAAACACTTGATGCGCCACCAGTTGAAAATTGTTTCAATGCAAATGAGCAATTGCTGAAATTGCAAAGGAAGCGATGGGCCGATCAAGTTAATAATGAGGATTTCACTAACGTAAATGTGGAAGAAGAGAAAACCATCCAGAAAGTTATGGATAATTTAATGAAGCAATTTGGAAATGATGGAGACCTTTCACTCGAAGATATAAGCAAGATACAAAAAACAGCATTATCACTCAGGCAAATTGGTAACTTAAATTACAATTATAATCTGGAAAATAAGTCTCCTGGTACAAAGGTTCCCACGAAAGCATTTTGAATTAAGTTATATAGTCTATATAAGGTTCAAATAAATTATATAAAAAGTCATGCCATTAAAGTTCCGAAAAATATTACCTTTAGCTAAAGGCTTGAAGTTGAATATGAGTAAGTCAGGTTTGTCTTTAAGTTTGGGGAAGAAAGGGTCGGCAATTAATATTGGTACAAAAGGGATCCGGGCTTCGATAGGGAAGGTTGGAAGCGGACTTGGATATTCGGAATATACTTCCTACAAAAAGAGAAAATTCAATTTTGGATTTTTTGTGGTGATAGCTTTGGTTTTTGTTGTGTGGATATTTTTTAATTAAATTTGATTTGCAGGCTTTTCATATAAGATTAATATCCGTCTAACAAATCAGGTGTATACATGAAAAAAATCATTGTTCTTTTGACTATAATCATAGTTGCGGCGATCATATTCAAAAGCAAGCATATAGCTGTTGATGAAGCTGTAGTTGAGGGTGTTAAGGAAAGCCCGGCTGAATCTACGCCGGTGATCAGCGAGCAGGAAGAACCTCAGGAAAGTAATATAGAAGAGAAGCAGGAAATTGCAGAGAAAGACCCAAGTGAAATACTGACAGTAAAAGTTGACGGGCTTGCGGATGGAAAATTAATTGATCCTAAATATGCTTATTGTGTTGGCAAGGAAGATGGTACTGGGGAGAATCTTCGCCCGGCGATATTCTGGAATGGTATGCCAAATGGAACAAAATCCTTCGCAGTAATTGTGGTTGATACAGATGTACCAACGGATTTTGTAGATGCGAATAAGAAAGGAAAGATAATTCCGGCGAGCCAGCCGAGGCAAGATTTCATCCATTTTGCGCTTATCAATATCCCAACTGATATTAAGCTGATTGAAGAAGGCGCGGGAAAAGGTATTGATAAAACGCAGCCAAGTATCGGAAATGCAGGAATAAATGATTATGCTTATTTTATGCCGAATGCTAACAAACCTGAACATGTTGGCTGGGATGGCCCATGCCCACCTTGGAATGATGAGAAAGTGCATAACTACCATTTTAAAGTATATGCGCTAAAAGTTAAGAAGCTTGATCTTCAGGAAGATTACAGCGCTAAAGAAGCGTATCAGTCCATTAAGGAAAATGCCATTGAAGCGGCTGAGATTGTTGGTGTTTATACCAGAAATAAGTAATACTTAAGATTCCAGAGGCTGCTGCTTAGAAATTTTTTTAACTTATTTTAAGCAGCAGAAATTTCTATCTCTAAACTAATGTTGAAAGTAACTTAGCTATTTTTGCTATTTTCTTTGTTCATCTGCTCGATACGCTGGATGTAGAGCCTGCCGAAATCAATAGGGTCAAGCATGAGGGCAGGGAAGCCGCCATCACGGGAAAGATCAGAAACTATTCTGCGTGCGTATGGGAAAAGCATTGTAGGGCAGAATATAAGTAGTGCCGGTTGCAATTCGTTTTCAGGGATTGCTTTGAGGGTGAATATTCCTGAATAAGTAACTTCAGTGATAAATAAAACATCATCGTTACGTTTTGCCTGAGCGCCGATTTTAAGATCAACTTCGTAAAGATCGTTATCAGGTAATTTTTTTGCAGCAACATCAACAGAGACATTGATGTTAGGACGTTCTGCATTCGCCTGAAGGCTTGCAGGTGCATTTGGATTTTCAAAAGAAATATCTTTTACGTATTGCGCGACCACCGAAACCTGGCGTTCGTCTACTGGATTATTTTGTTCTTTATTATCTGCCATAAATTTTATCTCCTTGATGATATGATTATACGATGATAGTTGTTCTCACCGTAAGTTATTACAAAATTCACTATAGGTAAAACAGTGTTAAATAAAGCAAAAAAAACAGTCCTGGAGTTATATAACCTCTATTTTAACAAAAATATGTTTGTTATTGCAGCGCTTGGATATGGAAGCGGGCTGCCATTCTCACTGGTATTCATTACTTATACTTTTAAGCTTGCGGAATCGGGCTTGAATTTACGTGATATAGGTTTGTTCGGTTTGGCGGGTTTGCCGTTTGCGATAAAGTTTATCTGGTCACCATTGGTTGATGGTATGAAAATAAAATTCCTCCATAATATCTTGGGGCAGAGAAGAAGCTGGTTGCTGGTGAGCCAGTTGATTATTGCGTGCCTGATCGCGAGGCTTGGATTTGTTGACCCGCAGGCGAATATCATGGGAGTTGTTTATATTGCGATCGCGATGTCTTTCGTTTCGGCAACATATGATATTGCTTATGACGCCATACGTGTTGAATTACTCAGTGAGGATAAGCAAGGGCCGGGAGCGGGGATGTCAATACTTGGATATAGGATCGGGATGTTGGTTTCAACTGGTGTGGCGCTTATAATTGCTGATCAGTATTCGTGGAAGACTGCCTTTATAACCGTTGCGCTTACATTTGTATTGCCGATCGCTGCAACGCTTCTTTCAAGTGAGCCGCATCGTCCGGAGATAAATCTTGATAAAAGATCATTGATGAAATGGCTGGCGAAATATGTGGTTGAGCCATTTGCACAGTTCATTAAAAAGCATGACAATTGGGTGTTAATAATTTTGTTTGCGGTTCTTTATAAATTAGGAGATGCGCTGCTAAGTAAAATGTTGAATCCTTTTTATCAGCAGATGGGATTTTCTAAAACGGAAGTTGCGGAGATAACAAAATTCTTTGGGTTCCTGATGACAATAGTTGGCGGGATGATAGGTGGCTGGGCTATATATAAAATAGGTGTAGTGAAGTCACTGGTGTGGTTTGGGATTTTGCAGACTTTATCGAATTTAACTTATGCGTGGTTGGCGATGGTTGGACATAGTTTGCCGGTTTTAACGGTTGTTATAATTGCTGAGAATATGACGGCCGCAATGGGAACGGCAGCCTTCGTTGCTTATTTTAGTTCACTATGTGACCGTAAGTATACCGCAACTCAATATGCGCTGCTTACATCTTTCATGTCGCTAGGGCGGTGGGTAACGAACGCGCCTTCAGGTTATTTGGTTGACCCGGTACATGGGCTTGGGCTTAGCTGGGAATGGTTCTTTGTTATAAGTACAGTGATAGCAATTCCGGGGCTTGTGCTAATAAAATTCCTTAAGATAAAGGATACGAAAACTGTCCTTAATCTAGGTGATGTTGATTAGCGGTTCATGCCTTCTAAAAACATCCGTTGGTTCTTTTTGCCGTAATTGTAGGGGATAGCAAGATTTACCCTAACGCAGAAGCCTTCATCATCTAATGTTCGTTTTTCCTTAAAATTAACGGAAGGGTCGCTATATTCAAGCGTGCCATTGAACATATGATTGTAACTGAACTCAATCTGAACAGGTAGGAATTCATCCTTTCCTTTTTTGGAAGGTTTCTGAATGGGAATATTAAGTTTAGCATTTAATTGAAGTGCTACAGGTGAATGAGAAGAAGTTTCGACTGTGTGAGGTGTCGGGCCATAGAATTTATTATACTGATAGGTACTACCATCAAAATTAAGCGAGGTGCTGGTAATAGCTTCCAGTTCAAGACCCTTACTTACTTTCCATTGAACACCAAACCTCGCTCCAAGATCAACGAATTTAAGGCCGCTTGTTACTTTTTCATTATGACCGGCAACTACAAAATCCTGCTTGATGCTATATAACAAACCACCTATTCCCAGGTTAATACCAATGTTCTTGTCGGGTGTTATAAATCCGGGGCCTATCATTAGCATATTAGCCATGTTGGTAGAATTGGTCTGCATGCTCATGTCATAAAAGCAATTATGCCATTTGAGACCGGTTGATGAAGGGGGTACAATAATACCGGGAAGTATGCCCTGAATAATGTTATCACAGTAATGTGATTCGCTTAAAGAGACAGTAGTGCTACCAAAACCTATACCGAAATTTATTACATCAATGCCATCTGAAGGGGCAACAAAATTAAAAGCAAGTTTGCCTAAAGTACCTTTGTTATTCCATTTAATTTCCGATGCTTTCTTTTTATACCGGAGATTATCTCCAAGGTTTTCGCAATCAACTCCTTTTAAAACATGATATTTTTTTTGGTCATCAGAAAGATGTGGTGCATTAATTAGGCTTTCGGGTGTTATTATACAATCTATATATTTGTTAAGGCTTATTTTTGATTTTTCATCATCTTTAAATCCTGTGAAATTACTGCATGATAGAAAGCAGGAACTCATTTTACTTCCCTTAAATTCTGAATTTGTAAAATCTGTTCCGCTTGGGAAAACTACATTTTTAAAGATACATTTGGTAAAGGTACAATTTGAAAAATCTATAGTGGTCTTTCCTAAAAAATCTTTATCTTCAAGAATAATATTATTAACTGGAATTTTAATGCCAGGATTAGTTTTACGCAATTCTTTTACCCAGTCATTCCATGCCTTAATGTCACTATCATTGACGTGTTTTTTAAGAAGGGTTTCCTCTAATTTTTTCTTAACTTCTTCTTCCATTTTAAGCTTTTTGGTTTTCCTATTTTAACATAGAAAGGTTAAGCAACTGTTAAGAAGGGCTGATAATAGGAAAAAAATAGTGTTCTTATACTATTTGAACAATGAAGGTTTCCACTTGAAACATCATCAATATTAGACTATTTTCCGCCTCGAATTTATGCTATAATGAACAAGGTTTTTTCATGAAATCAGGCGGTGTGATGCAAAAGGATTCTAACGTGAAATCTATTAAAGGGGATGGTAAAAACCCGAAAAAATACTCTAAAGAACAGTTACTTAAGTTTTATGATACGATGCTTCAGATCAGGCGTTTTGAAGAGCGCGCGGGTGCATTATACGGTATGGGGCTGATAGGTGGTTTCTGCCATTTATATATAGGGCAGGAAGCAGTTATCACGGGAATGCAAGCTAACCTTAAGAAAGGTGACCAGAGCATTACGACATACAGGGACCACGGACATATGGTTGCAGCGGGAACTGATCCAAAAGTTATATTTGCAGAATTGATGGGGCGTGAAACTGGCTGTTCACGCGGTAAAGGTGGCTCGATGCATATGTTTGACCTTAAGAATGGTTTTTACGGTGGACACGGTATAGTCGGCGCGAATGTGCCTCTCGGGGCCGGACTTGCATTTGCTAATAAATATCGTGAGAATGATAATATTTCGGTAACTTATTTTGGTGATGGCGCTGCTAACCAAGGGCAGGTTTATGAGACTTTCAATATGGCGGCGCTATGGAAACTGCCTGCAATATTCATCATTGAGAATAATGAATATGCGATGGGAACTTCAACCAAGCGTTCTACTGCAATGGCTGAATATTATAAACGTGGTGAAGGTTTTGGAATTCCGGGAAGAGTAGTTAACGGAATGGATGTGTTGGAGGTTTTTGAAGCAGGTAAAGAAGCTGTTGAATATGTAAGAAGCGGGAAAGGGCCGTTACTCCTGGAAATGAAAACTTACCGTTATCGTGGTCACTCAATGTCTGACCCGGCGAAGTATAGAACGAAAGAAGAAGTTGCGGAATTCCGGGAGCATAAAGACCCGATAGTCAATTTACAGAAATTCATCCTCGAAAATAACATCGCAGGTGAAGAAGAATTTTCCGTGATCGATAAAAAAGTTAAGCAGATAGTTGAAGAGGCCGTTGAGTTTGCAAAAGCCAGCCCTGAACCTGATGCTAATGAGTTGTTTACGGATGTATTGGCTTAGTTTAACCAGCTATTTATTATTAGTTGCTTTTATTGTGTAGTTACTTCCCGCGGTTTTTGTCAGTTGCCTTGAATTGTGGTGTCAACAGGCTTTTATTGAGTTCTTGAAGTTGAGCAGCTTCCTTATCATCTATTTTTCTGTCGAAGAAATACATGTTATCAATTTTTTCAAGGATAGCATCTTCTTTAGGAGTTACTTTTTTGTCAGAGAATATTTCCGCCCTTATGTTCAGGGCCAATGTATTTTCCTTAAGGTTAACTGGTGGAAGCGCTACAACTGAAAAGGCGAGGAATTTTGATATATGGCTCCAATGCGTAGTTTTTTCGTGGAGAATCTCAGAGATGTTATTGTCATTATATGCCGTAAGGGTATTTTGGACCAATTTTATTTCAGTTTCAATATCGCTATTAAAATATTGAATTACCGGATTTGTTTTTAAGCGTAATATTTCTTCTTCGGTGAATAGAGGTTGTCCGGATCTAAAATTATGCAGGCGTATATTTGCCAGATATTGCGGGTTTATAACTGAGCCATCTTTGTTTTTTCCTGCGACGACCATTTGTGGTACGCCAATTATCTTACTGCTATCTTCTTCAGGGTTTATTATCCTGTCAGAAAAACCACCTTCCAACAGTGATACAAGCATAAAATCATAAGGTGAAAATCCTGCTTCGTAATGGAGTTCGGAATTAAGGTATTTTTTTAAGGCGTTTCTCGTATTGAAGGCCCTTATAGGATTAAATATCTCATCGCCATCATTCATGAATACTGCAATTGATCCAGGTTTTGCCTTGTTGTTAAAAGCATCTGCGAAGGAAGAATTATAGCAGGTCATAAATATGAAGTCAGTAGGAAAACCTGGAGTTTCGCTTGGGATTTATTAAAAGCAATTCCTGATAACTTTTCTATTCTTTGCCAATTGCTGTTTTCATCAAATGAAAATATTGAATTTGCATTATTTACAAGGCAGCTTTCACCAGATCTTTTATTATAAGATCATATTGTTGTTCGGTTATGGTGATTTTCCCCGGCATTGTGCTATGTTTCTATGTTCTAATAGATTATAGCAGAGTAATGTTAAAAAAAGGTTAATGGTTTGTTTGCCTAATCTTCTGATTTGTAATGATTTTTAATGTTATCTGATTTTATTCAAAAGGTTTTCGCAGGCAACTTCAAGCAGGTCTAGCACTTCTTCAAATCCTTCTTCGCCTTTATAATATGGGTCAGGCACTTCATGTGTTTTGGAATTGCCATGTTCTTTTAGGAATAGTTTAACTTTGTTTTTATGCACTGAGGGAGCAAGTTCAAGCAAATTATTGTAGTTATTTTTGTCCATGGCGAAGATGAGATCAAACTCGTGGAAGTCAGAAGGGTCTACCGGGCGGGAGCGTTGTGGGGTTAGGTCATAACCTCTTTTAGCGGCGTGTTCTGTTGAGCGAGGGTCAGCAAGGTTGCCATGATGCCATGCGGCGGTTCCGGCGGAGTCTACCGAGATTTTATCATGAAGGTTTTCTTTTTTTACAAGATGTTCCATCACGCCTTGAGCGGTGGGACTGCGGCAGATGTTACCAAGGCATACGAATAAGATTTTCATTATTATTTACTGATTCTGTTTTTAATTAATTCATCAACTGCTTCAGGGTTGAGGAGTGTTCTGGTGTCGCCGAGATTGCCGAAATCATTTTCGGCGATCTTGCGGAGGATGCGTCTCATGATTTTTCCTGAGCGGGTTTTTGGAAGAGCGGGAGTGAACTGGATAACATCCGGTTTGGCAATTGCGGAAATCTCTTTTTTTACCAATTCGACCAGTTCTTTTTTAAGTTGATCACTCGGGTTAATATTCTGCTTTAAAGTTACGTAAGCATAAATGCCCTGACCTTTAATATCGTGCGGGTAACCTACAACGGCGGCTTCGGCAATTGAATGGTGGAGCACGAGGGCGGATTCCACCTCGGCGGTGCCAAGGCGGTGGCCGGATACATTTATAACATCATCTACGCGACCAGTAATCCAGAAATAACCGTCTTCATCCTGCCTTGCACCATCGCCGGAAAAATATTTCCCGGGGAAGGTGGTAAAATAGGTTTCGACAAATCTCTGGTGGTCTCCCCAGATGGTGCGGGCTTGTCCCGGCCATGAGTTTAGGATGCAGAGGCTGCCTTCTACTGTGGGAATTGGGAGTTGGGGATTGGAAGTTAGGATGTTGTTTTTATCGTCTACGATTGCGGGCTTGATGCCAAAGAATGGTTTTGTTGCAGAGCCAGGTTTTTGTGGGATGGCATATGGTAGGGGAGTAATAAGGAAGCCACCGGTTTCGGTTTGCCACCATGTGTCGACTATTGGGCAATTGCTGCTCCCGACGATCTTGTGATACCAGCGCCATGCTTCGGGGTTGATTGGTTCGCCGACTGTTCCCAGAATGCGGAGTGATTTGCGCGAGGTTTTTTCAACGAAATTATCGCCAGCGCCCATCAGTGAACGTATGGCGGTGGGTGCGGTATAGAACTGCGTGATTTTATGTTTATCAATTACCTGCCAGAAGCGGGAGGCGTCCGGATAAGTAGGTATGCCTTCAAACATTAAGGTGGTGGCGCCGTTGGCAAGAGGGCCGTAAATTATATAACTGTGGCCGGTGACCCAGCCGACATCTGCGGTGCACCAGTAAATGTCACCATCCTGATAATCGAAAGTGTATTTGTGAGTAATGGCGGTGTAGAGTAAATATCCGGCTGATGTGTGGACCAAGCCTTTAGGTTTTCCGGTGGAGCCAGAAGTGTAGAGGATAAAGAGCGGGTCTTCGGCATCCATAATTTCATAAGCGCATTCTTCAGATGCGGTTTGGTGGAGAGTGGAATAGTTGAAATATTGATTCTTAGATTCTTGAGTATTTGGATTCTTGGATTCTATAACTAAAATTTTTATTCCTTCTAAGCTTTTTACTGCCTCAGTTACATTCTCAAGTAGCGGAGTTTTTTTACCGCCGCGGTTGCCAGATTCAGTGGTGATGACGAATTTTGATTTGCCGTCTTCGATGCGACCTTTTAATGCTTCGGAGGAGAAGCCGCCGAATACGACCGAATGTATGGCGCCGATGCGAGCGCAGCCTAGCATAGCATAAGCGGCTTCCGGTATCATGGGCATGTAAATGGTGACGACATCGGATTTTTTAACGCCGATATTTTTCAGGATGTTTGCGAATTTGCAGACTTCCTTATGGAGTTCGGAGTACGTTATTTTTTTGCTTTGATCAGGATTATCGCCTTCCCATATTATGGCTATCTGGCTGGCGCGCTTTGGTAAGTGCCTGTCTACGCAGTTATTGCAGACATTAAGCTTAGCGCCTTCAAACCATTTAATGTGAACATCGTCTTTTTTGAAAGACCAGTCAGAAATTTTATCCCATTTTTTTTCGAAGGTGAGGAATTGTTTGGCTGCCTTGCCCCAGAATTTATCATTTTCGGTAATTGATTCCTGATAAGTGGTTTCGTATTGTTCTGAAGTAACGCGCGAAGTAGGTGAGTTATCAAAAATATTCTGCTTAGTCATAAGTTTTCCTGAGAAATAAAATATCAGGATAGTTTAGAAAAACTTTTTTGAAATATTTTTCTGATGGGATTTATAATTGGTTGGAACCTTTATTCGTAGTGCTAATAGTTTTTTTGAAAAAGTTTTTTACATAATATAGTGTTACCTTATTAGATGGTAAATTTCCACTAGCATCTGGCATTTTAATTTTTAGTTCTTGTAGAGCCGGTGAGTTAGGAAGTTTTATAGGTTTGGAAATGCTTGTAGGAGATTTTTTTTCTAATTTTTCAGTTATAATTTTTGTTTTTGCTTTGAAGAAATCAAGGTCAGGAATTTCCCTTTTAGTTGTGAATATTTTTTTTGGTATTGTAAGTATAACCTTTGTAAATGCCCGGCTAAATAAGCCTGCCATATCATAGTTAGCATAATTGTTGCAAAGATGATTATCAACTTTAACGCCTAATGGTATTGTATTAACATGATTATAGGCATCATTAAAAAGGTCATTTTTTGTGGGCCTATGATACCCGGCATAACCCTAAAGCGTCCCACATAATTGTTATCAATATCCTGATATTCATTAGCGTATCCTATTGGATGTGGTCTGACACCTATAAGAAACATTTCGCCACGAAGAACGTTTGTGAATTGAGATAGTTCGTCTAAGCCCGTATCTCTGAGCTTGTGTGCTAACCAACTATGAATTCTGGGATCTTTACTGGTATTAGAAGATGTATTAGTATATTGCGCGGATTTTATGGGATCTAACGTGCAAAATTTAGTTATCTCAAAAAGTTTTCCTTCGTAACCAACTCTTTTTTGTTTATAGAAAACAGGGATTTTATCTTTTTTATCCCTAAAAAGATTGGGAATGAAATTCTGAATATAAAGTAATGTGGCAAGTCCACCTATTACAGTCATTACTGGAAGTGCCAAAAGTATTTTTGCTGTTCTATTAAATTTAAATGCTTTTAAAAGAGCATCTTCAGAAACAGGAGAATAATTATGTTTGTTATTCTGATAAAGAGTTTTAAAATCTATATTTTTCTCGGAAGATTTAATTCCTTTTCCTAAGCTCTCAATAGCGGCATTACTCATTTTCCCTTATATTATTGTAAGGTGAGTATATAGATGTAGCATTAAGAAATGGTTAATTAACTAAGGTTTTTAGGATTTTTATCACTACTTAAAGTAGATAAAGCTATAATCTCATATCATTCATTCTCTGCTCGAAGGAGTTTATGCTGCTGGCTGGTGGCATGTTTAAGGATGCAGGAGCGGGCATATTGCCCGGCATTGGTGGGTAGAGGCCTTGGTTTACGCTGGCGTTACGTATCTGTTTTTTAAATGATGCAGGGACAATAGGTTCACCGTTGGAATCAAAGCCAAGTGGGGTGTTCAGCGTGTTTATATTCTGGTTTATTGAATTAAGGCTGGCTGGAACGCCTTGCGTTTGCATGTTATCAATTATGTTGGATGCCGGAGTGTAAACGTTACGGGCAGGGTTGTTGAGGATCTGGTTCATGTCATCCTGGGAGCCGTTATAAGCGAGCTGCTGTAAGTCTGCAAGGCTTTCTGCTGAGACGGATTCAACCGGTACTGCGGGGACTTCACTTGTGATTTGTTGTGGAATGTTTTGTTGTGAAGGTTGACTAGGAGGCTGAGCTGAAGGTGTAGGATTTTCTATCTGAGAGAGGTTACTGTTGTAAGGTATATTCAAATTACTTTCATATGGTGATGGTGGTGGTTCACCTTTGCTGGCACGTTCAACTTCTGCTTCCAAGGCTTGCAATTCTTCAAGCGGATCAGGTTTTGGCTGGTTAGAGGATAATGGTTTTAGTGGATCTTCCCTGGTGGTGTTCTGTTGTGGCGCGGAAGGCATTAACGGCATTACAGGTTGTTGTGGTGGCATAGCGAATTGCTGCTGTTGCTGATATGGTTGTGGTGGCATCGCCATAGGCATTTGTGGTGGCTGTTGTTGCATCATACCAGGGTTGTACATTGGCTGCGGTGGTGGTGGTGGTGCCTGCGTTGCCATGTTTATGGATGTTGTATATGTTGGCGCCTGAAGGCCGCTTACAGCTGGTGGTTGGTAGGCTTGCTGTGGTGGCATTGATGGCTGAGGAGCATAACCCATCTGCTGTTGAGGCATTTGTGGTTGCATTGGTTGCTGGTTTGGCATTGGTGGGTATCCACCACCATAGTTGGCTTGTTGCGGTGGTTGCTGTTGTGGCTGGTAGGAAGGGTTTGGTAATCCCGCCCATGGACTCATGCCATTCATTTGCTGATTATATCCTGACATATTCTGCTGCTCGGGCTGGTAAAAAGGTGCGGCTGGCTGCTGATATTGTACCGGAGGTAAATTCTGGTTAGAATATGAATTCTGTGATATCGGGCCGCCAACGCCCATATTACCTATATCTGCGAGAGGATTGCCGCCCATCTGGCCATTCATCTGCTGGGGTTGCATCATGTTTTGTTGGCTCATCGGTTGACCCATTGGAGCGCCCATGCCCATCATGTTAGGGTCATTCATCTGAGGTTGCATCATTCCTGAACCGCCATTAATTGGCCTTCTAGCATCAACTATAGGAGATTGTTCTTTTTTGAACATTTCGTCATAGATCATTCCCCCGGTAGAGCAGGAAGCAACGCTAAGAGCTAGAAAAGAGATTTTAAATAAATTTTTCAAGAGTCTAAACCTTGTTAATTCAGATACATTATACCACGTTATCTTTATAAACCAAATTAGTTAATAAATCGTTAAGTATTGATAGATAAGTTGTTGTATTTTTACAATTTTAAGCTTTTCGCCATATCGCCGAAAATCTTCCCCCTTTGCTCATAATTTTTAAATTCATCAAAGGAAGCGCAAGCGGGAGAAAGTAGAACTACGTTCTGGGTGCTAGTGCTTTTGCCGTTTGAAAAAGCGGAATGTGCTGATGTTTCAAAGGCTTGCTTAAAAGTATCAAGTACAGTAAAATTGTTAAAGCCTGCTTCTGAATAGGTTTTTGCGAATTCATGGCGTGCCTGACCGTAAAAGAAAGCGTGTTTTATCTTTGAAAAATAAAGGCTTAGAGGTTCTATACCGCCTTCTTTAGGGACACCACCTGCAAGCCAGTAGATATTTGTGAAGGTTTTAAGGGCAGGTTCAGTTGCATCAGCGTTAGTGGCTTTGGAGTCATTAATGAATTTGACCTCAGGTAATTCCAATACATTTTCCAGGCGATGTTCCAAGCCTTTAAATGTTTTTATTGAGGAAATTATCTGCTCATCATTAAGGCCGACCTGTTTGCAGGTTAAATATGCGGCGGTGATATTCTGTAAGTTATGGGAACCTGGAAGGTTGAGAAAATTGTTTCCTGATAAATGTTCGCTTGTTTTATAGGTGATGAATTTTGACTGGAATTTGTTTTTGCATTCACTGGTTATTTTCTGCATTACTTCAGTATCGGTGCAGATGATGCCAATATCATGCGGGGTTTGATATTTGAAAACGCGTATTTTGGAATCAATATATTTATCAATGGTGATATATCTTTCCATATGATCTGGGGTGAGATTCAGAAAAACTGAAATATCGAATTTGGCATCTTTAAGAAGGTCGAGTTGGAAAGAGGAGGTTTCAATTACGTACCAGCATTTTCTTTACATATCCAGATCA
>JANPLD010000117.1:0-2206 GCA_031426355.1 Alphaproteobacteria bacterium | reverse complement strand
GTCGCGGTGATCCGATTCGAGTTGTGCCAGGATATCCTTGGCGCGCTCATTGACGGATGAAGGAATTCCCGCCAGCCTGGCGACGTGAATCCCGTAACTCTTATCGGCTCCACCAGGAATGATCCGGTGCAAGAAGACAACCGAATCGTCCCACTCCCGGACTGCGACGTTCAAATTTGAAATCTGCGGAAACAAATCTGCGAGTTGAGTCAACTCGTGGTAATGCGTCGCAAACAACGTTCGACAACCAATCTGTTCATGCAGATGTTCCGTGATCGCCCAGGCCAGCGACAGGCCGTCATACGTGCTGGTTCCACGGCCAATCTCATCAAGAATCACCAGCGAACGCGGCGTGGCCGTATTCAAAATGCGAGCCGTTTCCACCATTTCCACCATGAACGTGCTCTGGCCTCGACTCAGCTCATCACTCGCCCCAACACGGGCAAACACACGGTCTGCGATCCCGATTGTCGCCTTCTTGGCGGGCAAGTATGAGCCCACTTGAGCAAGCAACACAATCAACGCCACTTGGCGAATGTAAGTGCTTTTGCCGGCCATGTTGGGTCCCGTGATCAACAGGATCATGCCGGCTTCGGGAGATTGCACACAATCATTGGGAACAAACTCACCTTGAGGCATGCGAATGTCCAAAACCGGATGGCGGCCTTCTTGAATATCGATGATCGAATCGTCGGTAAGCTTGGGGCGTATCCATTTTCGTTGAGCCGCAAGTTCTGCTAGTGAGGCGAGCACATCAAGATTAGCGAGCGCCGCTGCAATCGCCTGTAGAGACCGAAGCTCACGATGCGCGAGTGTCCGCAATTCAACAAAGATCGCTTGCTCCCGTTCGTCGGCCTGACCATCGGCAGCCAGCACCGTCTCTTCGTACTCCTTCAGCGCGGGTGTGATGAATCGCTCACAGTTTTTAAGTGTCTGTTTACGAATAAAATCGGCTGGCACCTTCGCGGCTTGGGAATTGTTGATTTCAAGGTAATAACCAAAAACGCGATTGAAGCCAACCTTTAGATTTGCAATGCCCGACTGCTCGGACATCCGTTGCTGGCATGCCGCGATCCACTGCTTGCCACCACGAGCCATCTCGCGAAGCTCATCGAGTGCCGAGTCATAACCCGGTCGCACGAAGTTTCCGTCGGCGGCAGACAACGGGCACGTATCGGCTAGCGCTGCTTCAAGCGTCGAGCGCAACTCAGGACAAAGATGCAGGTCGGATTCAATGTGTTGTAACAAGGCGCTGCGCCGGCCTGTCAATCTCGCTTTCAATTCCGGCAGGATAGCCAGTGTGGAGCAAACTTGTTGCAAGTCGCGAGGTCCACAGCGCGCCGTGGCAATGCGACCGATCAAGCGACTGAGGTCAAAAATTGCCGCCAGCGTCTTACGCACGTCTGCTCGCAGTTTTTCATCGCGGCTCAGTTCTTCGACCGTATCGTACCGCGCGTCGATGCGAGCCATCTCCACCAGCGGTGCAGCGACCCAATCGGCCAGCAAGCGAGAGCCCATTGCGGTACATGTATGGTCGATGCAATCAAGCAACGATCCGTCTCGCGATCCGGTGCGCATCGTCCGTGTGATCTCCAGGCTTCTTCGCGTTGCAGCGTCGATTTGCAGCGTGGCGGAGCGATGGTGTGCGATCAGCGAGTCGAAGTGATCGATGGCGCCACGCTGTGTTTCCTGCAAGTAAACGAGAACCGCGCCGGCGGCTTGAATTGCGGCGGTGTGCGTCTCGTCAAATCCAAAACCCTCCAGCCCTTGCGTGCCAAACTGTTTGCAGAGTGCTTCTTGACACGAATTGGCGGCAAAGTTCCACGGCGGGCGACGAGTCCATGACCACGGTGCCCCGGAGTCAAGTTTTACTTTCGGGTCATCTTCGCGATACAGCACCTCGGCAGGACCGATCCGTTCCAGCTCGTCTTCCAACCTGGCAGCCGAGAACACGCCTGCTTCAAATCGACCGCTGGATAACTCTGCCCAGGCGATTCCGACGACCTGTTCGCCATTGTCGCCGCGCGTCGGCTGTGCATGAACGATTGACGCGACGTAATTTGCTTCTCGTGGATTCAGCAATCCATCGTCAGTCAACGTACCGGCGGAGACGACGCGACTGATTTCACGCCGCACTAGCCCCTTGGCAAGTTTGGGATCTTCGACCTGTTCGCAAACTGCGGCGCGATAACCGGCTTGAATCAAA
>JANPLD010000116.1:0-1617 GCA_031426355.1 Alphaproteobacteria bacterium | reverse complement strand
GTGTTTTGGTGTTTGAGCCGTGAGAGACAATAACACTTTAACACAATAACACTACAACACAACTTTTTTAAGATTTTGGCTTTTTGCTACCGTACTTCGAGCGGCTCTTCTTCCGGTTGTTCACCCCTTGCGTATCTAATGCACCACGCACGATGGTATAACGCACCCCTGGCAAGTCTTTTACCCGACCACCCCGCACCAATACGATGGAGTGTTCCTGCAAGTTGTGTCCTTCGCCCGGAATGTAAGCAATGATTTCAATCTGATTCGTCAAACGTACTTTTGCCACTTTGCGCAATGCAGAGTTTGGTTTCTTTGGTGTTGTTGTGTATACACGCGTACATACACCCCGCTTCTGCGGGCAGGCATTGAGTGCACGAGATTTGCTCGGCTCCACCACTTTTTCTCTTCCTTTGCGTACCAACTGATTAATAGTAGGCATATGCTATCTTGGTTAAACTTTTTCGTTCTTGTGTACAATAAAAAATCTGCCTTTTTCAAAAGCGATTGCAAAGGTAGGTGTTTTTATTTCAATTACAAAAGTGATTTCAAAAAAATATTTAGTTTTTTTGCTTAAGTAAAATAAGGTACTGTTTGAGCTACACCTTTTGAAGTTAGTGTGCTGCTGGAATAGTTTATGAAGCTGATTTTTTAGTTCCGGAATGAAGGGATTGTACTTATCTTAACGCCATGTTGAGTCACTTATATCCACTAGGTTACGAAGAAACCTTTACGATTCGCGCTTATGAAATAGATAGCCGGAGAAAAGCAACGCCAGCCGCATTGGTACGCCTAATGCAGGAAGCTGCCATGCAAAATGTAATCCAATTGAAGCTATCAGTATGGGATTTGGAGCCGCACCAAATTTCGTGGGTGTTGATGCGCTTGAACTTACGAATCAATCGGCTACCAAATATGGGAGAGCAAATTCGCATCCTTACCTACCCTGCCGGTTTTGAAAAAGTATTTACCCACCGCGATTATCGGGTGTTTGACGCAGATAACAATCTAATTGCTTATTCTTCTACTACCTGGTTATTGATGGATACGCACACTCGACGCATGAGTCGTATTCCCGATTTTATTTTGAAATACAACGAACAAATGCCACCAGAAGCCGATTATCTCCCCCACCCGACCGATCAGTTGCCAAAGTTAGAACGTACTGACCGCCGCAAAACCTATGAAGTGAACTGGCACGATTTGGATTTTAATATGCACTTGAACAACACTTTATATCTGCAATGGATGCTGGAAACTGTATCTGATGAAGTGCTGGAAAATGGCTATTTAAAGGAATTGGATATCCTGTTTAGAATGGAGGCGCGGTGGAAAGAAATCATAGCAGCAGAGTTACAAAAAATGGATCAGCAGCAATTTTTGCATCGCTTGTTGAGAACTTCGGATGGGAAGGAGCTGGCGAGTATGCGGACGCGGTGGGTTTTACCACAAAGTGCTGATTTTTTGAATACCTGAGTTTTTTTGTTGTACACTGCGCTCACAGCTTATTTTTCAAACACATAGTTCGAGCCGTAAAAAGTAAAAACTATGTGTTAAAAAAAATCCGTTGTGCCCCACAATACACATTCCCCTTTTCATTTCTCAAAAAACCCACCA
>JANPLD010000115.1:0-12372 GCA_031426355.1 Alphaproteobacteria bacterium | reverse complement strand
AGTACGTATTGAACTTGACGGGCAGGCACCCTCAACTGAGTTTGAACTTCCGGTTTATAAAGGCACCGAAGGGCCTAACGTAATTGACATTCGTAATCTTTACAAAGCTGGCAATGTATTCACTCATGATCCTGGATACATGGCAACTTCCTCTTGTGAATCAAAAATCACTTTCATTGATGGTGATGCCGGGATCCTTATGCACAGAGGTTATGACATAAAAGACCTCACCGAAAATTGTAATTATATGGAAGTTGTTTACCTCCTTTTTTACGGTGAACTACCAAATGAAAAACAAAAGGCCGATTTCACCAATATAATAACGCGCCATACTATGGTGCATGAACAACTCAGGAACTTATATTCCGGCTTCCCACGCCGTTCACATCCTATGGCAATTCTTGTTGGCGCTGTTGCGTCTCTCTCAGCGTTCTATCATGATTCACTTGATATCAATGATGCAAAACAGCGCGAAATAGCTTCCATCCGCATGGTCGCAAAAATGCCCACATTAACCGCAATGGCATATAAATATTCTGTCGGTCAGCCATTTGTATATCCAAAAAATAACCTCAATTATGCGGAAAACTTTTTAAATATGATGTTTGCCGTTCCTTGTGAGGAATACAAAATATCGCCTGTTCTTGCCCGCGCTATGGATAAACTCATGATCCTTCATGCGGATCACGAACAAAATGCTTCAACTTCAACTGTACGCTTGGCAAGTTCATCTCAGGCAAACCCGTTTGCATGTATCGGCGCTGGTATTTCCTCCCTCTGGGGCCCGGCTCACGGTGGTGCTAACGAAGCGGTGATTGATATGCTTCAGGAAATTGGCTCTGTTGATAAAGTTCCTGCGTTCATAGAAAAGGTAAAAGATAAAACCAGCGGTGTTAAACTCATGGGCTTTGGTCATCGTGTTTATAAAAATTATGATCCCCGCGCAATCGTAATAAAAAAATATTGTGATGAAGTTCTGGATGAGATTGGTGATAAAAATAATAAACTTCTGCAGATAGCTAAAGAACTTGAGCGTATTGCGCTTCAGGATGAGTACTTCATTAGTCGTAAATTATTCCCTAACGTAGATTTCTATTCCGGTATCATTTATCAGGCTATGGGAATTCCAACTCAGATATTTACCGGACTATTTGCAATGGCCAGAACTGCCGGCTGGGTTGCTCAGTGGCAGGAAATGTACGCTGACCCTGACCATAAGATCGGTCGTCCACGCCAGTTATATACTGGTGCAACTGCAAGAAAAGTTATGCCTATCAATAAAAGGAAATAGTCAAGAAAAAGCCCCTCAAACTATAAGCCTGAGGGGCTTTAAGCGTTAGCTAAATATTAGAATGGTAAGAACTATTTCTTACCTAACACAACCATCAATAACACAAATAATAATGTGTCAGTAATAGTGAGTTTAGTTACGAAGATGGTTGGAAGGATTGTCACCAGAAGCGGTGCGATGATTAAGTGGAATATAGTTACCAGCACTATAGTGAGTACGCCGAGTAGCATAACGTCACCAAAATGTTTCATTGTCCACTCTTTGAAGTTTACCATATCAAACCTCCATTTGATTCGGGGCTATTCACCCCTACACGGTGTTGTTGATTTTCCGTGCAGTTCATTATACCACAAATTGGCCCGTTTTTCTAACGCCAAAAGGGTTTAAAACCATAGATTGTATTATCTCTTTGATACATATATCATCTTTTCGTTCGGTTTTTATTAGATATTTATCTATTTGCTGGAAAGGTAACTAATAGTAGTTAAAATGGCTCAAAATATAGAACTTATATATGCCTGCTGACAATAAAAAGCCCAATATACTGGTCGTTGAAGATGAAGAAGCCATATCCGTACTTATCAAATATAACCTTGAAAAATCAGGTTTTGCAGTAACCCAGGCGTTTGATGGTGAAGAAGCCCTTGAGAAAATGGAAACATTCATACCAGACCTAATTATAATGGATCTGATGATGCCAAAGATGAATGGCTATGAACTAACATCTGAGATTAGAAAATTCGATCTTACCAAAGATATCCCAATAATAATGCTAACGGCTCGAGGTCAGGAATCAGATAAACTTCAGGGTTATGAAAAAGGTGTTGATGATTATATAACAAAACCTTTTTCCATAAAAGAACTGGAAGCACGCGTTCGCGCCGTATTAAAAAGGTCGGCGCCAACTGTTCTTCAAAGTAAAATTTCTTATGAAAATATTGAAATAGATAGCAGCAAAAAAATTGCTTTGGCCGAGGGTAAAAAAATTGAACTTAGTATGAAGGAGTTTAATCTGCTTAAATTTCTGGTTGAACATCCTGAAATAGTTCATTCAAGGGAAACATTGCTCAGAAAAATATGGAAAGATGAATCTGAAGTTGAGAGCAGAGTGGTTGATACCTCAATCCGTCGTTTGCGTTCCGCGCTGGAGCAAACCCTCACTGGCTCAGAAAATTTCATAAAAACCCTTCGTGGTGAAGGCTATTATTTAAGTAAGAATAATGAACTATAATAGCCTGAAAGTAACTATCATAATATTGCTACTATATGAAACTAATCTGGTTACATATGCATTTGCTTACTTTTAAAGTGTGTATGCCTGTTTTTGTACTTATAGATAAATAATTCAGTGCTTTTTAGTAGTTGCATTCTAATGCGAATACGTGTAAAGAAACCGCCACTTCTAAAGTCATCAACAAAGGTATAGAACATGGTAAAGTCAGCAAATCTTGGGTTCCCGAGAATAGGCGCATTCAGAGATCTTAAAAAAGCTATCGAAAGCTTCTGGAAAGGTAATATAAACGAAAACCAGCTTCAGGTCGAAGCTAAGAAAATACGCAAAACCAACTGGGAGATCCAGAAAAATGTCGGAATAAATATCATTCCGTCTAACGATTTTTCCTTTTATGATCAGGTTCTTGATCATACAGCTCTCTTTGGCGCAGTTCCACCACGTTACAAATTTTCCGGTGAAAAAGTTGACCTCACTACATATTTCTCAATGGCTCGTGGCCGTCAGGCTGATGGTCAAGACGTAGTAGCATGCGAAATGACTAAATGGTTTGATACCAACTATCACTATTTAGTTCCTGAGCTGTACAAAAATACTAATTTCAAGATTTCTTCTGATAAGATATTCAATGAATACCAGGAAGCTAAAGCTCTTGGCGTTGAAACTCGCCCGGTTCTTATAGGCGCTATCACTTACCTTAAACTTGCAAAAACTAAAGATGAAGGCCTTTCTAACTTAGATTTACTTCCGGCTCTTACAAAGACTTTCAAGGAAGTTCTGGAGAAACTTGAATCACTCGGCGCTAAAGAAGTTCAGATCGATGAACCATTCCTTGCTATGGACTTAACTGATGCTGAGCGTAAGGCTTATGAAACAACTTATGCCGATATAGCTAAATCAACTAAGCTAAAAATTACTATTGCTACTTATTTCGACAGCCTTAGGGAAAATCTCAAAACAGCAGTTAATCTACCAGTTAGCTCTATCCACATTGATTTAGTAAGAAAGCCTGAGCAATTAGATGAAGTTCTTGGCTTGATCCCTTCAGATAAAACACTTTCTATCGGTGTTATCGATGGAAGAAACATCTGGAAGAACAACTTCGCAAATTCTACTAAGCTTATCGAAAAAGCAGTTGCTAAATTAGGGAAGGACAGGGTGATCGTTGCTCCGTCTTGCTCACTTGTTCATACCCCGGTTGATCTTGCTAACGAGAACAAGCTTGATTCTGAGATCAAAAGCTGGCTTGCATTTGCAACCCAGAAAGTTTCTGAAGTTGTTACTCTCACTAAATTTGCTAATGACGGTGAAGCTACTGTTTCTAAAGAATTTGCTGAGAACAAACAGGCAAATGATCTTCGCAAAACTTCTAAGAAGATTCACAATGATGCCGTTACATCAAGAGTAAAAAACATAAAAGATTCTGATGGCCGTCGTGATTCTAAATTCAAAACGCGTATTCAAAAACAGGATGAAGCTTTCGGTTTACCACTTCTTCCAACTACAACTATCGGTTCATTCCCGCAGACTGAAGATGTTCGCCAAGCTCGCGCTAAATTCAAAAAAGGCGAATTGACTCAAGCCCAATATGATAAATTCCTTGAGGAAAAAACTGTTGAATGCATCAAATACCAGGATGAGATCGGTATAGATGTTCCAGTTCACGGCGAATTCGAAAGAAATGACATGGTCGAGTATTTCGGTGAGCAATTGTCAGGATTCACATTCTCTGAAAACGGTTGGGTGCAGTCTTACGGTTCACGTTGTGTAAAACCACCGGTTATATTCGGTGACGTTTCCCGCCCTGAGCCAATGACAGTAAAATGGTCAAAATTTGCTCAAAGCGTTACTAAGAATCCTATGAAAGGAATGTTAACAGGCCCTGTTACTATCCTTCAATGGTCTTTTGTACGTGATGACCAGCCTCGCGAAGTAACTTGCAAACAGATAGCATTCGCTATCCGTGATGAAGTTAAAGACTTGGAAACTGCTGGAATCAAGATCATCCAGATTGATGAACCTGCTATCCGTGAAGGTCTCCCACTTCGTAATGCAGACAAGAACGCTTACCTCAAATGGGCAGTTGAATCTTTCCGTATCTCTTCAAGCGGTATTGATGATACGACTCAAATACACACTCATATGTGCTATTCTGAGTTCAATGATATCATCAGCCACATCGCAGATATGGACGCGGACGTTATATCTATTGAAACTTCCCGTTCACAAATGGAGTTACTCGATGCATTCGTTTCATTCAAATACCCTAATCAGATCGGACCAGGCGTATATGATATTCACTCTCCACGCGTACCTAAAGCTTCTGAAATGGAAACTTTACTTGATAAAGCCCTTAAAGTTCTTGAGCCTAACCAGATATGGGTAAACCCTGATTGCGGCCTTAAAACCCGCGGCTGGATTGAAACTAAGGCTGCACTTGAAGAGATGGTGAAAGCTACTAAAAACAGCAGAGCTAAAATCCAAGGAGAGAAAAAAGCTGCGAATGCTTAAAAATATTTAAATATTAATATACTTTATAAACCCGGGTATTCCCCGGGTTTTTTATGTTTAATGAGAAATTTAATTATTGGTACAATTTATGATCAAGCTATTGAGATGCCTTTTTTAAAAGGCGCTCTTTGCGAAGTTACTTCAACATTATCAATTTTGCTATATGTTAGTGAATCTAATAACCTCTTGGCTACATTGATATCTTCGTAGGCAATCGGCACCACACAGCCTTGGGCTTTATGTTTTACGCCATATTTGTACATTGCATTTTCAGTTTCTCCGCACCTTTTAAAAAGGCCGTCCCCTTTAATTTGATAACCTTCATTTTTTAAGGTTTGCTGTATTCTCTTTATTTCATCTTTCGGAGTTTTTTCAAAATCCATTTGGCAATAAATATCATTTTCAAAATATTGGGTTATTATTTTGCATAATTCATCTGCAGTATAAGGTTTAATGATTTCTTTTGGTTTAGATAGGCGCTTGGATAATTTTTTTTCATCATTGAGAATTGATAAACCTTGCTTGACATTTAAGGAAGGTGATATGCCTCCACCATCAATGCTTCTAAGCTCTTCAAACAATTTAGTTTCGTCTAATTTTCTAAGGCCTTCAAAAGGTAAAAAAATATTTGATTGTTTTATTGAACGGGAGTCATTAACACGTTGCGTTGTTACATTTTTTTCCTTTGGAGTTATTATTATATTTTTATCTATTAGATCAGGATATGCATAAAGACCATTAACTATCCATGGCGAGTTGACATAATATTCTTTTTTTCCATCATCTAATGATTTTATAAATTTTACACTAATAGGTTTACCCTGAAAATAATAATGTCTGTAGGATTTATCCCTATTATTTGATTCTTCCAGAAGTTCTGAAGAAAGTTTGTTCTTTATGAAAATAATTGCTTCATCCGGATCAAAGTAAACGATACTATTCTTAGGTTCTGGCTTTGTATCATCTGCTTGCTGTGATGCTATAAGAGAATTTAATGTTCCTAAATCTTGCCTGAGCATATTTCCTTGCGCTCTTGTTTCTTTTTGCTCCGGGAAGTTTTTGATTACTTCACTGACTGGCCTGTCAAAAGAATATGATATTTTTTTTCCTTTATTGTGGATATACCCATATACAGTTAATTTTGTAACATAATCCCCATTAATTTCAGTATTCTCAATTTCGAATTTTGATATTTCAATAAAGCTACAGTCTTTATCACCGTATCCATTACTTTGTTTAGCCATTCTTTCTATCCATATTCTCATTCCATGCTTTTGCTCAGGGGAGCAGGTAGGATAAAATTGCTTAAAACTTTCTCTGGTTTTTTCTTTCCCGTAAATCTTACACAGTTTTTCATAGAGTTCTTTATCCATTTTATTTCAAAAGGTTGGTTGGATTGCAACTAATCTAACAAAATAGTTGCAGTTTAGCAATCAAGCTGTTACTAAATTCCCCAAAATTTAAACTTCCTTCCCATATGAAAAAGATCGTCCTTTCTGCCTTTGTATCTCTCATCTTAACTTCTTGCGGTGGTTATGAAACCCTTAGAACTCCTTTTACTTTCAGGGGTGACGAAGACGCAGCTGATAAGCTTCACATCAGTGAAGGTGGTAAATTTTCTACAGGGCCAACTACTATGGATGGTTTTGAAGTTGAAGTTAAAGCTCCTGCCGGAACACCTATGGAAACCGCTTACAGCATTTTTGATAAGGAAGCTCGTAGGCTTTGTAATGGAGACACTTACCAATACCAGATACTAAGTCAGGATATTACGGCATCATCAATGCCGGCTGATCGCGCTGACAAAGGTAACACAAAATATCATTACCTCACTGGTGTAGCGGTTTGCGGTGTAGCTAAAACTCAGCAACAACAAAATACAAAAACAGTTGATGTATCTGATGAATTATCAAGGGAAGGCAACACTGTTTCTGGCACTCTAAGAGGCAGAAATTACAGGGGAGCTGATATACGTGGTTCATCAATTCCGGGAAGAACAATAAATAACACAACGCCATCAGGCGTATCTCAACAGGATATAAACGCAGTTCTTAATCCTACTCCGGTAGAAATGAAGAACATGCAATAATATCTGTTATTGAACTCTAAATAAAAGCCGCTTTCAGCGGCTTTTTTTATTGTCTAATAAGTTTCCCCATCTTTGGCGGAGAATTACGGGATTAACATTCTTAAAATCTTCAGTGAAAATGATTTGGTCAGAATTCCTAAACTTAATATATTTTGTGTTATTGCAAGCAAGCTCTGTCATCTGGAGCGTGGCAATAAGTATTAAACGCGTATGACTATTACTTGATTGCTCCCGACGCTGGTGCAGCGAATCGTTCGCTTTAACTTACAATCGCAACGACGGTTAGTATAAAATCATCTTTTCTAATCTAACTTTAGCAGTTCAAGACTAGACCTATTAGGGGGCAAATGGCTCAGCAGATCATTTTATAGGGTTTTGCAGATACTCTACCATCCTTCTACCTACTTCCCTTGGGCCCATAACCGCAAGGTCGACATTATTGGCATTGAAGTAATTCATCTCCGCATCATTCTGGGCCCTTACTAATACCTTGATATCCGGAGCTATTTGTCGGGCTGCTTCAACTATACGTTTTGCCTCAAAAGGATTCGGAACGCCAACAATAATAGTACTCGCCTTTTCAATCGCAGCTTCCCTTAATGTATTGGCATGCGTTGCATCACCAACAATCGCATAAAAACCTTGTTCCCTTAATTCTTCTATCCGCTCGCGGTTAGTATCTATTATCACAAGGTCAATACTGGTTGAACGTAGATTCTGCGTTATATAGGCGCCAACCCGTCCATGCCCAACCATTATAACTGTTTCCTTAAGTTGCTGCTTACTTTCCAGGTGTAGCAGGTCATCATCACGCATATCAAATAGTTTCGATGCTTTAGGATGGCGCGCAACCCATTCATATATTAATCTGCTGGTGTAGAAAAACCCCGGGTTCAGTGAGATTGAGATCAAAGCTCCCGCCAATATCAGATCCCTTCCTGATTCCGGCAAAATGCCATAATGCACCCCAAGGCCTGCAAGTACGAAGGAGAATTCACCTATCTGAGCTAATCCTGCGGAAACAAGCAGCACTGTTTTAAGCGGATAACGGAAAAGAATAATAGTTATTCCGGAAATGATAGTTTTCCCGACAGTTATTATCAGTACAACCAAAAACACCTGTAATGGCTGTTCAACCAGAATGGATGGGTTAAATAGCATTCCAACCGAAACAAAAAATAATACTGCAAACGCATCCTGTAATGGCAAAGCTTTTTCAGCAACCTCCTGCGAGAGGTCTGATTCCCTTATCATCATTCCTGCCAAAAAGGCACCAAGTGCAATTGAGATGCCAAATAGCTTGGCGGCTCCGAAGGCAACGCCCATGGCAACAGCAAATACCGCTACTGTGAAAAGCTCACGTGAATGAGTTCGTGCAACTGTCATAAGTAACCATGGCAAAAAGCGCTTTCCTGCTACCAGCATAAAAGCAACAAATACACATACTTTGCCAATGGCAATTAAAAGCTCCTGTAGCGGCAACCCTCCATTAACATCACTATTACTGGCAAGGGCAGGGATCATAACTAGGGCAAGCACCATGGCAATATCCTCGATAATAAGCCACCCTATAGCAATATGCCCATTGGTGGATTGTAGCAGGTCATGCTCTTCAAGTGCGCGTAACAATACCACCGTACTTGCGACTGAAAGTGCCAGTCCCAGCATCAACCCGGTTTGGAATGTCCATCCCACATATGTAAATATGAAAGCGGTTAGTAAAGTAGACAGAATAATTTTTATTATCGCCCCGGGAAGGGCTATTCTTCTAACGGCCATTAGGTCTTTTACCGAAAAATGTAATCCCACGCCAAACATCAGCAGCAATATGCCTATTTCTGAAAGCTCTTCCGCGATCTGGGTATTAGCTTCTAATCCCGGCGTGTGCGGGCCAATTAAAATACCGGCAGTAAGATATCCAACTATTGGGGATAAACGCATCTTTGAAGCAATTAAACCACATACAAAAGCCGCAGTAAAGCTTATCGCGATAGTGGAAATAAGCGGTAGATCATGTTGTAAACTCATGCCTTTCTTATAATTTAGATATATAATAGGAAATCGATACTTTGACGTTTAATTCAAAAAAGGTCAATTTGCTATGTGTATAATGATTATAAGCTACTGCTTTGATAGCTTCTTGAAAAAAGATGGGAGAAGTAATGGTGCCGTCTGAGGGATTCGAACCCCCGACCCGCTGATTACAAATCAGCCGCTCTGGCCAACTGAGCTAAGACGGCATATTTCAAAAGAAATATAGAGAACGCTTTCTAGTAATTTTTCAGATTTAGTCAAAGTGTTTTTTGAGAAAAGATGCAGATGATAAGTTAAATACAGTAATAGTGGCTATTTTATTAGTATGCTCTATAACTATCTGGCCTACACAAAATACCAAATATTCCTCTTGACTTGAGCGAATACTAGGATATTAAAGCAGCCTTTAATATACAATATATAGCGGAGCTATGCCAACATTTAACCAACTGATCAGAAAGCCAAGAACTTCTAAACCTGAACGTAATAAAGTTCCTGCGTTAGAGGCTAATCCACAAAAACGTGGTGTTTGTACTCGTGTTTATACAACTACTCCTAAGAAGCCTAACTCGGCTCTTCGTAAAGTAGCTCGTGTAAGATTATCAAATGGTTTTGAGGTTACTGCTTATATTCCAGGTGAAGGCCACAACCTTCAGGAACACTCAGTAGTTATGATCCGCGGTGGAAGGGTAAAAGATTTACCAGGTGTACGTTATCACATAATCCGTGGTACACTCGATACACAAGGCGTTAAAGACAGGAAGCAGCAACGTTCTAAATACGGTGCTAAAAAGCCTAAATAGTTTAATAAGATAATATAAAAATATAAAGTTAAGGTTTAAGTTATGTCAAGAAGACACAAAGCAACATCAAGAAAGGTTTTACCGGATGCTAAATTCGGTAATATAACTCTTACGAAATTCATGAACTACCTGATGATAGATGGTAAAAAATCTGTTGCGGAAAGGGTTGTTTATTCTTCATTTGAGATAATGTCTAAAAAACTAAAAAGAGATCCTCTTGAAGTATTCGTTGAAGCTCTTGATAACTTAAAGCCTCACCTTGAAGTTCGTTCACGCCGTGTTGGTGGTGCTACTTACCAGGTTCCGGTTGAAGTTCGCCCGGCTCGTGCTCAGGCGCTTGCTCTTCGTTGGTTAGTTAACGCAACTCGCGCTCGTAAAGAGAAAACGATGGAAGAAAAAATTTCTAATGAGATCATGGATATTCTCAATAAACGTGGCTCTGCAATGAAGAAACGTGAAGATACCCACAAAATGGCTGAAGCGAACAAAGCATTCGCCCACTTCAGATGGTAAGATCTTCATCTTAATAAGATATTCGAAAAACCCCGCCAACTTTATAAACTGGCGGGGTTTTTTATTTTTAATGTACTAATAGCAAGCTCTTACGGATGTTCTTTTAATGAATTATTAGTTAGTACAGAAAGAAATGTTTAATTATCCACTTCTGCTTCTGTTGCGCTTTACTCTTTAATGGCACCTTATTTGTATAATTATTAGAAGCTAAAGCTATGCCACTTAATGCAGCGTCAATTCTTTATTGTTTACAATTGACCATATAGAGCCAGCTATCTGCTGCTTTTCATCTGTGTTATAATTTATAATCGGGTTTATTCTGGTATCAGTTTCATTATGAATAAGTAAGGCACTTAAATCCTTATGACCTGTCAAAATAGCTCCTGAAGTTATTTTACCTTCTTTGTTTCTTGTATAAAGGTAAGTATTAATGTCATCACTAAATCCGTACAAATTTTCACCGCTTGTATAAAATTTAATTCTATCTTCTTTAAAGCCATTGGAGTTAATTCCTGCTGCCTCAAATGAGTCTATTACAGCAAAGGAAGAGCCACTGATAGTTACATAGTCATTATCTAAATGCCATCCCCCTTTAGATGACAGATTTATCTTTGCTAAAGAATTATTTAATGAGATTTTATCACTATAGTCTCCAACCTCGATTTCTCCCGCCGAATTTTCTAATTTTATATTATCGCGGGTATTATCAAGTATTATTTGGAACTTGCTATTTGTAAGATCAAATTCTGTATGATTTGACAAAGTTTCCCATTGATACTTATATTAGAAATTAACATCCTCACCATTTTTAACTATTTTTATAGGATCGCCTTGTTTACTTTTAGCCATATAACCTCAAATTTGATTAGAATTATTAAGGTTATAATATAAAATAGTTAAAAAATGTTAAGTAGAGTTAATTTACATATCAAAAGCAGACTGCGCCACAACCCTTGGCCTGTCATCTGAGTAGATAACGTATACCTTTTGACCAATGCCAAGATTATCATTTCCTGCCTGAATAACAGATATGATTTTAGTTTTTGTATTGGTCTGCATAGAGCCAACTATCTTGTTTTTGATGGTATTATTATTTACGCTGTAATTCCTTCTGCTTTCTTCAATATCAGACATATTATCATCTTTCACTTTTACTATATATTCAAATCCATTTTGCGTGCTAAATTCATTCTGAAGCGCAGTTCCAATAAGTGCGCCAGCTATAACGCCGCCAATTGTTGCAGCACCTTTGCCAGTTCCCTTACCAAATGAATTGCCACCAACGCCACCAAGGGCGCCGCCCGCTAAAGTGCCTACATTAGGCTCGTTACCTTCATTGGCTTTGATTCTTACTGCTCTTTTAGACATTATCATTCCTTCCAGCACAACACCTGCCGTGCTGCTATCAACATAATTCGCAGAACTCAAGTCGCGTGAGCATGATATAAGGAAAATAGGGACCAGAAGTGCAAAAAGGATAGTTTTCATAATGAAAATAAATTTGTTAGATGTATACAGATAATACAGAATTATAGAAAAATCTATACTAACTGAATAAACTAAATCTTTTCTTGCTTTTATAGGCAAAATTAAGTAAGCACGCCCATAATTTAAAAACCCTAAAACACTAAAATTATGGCAGTAGGTCTAAGATTTCCCATTGAGAAATATCGTAACATAGGTATATGCGCGCACATTGACGCAGGTAAAACAACTACAACTGAACGTATTCTTTATTATACCGGTAAATCCCACAAAATAGGTGAGGTGCATGAAGGCGCCGCAACTATGGACTGGATGGAACAGGAAAAAGAGCGTGGTATTACAATTACTTCCGCTGCAACTACTTGCTTCTGGAAAGATACCCGTATTAACATCATCGATACCCCTGGCCACGTTG
>JANPLD010000114.1:0-33257 GCA_031426355.1 Alphaproteobacteria bacterium | reverse complement strand
AATCGTTAATCGTTAATCGTATATAGGAAAGAGGCTAAAAAACAAGGGATAAACCTGCTAAAAAGGGCGGCAGATCAAAGATCATGGCAATTGAGGAGTACATCATTAATTCCCTTCCCTGAATGCCGAACTGGGTTTTTGCTACCATTACATCCTGCCTGAAGGAATAAAACTCCCACAGGATAGTGAATATCAGCATAGGTAAAATGAGTAGAGCGCTGATATAGAATTTATCGTAGAAGCAAAGAATTATGAAGCTTGCGAGCAGGATGTAGGAGATCACTTCGCAGATTATATAGGGTATGCCGCGGCCTTCCTCAAAATGCATGTAGGTAGTGCTGAATGCAAAGAGGAAAAATAAAAGCAGATATACCATTACGTAAACAGGCATAACAAAGTATCTTAAGTAATTTTGGAATGAATAATATTCAATCTAGAAAACAAAGATCAATTATCAAGGGTTCTCATCTTGTGAGCAGGGTAAACACCTAATAATTTTGTGCGTTTGGTAAAAAAGCCAAGCTCTTCAATCGCGCGTTGAACATTTTTCTCTCTAGGGCTGCCTTCAAAGCTGATGAAGAATTGTGCCTGTGAGGATTCAGTTTCGGGTATATAACTTTCCAGTTTTATTATGTTCACATTGTTGGTAGCAAAGCCACCGAGGGCTTTATAAAGGCCAGCAGGAATGTTTCTTGTAGTAAATAAAATACTGGTGATGACGTTTTTTTCTTTAGCTGGGTCTGGGTCGACAGGTTCTTTTGAGAAAACTAAAAATAAAGTGGTGTTGTTGGAATCATCTTCAATGTTACTTTTAATGATGTCGAGGCCGTATAATTCTTTGGCTAAAATGGATGCGATAGCAGCTTTTGATCTATCATTTTTCTCAGAAACTTCTTTTGCGGCGAGTGCCGTGTTACCATGTCTGATGGGCTTTAGGCCAAGTTTTGTAATATTGTTATTGCACTGCATCAGGGCTTGCGGGTGGGAATAAACTTCTTTTATGTCTTCTAGTTTTGCGCCTTTTGGGGCAAGTAGATGATGTTCTATTTTCTGGAAATATTCGGCCACTATTGAAAGCGGAGTTTTCGGCAAAAGGTTATGTATTTCTGCAACTCTGCCAGCGTAGGAGTTGCCTATAGGTATCATGCAATATTTGGCACGGCCTTCTTCAACGGCCTTAAAGGCATCTTCAAAGTTCTCGCAGGGCAGGGTTTTCATGTACGGGTAACTGGTGCGGCAGGCTAAATCTGAATTTGCACCAAAAACGCCCTGAAATGCTATAATATTATCTGAATCCTTGTTTGCTGCCATTGTTGAGCTATATTTATGTTGTCCGATATCTATTAATCTGTATTTTACAGGCCAAATAGAGAAAATAAATAAGTATCTGAAATATATAAAAATGAAACAAGAAAATAAAATGACGAATGATAACTGGTCACCTTCAAGCTGGAGAAAACTTCCTGTTAAACAGCAGCCGGAATATGAAGATGGGAAACATCTGGAAAAAGTTTTAGGTGAACTTAGGAAATATCCTTCACTTGTAATTCCGAATGAGATCAGGAATTTGAGGAAGCAGCTTGCGCAAGTTTCAAAAGGCAAAGCATTTCTTCTTCAAGGTGGAGATTGTGCTGAAAGTTTTGTGGAATTCAATGAGCAGAATCTGCTTTCATTCTTCAAAGTGATATTGCAGATGACGGTTGCGCTTATGTATGGCGCCGGGAAACCTGTTGTGAAAGTTGGTAGGGTGGCGGGACAATTTGCGAAACCACGTTCTGATTCAAATGAAAAGCAGGGTGATATTACACTTCCAAGTTACCGTGGTGACATAATTAATAATATAGAATTCTCGGAAAGTTCTAGGAAGAATAATCCTGAGAATCTGGTGCGTGCATATTACCAGTCTGCGGCGACGCTTAATTATTTAAGGACGCTTGCAAAAGGCGGGCATGCTTCACTTCGTAATGTGAGCAAGTGGAATGACGAATTCATCCAGAAATCTTCGCAGGGGAAAAGATTCTCCGCATTGGTGAATTCAATAGATGAAGCGCAGAAATTCATGAAGGCTTGCGGGATAACGGTGGATAATCTATCGCAGCTTGAAGAAGCGGATTTTTATATTTCACATGAAGGGTTGCTGCTTCCTTATGAAGAATCTTTCGTGGAAAAAGATGATAAGGATGACAAATATTATTGTACTTCCGCGCATCTGCTGTGGATAGGCGACAGGACGAGGAACCTTGAAGAGGCGCATATTGAATTCTTCAGGGGTATTGCAAACCCGATCGCATGTAAGGTTGGCCCGTCGATGAAAAAGGATGAGCTGATAGAGCTTATTGATAAATTAAATCCTGAGAATGAAGAGGGCAGGTTAACACTTATTAGTAGGATGGGGCATACTAAGGTTCAGGAATTCTTACCGCAACTAGTTCGCATGGTAAAAGAATCAGGAAGGAATGTTATCTGGAGTTGTGACCCGATGCATGGCAATACGATAAAATCGCCGAATGGTTATAAGACAAGGCCGTTCAATGATATTTTATCTGAAGTGAAAAGCTTCTTCCAGATACATGAGGCGGAAGGAACTTATGCAGGCGGTGTGCATTTCGAAATGACGGGTCAGGACGTTACGGAATGTATAGGTGGTTCGCAGGCTATTACGGAAGTTGACTTAAATAAGAGATATCATACGCATTGTGACCCGCGTTTGAATGCATCGCAAGCTTTAGAGCTAGCGTTTTTGATAGCGGAAGAGATAAAGGGGTGATTTATGTCTACTGAGATAGAAAATTTAGTTTTTCAAACACTGGATATTAGAAAAAAACCTAAAATAGGAACAGTTCCTGATACAAATTTTGTTTTAGGAGGAATAGAAAAGATACTTCTTGAAAGACGAAAGTATAGAAATATAGCTTCTTATTATCAAATTTCTGACAGACAAGAACAAGAAACTATTTTTGTAGAAAATTTGTTTTGTTCATTAAAATCTTTGTTTGGGAAAAAAGAAATACAAATAGCAGATGTGGGATGTGGTACTGGTGCTGATATAGAATTGTATTCGGGAGAACAATCACTTTATTATGCTTTATCAGCAAGGCGTAATTTCAATCTTAAAAGTTATATACCTCTGGATATTGATGGAAAAGCCGTAAATGTTACATTACGGAAGCTGGCAGAGCAAAATATAATTCCTGCTTATCCAGATACACAGAGGGCAATTAATGATTTTTGTAAAAAATATGGATTTGTAGGAGATGCTTATTACTCAAATCTGGAGAATTCTCTAAAATTACAAGGATTACCTACTAAATTCGATGTAATAGTTGCCGGACACATTAGCTTATGGAACTGAAAATCTGCCGTTATTTACAGAAAATTTAAAAAATATAATGTCTCCAACTGGAATATTAGTAGCCATACATACGCATCCGGAAAAAGATGTAAGTTTATTAAAAAGAAAAATCGGTATTGATAAAGAGCAAACTATAAACACTGGTAACGTTACAGCAAATAAAGGTATTTCAAGCGAAGATTTATTTTTAGAACTGAAAAAAGCAAAATTTGGCTTAAATGATCTGAGGTTAAATGTAGTTGCACATGTTCCAAGCCTATCTTTAAAAGAAATAGATATTATTTCCCAAGGTAATTACAAAGATTTAAAATCTCTAACGGGGAATGGACTTACAACAAAAGGGGCAATTGAATTTAATACAAAATCAGCCCTTGAAACCATGGATTCTGAGCTGAGAAAAAAGTATGTATTAGCTTATTTTGAAATGGCAGAAGCTCAAGGATGGAAAATAAAATCACCTGTTGGAATTCAAGTTGCTACACATCCAGACGCACCAAAATTATTACAACAGCAAGTTAGAGAGGCTGTTCAAAATGCTGTGAATTTGACAGACGGGCTTATTTTTGAAGGAAGGAAAAAGTAATTATTATTTTCTTAAAATAGGTAATTACCTTAAAATGGCATTCGTAGCAGCGCCTACGGCATTTACAAGATTCTTGGATATTTGTTCGATCTGTTCGTCAGTCATGGTTGTTTCTTTTGGTTGCAAGATGACCTTGATAGCTACGGATTTTTTGCCTTCGGCGACCTTATCACCTTCATAAACGTCAAATATCCTGATATCTTCGATAAAGTCTTTCTGGGCTTTACGGATGGCGGAGATTATGTCGCTAACCGGGATAGTTTTATCCAGGACGAATGCGAAATCACGTTCAACTATTTGCAGGTTGTTTTCCTGTAATAATTTTTTAGCGGAATTTGTTTTTGGTTTAAGTTGTGGGAGATTATCAATGAAAACCTCGAACCCGAATATTTTTTGTTTTATATCAAACTTTTTGATGATCTCAGGGTGTATCTCTCCGAAAACTGCGGCGATCTGGTTGCCTATCATGTAGGTTCCTGATTTGCCGGGATGGTAATATCCAAAATTCTGGTTCTTCTGAACCTTCATTTTTGATGGGTCCATGTAAAGGGAAAGGACGGATTCGCATTCGCCCTTAGTATCAAACACATCAATATTTTCCTGTAAGTAATGCGGGGACTTTTCACGTTTTGAACCGGTGGAAACACCTGCTATGCATTGTTTTTGAATGAATTCACCTTTCTGCTTTGAGAAGATATTACCGACCTCAAAAAGGTTGAGGTTATTTCTTGAGCGGGCTATGTTTTTTGCAAGCGCATCTATGAGATTTATTATTATAGAAGGGCGCATTACATCAAGGTCAGAGCTTATAGGGTTTGCAACTTCGATAAGTTCTTCTGAGGCGAATTCTTTGGCGAATTTACTGTTGGTGAATGAGAACGTTACTATCTCGTCTAAACCTTGTGATGTTAGAATTTTGCGTGCCTCAAATAGTTTTTTCTGGGAAGGGGTCAGCGCGCTTTGTTTTTTTGCAGGCTTCTCAATATAGGTTGTTGGAACATTATCGAGGCCATATATCCTTGCGACCTCTTCAGCTAAATCTTCTTCAATAGAAACGTCATTTCTCCAGCTAGGAACAACTACGTTGTTGTTATTTTTCTGGAAACCGAGTGCAGATAAAATTTCATTTACTTTGGTTTCTGCAATATCAATTCCAGTGATCTTCTTAATTTTAGAAAAATCGAAGGTAATTGTTTTGTTATTATATTCTATATTTCCTGCAATGACAGGTTTTGAAGGTTCACCGCCGCAAATATCAGTTATTAATTTAACTGCGGTTTTATAATGCTTGTATGAAAGATGGTCTATCTGCCTTTCGAAACGGTATCTTGCATCTGAATCAATCTGTAATTGCCTGCCTGCTTTTGAAACATCATCGCTATTGAAATTTGCTATTTCCAGAAAGATGTTTCTGGTATTTTTAGAGCAGCCTGATTCTTCACCGCCGATAATCCCGGCAATTGCTACAGGAGAATTTTCATCGGCTATTACTGATATGTCAGGTGTTAAATTATATTCTGTGCCGTTAAGTGCTTTTATCTTTTCGCCATCTTTAGCAAAACGGACTGAGAGGTTACCTTTTAGCTTATCTGCATCATATACGTGGGCAGGGCGGCCAAAAGCGAATGTGAGGTAGTTCGTGATATCAACTGCGGCGGAGATGGATTTTTTGCCTATGGACTCCAGTTTCTTTTTCAGCCAGTCGGGTGAAGTGTTGCTGGTAATATTTTTTATGTAAACACCGACAAAATATTTACCGGCATTATCTTCAATATTTACTTTTATTGGTGATTCAAAATTGCCGGTAAAACCTTCGGTTTTTATTTCTTTGAGACTACCAATTCCTGTTGCGGAAAGATCCCTTGCAACGCCGTAAACGCCTAGGCAATCGCCGCGGTTGGGAGTGATGGCAATTTCGAATAAGCAATCGTCCATCCCGACAAAAGGAGCAATCGGCTGGCCAATTTCAGCATCAAGCGGAAGTTCCAATATGCCTTCAGAGCTGTCTTCTAAGGTAAGCTCTTCGGAAGAGCATAGCATGCCGTTACTTTCAACACCGCGTATCTTGGATTTTTTTATCTCAAAATTACCGTTAGGGATCATTGTTCCTATTCTTGCTAATGGGATTTTGATCCCGGCCCTTGCGTTAGAAGCGCCACATACAATAGATAATATTTCGCCGTTACCGGCATTAACTTTGCATACCTTGAGCCTGTCAGCTTGCGGGTGCTGCTCTGTTTCCATAATCTCGGCAACGGTGAATGGTTTAAGTATTGCAGAAAAATCTTTTATGGATTCAACTTCAAGACCTATTGAAGTTAGTTTTTCTGAGATTTCATTAACAGAAGCATTTGTATCCAAATACTCCTTTAACCAAGAGAGAGTGAATTTCATAATGTTTAGTAACCAGTTAGCATTCTATCTATCAGCTGTTTAACTGTAGGGATAAAACCATTTGCGTAGAAAGGGTCGCTTCCGAAGCGGTAGGCGTTGTGGCCGGCGAACATGAGGTTATCATCAGCGGAATCACCATTGATGATATTCTGCAGGCTTTTCTGGATGCAGTAGCTTCTCGGGTCAGCTTTTTTACCCGTGGTGAAATCGTCTTTATCTTTCCAGTTGCTGAATTTGCAATGGCTGAGGCAGCCCATGCAATTTACCTGGTCAAATATTATCTCATCGGCTTTGTCTCTTGTAACGAATATCAGTGTGTTATCAGGGGTTTTCATAGGAACATCAAAACCTGCTTCTATGTAAGATTTTATCCTGTCGATATCATCAGGGTTTATATAGACCGGGCGACCGCGCGGAGGAAGCGGGTAGGGTTCAGCAAATAAGTTTTCAGGTTCAGTTCTGAATTCAACCTGAGTTTTACTTCTGGCGATCAGATCTTTAAGGAAAGAATTTTCAACGGCGCTTGAGAAAAAGCCTGTCGGGCTGAATTCATTTAAATAAATATCGCCTTGTTTTAGAGTGAGAAGTTTATCTTTCCAACCTTGTGGTATAGGGCTTTCGCGTGTTAAAAGAGGGCGGGTGCCTAACTGGAATGAAACTGGTGCAACTTCTTCATTATCAAACCAATCCTGCCATTCACGCAAATGCCAGACGCCGCCAGCCATTATTATAGGGGTGTCATTTAAGCCGACTTCGTTCATGAATTTACGGAGTTCTGCTACCCTTTGAAAAGGTGATTGCGGTATTTTAGGATCTTCACTGTTTGAAAGGCCATTATGACCACCAGCAAGCCAAGGATCTTCATAAACAACTGCGCCGAGTAAATGCCTTGTCTTTTCGTAAGCGCGTTTCCATAACGCCCTGAATGCGCGCATGGAGGAAACTATCGGGTAGTATAATACATCATATTTCTCTGCGATCTCACCAAGCCTGTATGGCATGCCTGCACCGCAAGTGACACCATCAATAAGACCTTTCGCCTTATCGAGAATGCCTGTAAGTATCCTTTCAGCGCCACCCTGTTCCCACAGAATGTTCATATTGATATTGCCGTTTCCGCCTGAGATATCGCGAGCTATCTGTGCCTGTTGTAAGCCGCCATCAATACCCATAACGATAAGTTCTTCATGCTTTTCACGGCGGGTTTTGCCGTGGTAAACCTGTTTGATAATATTTCCGTTCTCGTCATATCTTTCGGCATTAACGCCGGAGAAAGTTCCCACAGCGCCTTCTTTAGCAAAACTGCCCGCGCTTATTCCATTGGTCGCGCCTATGCCTTTGCCGCCTTCTATGAGAGGCAAATATTCCTTACCTTTAATGATAAGCGGTTTAAGCCCTTTAAGCTGGGATAATTTTTCAGGAATGTTCATTAATTTTATTTGCTAAATTATTAAGCTAATCAATATATAAGGATTTTTCCAGACTAGACAAGTAAAACAAGGGGTTAGATAAGTATCTAAACTATAACGAAATCTTCCTTTATTTTTCCCGCGCAACCGACGATCTGTGATTCAGGATGTTTCTCTTCGCGGAACTGGTTTATAGCGTCTTCGATCTCATTATCGCCAAGGCCGATTGAATGGAGGATAAAGTTACTGATCATCAAGCTTGATTCAAATTTTTCTGCAATGGAAATATCAACGCCAAGCTCCCTGAGTTTTTTTGAAACTGCCCTGTCTCGCGCGCGCGCGATAACTTTTATCTCAGGATGTTTTTTCTGGAGCTGGGTTGCGAGGTTTATAACTTCCTCCTGGTCATCAAGGGTGATGGCAACGGCGCTGGCGCGAACCAGGCCTATCTTTTCCAGGTTCTCAACGATACTGCATTTACCGTAATATACGGGAAAGCCTTCATTTCTGCCTTGGTGGACGTTCCTAGTGTCATCATCAATTGCGACAAAGGGTATATCTTTATATTTGAGAAGTTCAGCGGTGGTTTTACCTATCTTGCCAAAGCCAACTATGATTATGTGCCTTTTAAGGTCAGATACTTCGCTGGCGATCTCGGTTGATTCGTAATGGATGGGATTTTTATATTCCACCATTTTTGCCACTTTGTTCCCTATGATCGCAAGCATCGGGGTTATGGCCATAGACATGCTGATGGTGATCACGAATATCTGGTTCAGTTCACCTTCAATGAATCCTATTTCATTGGCAAGGCCGAAAAGTACAAAACCAAATTCACTTGCCTGAGCTAACATGAAACCCGTTTTTATTGAGCAGCTTTTCATGAAGCCGAAAATTCTCGCGAGGCCAAAAATTATTACGGTTTTAACCAAGGCGATGGAAAATAATAAACCGAAAATTATTGGTGCTTTGACGACCAGTATATTCGCGTCAATTTTCATACCGACGGTAATGAAGAAAAGGCCGAGAAATAATCCCTTGAAAGGTTCAATATCTGTTTCTACCTGCGTTCTAAATTCCGTTTCAGCTATTAATAATCCCGCAACAAAAGCTCCAAAGGCAAGTGAAAGACCATATTTTTCAGTAAATAAGGCTGCGCCTAAAAGGATGAAGAACATTAGGGCAATAAATAATTCCTGACTTTTTAAGGAAGCAACAACCCTGAAGAGAGGGCCGAAAAGTTTTTTACCGACGAATACGATTATCGCGAGAACTACAAAAGCCTGAATCAGAGCAAAAGATAATGCCTGCAGGATATTTGAATTTTCGTCTGCCAGCATCGGGATGATTATCAGTAATGGAACGAATGCGAGATCCTGAAGGATCAAAGTTGCGATTGAAAGCCTGCCGTGCTGGGTGTTTTCTTCGCCGCGTTCTTTCAATACTTCCAAAATTACGGGAGTTGATGAAAGTGCAAAAACGAAACCTACCACGAATGCAATTTTAATATCGTGACTGATGAAATAAGTAATTGTGCTAAATACTGCGCCGCATAAAAGAACCTGCAATCCGCCGAAGCCGAAAACCTGCCTTCTCATAGCAATTAACCTTTCAAGGGAAAGCTCCAACCCTACGCTGAAAAGAAGGAATACTACACCAAGTTCGGCAATGTGTTTTATCTGTTCTGATTCATTAACAAGCCTGAAGCCGTGAGGGCCGATGATACTGCCAACCACCAGATAACCAAGTACAGGGCTGAGGCGGAGCTTTTTAAAAAGCGCAACAATAGCTATCGCTGCTGCAAGCAACAGTACAATCTCTCCCATAAATGTAGAGTGAGTATCCACTAAAAATGATTTGTTATTTATATGTTAGGGAAATCATCTATATATAACAAAAATAATCCGTTTGTGAAAGTGCAGAATTAAATTTTCTTTAACTTATGAAGATATCGATTTTAGGTGCAGGTTTTATTGGTGTAACCACTGCATATTTTTTGGCGAAAGAAGGGCATCAAGTTTCGTTGATAGAAAGACATAATGGCCCCGCGGAAGAGTGCAGCTATTCTAACGGAGCGCAGTTATCATATTGCCATGCGGAGCCGTGGGCGGGAATAAAAACATTAAAGAATGCCGCAAAATGGATCGGTAAAAATGATGCGCCGCTTTTATTCAGGTTCCGTTTTGATACAGAGCAGTGGTTATGGATGTTAAAATTCCTGACATATTGCAATGCGAAAAGCGCGGCAAAAAATACGGAAAAAATATTAAGCCTTGGGCTATATTCGAGAAAGATACTGCATGAATCAAATTATAATTTTGATTTTAATTACGAAAAAGGCGGAAAATTATTTATCTTTGAGGATAAGGAAGAATATAATATTTACCTACATCAGGCGAGGTTTCAGGAGCTGCTGGGCTCACGTTATCAGGTGCTTAGTGAAAAGGAAGCGCTTGGTTATGAACCGTCACTCGAAAGTTTTGCACCGAAGGTTCACGGTTACATAAGGGACCCGCTGGATGAATCTGCTGACCCGTATAAATTTACATTGGGCTTAAATGAGGAACTTAAAAAAATGCCTAATGTAGCACTTTTTTATGATGAAGAAATAAAAGAGATATCTACTGAAGGAAAAAATATCTCAAAAGTAATTACGGATAAGCAGGAGATAGAAGCTGATCTATTCATATGTTGTTTAGGGGCATATTCAAAGCAGTTTGGAAAGCAAATAGGAATTAATATTCCTATACATCCTATCAAAGGATATAGCATAACAGCTGATATAAAAAATTCTGCGAAAGCTCCTCTTAATAGTATAACAAATTACTATGAGAAAATTGTTTTCAGCCGGCTTGGGAATAAACTACGTGTCGCGGGAACTGCTGAATTTGCAGGGTATGACCATAGTATTTCCAGAGAGAGGATCGATATGATGAAACATTCCCTTGAGAAGCATTTCCCGGGTTCTTATGAAGAGGGTAATGTTTCGGAGTGGGCTTGCCTCAGGCCTGTAACGCCTGACAGCGTGCCGATAATAAGCAGGAGTAAATATGATAATCTGCTTTTCAATACCGGGCATGGAACTTTAGGATGGACACAAAATTTTTCTTCCGCGCAGTTAATTTCTGATATGGTAATGGGAAGAAAAACCGAGCTTGATCTATCATGGTATGATCTAAACAGATTTTAAAAATGAACAATAAATTAAATAAATTAAGGGAAATCTTAAAGAAGCAAAAGTTTGATGGGTTGCTTGTTCCCATGCGGGATGAGTTTGGCAGTGAGTATGTGCCGCCGCAATATCAGAGGCTTAAATATATTACAGGATTTACAGGCTCTAATGGTTTTGCGGTTGTTCTGAAAAATAAAGCGGCGTTCTTTACTGATAGCAGATATACGCTGCAATCAAAACTGGAGATTGATAAAAAACAATTTGTGACTTTTGATCTTTCAGAAAAAAATGAAGGGGATTGGTTAGCGGAGAATGGGAAAAATCTTAAAATAGGTTTTGATCCGAAGTTATTTACGATAGCGCAGATAAAAAAATATCAGGAAAAGTTTGAGGGTAAGAACATCAAATTAATTGAAACGGAAACTAACCTGATAGATGAAATTTGGGAAGACCGTCCAAAGCCTGATAAAAGTGAAGTTTTTATATTAGATAAAAAATTTACGGGAAAAACCGCACAGGAAAAAATTAGGGAAATAACAAAAAATCTCAAAGCAGATAACCTGCTGCTTACTAATTCTGAATCTATTTGCTGGTTGCTTAATATCAGGGCGCGGGATATTCCGACCACTCCGGTTTTGCTTAGTTACGCGGTTATTTCAAGAAAGTGTGATATTACGATCTATACTTCCAAAAACGCGATTGATGAGAAATTAAAAAGTAAAATTCTGCCTGGGATTTCTGTTAAAAACCTGGGTGAGATTTTTAAGGATATAAAAAAATATAAAGGTAGCATTCAGCTTTGCACCGGTTCAACGCCGTATATTTTTAAATCCCTCATAGGTAAGATTGTTGAGGGGAAAGACCCGTGCATAATTCTTCGTGCTGTAAAAAATAAAACGGAAATTGAAAATATAAAGCAGGCGCATGTTAAAGATGGGGTAGCTTTGCTCAAATTCTTTTACTGGCTTAAAAATAATATTAATAAAAACCTGACTGAATATTCAATCGCGGAAGTGCTGGAAAATTTCAGGAAACAAAATAAGAATTTCCTGTTCCCTAGTTTTGATACAATTGCTGGATATGCGGAGAATGGGGCGATAATACATTATCGGGCAAGTGAAAAAAGTGCAAAAAAATTAAAGGCTGAGAATATTCTGCTGCTTGATTCGGGCGGGCAATATCTTGATGGAACTACTGATGTGACGAGGGTTATTGCACTTGGAAAAATTAGTGAAGAGCAGAAGAGGAATTTTACTTTGGTTCTTAAAGGGCATATTGCGATTGCTGCGGCGCGCTTTCCGAAAGGTACTTCAGGGGCACAGATCGACGTGCTTGCCAGAATGAATTTATGGAATGAAGGGCTTGATTATAAGCATGGCACTGGGCATGGCGTCGGGTTCTGCCTTAATGTTCATGAAGGACCGCATGGGATTTCCAAGCATTATTTTAATATGCCGCTTGAAGCTGGAATGGTGATTTCCAACGAGCCGGGATATTATAAGGAAGGCGCTTATGGTATAAGAATAGAGAATCTGGTGTTTGTGAAAGAGAGTAAATTCAAAGGTTTTTTAGAGCTTGAAACTTTAACACAGGTTCCGATAGATATTAATCTGATAGATAAGAAGCTGCTCAGTAAAAATGAGCTGGATTGGCTCAATAGATATCATGAAAATGTTTACAAAAAACTTTCATCAGCGATGAATAAGGATGAGAAACAATGGCTGAGACTAGCGACAAGGAAAATATGAAGACCTATATATTAAAATTATCATGCAAGGATACCAGCGGAATAGTTGCTTCGGTATCGGGATTTTTATTCCAGAATGGCGGGTTTATTATTGAGTCAGCCCAGTTCGGTGATGATTCAACGGGGTATTTCTTCCTTCGTGCGGAATTTACATGCGTGAAAAACCTTGATGAACTCCGCAGTAAATTCACATCTAAAATAGCGAATAAATTTCAAATGGATTTTGTAATAGTTGATAAATCTGAAAAGCAGAAAATTCTGATAGCAGTTACCAAAGAAAGTCATTGTCTGGCTGATCTGCTTCATAAAAATGAGATAGGTGTTCTGAACGCGGATATAGTCGGGGTGGTATCTAACCATGATAATTTGAAATTATGGGCTGAGAGATTTGGCAAAAAGTTTTATCATCTTCCAATCTTAAAAGATAAGGCAGCGCAGGAAAAAGAGCTTTTGAATTTATATAATGAAACCGGTTCTGAATTGCTGATACTTGCAAGGTATATGCAGATATTATCTAATGATATCTGTAACAATCTTAAGGGCAAAATTATAAATATACATCATTCGTTCCTGCCGGGATTTAAAGGTGCAAAACCTTACCATCAGGCGTTTGACAGAGGTGTAAAACTTATTGGCGCGACCGCGCATTACGCAACTGCTGACCTTGATGAAGGCCCGATAATTGAGCAGGAAATTACGAGGGTAGACCATACTTATAAGCCTGATAGCCTTAAGCTAGCCGGGCAGGATATTGAGAACCGTGTGCTATTCCGCGCTATTAAATGGCATCTGGAGCATAGGGTGGTAATTAATGGAAATAAGACGGTAGTGTTTAATTAAGCTAGCTTAAGCTATTTTTCTTTACCAGCGGGAACAGGTTTTCCATAGCTTTGTGCTAAAGTTTCAAGTTTATCATATAAAGAACCTGATTTTAAATTTGCTTCCTGTTCAAGACTTTTGATATCTTTAACCTGTATTCCCAGAATGCCATCCTTGCTAAAGAAATCATTATTTCTTTTTAAAACGCTAATAATTTCGTCAAGTTCAGATACTTCTTTTGCTTCGGTGGGATTAGCCTTGTTTAAGGTTTTTAAGCCGGGATATAATTTTGTTAAATCTTCGAGGAAGGTTTTTTCATTTCCAGATATTTCCCTGCGGTTCACATATACTGGAAGTTCTGCTATCCTGTCAGGGGAAATGAGTGCCTGATATTTATCTCCATAAGGGAAAGATAGGGCCTCATCGAAAGTATTGGTTTTCTTGCTATCCGTTTCCCCAACGTTCAAATCATTTTTTAGGGATGATTGAAGTGTTTTTGTATCTTCATAAACGCCAGAGAAGTTTGTTATAAATTTCGGGTCAGTTTTTATTAATCCAAAAATTAAGCCATAATTTATGTTGTTTAATAATTCTTTGGCTTTTTCCTCATCATAATTTTCAGTTTTAATAAGGGTTTGAAAATCATTCATATTTTGAAGTACAGTTCCTTCCCTTGATTTTATTGGAATTGGTGCTTCAAAACTATTTAATATTTCATCTGTGATTCCAAGTTGTGCTTTTAACTCAGGATCAACTCTTTTTAAGTGGTATTTTACTTGGCTTAAACTTCCTTTCCAATATTGATCCCTTGCGATTTCTAGGTTAGATGCGTTTGTTATATTATGTATATATTTATTATCTTCTATCTTTGTTGCCAGAGAATTTATGTTGGCAAACGCTTTATCTATAAGAGACTGATCAAGAGCAGATTTTTTATCTTCAGATCTTTCCAACTCGGAACTTACAGCATCTAGCTCCGGTATGATAAAGTTAAGATCTGATCTTGCAGTTTCATCATTTGCTAATGTGGTGAGTTTTTTAGTTGCTACTCTAAAGTTGTAAATAAGCTTTTCTTTTTTATATATGTCTGGTGTATCAAAATCTGTCTTTAAATTTCTTAAAGATATGTAAAATGAAGATAGAGCGCCTGAAATATTATCTTTGTTTAACTCAATGAGTTTAAGAACTTCAGGGTTTCCTTTGTTAGGTTCGTCTTTTTGTCCAAAGAGTGATGATAGGTGTTCATCAAGGATTTCTTTATCTTTTCCTTCTTTTTCAATTACTGGGATTAAAGTTTTTTTGATATCATCTAATATATTATTAAGATTCTCTTTAGCGTTTTTAGGTTTTGTATCTTTTTGGGGAAGGGTAGAAGCAGCAGCCGTTAAAGGAGTGTTATTGGATTTTTCCGGTTCTACTCTGGTTATTGGTGAAGCTTCCTTTTGTTTAGGTTTTACATCAACGTTAGCTTGCTGAACAGGTTGCGGGTTCAAAGCCTGTGATATTATTTTCTTTTGATCAGGATTAGTTTCATTAAGTGACGTTAATGCTGAATTAAGCGTTTTACCTTCTTTCAGTAGGGTTTTTATTATTAATATATCTTCGCCAACTTCTTTATAGTTTTTTCCAAAGTCACCTTGAAGTAATGACACGTCAGTGAAATCGGCAGGTAGAATATCAATATTTTTTTGGCTGTTACGAAGTCTTTTTTTACAAAAGCTGTCTGTAATTTATCAATATCGGTCTTTAGTAACTGGAGCTGCTCTTTTTGAGAATAATTCCTTAAATTTATGTAAGTTTCATCCTGATCTTTGCTGATCGGTTTTATTGAATCGATCTTTTTGAAAGAAGAGTTTATATTATTGATCGCTTCGACGTAACTGGTTTTTGGATTGGTGTTACCTTTGTCCATTGCAACAAACATATCTGATGGAGAATCTTTATCAGAAGGTGCCGTAAGATTTTCCCGGAAGCTGGCTCTTAATTCTTCCAGAGTTTTACTAGCTGGATATTCCTTCCAGATTGCATAGAGGTTTTTAATTTCCTCAGGTAAATAGCCTGAGTATTTTTCTAATTTGTCTTTTATACTTAGTTTTTTATCTGCGGGATCAATCGGCGCAGGTCGTAAAGCTAATTCAAAAATATTATTAATGTTAATTTCAAGTTCGGTTTTAGCTGGCGCAAGGGCATTTTCGCTTGTAGCGATTTGTTTGCCAAGCTGGTCTGAAAGTGCCTTTAAATGTTCTAAGAATTTATCCATAAGTATATTGTTGGCTAAAAGAGCTTTTTACCATTATACATAAAAAAGGATAATAAATCGTTAACGTGCTAACTATTTGATATATAAGATATATGAGCAAGAAAGTAAAAAGCTGGAGTAATACGGAGTTTAAGATTGGGGCGACGACCCTTGAGGTGATACCGGGAACTAGTCTCAGAGAGATCGCGTTCGCGGGACGTTCTAATGTGGGGAAATCTTCACTTATTAACTCCATTACGGGAAGGAATTCTTTGACGAGGGTTTCGAAAACGCCGGGATGTACAAGGCAGTTAAATTTTTTTGAAATTGAGGATAAGATATATCTGGTAGATATGCCGGGGTATGGTTATGCAAAGGCGAGCAAGGGCGACCAGCTGACTTGGGGGAAGCTTATAATAAATTATCTTTCAAGCAGGCCACTTTTAAGAAGGGTGTTTGTTCTGGTGGATAGCAGGGTAAGTTTCAAGCAGGTGGATTTTGACATAATGGGTGTTCTTGATAAATGCGCGGTAAGTTATCAGGTGATATTTACAAAGGCAGACAAGCTTACTGACAAAGAGATCGCACAGTTACAGAAATCTTTTGACAGTATTGCTAAAAAACACCCGGCGTTGCATCCTGAATTTATTGTAACTAGTTCAGTTTCAAAAGCTGGCGTTGATAGAATAAGGTATGAGATAGAGCAGCTTATATGATAAACGTTAAAGTTCTTCTGAACTTTAGCTATTCTGGATCCTCACGAAAAACTTCTGCTGAAGTTTTTCTCAGGATGACACCAAAGTTTTTACTTTATTAAGTAAATCCCCTGAGTTGATATTTAGATCAATCCTGACGCACTCAGTGATTTTTTTAATTTCTTCGGGGAGTTTTGTAAAATCCTTTTCGGTAGTAATTAATCTGGCTTTTTGTTTTTCTGAGAGTTCTTTCAGATATTCGATATCATCTTCTATGTAGTAGTGGTGGTCAGGGAAGCTGACGGTTTCAACTATCGCTAATTCCATATTTTTGAGTGTATCGAAGAATTTTTCTGGTCGGCCTATGCCTGCGAAGGCTAGGTAAAGATTTTTTTTGTCGTGTTCTGAAGAGACCGAAATATTGGCAGTGGAAAGAGCCAGATTTTTGTGGGTTTTCCTTTCTATTTTTTTGAATAGTTCAGGGTTGGGTTCGCCGATCATTAATATATCAGTAGCACCTTCTATGGCGAAATCTGGCCTATCCCTTAGGGGGCCAGCGGGAATTACCAAGCCATTACCAAGGCCGTATTTTGAATCAATAACGCAAAGTAAAAGATCTTTCTTTATTCTTTTATCATGAAGGCCATCATCAAGTATGATAACGTCATAGGATTGTTCCTGCGCGAATTTGCAGGCCAGTAGCCTGCTTTTGCACATTATAGAATCGCCGTGGTTTGAAAGCATATAGGCTTCATCACCAACTTCATCAGCAGTATTTTTATTGTTATCAATAAGAATGGGGCCATAGGCATCGCCTTTGTATCCGGTGGTTACAAACGCGCATTTTTTATTTGGGAAGTTCTGTTTTATGAATTTATATATGGCGATGGAGGTTGGGGTTTTGCCTGTTCCACCAGCGGTAATATTACCAACGCAGATTATTTTTGTTTTGAAAGTATGCTGCTCAACAGGGATAAGATCCAGCAACCTTTTTACCAGAAAATATATAAGTGAAAGCGGGAGTAATAACTGGCCTAATCCTTCAGATTCAGCCCAGAATGTTGGGGTTTTGGAGGGGAGGGTTCTATCAAATATTTTCTTAAATACGTTCATGCTTTAAGATCTAATAGGGAAATTATATATTGTAAGGGGCTTAAGGAAAGGTTCAATATTTTCTATATATCTATCAAGTATGCCGCGTTTGCTTTCAACGAACTCATAAGCTTTGTGTGAAAGTTCTTTTTGTAAGTTTATATTGGAAATTATCTTTTCAAGGTTATGGGCAAGTTCATTTTCCGTTCTGATAAGGTTTACTGCGCCTTGAAATATCATTTCAGAATATATTTCTTTAAAGTTGAAGAAATGTTCGCCTGTGAGTATGGCACAATCAAGCCTTGCAGGTTCCAGAGGGTTCTGACCGCCATGGTTAACAAGTGAGCCGCCCATGAAGACAATTCCTGAAGAGCGGTAGATAGTGCCTATTTCACCGATAGTATTAACGAGGTAAATATCTGTGTAAGGGATTATCTTATCTTTATCGGCGCGCTTGGCATAGGTGAGGTCATTATCTTTTATCAGGTTCACTATTTCTTTGCCTCTTTTCGGGTGCCTTGGGACCAATATTGTCAGAAGATCGGGGAATCTATTCTTAAGTTTTTTGTGGATCCTTAATATTTTTTCTTCTTCACCATTATGAGTGCTTGCGGCGACCCAGCTAGGCCTGCCTGCGATCTGGGATATCAGATCACCAACTTCCTGAGGGTTACCCGGTAGTGCGGGAGCGTCATATTTCAAGTTGCCGCATACGATAACTTCATTTGCGCCAAGTTCTGTGAATCTTGTTTTATCGTCTTCAGTTTGCACCAGACAGGCGGAGAATTTTGAAAGTATCTGGCTGGAAATTCCTTTATATTTAAGCCAGTTCTTATGCGAGCTGGAAGACATTCTGCCATTAAGTAAAATTAGTGGGCAACCGGTTCTTGCGGTTTCTATCACTAGATTTGGCCATAATTCTGATTCTACGCAAAAAGCTAGATCAGGACGCCAGTGGTTCAAAAACTTTTTTACCGCACTTAATTTATCAACGGGAACAAACTGATGGATGGCGTTTTTCGGGAGCCTGTTAGCCATTACTTTGCTACTGGTTATAGTACCGGTGGTAACAAGAATCTTTAAGTTGGAATATTTGCCTGAAATTTTATTGATAAGAGGCAATATACTAACCGATTCGCCTATGCTGGCGGCGTGGAACCAGAGGAGTGCACCTTTTGGCCTTGATATTTTGGTTCTGCCAAACCTCTCGGAAAACCTAAGCTTATCTTCCTTACCTTTGAGCAGTCTGTAATATAGATAGATGTTTATCAGGAAGCCCAAATATCTGGTGACGAATCTGTAAGTTTTAATTAGCATGTCTGTGGTTTGAAATTTTATCAGCCTGTGCTGTTATGTTATTAAGGGATTCTTCAATTTTTAAAGCAAATTCGTCCAGCTCATACTTGTTAAATTCTTCTAACGGGTTTTTAATATAATCCATAGTTATCACTATTTTTGAAAAGGGCATTGGCAGCATAAAATTATCCCAGCTTGAAAAGCATATTGACCTGCTGGCACTAAACCCGATCAATGCAATAGATATATTCTTTTCAAGCACTGTCTTGAAGAGGTTCTTTTTTACCTTTCTTACCGGCCCCTTTGGGCCGTCAGGGGTGATGGCAATAACATTCCCCTCTTTAAATATCCGGATGGACTCCCTGATAACAAAAGTGCCGCCGCGGTTTTTAAAGGGCCTGTCTTTATCGGGCATTCTGTTGGTTGAACCTCTTACGGCGTAAACACCGAATTTAGATATGATCCTTGCAATAATTTCACCATCTACATGGTTGGAGATTATAGCGTGGACCTTTTTCTTCTTAGTGTAAAGAAAGTTCATAGGATAAAGTCTGCCATGCCAGAAAGCGTAGATAAAAGGTTCGGGAGAATTTTCCAGATATTCTATTTTTTCATGGCCTATTATTTCCTTTCTGCATGAAAAATAAATAAATTTAGACAGGAAAACCAATAGCCATGAGATTATTTCTATCGCGATATTCTCTAAAAAATTTACGGATTTTTTCTTCATCAATTATAATTTCTATTACCGAAGATAAGACTTCCTATTCTTATCATTGTTGCGCCTTCTTCAATAGCAATCTCGAAATCATCACTCATACCCATGGAAAGTTCGCGCATATCAAAATTGCTTAAATTAAGGTTTTTAATTTTGTCGCGAAGTTCCTTAAGTTCGCGAAAGTTGTTTCTTATTTTGGTTCTGTCATCGCTATTCTCGGCGATGGTCATCAGACCTTTAATTTTTATCCTATTACAATTTCTGCTTATAAATTCAGCAAAATTTATTGAATTGTCAGGGGTGATACCTGATTTTGTTTCTTCACCTGAGGTATTTACCTGAATGAGGCAATCAAGGGTTTTATCTTCAGATTCTAACCTGCTTTGTAGCGTGGACGCGAGGCTTTCTCTATCAAGGGAGTGAAACAGGCAGGGGAATTTGGTAAGTAATTTTACTTTGTTTGTCTGAAGCGCGCCGATAAAATGCCAGTTTATATTCTTATCAAGCAGTTCGTATTTATCCAAGGCTTCCTGAATGTAATTTTCGCCAAAATCAGTAAAGCCATTCTTGTAGGCTTCTTTTATATCTTCTATCGGCTTGGTTTTTGATACGGCGATGATTTTTGTATCGGCAGGATTACGGCCTGAATTTTTGCAAACTTCGTTTATCCGGCTTTTTACTTTCGCTATATTTCCTGTTATTTCCACAGTTCAGATTTGATATAATTATTATTTCAATTATATCTGTACCGTTTTCTAAATTATTCAAGATTATTCAAACGTTTGTTAGATAAAAAGAAAATAACCGAGGCGATCATCTGGATAAACATCTCATGTCTGGCATCAGGTGTGATGGTAAATATGGTGCGGCATGTTTCAGAACATCTGACCTCACCTGAGATAATTTTTTTCAGGAATATACTGGCATTTACGATGTTCATTCCCCTGATCTTCTGGAAGGGGTTTAAATATTTTAAAACTACACAGGTAAAGATTCATATGGTGCGTTCGTGTAGCGGCATGATCTCCATGCTGGCGTTCTTTTATGCTATCTCAAAAATGAATCTTTCGGTGGTGACTTCCTTGTCATTTACGGCGCCGCTTTTTACCGCTGTGCTTGCATATTTCTTATTCAAGGAAAAGCTCGGGAAAAACAGGTTGATAGGTTTGATAATGGGTTTTGTAGGGGTGCTTATTGTAGTAAGACCTGGTTTTGAAGGGTTTAATCCATTAAGCCTGATAGTTATATTTTCTGCAGTGTTCTGGGCAATATCAGGAATAGTTATCAAAACATTACTTAAAACTGAAAAGCCGATAGTCATAACTTTTTATATGACCATTTTCATGACTATTTTCAGCGCACCTGTTGCTTTCAGCTATTGGGGTAACCCTAGTTCGGAAGATATGATGTGGGTTTTTGGCATAGCGGTAACATCAAATATATTGCAATATACGCTAGCGAAATCTCTCTCACTGGTTGATATAACTTTTACATTACCTTTTGATTTCAGTAGGTTGATATATACTTCGGTGATAGCATATTTTGCCTTTGGTGAAGTGCTGGACATACCGGCGGCCATTGGCGCGGTGATAATTATCCTAAGCGCCATATTCACGGCTTATAAGGAAAGCAGGACGAGGAAATATGAGGCGGAGCTTGCCCGCAAACAAGCTGTAAACGTTGTGTAATATTGACATTACACCGCTCCAGACTATATATCTGACACAACAATAAATATCAAAATGTTCATCCAGACCGAAAAAACGCCTAATCCCAATACCATGAAATTCTATCCGGGTGAAACGGTGATGGAATCAGGGACGATAAGTTTCCGCTCTAAGGATGACGCGCTGAACTTTTCACCACTGGCGCAGATATTGTTTGAGATACCTGATGTTGAGCAAATATTCTTCGGTAATGATTTTATTACCGTTACTAAAAATGATTCAGCGGACTGGACAATGCTTAAGGCGCAGGTTCTGACCACGGTTATGGAACATTATATAAGTGGCAGGCCGGTGATGGAAGGACAGAAAACTGCAAAGCAGCCAGCAAATTATAATCAGGCTAATACTCAGGATGAAGAGGATTCAGAAATTGTAAAACAAATTAAAGAACTTATTGATACGCGCGTTCGCCCAGCCGTTGCTGAAGATGGCGGTGATATAGTTTATCAGGGCTTCACGGACGGTGTTGTTTATCTAGAGCTTCACGGTTCATGTTCAGGTTGCCCAAGCTCTACCATTACGCTTAAAAATGGGATCGAGAATATGCTTAAGCATTATATACCTGAGATCATTTCAGTAGAAGCTGTGAATGGGGTAAATGAAGATAATTTCGACCTTTAGTTTCAAGTGCATAAATTCAAAACTTTTGCCAAGATAAATCTCTTCCTTCATATTATAGGTAAGAGGGAGGATGGATATCATCTACTGGAATCGATTTTCTATTTTCCGGAAATATATGATGAGATATCATTTAAGGAAGCTGAAGTGACAAAGCTTTCTATTACGGGAAGGTTTGCTGGTAAACTAGATGAAAAAAATAATCTGGTAATTAAAGCGTTTGATATTCTTAAAAAAGAATTTCTTAAAAAGCTCCCGAACTTAAATTTTATATTGGAAAAAAACCTTCCCGTTTCTGCTGGGATTGGCGGCGGTTCTGCCAATGCAGGTGGGGTTTTGAGAGAGCTTAATAAATATTATAAATTAGGAATCTCAAATTCAGAGCTTTATAAAATAGGGGAAAAACTTGGTGCGGATGTTCCGCCGTGTATTGCTTTTCAGGCATGTTTTGTAAGTGGTATTGGGGAGAAAATAGATAGGATAAATAATTTTCCGGAATTAAATATATTACTGGTTAACCCGTTGAAACCTGTGGTGACTTCTGAGATATTTAGAAAGGGGTTTGCTAATTATTCAGATCCTTTAAAGGATAAAAATTTTGAGAATTTAAGTTTGGGTGAATTGGTTTCTTTTTTGAAAGAAAAAAAGAATGATTTGTATGAAAATGCTTTGAGTTTATTGCCGGAAATATCAGGAGTTGTGAAGTTAATTGGGAAGCAGAAAGGTTGCTTATTATCAAGAATGTCAGGAAGTGGCGCTACGTGTTTTGGAATATTTGATACTAAAGAAAATCTCGAAGATGCTTTTAAGGATGTTGGTAAAATAACTGAGTACTGGGTTGCCAAGAGCTATTAATTGCTTTGTTCCTCTTCCCTTCTTTTCTTGAGCAGTAACTGCATTTTCTTATAATCTTTTACTATGGCTTTGGCTTGCGAAGTTCCAATACTTTCAAGGGATCTTACGGCAGTTACCTGGGTAAATTCATCAGGTTCATTTAGATATTCCCTGATCATAGGTACGGCTTTGTCTGAGGCCTTGCCGATTTTGCCTAATGCTGACATGGCGGCTATTCTTAAGTCATAATTGCGGTTATTGATATATGGCATGATTATAGGAACGGCACGTGCTCCTTTAGGTCCGAGGCGTCCTAAAGTGTAGATAACCCCACCTACGGTTTTTTCATTTTCCTTGTTTTTCCTGAGGTGATTTACCAGAGGATCTACGGCTTTTTCACCAAGCTGTTCGAAGTTGAATACGGCGTTCTCAAAATAGGAGTCGTTCTTGGAAAGGAACAAAAGGCTTTGCTCGATCTTCATTTGTTCCATATCTTCATCGCTTATACTTTTTTCCATTTTGCCGAATTTGGATTCAGCATGGGAAAGGATGGGAAATAGCAGGGTGATATGTAAACTAAAGAAGACTAATTTAAGATATAACTTACTGTTCATTTTAGCTTTTCTTCAATTAAGGATATGGTCTCTTTTATGCCGTAAAGTTTTATGAAAGAACCCATTTTCGGGCCCTGTTTCTGGCCTAATAATACCATATAAAGAAGGCTAAACCAATCACGGAGATTTTTCTCGTAACCATTGTTTTTGCCTATCTCAAAGATCTGGGTCTGGAGTTCGTCTGCGGTAATTGTTTCAGGAGATTCCTGCAGAAGGACTTTGATCTGGCTGATCGCAGTTTTTTCAGCGTCATTTGGTTTGTGGAACTCTTTGGTCGCTTTGGTGAAGTCGTGATAATATGTTACTGCTAACTCTGCCAGCTTATCAAGATAAGGCATAGTTTCGGGGGTGGCGTTAGTATATCTGCTGACGAAACCCCAGAGGATATCTTTATGTTCCGGGTTACAGGCTGAAGCCAGATTCAGAAGGAGCGCGAAACTGATAGGAAGTTTATATTCAGGGACATGGCCATTATGGATGTGCCATGCAGGATTATCATAGAGTTTATCTTTTTGTTCAGCCGAAAAGCAGTTCTCGGAGTGTTTGATGTAATCATCAACGTTTTGGGGGATGACATCAAAATGGAGCTTCTTAGCTTTTTGCGGGGCGTTGAACATATATAAAGCAAGACTTTCCTGTGTTCCGTATTTAAGCCATTCATCAAGCGAGATTCCGTTGCCTTTTGATTTGGATATTTTTTCCCCTTTTTCATCTAAAAACATTTCATAAATGAAATTTGTAGGTGATTCTGCTCCTATCACTTTACATATCTGTGATGAGATCACTGCGGAAGGGGTTAGGTCTTTGCCGTGCATTTCGTAATCAACGCCAAGTGCGGCCCATCTCATGCCCCAGTCTGGCTTCCACTGTAATTTGCAGGCGCCGCCTGTGACCACGGTTTCTACTTCTTTACCTGATTCATTTATATAAGTAATGGTGCCTTTTGCGATATCGGTTTTAATGACCTTGGCCTGTAATATCTTTCCTGTGTCAGGGCAGAGTGGTAGGAAGGGGCTATAGGTCTGCTGCCTTTCTTCGCCTAAGGTAGGGAGCATTATTTTCATTATCTTGTCGTACTGTTTTAATACTTCAAGCAATTTTTCATCGAAGATGCCTGATCTGTAAGCTTCGGTCGCGCTTTTGAATTCATAGTCGAAACCGAATGAATCAAGGAAGCTGCGTAGCCTTGCATTCATGTGGGCGCCGAAACTATCATGAGTACCGAAAGGATCAGGTATCGAGGTTAATGGCTTGCCTAAATTCTCAGCGACCATTTCTTTATTGGGAACGTTATCCGGTACTTTGCGCAGGCCATCCATATCGTCAGAAAAGGCGATGAGTTTGGTCGGGATATCGCATATTTTTTCGAAAGCGCGGCGTACCATGGTGGTTCTAAATACCTCACCAAAAGTGCCTATATGTGGTAGGCCTGAAGGGCCGTAGCCGGTTTCAAAAAGGATATAACCTTTTTTAGGAGGAGATTTCTCAAATTTGTCTTTCAGTTTGTGAGCTTCTTTCCATACCCAGAGGTTTGAGTTTTTAGTGATTTCTTTCAGATCCATTATCTTATCCCTAATTTTTCAAGTGTTATTCTGATTTTTGCTATAACGAGTTTGTTGTATTCCGCAAGAAGAAGCTCTCTGTCGGTTTTTGACTTCCACCATTTATCTATCCTTATATTAAGCGGAATTACCGCGTGCGGGATTATTATTATGTCAGGGAGTTTGTCTTCCATTTCGAGAGTTGCCCTTTTGATGTGGTAATTTGAAGTGATCAGCCTGATGGACTTTATTTTATTCCTCAAAACCCATCTCTGAACCTCAAGAGAATTCTGGTAAGTATCATTTGCGGAATATCCAAGTGTAACTTTGTTGCTTAATCTTTTTTCGGCTTCCTCATTATAATTATGGAGCGCAAATATCTCATGTATCTTAACATCTTCATTAACGCCGGAGATAAATAATTTATCGGAAAAGCCCCTGTCAAGCAGGTAAAGGGCATTCCTTACCCTTTCGGAACCGCCGGTGAGTACGACTATGGCGTCGGTTTTATCTTTTATATTCGGTGTGGTGAAGCTGATATCCTTCCAGTTTTTGCTGATGTCATCAGTGTAACTATATAGACCATATCCCCAGATGCATAACCCGAAAAAGGTGAGGTAAATAAAAAATAATGTAGCTTTGTTCGTGAATAACCATTTGATAAAATCAAAGATGACCTGAAAGAAAGTTTTTATCGCTACATATGAGAGTACGATCCTTTTTACGAAGACACTGATCATTTAAAAAAATTAGATTGAACAAAGGCTGATTTTTCTATAACCATTTTTGAGTAATTTAAAAGAATTTTGGTAACGATGTTAATATCCTGTCCAAATTGTAATACTAACTTTGCTGTTCCTGCACGCGCGATCGGCGCTATGGGCAAAAAGGTAAAATGCTCAAAGTGTGGCCATAACTGGTTTCAGGAACCGGTAAAGCTTGAGAAATCCCAGATGGATAATCTGCTTAATGCGGAGAATTTAGGTTCTGACAGGAATTTGCCTGCAAGGGTGAATAAAAAACTAAGCTCGCTTCATATAGCGGCGTCAGTTATAATAGTGGCCCTTATAATATTTGCAGAGGTAATGAAAAATCCGGCATCTTATGATGCGATAGCAAGTAAGTTAAAGCTTAATGATAACTCGGCAGTTAAGTTTGTGAATTTTAAATCTGAAAGTAAGTTTAATGATAATAAGCTGGATTTTGCTTTATCAGGCCAGATAGTGAATACTACTGATAAAAGGGTAAAGATACCTGATATGGATATAAAAGTTATGAGTAAAGGCGGTAGGGTAATTACGCAGGCGAAATTACAGCCGGAAAAAGACAGCTTGGAGCCTTATGAGGTTTTTGCTTATAACCCAAAGATAACAAGGGTTACGGGCAATGCTAATAAAATTGTGCTTTCCTACGGGAACTGGCTTGAAAATATATTCAAGGAATAAGTTAAAGAATCATCTTGACCTTAAATGTCGTTAGGTTTAGTTGAGAGCCATAAGTTTTCAACATACAACCTATATTATTCAAATGGTTAAAAGAATTTTTAAAATCCTGTTAGGTTCAGTTTTATTTGCATTTATCTTTCTGTTAGTGGCATCGCTTGCGGCGCCTACTTTTATCAGGCAGGATCAGGTTCTGGCATTCCTAGAGAAAAATGTTGAGTTGCCTGATGGTAAAAAACTCAAAATAGATTCCAAAGTAAAATTCGGGGTGTTCCCATACTCTTATATAGAAGTTGCCAGGGCGGAGATAGTTTCAGCTGATGGAAGATCACAAACGCTTGAAAATATATTGTTCGGGTTTACTTTTAATGACCTTATCTCAAAAGGTATAGATTTTGATTTTAATGCGAAGATAGAAGGTGTTGATTATAAAGGTAACCTTGCGATCGAAGATTTTAAAACTTTCAGGGCGCAGAGAAGATCCCCTATAAACCTGAACCTGCAATTCCCGGTGCAGCTTAGCCTTAAGGGTAATCTTGAATTCATCAATGATACCAAGAAGCTTTCAAACTTCACTATAGTTCATAAAAACTCAATGATGAGGGGGAATATTCAGGCTGAAACCCCGAACACAAATATCAATAAGGTAAGCGGTGATGTAGCTATCAACACTACTAATATTGACGAGATAAGAAGGCTGGTTGATTTTAAGAACGCTAATGACCCGTTCACTCCGGCAATTGGTAAGGGTTTGATAAATGCGAAGTTCGAAACAATTGGCGCAACGGAATATGATTATAAGAAGAACCTGAAATCGCAGGGTGACTTCCAGATATCCAATGCGGAAATATATGGTTTTGACCTTAATGAGTTCATTGCTGACCCGTTCGTATATGTTTACAAAAAAGATCCTACCAAGAAAACTTATGTGGATAGTGCCAATGGTAAGTTCAGCGCGCTTGATGGCACATTGGGGTTATCTGGTATAAATATCATCAACAATGTTGCGAAGGTGGTTGCTAACGGGAACATTAACCTCCTTACTGAGAAAGTTGATGTGATGAGTGAGATATCAGCTCAGGTTGGCGGACAGCCGGTAAGTATACCGGTTGCGGTTTCGGGTGATATTAACGAGCCTAAAGTTGTGCCTAATGTAGGGGAAGGAATTGTAAGGAATTTACCGTCATTGGTAAATAATTCTAAAGTTCAGGAATATATCAAAGACCCAAAAAATAAAGACACCGTAGATAAAGTTAACAAAGCGCTGGAAGGAGTTGGCGGTATTGATGGCATTATGAATATGTTCAATAACGAAAAATAGTATGAGATATATTTCCACAAGGGGCGAAGCGCCTGCAAAGCAGTTCAATGATGTTGTGACCTCAGGTCTTGCAAGTGATGGTGGTTTATATGTTCCGGAGACCATTCCGCAATTTTCCATAGAGGAAATAAGATCGTGGAAAAACCTTTCTTACCCAGAGCTGGCATTCAATGTGATCAAGCCATATGTGAATGGTGAGATAGAGGATGGCGACCTTCTGAAGATCATAAAGGATGGCTGCGCAAATTTTACTGTTCCTGAAGTGACGAAAGTAAGGAAATTGGAAGATAATCTATATGTGCTGGAACTTTTCCATGGGCCGACTCTGGCATTTAAGGATGTTGCACTGCAATTTTTAGGTAAGCTGCAAGATCATATACTTACTAAACAGAAGCAGGATATAGTCATAATTGGCGCGACCTCGGGTGATACGGGTTCTGCTGCAATATATGGAGTTAGGGATTGCAAGCATGTGAAGATATTCATGCTGCATCCTAATAACCGCGTAAGTAAAATCCAGCGTCACCAGATGACGAGCGTTATTGCGCCTAATGTTTTCAATATTGCGGTTGAAGCTAATTTTGATGATTGCCAGGATATGGTAAAAGAGATGTTCAGCCATCCTGAATTCATGAAAGGGCTAAAAGTTTCAGCGGTAAATTCAATAAACTGGGCAAGGATAGTTGCGCAGATAGTTTATTATTTCCAAGCGGTTCTTGAGATAAACGGGGCGGAAGCTCCTGTTTCTTTCTCAGTTCCAAGTGGTAATTTAGGCGATGTGTTTGCCGGGTATATGGCAAAGAAAATGGGCCTTCCTGTAAATCTGCTGGTTGTTTCGACCAATGAGAATGACATACTTCACAGGTTTTTCAGTGCCAATGATTATAGCAGGCACGGCGTGAAACAAACCGTTGCGCCGAGCATGGATATTCAGGTCTCCAGTAATTTTGAAAGGTTGCTGTTCCTTGAGCATGATCAAAATGGGGCAGAGATAAATAAAAAGATGGTGGATTTTAAAAAGGGTGGAAACTTAAATGTTAAACCTGAAATTTTTGAAAATATCTCTAAAACATTTAAAAGTTTTTCACTTAATGATGATGAGATAAAAGATGAAATAAAAAGAGTTCACGATAAATATGATTATGTTGTTTGCCCGCATACTGCAACAGGTACAAAGGCGGCAGAAATTTATCGCAAAAAAAATGAGCCGATGGTTATTCTTGCAACAGCACATCCTGCAAAGTTTCCTGATGTTGTTGTTGAGGCAATTAATGTTAAACCTGAGCTGCCAAAAAACCTTGAAGATCTTCTTACAAGAAAAGAAAAATTTGAGATTATGCCGAACGATATTGACCAAATTAAAAATTACATATATCAACATTCGATCTGAATTTTCGGGTTCGTTATTTTTTATATATTTTCAATTCCTTAGGTTGATGTTTAGCAAGTCTTTAAGAGTCATTCTGGCTGCTACGGCGTTAGTGTCTGTTGCGCTTTCCGCTCGTGTGCAAGATTTTGCCATGGCTGATTCTGATGAATTCACTTTTGAAAGCCAGTTAGTTGACGCTGCCAACCAGAATAATTTTTCGATCGTAAAATTATTACTGCAACAAGGTGCTAACCCGAATGAAAAAGGCAGGTTTGAAACAACTGCACTTCAGAGGGCTGCATATAATGGTTATGGAAATGTAATTGATCTTCTTATTGCTGGCGGTGCTGACCTGAATGAAAAAGATTTCGGCGGCGCAACTGCACTTCATATGGCGGGAAGACAAGGAAGCGAAGAAGTTGTTAACAAGCTCATCAAAGCCGGCGCGAATATTGATATAAAAGATAATGAAGGTTATACGCCTTTACACCGGGCGGTTGCGGCGGGAAATTATTCCGTTGCGAAGATACTTCTTTCAGCGCGCGCAAATCCTAATTCAAGTTCGTCAGGTGGTGATACTCCGCTTGTTGATGCGGTAAGGTCGGGTGATTCAAGGCTGGTATCGCTACTGAATTCTTATGGCGCTGATAGATCTGGTACGAATGCATCAGGTAAATCAGCTGTGGATTATGCGATCGCTTCAGGAAATAAAAATATAAGCGCGGCACTTACTACGGAAAATAAAAGCCAGCCAGTTTATAATGGTGGTTCAAATATACAAGCTGGTCCTGCACTTTCTTCAGCTCAGAACAGAAGAGCTCCTGTGGCAGCTGTTGAAGAAATTACTGATCCTCTGATAAGCGGAAGCCAGAAAAATCTTTTAGTTGAGCAGGAACTTACCCAAGAGCTTACTACGGCCGCTAACAATGTTCCTTCATATGAAATTCCAGAGACCAGCGATTCTGCAAATATAGAAATCCCTGCGGTGGTTCTTCCTAATTCTGAAAGAGCTAAAAAAATTGCGGAAAACAAATTACCTTGGGAAGCCTCATCTGCTTTACCTTTACCGACATCTCCTTCAAATGAAGTATTTGATGAACTGCTTCCGACAGAAACTATTGCGCAGCAACCAAGACCAACACCACAGAATGGTTTTGAACAGTTATTTACTGATACGGTAGCCAGAACCGAGCAGGCGAGTCAGCCAACAGAAGTTATGGTCAGTTCCCAGCAAACAAGGTTAAATAATAATTCTTATGAATTAAAATCATCAGATAATATTTCTTCAGAAAGGCCGAGATCAATGCAATATACTCCGCCAAGCCAGCAGCAAATAGCTCCTGTTCAGACTGCCGCGAGCTTACCTAATGAAATAGAGCCTAGCCAGATCGCATATAATAATGTCTCTCCTGCAAGTCAAAATGTAAAAAGAGATATGTCTCAAGATATGACAAGTCAGGAAATACAGATCGAGCCGACTGAAATACGTGAAAATTTGGATTTTACTGATTATTCATCAGCGCAGTATAAGCCTATAAATTTTGTTCCTGAAAGAACACCTGCTAAGATTTTAGATGATAATGGTTTGCCTGCTTCATTCAAATACAGGAAAAGTAATTTATCTTACCAGACTGAGCTTTCGGGTTCTGGTTATAATGGTACACCTGCACTGCCTGAATTCAATTACCAGAATTATCAGTCAGAGGAATTATTTACAACGCCGGTTCAAAGCTTACAGATCATAAACCTTGCTACGAAGGAAACACTTAATAAAAAACTGGAAGACCCGAAAACAGGTTATTCAAATAATTTACAATCAATTCCGGTATCTGCTCCAAACTATAAGGCTGAAGCAGATAACGTTTCGTTACCAGCTTCAATGAGAAAAGTTGGAACTTACAACACGACACCTTCTTATAATATCTCTCCTAATGTTTCTGCTAATATTGCTAGCTCAACTTATGAAACTGCTCCTGCAACGCAATTACAGGCCCAGCCTATAGCTAACGACAATTATTATCCGAATAATGATATGTCTGTTCCCGCTTCAATGTCATCTGCTTATAAAAATATTGGTAAACCAAAAAGCTATGCTTCTGCTCCGGTATATCAGCCGAGGAATAATCCTGTGGAAAATATATATTCGCAGAACCAGCCTAATTATATGGATGAAATGAAACCAGTTCCGGTTGCTGGTGTAGAAATCGGTTCTGAAGAAATGGTTGATGTTGCCATGAACCATATTGCAAACCAGCCTGCTTCCGCTGAAACAAGATTGCCCCCTGAATATGGTAACCTGCCTAAGGAAAATCCTACGCAGGCAAATAACCTGATATCAAGCATCCAGACATTCTATAATGGTGAGAAGGAGTATCCATCAGCACCACAATCCATGGGTAATCTGAATATTACTGCTCCAAGGTATATACCGGGAAATTCATACCAGCCTAATAATTACCAAGCTGGGAATTCCCAAAATATGGGAATGGATTCTCTTAATGTGCCTAATGTGATTGCTCCATCACCGCAGAGGAATTTAGCGGGCGGCCCTAAATCTTTACAGCTCTGGAATAATGTTTCTGAAAGCAAAAGAGCGACATTATATAATAAGATCACCCAGCAAAACGCGCCTGTTTATACTGAACCCAAAGCTGCAAAATCGTCTTATGTAGCTGATAATTATAATGCTTCCTCAGCTAATGAAGAAGTTTCGGTATCGATTGAACCGGCTAACGATAATACTAGCGCAATCGGATCGGATAATGTGAAAGTTCCGGAAGTTGCGGTTCAGGAAGAAACGATTGAAAACCTTAATAATGAGATACCTGACGAGATAGCTAATATATCTAATGCAGCCCCAAGTTCTGATCTGGTTTCAGCTGAAGAGATCAAACGTGAAGAGGCGGGAATTCCTGCTCCATCTGCGATCAATCCATCACCAGGGCCAGTAAATACTGAAGCGCCGATACCGACAGCTCCTCCGGTTCCTGAGCCTGCTTTACCTATCACCCCGACGGCTGAAACATCAAATGATGTAATTGATGTTCCTGAAATGCCTTCTTTTGATGCACCAGATCCGGCAGCACAAATCCCGGCTCTATCTCCAGTAGTTCAAGCTCCGACGGAACAACAATCCGCAAATCTGGTTTCTCAGGAAACTACTGTAACTGAACCTGTTCTAGGTGATGTTGTGGACTATAAGCCAGCAACTGATGATGTTGACCTTACGGGTACGCATTCGGTGATAGGCGGGTTTGAAACTATTGAAAAGGCAACTGACTATTTTAATGGTATTTCTCTGAGGTTAGGTCTTCTCTATAATTATAAGATCGCACAATCAAAAGAGACTGGTAAATTTTATGTAGCGGTTGGTAAGTTAGAAGATTCTGATTCGGCCAATAAAGTTTGCGAAGTATATAAAAGTGAAGAAGTTACCTGCGAAGTTTATGTTAACTTAAGCTATGGTTCTAAAAAGCTTTCTGACCTTTCACTGATAGAATCCAAGAAAGTATACGCGATGATAGGGGAGTTCCAGACGGCTGACCAGGCGGATGCTTTCTTCCAGCAATATTCCGCGAAATATAAAGTTGATTATAAGATAGCGCAGAACTCTGATAACAATATGTTCGTGTTACAGATCGGGCCTGTGTTCAATGGCGGAGACGGTAAGAAGATATGCGATGATATGAAAAATCCTGAGATAAAATGCAGGGTTGCTTTAAAATAGTATTTTAAATGTCCCTGGAACGTCCTCCAAAAAAGAAGAAGCTTATTTCTATAATCCTTAAAATTATATTCAGTGTAATTTTGGTGGGGGTAGTTTTAAGCAAGATCGACTTTGTAAAAGTTTTCAGCCTGTATAAGAACATTGATTACCGGTACTTAAGCGGCGCTATCATTACTGTGCTTATTGCGCAGATATTCGGCGGGTTGAGGATGCAGTATTATTTCAAAGTGGACGGGATGAAGTTTACTACCCTTTATTCTATTGCGTTCTATTTTGTTGGTACATTATTTAATATAATCCTCCCGGGTGGTATCGGGGGAGATGGTTATAAGGCTTATTATTTCCAGAAGAAATTCCGTTATCCGTGGAAGAAAACAGTGATGGGAGTTATCAGGGGTAGGGCTAGCGGCTTGCTGTTTCTGGTTCTGTTCTTACTGGTGTTTTCTTACCTTTATCATGATTCGATCAAGATACCTCATCTGGATGTAATATTGCTGGTAGGGCTGATCGCGGTTATTCCTTCATACTCCCTGCTCTCGAACTTTTTG
>JANPLD010000113.1:0-4327 GCA_031426355.1 Alphaproteobacteria bacterium | reverse complement strand
AATTACTTTTTTAATGAGCGTTATGGAAAGACCAAAGCTATATTCAAACGCTTGAATTGAAGCTGTTCTGAACTGACTGAAATAAACCAGATTACCAGAGGATTTTTCTTTATCTGCCAGCATAATACTTTCTTCAAGTTGAGTCAGGGCACTTTCCAGCGGAGATGTAAGAATTTTTTTCATCTTTGATATGTATAATCAGCGTTAATGATTATCAATATAATTTTTGTCTCTTCTTAAAAAAAAGGTAAGAAATGCATAAAAGAGATCGGATCGGTAGAGATACCGCAATCGGCACTCTTAGCGGCATTGAAGATTGATTAAGCCGCAGTTAAAAACGCGCTATCGATAAGGTTTTTTGTATATTCCTCTTTGGGGGAAGAGAAAATCTCTTCGGAAGTGCCTTCTTCAACTATCTTGCCGTTTTTGAGAACTATTACATAATGGCTGAGAGATTTTACAACCCGTAAGTCGTGGCTGATGAAGATGAATGCGAGGCCATAATCCCTTTGTAGGTCTTTTAGTATCTTTAATATTTCTGACTGGGTTATAAGGTCAAGCGCGCTGGTTGGCTCATCAAGAACGATAATATCAGGATGGAGTATAAGAGCGCGCGCGATTCCTATTCTTTGTTTTTCACCGCCGGAAAGTTGATGGGGGAAACGTGCCATATATTCAGCAGGTAAACTCATTTTCTCAAGTGTGCTTGCTATAAGTTCACGTAGTTGCCTTTCATTTAACCTGAAATGTTTTTTATGGGCTTTTACGCCTTCCATAATTATATCACCGACCGTCATACGGGGGTTCAAGCTTGAATATGGATCCTGGAATATAACCTGTAATTTCCTGCGATATGGGCGGAAAAGTATTTCCGGCAGACGGGAAATATTTTTTCCCTTCAGCAATATTTTTCCTGATGAAGTAACTAATTTTAAAACGCCTTTTGCAAAGGTTGATTTACCGCTACCGCTTTCCCCTACAACCGCGATAGTCTGGCCACGTTTTAAGTTCATGTTAAAATTATCAAGAGCCGTGAAGAACCTGTTATTCTTACCGAAGATAGTTTTACCTACAGAGTAATTGACTGAAAAATCTTTTACTGAAAGAACTTCATGCGCATCAACGGGATAAGGAACTGCCGAGCCATGCGGTACGGAAGATAATAATTTTTTAGTATATTCATGCTGCGGGTTTTTTAAAACCTCTGAAGCATTGCCCTGCTCCACTATTTCGCCTTTATGCATTACGGCGATCCTGTCTGCGATATTTGCAACAGTTGTTAGATCATGCGTTATGAGCATTATTGAAAGGTTTCTTTCAGAGCGTAGTTTTTTCAATAATATTAAGATCTCTTTCTGGATGGTAACATCAAGCGCTGTAGTTGGTTCATCTGCAATTATGATGTCGGGGTCATTGGCAAGCGCCATTGCTATCATCACCCTTTGCCTCTGGCCGCCTGAAAGTTCGTGGGGGAATGCATCAAGGCGCGTTTTCAGAGCAGATAATTCCACCTGATCGAAAAGCTCTTCAATACGGCTTATCATTTCTTTCTTTGAAAGGTTCTGATGAAGCGCGATTGATTCCTCCATCTGCCTGCCAATACGGTGCAGCGGGTTAAGGCTGGTCATCGGGTCTTGAAATATCATTGATATCTTATCGCCGCGTATCTTTCTCATATCCTTCTCTGAAAGCTGGAGAAGGCTTTTATCTTTAAATATTACTTCGCCTGAAATATCAAAATTCCCAAGAAATTTAGAAAGGTTCAGCATCGTATATGCCGTAAGTGACTTACCGCTGCCGCTTTGACCAACAACAGCAAAAACTTCACCTTTCGCGATTGAAAAGCTAACATCACTCACAAGAAGTTTATCAGCGATTTTGATTTTGAGATTTTTAACTTGCAGCATTCAGAACTTAGGCAATAGAGCTTAGGGGTTAAAGATTTGAGAGAAAATAATAATTAATATAAAATATTTTGCATTCATTATTTTAATTTATCTATTATAACCCTACCTAATAACGGGCATAAAATAAATCCGAACAATGGCAACTTACTCTTACTCGCTACAGACCGAACATGTACATATCAGCGCGACGCCGGAATATGTTGAGCATGAATCTTCCAATGTGGAAAAAAGACATGTCTGGGCATATCATATAAAGATACAAAATAAAGGCGCTGAACCATTACAACTTATCAGCAGATACTGGCATATCTGTGATGGTAACGGTATGGTTCAGGAAGTTCGCGGGCATGGCGTTGTAGGTTTACAGCCTGTAATCCAGCCAAATGAGATATTTCAGTATTCAAGCTCGGTCATACTTAATACACCAACTGGCCTTATGCATGGCTCTTACGAATTAAAGAATCCTGAGAACCTCCTCATCAAAGCATCAATCCCGGTATTTTCACTTGATAGTTCAGACCAGGTTTTAATGCCTAATTAGATCGTGCGATCAATATATGAATTCCCCTTTAGATAATCTTATAAATTATATTTCAAGGCTCCCCGGCCTTGGCAAACGTTCCGCCCGTAGAATGGCTCTTCATTTGCTCAAGAACAGGGAAAAATTAATGGTTCCACTGGCAAATTCAATTCTTGAGACCGCTGAAAAAATTCAGACATGCGAATCATGCGGTAATTATGATATGACATCCCCTTGCAATATTTGCAGTAATTTAAAAAGGGACCATTCCACTATACTGGTTGTTGAGGATGTATCTGATCTATGGGCCATTGAAAAAGGCGGTATATATAGCGGCATTTATCATATACTTGGCGGCGTGCTTTCTGCAATTGATGGTGTTTCGCCTGATAAACTAAATATCAAAAGTCTTTTTGACAGGGTTATAGCGGGTGATGTGAAAGAAGTAATACTTGCGACAAACGCCACAATGGAAGGACAAACAACTGCTCATTACCTAAGTCAGAAACTCCAAGACCTTGGCACTAAAACCACTCGCCTTGCGCAAGGCATTCCACTCGGTGGAGAACTTGAATATCTTGATGAGGGAACTTTGCTTACTGCACTTAACAGCAGAACAGATATTTAACTCTTAAGCCTGTATCCTTTTTTAATCAGTATATAAACCAAGGTGAATATAGTAGTATTAAGCGTTACCAGCATAATCACACCATGGCTGATAGGGAAATCATTATGACCCGTAAGGGAATATCTAAAGCCATCTATCATGTAAAAGAATGGGTTGAAATGGTTGAAATTCTGCCAGAACTCTGGAAGGCTTTTTATTGAATAGAAAGTTCCCGATAAGAATGAAAGCGGCGTTATTATAAAGCTGGTATAGGCGGACATCTGGTCAAAACTGTCAGATAATATTCCCGCTAACATACCTACAAGTGAAAGCAACAATGATGAGAACACCAGATAAAACAGCATTATCCCAAAATCATAGACTTCAATTGTCAGGCCATCTTCAAAGAATGAAAGTATAAGCACCGCAGCAACCACTCCTAACCCTGAGCATATACCGCGCGTTAAACCGCCAAGCGCTATGGCGATGGTGACTTCTTTCGGTGAAAGCGGTGGCAGCAGCAGATCAATTATCGTGCCAAGAACCTTACTGAAAGTTATTGTGGAAGAAGTGTTTGCAAAGGCGTTCTGGATAACTGTCATCATTATCAGGCCGGGTATGATAAATTTTTTGAAAGGTACGCCGTTTATCTCGTGCAATCTTTCACCCATTGCCAATGTGAATACGGCAAGTAGTAAAAGTGAGTTTATCAGCGGCGCAATTATGGTCTGGTTATAAACGCTCAGGAACCTATTAACTTCCTTGCGGTATAATGTATACATTCCGTAATAATTGCTCATTGCTTTTAACCTTTGGTTTTTCGCGATTAGATTTTATTGTTAATTGTACTATTTTCAAATACAACTTTTAAAAGACTAATAACCGGAAACTAATGACTAACAACAAAAAATCCATACTTGATATAGTATTCCTCGACAGGGCGAGAAGGATACCTTTTTCCGAATTATTGAAAAGCGTTCTTATCTTCACAGCGGCGCCTTCCCTTATAATATTCCTGTTCTTTATAAATGGGTATATTGGCTTTAATGAAGGCCTGGCTTTATTTTCATCAATCTTTATTCTCTCTACCCTTTTTATGCATCCTTACATTGCAGACCTTAAAGAGCTGACAGATTATGTGAATGACCTTGCCGTGGATAAAAACCCGAACAAGCCCGAGCTTTCATTTTTGAATAATGTCAGGGAGCTTTCCGCATCAATTGAAAGGCTTAACAATTCGTGGGAATATAAGCAGAACCGCCTGAATAATTTTTTAGCCGAGCAGAAAGAAAC
>JANPLD010000112.1:0-14851 GCA_031426355.1 Alphaproteobacteria bacterium | reverse complement strand
TTGATCCTGTTACTGGAAATGTAAGTGTTCCTAACAACCTTATAGGTTTATTCATCATAGCAGTTGGCGCGCAGAGCATTACTTTCAATTCGGAATTCATAAAAATTCCTGATGGTCACGCTCCTATAGAAGCTATGTTGCAATATACTGCAACTGATGCGAACGGTGAGGAAGATATTGCAATGGTTAACTTAACTATCAGTGATAATCCTGATAATATTACAATAACAAATGGTGATGTTTCGGATGATACTATAACCCTTACAACTCCTGATACTATTGCTACGGATGAGGATATTGATAATTCACAAACACTTTTCCCTAACGAAACTTATGATGATAATATTATCAATGCTCCTTCTGATGATGATGTTATATCAGGTGACGTTGGTAACCTTAACGTTACTGTTACAGCAGGTGATGCGACAGCTGAATCTAACCCTATCATTGAAGGCGGTACAGAGCATTCATCTTCAGTTACAGATGCTTCAATAACAAATGGTGTAATTGATTTTGGTGCAGATACTATTGATGGTAATAATGGTGATGATAAGATAGTTGGTGATGTAATTAATCTCAACTTCGTAGGTAACCAAGGCTTAGCATACGCAGATGTTAATGTAAATTGTTCTCCGGGTTCTGCATATGCAAGTGCTAATGTAAGCATTTCGAATAATGATCTGTTATTTGGTAATGATAATTTAAAAGGTAGCGAAGGTGATGATAAGATAATCGGTGATGCGGATGTTATTTCAATCCAGTACAATGGCCAAACTGGCACTGCGATGGGTCAAAACGCTGTAGTTAATGATGGTCCTGGTATTGATTCTTCATGGTTCAAGAACAACGACTTCAAATTCGGTAATGATATGATCGAAGGCGGTTCTGAGAATGATACGCTTACCGGTGATGTTGTTCAGTTCAACATTAATGGCCAGGTTTACACTATACATGGTAACATGACCGGTGTTCAGGCTGTACTTAATTCGATGGATGCTAACGTCGGAACTGGAAATACTCTCCAATTCGGTGCTGATACATTTAAGTTTGACTTTGCTAACGGTACAACTGGTGCTGATACAATAACTGACTTCGGTAATGGTTCTGATAAGATACTTATTGATAACCTTGCTGGTGTTAACAATCTGACTGACCTTGTTGGCAGATCACAAGTTGTTGATGGTACAGTTAACGGTGTTGCCGGAATCAAGTTGATGATAGATGTGAATAACGATGGTCTCTATGACGATGTTCATGATGCATCAATTACATTACAAGGTTACACTCTGAATGGTGCTGAGATCAACAATTATGCTATAACTTTTGAGTTTCAATAGAACTTAAATCATAGATAAATACAAAACCCCCGTAAGTGAAAATTTACGGGGGTTTTTTTATTCAAGTAATATGAAGCAAAAATAGAAAAGGTAAGGAAATTATTTAGAGAAAACTTTCTTAAGTTCATTAACAGTATTTGTGGAAACGAATTGAGATACGTCACCATTTAAACGTGCAACTTCTTTAACCAAATTTGAAGCAATGAACTGGCGCGTTTCTGATGCGGGGATAAATACCGTCTGAATTTTTGGATTGATCCTCGAGTTCATTGAGGCCAGTTGAAATTCATATTCAAAATCACTAACTGCTCTTAAGCCTCTTATCATAATAGTCGCCTTGTTCTGGTCAGCAAAATCAACCAACAATCCTTTGAATCCGATAACTTCTATCTGACCAGTTATATCTTTAAGATTTTCTTCTATGTCTTTTTTGATCATGGTAACTCTTTCATCCAGTGAAAAGAGAGTATCTTTCGGGGTATCTTTCGCAACGGCAATAATGAGTTTGTCGCATACTGCAAGAGACCTTCTGATAACATCAAGATGCCCTAAAGTTATGGGGTCAAATGTGCCCGGGTAAATAGCTGTTTTTAATTTCATTTATTATCTTCTCAATTGTTATGAATGTCTCTTCTACTACTTTTGAGGTTGCTTTTAAACCATTAAATTTAACAGCTATTTCAGTGAAGCTTTTAAAACCTGTACCTGCATAATTTTTATATTCCTCTTTCGTACTTTTAAGTATCAGGCTGGAGATAATATATGCAGAAAGATCATTTGAGTTTATCAATGAGCTATCATCTGTAACTGTATGTTTTGAAAGTTTTAATTTCTCAAAATTCTTTTCAAAATCTAAAAAATTCTTTTGCAGATTTTCTTTATTATATAAAAATATTTCATCCCACATTGCTTGTGGGGAGTTCTGCAATCTGCAAAACTCTTTCGTGAGTTCACTTGGATGAATAAGGCTCTTGCTGGCAAAACTTAATAATTGGATAAAGTGCGAAACGCTTGAATATATTTCATCATGTAAAGTTGAAGAAATGATCTCGACAATACTTCCTGCTACTGCCCACATTTTTGAAACTTCATTTACATAAATTTTCTTTGTTTCATCAAACGGAGTGATAATCAGTTTTTTTCCTATGAACAGATCAGCACTCGCAGATTCAAAACCTGAAGTTTCTTTTCCAGCAATAGGGTGGGCTGGAACAAAATTTTTCTTTAGATCATTTCCCACAATTTCAAATATCTCAATTGAAGGTTTGAATTTGACCGAGCCTATATCAGTAAATATTTTATCCTTAAGATGCTCAGCTATATTTAAAGAAATTTCCCTGTAGCTGGATAAAGTAGTTGCAAGAATTATTATATCGCTTTTTTCAGTAAGCTCTTGCGATGTAAGAAAATAATTATCTACTGCGCCTGCTTCCTTTGCATTTTTTGAAACATCAGTATTTCTGTTGAAGCAATATATTTCGTAAAGACCGGATCTTTTAAGCGCGTAGGCAAGTGAACCTCCGATAAGCCCTGTGCCTACTATTCCAACTTTCATATTATATTCTTGGCTTCTTATAAACCGATGTAACTTCGGTAGCGATGATGTCATCCCGCAGAACTATCTCACCTTCGGCAACTTTCAGTCCATTCACGGTGATATCAAGAGTATCAGTTTTTTTCTTGGCAAGTTCTACTATGGAACCTCTGGTAAGTTTCAGAAAAGAAGAAGATGGCATCTTTACCCTGCCAAGTAAAACACGGCAATTTAGCACCACATCTGAAAAACCTTGAAGTGAAGCAAGCACGTCAGTGTTTTGTGTAGTTGCTTCCTTTGGAGTTTCTTGGTTATTTGTTTCTTGTTCTGCCATCTATCCTTATTTTATAAAATGGAATTATTATTACAAGACAGATTTCTAATTTGCTTTCTGGCAGGGGGATTTGGTATGATATTCGGCAGTTTTGCAACTGCTTTGATATATAGGCTACCACGTGAAATAAATTGGGTAAGCAAACGTTCATCATGTACCAGTTGTGGAAAGAACCTATCAATCCCGGATCTTATCCCAATATTTTCCTATATATTTTTATTCGGAAGATGCCGTCATTGTAAAACATCTTATAGTATAAAATATCTTATTATTGAGATACTTGTGGCAACAAGCTTTGTTTTAAGTTTCTATTTTATACCTTTTGGAAGCAAATCTTTTATTATTGCATTTCTAGCCTTTGCTATAATAGTTTTATCAGTGATAGATTTTGAGCATTATATAATTCCTGATGAAGTTAATATTTTCATTTTACTGCTTGGTATAATTTACAGTATCTCAAATAATGTGCAGTTTACTGACATAATAATAAATATTGCTGTGTTTCTTTTTCTTTCACTTTTTTTAAGATGGATAATGTTTGTGTGGAAAAAGAAAGAAGGACTGGGCCTGGGTGATATAAAGTTTTTTGCTGCTGCGGGGGCATTTTTAAGCTTTGAATTCCTGCCCGTATTTTTATTTATCTCGGGTATTACAGGATTACTAGTTGCTCTCTTTTGGAGAGTGATAAAAAAGACTGATATTTTTCCATTTGGCCCTTCATTATCTGTTTCGTTGTTTTTTTGTGTCGCTTTTCCTGAAACTAGTGTCAGTATAATTCAAAGGATACAGGAAATTATTTATTAAAATTGTCTTTATTCTATAGTCAGATGTAAATATAAATTTACAAAATATAAAATTTCCTAAATGCCACGTATATTCATCTTAACATTATTATTAGCAAGTTTGTTCAACCTTTCTGGGTGCGATAAAGCTGAACATGAGACTGATTTAAAGGAAAGGTCAGCTAAAAATTTTCCTGAAAGAAAAGACAGTTGGTTTAAAAGGAATAAGGTGAACAATGAAGACAAGATTGACCCGTATGGTGATCTTTCCCGTGATGATTACATGGCCATTGCTGATCCTGTCTCAAAGAAAAGGCTTGATATAGTTTCACCAAAGTTAACATTGCCGCAAATTAGCAATTTAATGAAAAACCCTAATGATATTCAGCTTGAGAATGACAAGTTGGTTTCAGTATCGGTAAATGAAGATGTCCCTTTAAAAGAAGTTCTGGTTGAGCTAGCCAGAAAAGCTGAGGTTGATGTTGAGATAGATAAAAATATCAGCGGCGGTATAATATTCATTGCACATGAAAAACCATTTTCAGAAGTTATCAAAAGAATATGCGCTTCCGCAAACCTCAGGTATGAATTTGATAACGGTGTTTTAAGGATAACAAAAGACACATCTTTTGTCAGGACATATAAATTTAATATGCTTGATATGACCAGAAGCTCAACTTCTGCTGTTAGCGCGAATGTTCAGGTCGGAGGTGGCGGTTCTTCGGGTGGTTCAAGTGGTGGCACTTCTACAGCTACAATTACTAGTGGGTCTACTAGTCAGCTTGATATGAAATCAGGTGAGGGCGATCTTTGGAAAACTATAGAAGAAGGCGTTCAAAAAATGCTTGATACTTATGCAAATGAAATTCTCACTGCTGAGCAGCAAACATTAAAAACACAGCAAGGCGCGGCTGGTGTGAAAGACGTAGCAATACTTTCTTCTAACAGGAATGCCGGCATACTCACAATTTTGGCGAATACAAAGCAGCATAAAGCAATAAAGGAATATCTTGATGGCGTTCATATATCTTTAACTTCCCAAGTTCTTATTGAGGCCAAAGTAATGGAAGTATCTTTAAATGATACTTATGCAAGTGGTATAAATTGGAATCTCCTTACAACAGGCGGTGGTTTGGTTAATGGTATCAAAACGGGTGCTAATTTTGGTGCAACAGCAGCGTCTGTAAATGCTATTACTGCAGATTCATTTAAGCTTTCAGTATTACCAACTGAAATATTTGGAAATTCCGGTAATACTTTAGATGCTTCCGTTGAGTTGCTGCAAACCTTTGGTATTACAAGGTCCCTTTCTAACCCTAGAATAAGCACGATGAATAACCAGTCTGCTGTTCTTAACTTCTCTGAAAATGAAGTATACTTCCAGGTATCGCTTGATGATCAGCAATCAACTTCTGGTGTTGCTGGAAATGATAACAGAAATGTATCTGTAACCAGTGAAATAAAAACTGTTCCAATAGGCATAATATTATCCCTGCAACCTTCTATAGATCTTCAAAGAGATGAGATCACTATGCATATCAGGCCTACCCTTACAAGGGTTACTGACAGGGTTGATGATCCAGCTATAGCTATCATCGCAGACAGGCTTGATTTCCCTGATGCTGATCAGCTTAATTCTTCTATCCCGGTTGTTGAGGTCAGGGAGCTTGATACAGTGCTTCGCGCAAAAAGCGGTGATATAATGGTTATAGGTGGTTTATTGCAGGAGAAAGTTATCAATGAAGATACCGGTATTCCAGGCTTAAGCAAATTACCTTACGTTGGCAATGCTTTCAAAAAGGTCAGCAAAGATACCCAGCTAGTTGAAACGGTTATATTCATCAAGCCAACTATAGTTCCGGGTCAGGGCGTATCTGTTGAAGATAAAGGCTTCTACCAAAAATATACTAAAGGCAGGCATCCTTTCTTTGATAAAGATTAATTATCTTTGTTAAAAAATAACCCAAACAATTGACTATTTTTCCCTGTAAGATATTCGTTATCCAGTTAAAAATTAATTGGATATAATAACTATATGAATACAACTATCAGATATGTAGTTCTTACCGCAATAAGGGATTGGCTTTTCGTAGCCATACTTGGTGCTTTGGTTATAGCAGTTTTTCTTTCACACTTTCTTGCCTCTACGGTTTTAATAGAAAAAGAGCAGATGCTCTCATCTTTTACAGCTAGCTCGGCTCGCTTAGTTCTGGTAGTTGGCATGATAGTATTTATATGCTTTAACGTCAGAAGGGCATTTGAGAATAAAGAGATAGACCTTATGCTATCGCGCCCTATCTCACGTGCATCATTTATATTTTCATATTGGATAGGTTTTTCAGTAGTTGCCTTAGCAATGCTTTCAGCCCTAGGTCTGTACATGGCATTTTTTTATAAATATAATTATGTTGGTTTGAGTATATGGATATCTTCAATGGCATTTGAGATATTCATAGTTACGGCATTCTCATTATTTGCTGCGGTTATACTTAAAAGCTCGGTCAGCGCGGTTCTGCTTAGTTTTGGTTTTTACATCGTCTCAAGATTAGTAGGTTTCTTTTCTTACGCGATAGACAGATACTCCAACCTTGATTTCAAAACTTTTGATTTTTACTCACAAAAGATAATCTGGCTTATCTCATACCTTATGCCGCGACTTGATCTGTTTGCACAAAGTAAATGGCTTGTTTACGGGGCTGATCTGGTAAATACAGACTGGCAGATACCTATATTACAATCATTGATCTATATCCCATTATTACTTTCGATGGCGATAATTGATTTTACCAGAAAACAATTTTGATCAGTAAATAATGACCAGTAGAAGCCCATACATATTACTTGTTCTCATACTTCTTCTATTTCAGTTCATTTTCTGGAATGGCCTCGATTTCGCTAAAAAGGGTCTGTGGGAAGGTTCAAGGCATGTGAAGAATGAATTTGAGATAGTGCCCCCTGTTCCTTCGGAAGAGATACTAAAAGCCTTTTCATTTGGTGATGATCAGACTGCTTTCAGATACTACGGATATAAATTACAATTTGCAGGTGACCTATTTGGTCAGGTTACCCCGCTTAAAGATTACGACTATGCCAAATTATATAAATGGTGGACACTTCTTGATAATATAGATTCAGTCTCTGATCTGGTCGTAAATATGGTAACTTATTATTTCGGTGCTACACAAAACCCGAAAGAGCAAATCCCTTATGTAGTGAAATTTATTGAGGAGCATTCTGATAAACACCCGGAAAGAAAATGGTGGTGGTATGCACAGGCTGCTTACAACGCTAGGTATAAGGCGGAAGATGATGACACGGCACTCAGAATAGCAAATAAACTTGCTTCCCTGCCTAAAGATCTTAAAATCCCCATTTGGACACGCCAGCTAGCAGCCTTTATATATGAGAAAAAGGGTGAATTCCAGCCAGCCTGCGATATAGTTATAAATGTAATAAGGGATTTCGGCCAGAACAGGCTTTCAGAAGGTGAGATGAATTTTATGTATTATTTCATCAAGGAAAGGCTGGATAAAATGGTAGAAGCGGAAAAAGCAAAAGGAAAAATTGAAATTTCTGATGAATGCCGCTATTTACTGGAAACTAAGAAGGCAACTGACCTTAAAGAAAAAGCAAAAAATTTATAAAATGGAACTGCCATTTAAATACGAAGAATTTCCAAGGATAAAAAGGCTTCCACCTTATGTGTTTGCTGCGGTGAATGAAGCTAAGGCTGCTGCCCGTAAAAAAGGTTATGATATCATTGATTTTGGATTAGGTAATCCTGATTCTGCTGCGCCAAAACATGTTATTGAAAAACTCAAGCAGACTATAGTAAAGCCTGATGTCCATGGCTATTCAGTTTCACAGGGTATTTTAGGTTTACGCAAAGCAGTCTCCGGATATTATGAGCGTCGCTTTAATGTTTCGCTTGATCCCGATACTGAAATAGCAGTTTCCCAAGGCTCTAAGGAAGGTTTATACCACCTTGCCATAGCTATATCAAAACCCGGTGACGTAGTTGTTGTTCCAAATCCTAGCTACCCGATACATACATTTGGATTTGTTCTGGCAGAAGCATCAGTTTATTCAATAAACAGGGATTTTTCTATTCCTGCTACGCAAGACCTGATCCCAAAATTCAAGAATGCTTTTGAGAATATAAAACCAAAACCTTTAGCGGTTATTGTTAATTTCCCTTCAAACCCCACAACAGAATGTGTCGGGCTAGATTTTTATGAGGAAATGGTGGATCTGTGCCGTTTCCATGGCGTTATTCTCATATCTGATCTTGCATATTGCGAGATATATTTCGGTGACAAACCGCCGCCATCAGTTATGCAGGTAAAAAAGGCGAAAGAAGTTGCGGTTGAATTCACAACACTTTCCAAAACCTACTCAATGGCAGGTTGGAGGGTTGGTTTCTGCGTTGGTAATAAAGAAATTTTAAAAGCTCATAAGCGTGTTAAATCATACCTTGATTATGGTAGCTTTACTCCGATACAGGTCGCAGCTTCATACGCACTTAACGGCCCGCAGGATTGCGTTGAGGAGTTCCGTAATAAATACAAAAGACGCCGCGATATAATGGTTCCAGGCCTTCATAAGGCTGGCTGGAATGTTGCAAACCCTGAAGCATCAATGTTTATTTGGGCAGAGATACCTGATAAGTTCAAGCCTCTTGGTTCAGTAGATTTTGCAAAATTATTACTAAAAGAAGCTAAAGTTGCAGTTTCCCCAGGCGCCGGATTTGGTTCCAACGGTGATGGTTTCGTGCGTATTTCATTAATTGAGAATGAGCATCGCTCTCGTCAGGCTATAAATAACATCAAAGCTTTCTTCAAGAAGGAAGGCTTGTGCAAATAAATGTTCACCGATTACGAAAAGATAGCGCTGGAAAAACTAACTGAGATAAAGCGTAAGAAGCTTTTTCGTGAATATCCTGTTATCAATTTAATTCCGGAAAACCCACCTTATGGAATTATCGCTGAAACAAACCAGCAGGTAACTATCTGGGGTAATAATAATTATCTTGGCCTTTCATTCCATCCCGAAATCATAAAGGCAAAAACGGAAGCCACTAAAAAATATGGCGCTGGGGCGGGGGGAACGCGAAATGTTCTTGGTACTTCCGAAATATTAAATGAGCTGGAAAAAAAAGTTGCAAGCTGGTTCAATAAAGAAAAGGCTCTTATACATATTTCTGCGCTTGATGCAAATATAGGTGTCCTTTCAGCCCTCCTGAAACACTTTAATGCAGTTGCAGTTTCTGATGAAAAAAACCATGCATCCATGATCGATGGTATCAAAATGTCAGGAGCGCAAAAGCAGATATTCAAACATAATGATCTGGCTGATCTTGAAGACAAACTTGCGAACATACGCAGGGTTTCTGATATCAAACCTATCGTTATCATTATTGAAAGTATTTATTCGATGGAAGGTGACCTCGCACCTCTTAGAGAAATTATTGCCCTTAAGAAAAAATATAATGCGATACTTTATGTAGATGAAGTTCACGCTGTAGGCTTGCGCGGTGAAAATGGCTGCGGACTCGCAGAGGAATTAAATCTGCTTGATGATGTTGATCTTATCTGCGGAACTTTCGCGAAGGCAATGGGCGTTTCCGGTGGGTTTGTGGTCGGCTCTTACAATATGATAGAATTCCTGCGCCACCATTCCCGCAATTTTATTTTTACAACTGCAATGTCAGCTGATACTGCGGCTGCCTGCCTGAGATCTATTGAGATAATAACTTCTCATGAGGGTAAGGTTTTAGCTGATAAGCACAAGGAAGTTGTCAATGAAACACGGCTTAGCTTACTGGCCCAAGGCGTTAAAATATTAAGCCCTAAAGGTTCCCATATATTACCAGTTCTGATAGGTGATGAGCTGATTGCATCCAAGATCGCAAAAGAATTGCTGGAAGAATTCGATATTGCCGTAACACCAATATTTGCGCCGACAGTGCCTGCAAATCAGGCACGTTTAAGGATAAACCCTTCGCCATATCATACTAAAGAAATGATAAATGAGCTTTGTGAATCGCTGGCATTTTTATTTAATAAATATTCAGATAAAATATTTGCTGTGGAAAATTCTATTGCAGAGAATGATAATTTGGTCGATAGTCTTAATTCATCAATAACTATAAAATTATAATCATGTCTCAGGCAAAATTAAAAACGGATGCACAGTCAAATATTTCCCATGTTGCTAAGAATGCAGAATTTTCTCACAAGCTTGAACTTGTAAGAAACCAGCCAAGCTGGGATTATATAAATTTTTCATTTGATAATTTATTGCGTGAGGAATTCAACGAGCTTGGCGATGCTATAAAAGAAAAAGATGAGATCGAAACTCTTGATGGCGCGTTCGATGTATCAGTTATCGCATTAAACATCGCATATAAGCTATTCAGAATGAAAGGGTTTTCTCATGAAGAAGCAGTTGCTAAAACTGAGGATGGTTTCCATAGGGTTCTTGATTCCAATCTTTCAAAACTTCACCCGGATGGTACTGTTAAATATCGTGAAGATGGTAAGGTTCTAAAGCCTTCAACTTTCTTCTCTCCTGAATTTGAAGATCTTCTAAAGTAATTTTAGTTAGAGGCTTATCTCCTAAAGCCTCTGAATCTTCCGTTATTGAAACGTGCATTGTCTACGTAAGTAGTTGGTATTTCATACTCTTCACTTAAGATCAGCGATGAAAGGTCTATATCTTCTTCCTTAAGCTTGGAAAGTCCCGGTAAAATTGGCATTTTCTCATTGTTCTTCATATCGCCCCCATTAGGTTGATCAAACACCTTGGTTTTTTAAAAATCCAAATCAGCATTTTATCTCCCCCCGGAGTAATTTATTATTTATTAGAAATTCATCATTCCTAAAAATAACATCGCAAGCATAATTGATACCGCAGCTATAAGAAGTATTATCTCCGCCAGATCACTTTTAAAAGATGAGCGGAAAGGCTCCATTTTTTTAGAAGTAAGCTCCTGATTGATCGCAGCAAAATTTTTATTTTTTATAGACATAAATCAACTTATAAAATTGTTCTCTGGCTAATAACTAAATAGTGTATTCATAGATATGGTTCTCAATATCTTCTGAATCTACTTTAAACAAATTGTTAATATCCTTGAAGGTTTTAAACTCCAAAAAATTTCCCGAAGGATCTTTAAGAAAAAAAGTTCCTTGTTCGCCAACTTCCCCTTTGAACCTAATATAAGGACTAACCACAAAGCTCATTTCTTCGGATCTAAGCTTGTCTGCTAAAACATGCCATTCATTCCATTTAAGAATGATACCGAAATGTTTTACCGGTATATTCTTCCCATCAACATCATTTGTTCTAGCCTGGGCAACCTCCTCAGGCCTGAAATGTACTGATAGCTGATGTCCGAAAAAGTTAAAATCTATCCATTTTTCTGCAGTGCGTCCTACCTTGCAGCTAAATGTTTCTGTATAAAACTTTCTTGCTGCCTCAAGGTCATCTACCGCTATCGCCAAATGAAAAGAATTCATATCTCTCGTTTTTCGTTGAAGACTCTTACCAAAGTTGCTTTATTAACACAAATGAGTTATTTTCCTTGAGCCATGAGAAAAACTCATGCCTATCTTTTTAGATGTATTCCATAAATGGCGCCAAATTTCCCAATTAATGTCATGGCATTGGAAGGTCTGCCTTCATCACTATATCTAATTAATCTTTCGGGAATGGTCCCTAATCTATCAAGTTCTCTATACCTGCTATTGTCATCTTTTTCTAAACTTAGATTATTCTCCTTAAGCTTTCTTCCGTGTCCTTCATTTGGCCCTATCAAAATACCGTTTGAAGGAATTGAAACACTTCGACCAAAATTTTCGAGTTGGCTTTTTAATTCTAAAAAAGCAGTTTCCGCTTGTTTTGTTTTTACTTTGGTTCTTTTTCCTCCCTGCGGATCAACATCATAATTTCCACGGAATTCATACGATAAGTTTTGTTTTTTCTTATCTGTTAATTTATTGAATTCGCTGAATGTTATATCTCTTCCATTTTCTATGACATATACTGCGGGAGTTTTAGAACTATATTTACCTGCTGAAGTTCCACCTGAATAATGCCTAAAATTTTCTTCCATTAATATTTGCTGTTCAGAAGGAGTTAAATTCAAAAATGCTGCTTTAGTATTGAAAAATATTGTTTCAGCATTTGAATCTCCTATAGCGCCACGTAATATCAGCATATGTGACGGCCCTAATCTTGGAACTTTTTTACCTGCAATAAACCCCGAATTCATTGGTCCGTCTTTATGTATGCCAAAATCTTTTGCACCTGCGCTGGAGCGCTCATCACTCCTTCCTGAACGTGGAGCTACAATACTAACTGGCTTACCATTGTTATCATCCAGATGTACATCAATATTATGCCCGGCCATATGGGCAATTATAGCAGAAAATATAGTTCCTGTTTGCAGTTCATCATTTTTCTGATTCTGCTCAATCTCATTTGTTCTATAGAAGCCCGGCACTTCATTTGCAAAGCCATACATAGAAGGTCTAAGAGAGCCGGGACCATTATGAATCAAAATCAGTTCATCTCTTCTTTCGTTACACATTTTGAATATATCCCAAATCTTAGGAAAGCTTTTAAATTCTTTAATAAGGATTCTTTCTATTTCTTTTATTAAAGGTTTAAAATGCCTGAGTGTTAACCCGACCCCTGGTGTATTATACATTATATCATTGAGCTTTTGAGCTGCTTCGATCTCATTTGTAGAAAAGCCTTTTGCTACATCGCTTACTATAAATGTATCATATATTAGTTTCTCAATTTTATATCTTGTTAAAGGTGATAAAGTATATTCATGCAAAGTAATTCCCGAACCATCTGTGGAAGCTTTATACGAAGGTAAATCACATGATTGAACTGTGGTAGGCTTTTTAAAAATATTTTCGAGAAAAGTAGATTTATAGGAATCAAAAAATTTTCTTGGCTGAACAATTCTGTTAAAAGAGCATGGTACAAGATCTAAACTTTTTAATTCCTTTTCAAGGTAAGGGAAAACTCCATAATTGCCTAATCTGGTTCTTAAAGAATCTAAATCTGATATAATGGTAAGTTTATTAGTATTGGAAGAATAATTTATTTCTGCATCATAACTTAAAATGCTTTTTAGATGATGTTCCAGTTTACTGATGTTACTTTTCTTATCTTTATAGCTAAAAATTTTCTCAATATCGCTAAAAATCTCTCCCTCAAAAGCTCTGTTAAAATTAAATGTGAATTGAAACTTTCCTTTATCTAATTGTTTCCAGCTAACTATATTATGTGTTGGTTTTCTTAATATTCCACAATGTCCTGCTACTACCCTTAAGCAATCTGTAATTAAATTTTCTCTCCAGTTTCCAGCGCTATCAGCATAAAAATTATTCGCGGTATGGTCTGTAAGTTCATGTAATTTAACATTTTTGGCATATCTTAAAATTCTTTGGACAGCCCTTTTAAAAGTGGGTTCTGTAAGATTGTCAGCTATATGAATTTCAAATTCTTCTTCCATAAATACTGTTAACACAACTTGACATATCCCTGCAAACGCGTTAATTTCCAATTAGTATGAGAAAAACTCATGTAAGATTGGTGATATGAAAAAGATTCCACCGCTAAATAGTGTTAAGGCGTTTGAGGTGTCGGCGCGTCATAAAAGTTTTTCAAAAGCTGCGGGAGAGCTTGGAGTTACTCAAGGGGCTATCAGCAAGCAGATCAAGATACTGGAAGAATATCTTGAGCTTAAATTATTCAAGCGCAAACATCAGCATATTTCCCTGACGAAAGAAGGCGAGATATATTTTAATGATATCAGGCAGGCGATAGAATCAATAGAGGTTGCAACTGACAAGCTTACCAATAAAAGCAGTAAGGCTGAATATCTCAGGTTAAATGTTATTCCTTCATTCTGTACCAGATGGCTTATTCCCCGCATGGATGATTTTAAAAAGAAAAATCCACATATCTCTATTATATTAGATACCGGTGACTCAGCTAATATTGATTTTGATGCTATGAACACTGATATTATTATCAGAGCCTCAAAAGCGCCGCCATGGAAACAATATCATTATGAGCAAATAATGGGAGAGGAGTTACTTCCGGTATGTTCCCCAAAACTTAAAATAATTAAACCAGACGATCTGATAAAATATCAGCTGTTGCAGCATACAACACGCCCGGATATGTGGCCGGAATATTTAAAAGATATCGGTTATGAGCATATAAAGGTGAACCATGGTTTGGGCTTTGAGCATTTTTTTATGCTTATACAGGCAGCGATTGATGGAATTGGTGTAGCATTGATCCCGCGGTTCCTCATTAAAGATGAGCTTGAAAAAAAGCAGATAGTTGTACCTTTTAAAACTGACTACCAAAGCCCCTTCCATCTTTATATCATTTGTCCCAAGCAAAAACTTAACCTTAGAAAGGTAAGGCTATTTAAAGACTGGTTACTTAGCCAGAAGAAATAAAACAAATTATTATGCATATAATTCTTACAGGTGCAGGTTTTACTGCAAATTGGGGTGGTTATTTAGCTAATGATCTATGGCAGGTTATTTATGGCAGCAAAGAAGTTCAGGAAAGCCCAAAACTTAAGGGGTTTTTATGGAATTACAGAACTAAAGGATTTGAAGTAGCTTATGAAGAATTAGAATATGACCAAAAAAGAGTTGGTGAATTCGGTATATTTTCTGATGCGCTTTTAGGTGCCTTTAAAAATATGGATAAAAAATTTTTAAAATCTGAGGTTTTTAGAAGTGGAAACCATGGTATATTTGATATTTTATTGCGCTCAAATGCCATATTTACTTTGAATCAGGATTTGTTTTTAGAAAGG
>JANPLD010000111.1:0-1729 GCA_031426355.1 Alphaproteobacteria bacterium | reverse complement strand
CTCGAAGCGGAAAATAATGCGCCAGTTTCCTGAAATTGTGACACTCCAAAAGCCCTTGCGATCCCCACGCAATTGGTGTAGGCGGTAGCCCGGCAGATCGAGGTCGGCTGGACGACCAGCTTGTGCGAGATGAGCCAGAACGTCTTCGATTCGGCGAAGCTGGTCAGCACGAAGTTTGCTTGGGTCGGCGTCGTCAAAGAGTTTTTTGAGGCCACGGTGCTTGATGCTTCTGACCATAGGTTAGCGTATCGCGTACCGATACGTGTATCACATATCCAGTTGTAGCTGGTTGATGCCAATCAGAATCGCAGTAGGAGTTCTGGTGTCTTCTCAAACGCTCATGATTTCGTAGGCCAGCGAGTAGTTTAACGGGTGGATCACTACAACACGGTGCCAGTCATGGGGAATTCTTGGCGGACCGGCTTCCGGTTGCCTTCCAACCATCATATGATCGACGAGAATCAGCCACCACTCGGGATGCAAATGACGTCGCGATGCAATCTTTTTGGTTTTTTCACAGATGCAGAGTTCCAGGCTTCTGGTTAGCTCCTCCAATACCCAGCCACCGGCGTCTTCGTCGTTACTCCCACCTAAAATGAATGCGTGGTTGTCGGGCTTCGATCGACGCATCAACTGTAGACTAAAATGCTCGTCCACTTCGAGTTCAATGCATTCCCCTGGGGGAGGGTCGAGTCTGATTCGATCTAGTTGTCCTTTGAGTTTGTGCTCCCACCGCTTTTCCAAGTGAGGCCGCCTGAAGCTCGGGAAAACGGCCCAACTGACTCCTGTGGATGTTGGCCCAATCGAGGAAAGAAGCTTGTCGAGTCGCTTGATTAGGGGCTTGTCCAGATTCTCAAGTGCTTCAAGTTGACCCTCACCCGTAGCCCAATACTGATTCAGGCGACGAACCGCGACTGCGATCGTATCCTGAAGCAGAAAGTCTGGAGTGGAGTTGGGTTCTGGCTCATGAACAATTGCGTATGGCGCAAATCCGAGAGTGAGTAAATACTCCCTGGCCCAGATTTCAGACTGATCCATCTGCGATCCCATAGCTGCGTAACTTAGATCTCGGGGAGATCCTCGGCGTTGGCGGCGGTGAAGTAGACGGCGTCGGGGTGGTGGAAGACCAGGGCAGAGACGCTGGCTTCGGGTTCCATCATGTAGCCCTCGGTCAGGTCTATGCCGATTTCCTTGGGGTCGATGAGCTGGAAGAGTGCTACCTGATCTTCCATGTTCGGGCAGGCGCCGTAGCCGAAGCTGTAGCGCTTGCCCTGGTAGCGGCTGGTCCAGCGCTGTTGCATCGTCATTTCGGCGGCGTCGGGGAAGCCCCAGTCCTCGCGGATTCTTCTGTGCAGCCATTCGGCGGTGGCTTCGGCGGTCTCGGTTGCCAGCGCCAGCAGGGCTACGCTCTTGAAGTAGTCGCCCGCTTGCTTGGCCTGGTCGGCCTTGTCACGGAACTCTCCGCCGGTGGTTACGGCGAACATGCAGATGGTGTCGCGTTGGCCGTCTTTGGCGTCCATCATGTAGTCGCTCAGGCAGAGGCCATTCTCTTTGGGCTGTCGCAGAAAGTTGAAGGTGTGGACCGGAGTCGTCTTGCCCTGGTGGAAGAGGCGGATCGAGTTGCCGTCGCGTTCGGTTTCGAAGAATTGCCAGACGGCCTTGGGCTTGAGGAAGTCGGCAGCCCAGGCTTTGACTTCTTCGACCTTGTGGAACATGTCCATCGCCTTAG
>JANPLD010000110.1:0-33951 GCA_031426355.1 Alphaproteobacteria bacterium | reverse complement strand
CAAATGAACCAAAATCAGATTCGATCTTTTGCGATATATCACCATTAGCTTTACCACCGCCTTGTGGTTTCATGGAGTGCCAGTAGAAAGTATGGTTCCAAACCTGCGCTGCATTATTGAATACAGGAGCGTTCTTTCCTTCTGAAGCTACACATATTTCTTCAAGTGTCATTTTTTCAAATTCAGTGCCAGGAATCAGTTCATTTAGTTTGTTCACGTAAGCAAGGTGATGTTTGCCATGATGAAATGATAATGTATTTGCAGAAATATGTGGTTCAAGTGCAGTTTGCGGGTATGGAAGATTTGGTAGAGTGAATGTCATAAAGCCTCATTTTTGATTTACTGATCAAAAATAGTCGGAATATTTTATATTTCAACCCTGAATCGAGTTAAAAAACAATAAGTTAGTGATAATGGTTATCAGTGAAAATAGCTATGAATCTTTTCGGCTGTGGCTTTATTTATACCATCAACTTTGCTAAGCTGCTCTATAGTTGCGGCTTCAATTGCCTTAACTGAACCGAAATAATTAAGCAGCGCTCTTTTGCGAACTGTGCCAATATCTGGAATTTCCGTAAGCGCAGAAGAAAGGAAAGAAGTTTTACGCTTGTTGCGATGCGATGTTATGGCGAATCTGTGGGCTTCATCACGAATATTCTGGAGGAAGTATAATTCAGCGGAGTTAGGTTCCAGCCTAAAAGGTTCGCGGCCCAGCATATAGAATTCTTCATTGCCTGCGTTCCTGTCAGGGCCTTTGGCTATTCCGATAAAAGTAAATTTATCTAAAATGTTTAATTCCTTGAATACTTCATATGCGGCAGTTAACTGGGCGGCGCCACCATCAATCAGAACAATTTCCGGGTAATCAGGCGTATCACTGCTTTTTATTCTTTCATACCTTCTGGTTAAAGCCTGTTTCATCATATAGAAATCATCGCCGCCAGTTTCCTTTTCGCCAGAATCGACATTGAACTTTCTATATAATTTTTTCTGGAAGCCCCATTTGCTTTCTTCATCAAAGCCCGCAACTATCATTCCGGCAATTGCATTTTTACCAAAGATGTGGGAGTTATCGAAAACTTCAATTCTGCGAATCTCTTTTTTTACGCCAAATAGCTGCTCAATCTTTTTAAGGATAGAAGTTGCGTTCTCTTCTTCAGCAAGTTTTTTCTCCAGGGCGAGTCTGGCATTATTTTCAGCCATTGTTATGAGGTCTTTCTTTTCGCCTTTCTGCGGAATTATTATTTCTGTAGTATTACCTGATATTTCTTTAAGCGCATTTTCAAGAATGGTTTTATCTTCAAGCGCGACATTGGTTATTATAATTTCCGGCACAGGTTTTGTTTCATAAAAACTTGCGGCAAAAATCTCGAGTATCTCTGAATGGGACATATCTTCAGTTCCTTTAGGAAAATATGCCGTGTTACCCAATATATATGAGTTGCGAATGAAAAATACCTGTATGGCAACAAAAGGGCCTTTGGCAAATACTGCGATCATGTCAGCATCTTTTACTGTCTGGCAGTTGATCGGCTGTTTTGACTGTATAGTTGAAAGGGCAGTTATTCTGTCGCGGAAGAAGGCGGCCTGCTCATAATTAAAACTGTCGCTTGCGGCTTGCATCTTTTCCTGAAGGGAATGTTTTATCTCATCTGACCTGCCGGATAAGAAATCTTTTGCTGAAGCTATAAGTCCAGCATAATCTTCTTTTAATATTTTACCTACGCATGGGGCGGTACATCTTTTTATCTCATGTTCAATGCAAGGCCTTTTACGGCCAGAGAAGAATGAATTCTCACAGGGCCTGATAAGGAAAAGTTTTTGCAATGTTTTGATGGTCTGATTTACAGCGAAGGCCGTGGGGTACGGCCCGTAATATGAAATATTCTTTTTCTTAGAGCCGCGATATTTATAAATTCGCGGGAAATCATGGGAGTTATCAATAGCAATATAAGGAAAACTCTTATCATCACGCAGAAGGATATTGTAGGGCGGCCTGTTATGCTTAATTAAATGAGCCTCAAGCATAAGCGCCTGGGACTCAGTTGCGGTAGCGGTAAACTCCACCTTAACGATTTGGAAAACCATTCGCGCGATGCGGGAAGAAAGGCCGTTAATTATGGTATAATTAGTTACTCGGTTTTTAAGGTTTTTTGCCTTGCCTATATATAGTAGTCTTTCACCCTCACCTATCATACGGTAAACACCGCTGGATTCGGGAATATTTTTTAGCGCTTCTTTTATTACCTCGATACCATTCATTATGGATTTAATTTTTGTAGATAATCTGCATTTTTATCAGGTGATGAAAATTTTATCTTCTCTTCTATCTCGTCAAATATTTCAGAGAAGACCTGCCTAAGATCAAGGAAACTCTTTTCATTTTTCTGGTTAACTGCTTCTTCCAGAGTTAAAGAACTCCTGACTATTTTACCTTTATCTATGTTAAAATCACGTGAGAGCTTCTGAGCTATTACTGGGAGGGAGCTGTTATCTGCAACCCCTGATACAGCATGAGCGATCTGCTGGATCTTCTTTTTTAATTCATCTAGATTATTAGCGCCAGTAATGACTGAACGTAGATTATTTTTTATAATAGGTTTACTGACAGGCTTGCTGCCAGAGGGAATATTATCAACTATTTTTTTAGGATGGCTTTTAGTTTTTGGCCTGTCATCTTCTGAAAGGATTACAGGTTCAACAGATTCATCAAGTTTTTTCCTGAGGCCGGAAACTTTGATATAAAGGATAATTATTATCAGCAATAATATACCTATTATTGCTGTGGATTTTTTACTACCAAGCCCAACAATATCTTTTACTTTTGAAGATGCGTATATCTTCTTTTTTGAATCAGTGGTGATGTTCTTGGCAATATCCATCATGTCGGAATTCTGAGCGACAACAACAGTGCGTTCAGTAGTATAGGCAAAATCTTCCTTATTATCTTTGATGTTCCAATACGGAATCTTAATGATAGGAATTTTAAGTTCTCCTGTTTTTTGAGGGATAAGAGTTATAATTTGTGTTTTTATACCTCTTAAACCTTCAGCATATGACTTAACTTCAGAAAGTTTTTCAGTTTTTAGGTCAGGCTTGTCTGTATAAACCTTGAAGTCATCACTGATGATATATTTTTCAAGATCAGGTAACTGTTCTGCAGATTTACCTATTGCTGAAATTTTGATTTTCAAGTTAAATGGTTCGCCAAGTTTGCCGTTAAATTCCGAAGGTTTGGATGGGTTGTAGGTGATATCCGTAAGTTCTGATTCAAGCTCAAGCCCGTAAAGTGCAAGCCATGGACTTACTGTTGAAACGGGTGGCTTAACATCCATCTGCACCTGATTACTGGCAACAGTGAATGGAACATTTTTCTGGCTGACGGAGCTGCCATTTTCAAGAACTGAGAATGGGTCAAAGAAGTCATCAAAAGCAGTGCGCGGGCGTTCTTCTTTAACTTCCTGCAATATTGTTCCCCTGAGAACCGCTGGTTCGATCTTGATTTTGCCTGAAGAGATAGGGGTAATGGAATAATCAATTGAGATAACATCATACATTACGCCATCAACATCTTCCTTGGTCTGGACGGGATCAGAAAGCTGCTCAATGATAGCTTTTTCAGATTTAGGTTTTGATATATCGGCTTCTTCAACCGGGGTAGTGTAAAATATTTTCAGGCTATAAAGAACCGGCTCATCCTGGAAAGGAGCTTTGTTATCAATTTCCGCTTTGATGAGAACTTTTCCGGTTTTTGTTTCAGTATCTTGCGGAAGGGTAGTTGTGTCGGAAATAACTATCTTAAATGGGTTGGTTTTATACTGGCCTTTATTGGTCTGTATGGAAATAGACGGGAAGTTATAACTGCCTGCCTTGTCAGATTTCATGTCGTATATCCATGAAGAATTCTTTGTCATTATGCCGTTGATTATCTGCGCGCTGGATTCCTGCGACTGCGAGATTATTGTTATATCGGCTGGTATTAGAGATATATCTGGCGCAGAGTATGGATCAGCATTTATGAGTTCCAGCTTCATCTGGAATTTTTCCCCGGCGGCTATCTTGCTTCTGTCAAGATAGGCGGAAAACTGCACATCCTGAGCTTCTGCGGATACTGAAAATAAAAGGATAATAATTAAGAAATATTTTACCATGGCTTGATATTTTGTTTATTGGTTTTTTTGTTTCCCTGCTCCAGCATAATCCTGTTCTGTATTAGCGTTTTAGGATTTCCGGAAATCTTAGAGAACATTTTCTGGGCATCTATTTTTAACTGGTTGTTAAAATTCTTATCAGTTACCTTATCACCGAATAAACCTGAGCTTACAGGATTTACTTCAGCGTTTTTAAAATCATCAGAAGCTTTTCCTTTGGAATCACTTTCATTGTTTTTATCATCTCCATCTTTTTTATACTGCTCTTGTGGTTCAGGGTTTTGCTGATTCTCTGACTGGATTTGTGGTTGATTGTTTTTATTCTGCTCTTGTTGCCTACTTTGTTCTTTTAATAATTTTTTTGCAAGTTCAAGATTGAATTTTGCATCGGGATTAGCTGGGTCTTGCTTTAAAACTTTCTCGTAAGTTTCGATGGCTTCTTTCGCTTTTAACTGTGAAATTTGCGCGTTGCCCAAATTATAAAGTGATTCCAGACTATTATCCTTCAGGAAATATTCTTCGGCTTTGGCAAAATCTTTAAGTTTATAAGCGGCTACTCCTTTATTATAATCAGAAGAGAATTTTTCATACGCTTCATCATATTTACCTTTTTTAAACCTGTTATAGGCTTTCTGGTCTTCATTCCTGAACATATCAAGGCTAAAGATATTATCGAATTTAAGATATTCAAGCTCATCCTTTTTAGGCTCTGTGGCACCACTTGCCATTGGCAGGAGTAAAATAACCATGGGGAAAACCGAGCCTTTGCGGAAGAATAATGCCAATATTATCATTGCAAGGATAAGTGGCAGATAGAACCTGTCATTCCATACCCTCATTGATTGGTATTTTGCTTGCTGAGCTGAGATATCCTTATCAATATAAGATTTTAATTTCATTACATCATCATCAAGATAAGTCGATTTAAAAACGTAATCTTTTCCACAAAGTTCGATCAGGTTTTCTGGCTCTATCCTTGAAATAACCAGCCTGCCCTTCTCACGTATCATACTGCCGTCTGCATCTTCAAGCGGGGCGCCGGACTGGGTGCCAAAGGCAAAAGAGAATATTTTTATGTTTTGAAGTTTTTGTTTTGCAGCTTCAATATCATTTTTGTTCTGGAAACCGCCATCGGTCATTAACACTATATAATTTATACTTCCCTCTGAGTCTGAAAGCATATTAACGGCTGTATCTACACCGGCTTTTATGTTGCTACCCTGAACGCCGACAAGATCGGTTGATATTGAAGGCAGGTAATATTCAATAGAACTTTTATCATCGGTTAGTGGGGATATAACAGATGCTTGCTCGGCAAAAACAACCAAGCCATAGTTTACGCCGCTGATGTTTTTTACAATGTCTTTTATTTCCTGCTTAGCTCTTTCTATCCGGGAAGGTTTTTCATCCTGTGCATCCATTGATTTGGATATATCTGTAAGGAATATGAGATTTATATTTGGCTTGAAGGCTTCAATTTCAGTATAATCCCAACGCGGGTTTCCAAGGGCCAGAATAAGAAGAACCCATACTAAGCCTGCGATCGCAGTTCTTATATAAAGCCTGCGCTTTTTCTCACCCGTAGAGATAAGGTGCCTGATAAGATGTTCGTCGATGAATCTTCTGAGTTTGATAAGCGGGAATGACAGGCGTCTGCCCGGGAATATCTCAAGCAGAATGAATACGCCTGCAAGCAGAACAAAAATAAGAATGTCAAAACGTTCAAAATTGAAATTCCTTAATGAAAAATCTGTAAATATCTCATTCATTCAGTAAAAACTTACTCCATTTGTAATTAAATAATATCCTGAGTAAAAGCAGTAACAGAGCTAAACCCAGAGGATAGATATATAGCTGGTCCCTAATTATTATTTCCCTTGTTTCAGATTCTGTTTTTTCCATCTCATCAATTTTTTTATAAATCTTCTCCAGATTAACTTTGTCTTCTGCTTTGCTATATGTGCCGCCTGTTACACGCGCTATTTCGGCAAGCAATGTTTCATCAACCTGGCTTTGCGCGTAAACTATTTCGCCTGTTTCAGTCTTCATTGGTACTATACCATCTTTACCAACGGCGATAGTATGAACCTTGATATTGAACTTCGCTGCCATCTGGGCGGCTTCCATAGGGTTTATAACCCCTGCAGTATTGGTGCCGTCTGTGAGTAATATTACCACGCGGGAATTTTCTGGTCTTGTGGAAAGTGTTTTTATTGAGAGGGCAAGCGCATCACCTATTGCGGTTGCATCACCAGCGATACCAATTGCTGACATGTTTAGCATTTTAACTGCAAGGGCGTTATCCAAGGTAAGAGGTGATTGCAGGTAAGCATTTTGCCCGAAGAGAACTATTCCTAGCCTGTCACCACTTCTATCATTAATGAAATTTCCGGCGATCTTCTTAACAACATCAAGTCTGGTAATGGCGCTGGATTTATCAGAAAGGTCAAGAGCGGCCATTGAGCGGGAAAGATCGATAGCCATGATTATATCATAGCCACGTGAGCTTGTTTTAGTAACCCTTTCTATATTTTGCGGGTGCATCAAGGCAACTGTGAGCAGACACCAGACGACGAACATATAATAATTAAAACGGCTTTTCTGGGAACTGAAATCGCCACGCTTACCAAAAGCTTTTGAGAACCATTTTATATTCGGGTTGTTAATTGTAGGCAACCCGGCTTTGTCTGCTTCCTTCGAAGCAAAGAGGAGATAAATTATCGGCGGAAGTATAAATAATGCCGACGCTAATGGATGTTCAAACTGGAACATGAATTATTTCAACCAAGGTTTAATCGCTTTTAATATCTGTATTATATCCCTTTTATGAACTGAGATCTTATTCTCAGGCATATAAGGAAAATTCACTAACATCTTACCGTTCTTTATCCAGTTAAAACCTTCAGGGTCCCTTGCGGAAAGCCACTTAAGCCAGTTCTCACCCTGCAGAGAAGCAGTTTCATTCCTGCCATAATAATGTATGGCGATCCTTTTTAGAATTTCATTTATGTAGTTTATCACCTCTTTAAACGAAGAATTCTTTTTCAGGCTTTTGGATAGATCATCTATTTCTTTCTCAAGGGAAAATTTCCAGCTTTTGCGGTAGATGGATTTTTGGTAAGCAATATAGATGTTTACTGCGATAATAAATATTATGACCGCGAAAAGTATCCACCAGCCAAGCCCCAGAGGGAACGCGCCAACACTGTGAACGGTTCTGATATCACGAAGCTCTGATAATATTAACTGGCCGAGATCATTCATTTTCTTAACCTCAAGGTTAGAACTTTAAGAAGATCATCTTTAGTATTTATATTAATGAGTTTGGCGCCAAGCCTGTTTGATATTTTCTTAAGTGTTTCCTGTTTCTCATGAAAATTCTTGCGGTAATTATTCATGCCTTTTTTATTACCGGTATTGAGTAGGTATCTTCTTATTCCATGCTTAAGAATTAATCTGCCGACATCAGGAATATAAAAATCGCTATCATCAATTATATTGATGAATACTTTTTCGGTGCGATTCCCAAGCAGGTATAAATTCTTTTCAAATATCTCGGTGATATTGCGGAAGTCAGAAATGATGAACAGAATATTTGGTTTTATATCTATCCTGCGGAGGTTAAAAACTGCACCTTCCATAGAGTAGCTTTCAGCATAATCATCAGGAGTAGAGAGTATTTTAAAACCTTTAAAAAGCGATGAACGGGATTCAACAGGTTTTAAATATGTGAACCTGTTCCTCTGGTTACCAAATATATAAAAACCTAGTCTGTCAGAATTTTTATTTGCAGCATATCCAAGGATTGCCGCGATTTTTGCCGCCATAACATTTTTGAATGTTTTGCGCGTACCGAAATTCATATAGTCATTCTTATCGACCGCTATGATTACATTCCGGTGCTTTTCTTCTTTAAAGGTTTTTATGTACGTATCTTCTAACCGGCCTGATACACGCCAGTCTATATTGCGGACATCATCGCCATAAGCATATTTGCGAACTTCATCAAACTCCATACCCGCGCCTTTGAAAGAAGAAATATAACTGCCGGATATGTCATTGATCTTCTGCCTTTTTAAGCCGAATTTAAGGCTCCTTGAGGCACCTTCAAGAGCAACCAATTCTTTAAAATCCGGATATAACATAAATGTATGATGTTAACCAACCGCAACAACTTGTAATATTCTATCTATAATGTCATCTGCGGAAATATTATCAGCTTCAGCCTCAAATGAAGGATACACCCTGTGGCGTAGCACCTCATAAGCAATTGACTGCACATGGTGAGGCGCTACATATTCCGCACCTTCAAGATAGGCCAGAGCCTTGGCGCATTTAAGAAGGGCTATTGATGCGCGCGGGGAAGCACCATACCTGATGAGATTAGCAAGGTCAGTTGAAAAGTCAGAAGGCCTGCGGGTGCAAGTCACTATGGAAACTATGTATTTCTCAATTTTAGGATCAGCATAGACTTCAGCTGCTTTGTTTCGTGCTTCGAAAATTTCCTGAATGGTAGTTATTGCAGGCTGTTTCATAGGATCCTGCTTTTTTTCACCAGTTGCAAGACGAAGGATCTCAAGTTCTTCACTTGCGGTTGGGTAACCGACCAGAACCTTCATCATGAACCTGTCAAGCTGAGCTTCGGGCAAGTTGTATGTACCCTCGTGCTCAATAGGGTTCTGTGTTGCCATTACCATGAAAAGATCGGGGAGTTTCATTGTGTGCAAACCAACCGTAACCTGAGCTTCGCCCATAGCTTCAAGAAGCGCCGACTGAACTTTTGCAGGCGCGCGATTAATTTCATCAGCCAGAAGTATATTATTAAAAAGAGGGCCAGCGGAAAATTCAAAACCACTTTTTTCACGGACGTAAATGTCTGAACCAGTTACATCAGAAGGTAGAAGATCAGGAGTGAATTGAATCCTTTTGAAATTGGCGGAGATTGCTTCCGCAAGGGATTTTGCAGCCGTTGTCTTAGCTAAGCCCGGCATGCCCTCAATAAGCATATGACCACCTGCAAGCAGGCATACGATCATATTATCGACAAGATTTTTCTGGCCGATTATCCTGCTTTCAACAAATTTTCTGACTTTTTCGAGCTTCATATTCTTTTAATATTGTTAGTACTGATTACTAGTAGTAGATATATAAAGGCTACAAAAAATAATGCAATTAAGACAAATGAAATTGCAATAATAGTTAAAGACTATGTCATCCACCATTTCAATCAACGATATTTCACTTAGTGCCTTTGCTGACGAAGGCGAAATAATAAAGGATTATCTCTCTAAAGCGCAGTTTTTCAAAAAACATGATAAGGAGATATTTGATATTGCTGCGGGGTTTGTTTCCCGGATACGTGAAGATAATAATAATGAGATGAATATTGAAAATTTCCTAAAGGAATATTCGCTCAGTACTTATGAAGGGGTTGCGATATTATGTCTGGCTGAAGCGTTGCTGCGAATACCAGACAAGAAAACAGCCGATGAACTAATAAAAGATAAGCTTATCAAAGGTGACTGGCAGAAGCATATGAATAATGATTCTGGCTTTATGCTGAATGTTTCCTCATTCGCATTTTTGTTGAGCGGTGAAGTGCTTTCTCTCTCAAAAGTTGAGAATAAATTGCTTCGTAGCGTTACTAATATTGTCGGGCGGGCAAGTGAGCCGGTGATACGCGAGGCGATAAAAAAGGGCATAGAAATGCTCGGCGGCAGGTTTGTTATTGGAACTGATATCGGCAAAGCACTTGAGAAGAGTGACGATATGGTTCCAGAAGGTTATCTGTTTTCATATGATATGCTTGGTGAAGGCTCCAGAACTAAAGAGCAGGCTAAAGAATATCTGGAGAATTATCTCAATGGCACCAAAAAATTAATTGAACATTACAAAGGGAAGTTCAGCAATAATATTTATGACAATCCTAATATATCAATTAAGCTTTCGGCGCTTCATCCGAGATATGAACTTACAAAGAAAGATCGTGTTTTTAATGAGTTATTGCCAAAACTTAAAGAGATAATAGAACTCTGCAAAGATAATAATTTGTGGATATCAATTGATGCGGAGGAATCTAACCGCCTGGAATTATCGCTGCTAGTTTATCAGGAGTTATTGAAAGACGAGAGCTTACGATATAATGGGCTTGGGTTTGTTGTACAGGGTTATGGAAGGCGGGCGTTGAAGACGATTCAATTCCTCAATAATCTCGCAAAGGAAAATAATATACGGATACCAATTCGTCTTGTTAAGGGCGCTTACTGGGATAGTGAGATAAAATACGCGCAGGTAAACGGTTTGCCTTCATATCCAGTATTTACCAGAAAATCTCATACTGACCTTTCATACATGGTGTGCGCGCAGGAGATGATAAAAAATTCAAAAAATATCTATCCGCAATTTGCAACGCATAGCGCATATACTGTTGCGGCGATATTAAAACTGGCGCAGGTAAATAATTTCGGCGATTTTGAATTCCAGAAATTATTCGGGATGGGTAATGGTCTATATGACCAGATAATCCATAAGATAAAATGCAGGGTGTATGCGCCGGTTGGGTCTTATGAAAATCTGCTGCCTTATCTTATACGCAGGATACTTGAGAATGGCGCGAATAATAGTTTTGTATCACTGGTGGCAAATAAGGAAAAATCATTAAATGATATTCTGATAAGCCCGATAGAAAAGATAGAAAGGAAAAATTATACAGGGAAGTTCGTGCCTGAACCTTCTGATCTTTACAAATCACAAAGGGAAAACTCTGAAGGTTATTGCTTTGGGAATATCACTCACCTTGAGAAATTACAGAGCTTGGTAGAAACAGATATTACAGAAAATATAATAGCCAAATCATTAATTGCAGGTGAGGAATTTGAAAGTGAAGATATTGATTACCCCGCTAAAGCAATAGAATATGCAGATACTGAAGGTAAGAAATGGAGCAGTTTAAATGTTTTAAAAAGATGTGAATTACTCGAAAGATTTGCTGATGAAATTGAAAATAATTTTGGTGAACTTTTCAATATACTTATCTACGAAGCTAAAAAAACCCCGAAGGATGCTATAGGTGAGATAAGAGAAACTGTAGATCTTATAAGATTCTATTTATCTGAAGCTAAAAAGAATTTTGCGAATGAATATAATTGCCGTGGTTATACGGGTGAGAAATCCCGAACGGGTTATAGAGAAAAAGGAATTTTTGTCTGCATAAGCCCGTGGAACTTTCCGCTGGCTATTTTTCTCGGTCAAATCTCTGCGGCACTTCTGGCGGGTAACCCGGTAATTGCAAAGCCGGCGGAGCAAACTTCCAAAATAGCTTATTATGCAATAAAACTGGCGCACCAAATAGGTATCCCAACTTATGCGTTGCAACTGATATTAGGCAAAGGAAGTAAGATCGGCCCGGTTCTTACATCAAGCGAAAAAATTGCAGGTGTAGTATTTACAGGATCGACCGGAACGGCGCTTGGCATAAACAGGAACCTTGCGGCTCGCAACTCCCGCATCGCTACGTTTATAGCGGAAACTGGCGGGCAGAATTGCATGATAGTTGATAGTACTATTCTGCTTGAAAGAACCTGCGATGATATAATTGAAAGCGCTTTTTATTCAGCAGGGCAAAGATGTTCAGCACTGCGTGTATGCTATATACAGGAAGAGGTTTTTGAACCGTTGGTTGATCTACTTTCTAAAGCAATGGAGGAATTGCAGATAGGTGGAACCAATAATTTTGAGAATGATATTGGTGCTGTGATTGATGCAAAAGCAAAGCAAAGTTTAGAAGAGCATTATTCTAAAATGATATCTACATACCCACAAAAGAGAGAACATAAAACTTTTGAGATATCTAGAGATACAACCAGTGACACGTTCTTTGCCCCCCAAACAATCGAGATACCCTCAATAAATATTCTGGAAAAGGAAAATTTCGGGCCGATACTTCATATTATAAAATATAAAAGGGCTAATATTGATAAGGTAATTGCTGAGATAAATGCGACCGGTTACGGCCTTACATTTGGTATACAGAGCAGGATACAGGATTTTGTAAATTATGTTTCTTCAAAAATCAGGGGGGGAAATATCTATATAAATAGAAGTACTATTGGCGCGGTGGTTGAAACCCACCCATTTGGTGGTAGCGGCTTATCAGGCACTGGCCCTAAAGCTGGGGGTTTTGAATATATTAAAAGATTTGCTGAAGAATATACTATAACTGAAAATACTGCCGCTATTGGCGGAAATCTTGAGCTGCTGAGTTAATCAGGCTAAGCTTTCTCATCCAGTTTCTTAGCAACTTCTTCACTATAAGTATGGTTAGAGAAAATTTCCTGAACGTCGTCTAGGTCTTCAAGTCTTTCTATCAGATTTTCCACTTTCTCGGCAGTTTCAAAATCAATTTCTATAAGATTTTTAGGGCGCCATTGCAGATTGCCTGATTCGGGATCACCGAGTTTTGCTATGAGGCTCTTCTGAACTTCATTAAAATTTTCTACCGCGCAGAGAACTTCGTGGAAGTCAGAATTACTCTGGCAATTTTCAGCACCCGCTTCAATTGCAGCTTCAAATATCTGCTCATCAGTTGCGGTCGCTTTTGGATATTTGAATACACCAAACTTGTCAAAATTAAAAGATACGCTGCCAAGCTCGCCTAAATTACCACCAAATTTTGTTAGGGTTGAGCGGACATCAGAAGCCGTTCTATTGCGGTTATCAGATAGCGCCTGAATTATAAGCGCTATACCGCCTGCGGCGTAACCTTCATAACGTATCTCTTCATAATCATCGCCACCGGCTGCGCCCATTGCTTTTTTAATCGCCGCGTCAATTCTATCTTTTGGCATGGATTTTGCCCGAGCTGCTGACATAGCTAATCTTAAACGCGGATTATGCGCCGGATCAGGTAAACCCTCCTTAGCGGAAACAATTATTTCACGTGCTAATTTTGTAAAAAGATTGGCTCTTTTCTTATCCTGCGCGCCTTTTCTATGCTTTATATTTGCAAATTGCGAATGACCAGCCATATATATAGTTATTAGTAGTTAGTATTTAAGCGTTAGTTTTATGATAAAAATATATTCTATTCCAGCGTTTTTTGCAGCTGCGCTGCTTTTAATTTCATGCACTAGCTCAGAAAGGAAAACTGAAACCCTTTCTAATCTCTCTGCGGGGTTTGAGGATGAGGTGAGCCTGATGAAAATGGATGAGGTTGTGCCTGAGAAGAAAAAGGCTCCTGTAAAACCAGCAGAAGTAAAAAAAGAAATTCCTAAGATACCAGAACCTGTACAGTTCGAAGATGAGAAAGAAGCTATTGTGGAGAAGGCTCCTGATATTAAAGAACAGCCGGAATTCATAAAAATATTTAATGCAAGATATCTGAATTTTGATGTGGCGGATTTCTTCCTGCAATTAAAACAGGTTGGTAAGGAAGATGACGCGGTTAAATACCAGATGAGGATGTTTGTCAAAAGCAATAGCTTTATTGATTATATGTTTGGCTGGAGGGACCATACTATTTCAAGGTTCAGGGAAACAAAAGACAGGTTCGTTCCGGAATTCTATAAAACAAAATTACTCTTCAAGAAAAAGATCAGGGAAATAAATACTGCCTATGATAAAGATGGGGTAAAAGTAGTAACTGATGTAGTAAACCCGCCTGATAATAGGGATAAACGCCCGGCTGTTCCCGATGATATGAAAAGCCATACTTATGACCCTCTGGTAATTGCAATGGAAGCCAGAAGAATGATAATCCGCGCGGTTAAAGATAATAATTTCACCGCTAAGGGGAATTATAATTTCAGCCTGCCAATGTATGATGGCAGAAGGAGAACTGATCTTATGTTCAGCCTCTCCAATAAAAAGGTTGATGGTAATTACGCCTTAAAACTTTCGAGAAAACCAGTTTCCGGGTTTACGAATAATGAACTTACTGACATAGGCAAAGGCGATGTAACGATCGATATCTATCTTGATCCCGAGAATTTTATCCCTGTAAGCGCTGAAGGAAGGAACTTCCTTGGCACTGCGGCACTTTCATTTGTTAAAGATTGTAAGAAGACTTTTGAGGAATGCGTGGATAGTATAAAAAAAGATTAGCATTTCTATGAATTTTGAACAGGTAGTTCCAATACTGCGTATATTTTCCGAAGAAAAAGCTAAAGAATTCTACCTTGATTATCTTGGCTGCAAAATAGACTGGGAGCATAGGTTTAGTCCTGATTCACCACTATATATGCAGGTCTCTAGACTGGAGCTTATCCTTAACTTAAGTGAACATCATGGCGACGGCACTCCAGGGAGTTATCTATTAGTACGAATGAAAGGAATAAAAGAATTACATGAGAAACTTAAAAGCAAAAAATACAAATATATGAATCCTGGCATTCAGGAAACGCCATGGGGCACTTATGAATTGGCAGTTTACGATCCTTTCAGAAATTGTATAAAATTTAGCGAAGCTATCTAAATCCCCTCACCTATCATTGATTTGGTAGATTGATCTTCAATTGGTTTTACAAAATTAGAATTTATATATGCCATCAATCTAGCAACTGAGTCATCAATGGATTCTTTAGCAGTATCAATAACTATATCAGCATTTACAGGGTCTTCGAATACATCATTAACGCCTGTGAAGTTTTTGATCTCTCCAGCCATTGCTTTTTTGTAGAGGCCTTTTGGGTCACGTTTTTTGCAGGTCTCAATATCAGCTTTTATGTAAACTGAATGATAAGCATCACCAGCAGCGACACGTGCTTTGTCGCGATCTGCCTTATATGGGGAAATGAATGCAGTAATTACTATAACGCCAGCTTGCGCGAAAAGTGAAGCTACTTCACCAACACGACGGATGTTTTCACTTCGGCCCCCTTTAGAGAAATCAAGATCGCGGCTGAGACCACCGCGGATATTATCACCATCAAGAACAAAAACCTGATAACCTTTTTCAAATAATTTCTGCTGTAAAGCTAGAGCTATACTTGTTTTACCGGAACCGCTCAAACCACTGAACCACATTACACCGCCCTTATGGCCGTTCGCAATAGCGCGGCGATTAGGATCGATACGCGACTCAACAGGATATAGATTATCTGATTTCGGTTGTGATTTTGTGCGCTGGTCAGCAAAACCTTTGAGATCAATTATGCCGCCGCCAATAGTGCGGAAATTCTCAACGATAACAAACCTGCCGGTTTTGGCATTTGCAGCAAATTCATCAACGCATGCAAGGCCACGAATCCTGAAGACAACTTCAGCAACTGAGTTTTTTGGAACTTCATTTATCTTGCCTTTGATGCTTAAGTCTTCTGTATCAACTACACGTTCAATAGCTTTAACTTCTGCTTGGTATTCAGATGTATTTATTTTGATTAAATATTTTTTTCCTTCTTTAATAGGCTCATCACCTAACCAGAAAATCTTGCCGCGGAAAATATTTGTGAGCACAGGAGCATTTTCCAAATGGCTTACTACCTGACCTCGCTCTGCAAATATCTGCTCGGATAAAGTTATACCTACAGATTGCCCTGCAAACACCTGAGTTATAGGAGTTTTTGCAGAAGGCCATGTTTCAATGGAACTTACTTTTACTTTGCGGTTCGAAGGAGAGAAAACTATATCATCACCGACCTTGAGTGAACCTGATTCGATACGGCCAGCAATTATTCTGCGCTCATCAAATTTGTAAACATCCTGCACCGGGAAACGGAGAGCTAAGTTTTCAAGAGAAGGTTTTGGAGCAAAACCATCAAGCGCTTTCAGAATTGACGGTCCTTTATACCAAGGCATATTTGAAGAGTTAGAAATGATGTTATCACCTTCACGCGCAGCTATTGGAATTATGAATGTAGGGGTTACACCGATCTCAGCAAGATATTCAGTGTATTGTTTTTCGATCTCGCGGAATTTTTCTTCTGAATAATCAACCAGATCCATTTTATTGACCGCAACTGCTATCTGCGAAACGCCAAGAAGTGAAAGCAGGTAACCATGTCGGCGGGATTGTTCTTTTACGCCTTCCTTGGCATCAATAACAAGGATCGCCGCTTCAGAATTAGCCGCACCTGATACCATGTTCTTTAAAAACTCTTTATGGCCTGGAGCATCAATGATTACGTAATTTCTTTTATCAGTTTTAAACCATAACTGTGTTGTATCAATTGTTATACCTTGGTCACGCTCAGCCTGAAGTGCATCAAGGAGGAAGCTGTATTCAAAAGGCATCCCGCGTTTCTGCGACGATGCTTTTATCTGTTCCACTTTTCCATCCGGGAGGGAATCTGTATCAAAAAATAAACGGCCGATAAGAGTTGATTTGCCATGATCAACGTGGCCAACTATTACGATCTTGAGCTGTTCTTTCGACTCGCTATTTTCAGGATTCATCACTGGTTTTATATTTGGTTTAATCATTTTCGATAAATATTTCAATATTACATGTAGCCGGCAGCACGAAGACGTTCGAATGAACTCTCATCCTCATCAGCACCCATCGGGCGGCCGGAGCGTTCGGAAACTTTTGTTACGCGAAGTTCTGCGATAATTTTTTCAATTGTATCAGCAGGGCTTTCGAGCGGCCATGTGATACCTTTTTCGCCCAGTGAGCGGAAGCGCATTAATTTACCGCCGAAATCACGGCCTTCGAGAACATCATATTTTCTAGCATAATAAAGCGGAACTATAGGAATTCCTTCACGTTGTATGTAAAGCCAGACATCAAGCTCAGTCCAGTGGAGGAGCGGGTGAATACGGACGTGGGTTTGTGGTGGGAAGTCAGTCATGAACTGATCCCAAAATTCTGGCGGCTGGTCTTTAACGTCCCATGAGCCTTCAGCATCACGCGGGGAGAAATATCTTTCCTTGGCACGCGTGCCTTCTTCATCACGACGAATACCGGCAACTATTCCGTTAAAACCATTTTTGCGGATTACATTTTTAAGACCACCTGTTTTACGCGCTGCAACACGGGCAGAATGCGGGAGCGACTCATCAGTTGATTCAAGCGGAGGGCAAATTTCAGAAATAAAATCTACGTTCCATTCTTTTTTATATTTATCACGGAATGCATAAACCTCATCAAACTCAAGTTCAGTATCGCAGTGGATAAGCGGGAAAGGAATCTTACCAAAGAATGCCTTGCGGGCAAGATGTATCATTACGTTGGAATCTTTACCGAAACTCCAGAGCATAGCTATATTGGCAATTTTATTAAATGCCTCGCGGAAAATAAATATTGATTGCGCTTCGAGTTCGTCTAAGTGATCCATTTTACTTATATTTAAATTACTATCTTTTATCATTACTCCTCACTAGTCGGTAAATTTATTTTTTGGTTAAAGTTTTGTTCTATCTTAAAATATCCAATAATTATTAATATCATTGTTAATACAAGCGTAAACCATGAATAATATATCAAAGGTATAAGAGAAATTGAAGTTAGATAGGTAGAGTGCATAAAATATTTTTTATTAACCTTAAAAAGATCAGTAGGACCAAACATAAGCCAGCATATAATCTTTCCTAAAAAACTAAATTTCTGATTATCAAAATTACCTTCAATTATTAGATACAATATACCCAAAAGAGAAGCTACTAAAGTTGGCATGATTAAGAGATAACCCAATCTAATATCAGGCCTATCCAAATCTAGAAAATTATGATCACTAAAAAAACTTATATAAAACGTTGTTGCCCATAAATGTAACACTGGCTGGATACTTGCCCAGTTTTTTGACCAGAGTGAAGCTCCATAAAACTCATGCTTCATAACTATTATGAAACCCATAACTGGTAGCAATATAGCATAAACTGTAAACAAATAATCCATAAAAAATGCTTATATCACCCAATCCTGAGTTTCTTTTTTAGTTAAGTGAATACCACACTCCTCTTTCTGAGAAGCAATATTGCCATCAGCACTCATATCAACTACGTGTGCCCATCTACCGGCGCGTTCATCCTCACCAGGATGCACCTGGCGCGTACATGGCGCGCAACCTATGGAAGGATAGCCCTGCTCCACAAGCGGATGATTAAATAGCCCGCGGCGCTTAAACTCTTCCTTGATCTTATCCTTACTCCAGAAAGCCAGAGGATTTATACGGATTTTGCCTTTATCATCAAGTTCAATCTTTTGTAACCCTTGGCGTTCTTTGGTCTGATAGGCGCGGCGGCCAGTTATTATGGCTTGAAGATCAAGGTTTTCATCAATGTATCTGTCTAACGGCTCGACTTTGCGTATCCAGCAGCAACGATTGACATTTGATTTCCAAAGCTCGCCATCTGCATCAACATTAGTTAATATTTTTGTATCCGGATAAAGCGGAATAAGGTTTCTTAAACCTACCGCTTTGGTTATATTTTCAGCATATTTCAGGGTTTCTGCAAAATGTTTGCCTGTTTCGAGGAATATGACAGGTATATTAGGATTTACCTGAGCTATCATATGAAGAAGCAAGGCCGACCATGAACCGAAAGATGAGAATGCATATAAATGCGGGTGCGGAACCATGAATTTGGAATCAGAATGGTGAAGCTCAGCATCAATTGCCGCTATTAATTCTTCAGCTTCAAGCTCAGAGTATTTTTCAGAAAACTCTTTATGCTTGTTTACCAGATATGTATTATCAGCCTCAACCAATTGCAATCCCTAGTTTTTTGGTGGGAATATAGGCAATTAGGCAGGGTTTTCAATAGAAAATTAAGCTTTGAACTTCTGCAGAACAGCCTCCCTTAACTCTCTATCAACTACAGGTTTTTTTCCGAACCAGCCTTCAAAGCCGGGAGCGGCTTGGTGGAGAAGCATTCCAAGGCCATCAACAGTTATATGGCCAAGTTCTTTAGCCTGTTTGAGCAGGTTGGTTTCAAGGGGATTATAGACTATATCTGTAACGAGGGAGTTGGGATAGAGCTTTGAGAGGTTTATATAGTTTGAAGTTTGAGGTTTGAAGTTTGAAGTATTTTTTTCTTCTAACTTCCCGCTTCCAACTTCCATTTTTTTAACCATTCCAAGGGAAGTGGTATTAACTACTATATTGCAATGAGGGAGGACATCTTCGCGCATTTCCCAATCAACTACCTGAATATTATCTGCGGGGAAGCTGAAATTATTTATCATTATATTTCTTATCTCTTCGGCTTTTTCACGGGTACGGTTGGTGATTACCAGACCCGCGATTTGCATGGAGGCTAGTGCGAATGCTATTGCCTTCCCTGCTCCACCTGCGCCGAGTATTAGGGCGACTGAACGCTGGTAATCAAAATCAGGGGCGTTCTCGATTAAGTTACGGGCAAATCCTAAAAAATCAGTGTTAGTTGCAACAAGGTTTTTATTTTCATCTACTACTATAGTATTTACTGCTCCCATAAAACGGGCAACCTGAGAAGGTAAATATTCATCTTCCGTGTTTACAACTTTAGTGTTCTTTGAAACTATCTCAAACGCTCTTTCCTTATGTGGAAGGGTTATATTACACCCGCGGTAACCATTTTTATCAAGCTTCAGGATAAAATTTTCAAGCTCTTCAGGCTTTACTTCAACAGCAGTATACTCACCTTCGATATTATATTTCTTTAACCAGTAATTATGAATGGTTGGAGAAAGTGAGTGGGAAATAGGGTATCCGATTACGCAGGCTTTTTTCATATTAAAAATAATTAATCTTCATCCATATTAACAATACGCTTCATCAGGCTTTGTGTGAAATCTTCAAGCGTATTGAACATAAAAGGCAAGGCAAGAATAAGCACAAGAAAGATAGCAAGTATTTTTGGAACGAAAGATAAGGTCATCTCCTGTATCTGCGTGAGTGCCTGAAATAAAGAAATTATAAGACCAATCACCAACGCGACTAACATCAAAGGGAGCGCCATTTTAAGCAAAACAAAAACCGATTCGCGGCAGATCTCTATAACTTCATTGGTTTCCATTTATAATACTGAATGATAATTGCTGGATGATACGATTAAGAATTTTTCTTACAATAAAAATTTAGATAGCACATTAAATAACAAGAATTGTAGCCAGACCTAAGAAGATAAAAAATGAACTGATATCAGTGACTGCCGTAAGAAGTATGGAAGAAGCAACGGCGGGGTCATATCCCAGCTTTTGCATTACTACCGGAATTGAAGCGCCGCATAAGGAGGCTAATAAGAATGTTAAAATAACTGAGATGAAGATAACACCGCTTAAATGGCTATTCTGGTACATCAGGTAACTTACTAAGAATACCGCTGAACCTAAAGCTAAGCTGATAAGGAATGAACTTACTATTTCCCTTCGCAGAACTTTGAAGAAATTATTTGCGCCAAGTTCCTTGGTGGCGAGGGCGCGGACTGTTACGGTTAATATCTGGGTGCCGCAATTACCGCTCATAGAAGCAACTATAGGCATAAGTGCGGCGAGCGCTACAAGCTTTTCTATGGAACCTTCAAAGTACGCAATAATGAACGAGGCCGTAAATGCTGTGCCGAGATTCAAGAAAAGCCATGGGATCCTGTTACTGAATTTTTTAACAACGGAGCCTAAGATATCAGTTTCAGAATTTAAACCTACGAGGTTTAAAATATCTTCTTCTACCTCTTCTTTAATAACGTACGCGATATCATCGACCGTAATAACACCGATCATTTTACCGAACTGATTTACAACGGGCGCAGAAATAAGGCCATATTTCTGGAAGGTGTTTGCTACTTCCTCCTGATCTGTCTCAACAGGTATAGCTTTTATTATTTCCTGCATGAGGTCAACGATCTTAATATCTCTCTGGCTTCTCATAATTCGGCTAAGCGGGACATAATGAGTGGGGTGATCTTTTTCATCGACTACGAAAATTGTGTAAAAATCCTGTGGAAGATCATCACTGGCACGCATTACATCTATGGTATCGCCAACGGTTGCATCTTCATGGATGGTAACGAATTGCTTATTTGCTAAACGGCCAGCCGATTCTTCAGGATACGCAAGTGCGTCTTCGACTTCGAGACGTTTTTCATCAGAAAGAGCTTCAAGTATCTCTTCCATTTTCTCTTCGGTAAGATCCTGCACGATTTGGACGGCGTCATCAGAATCAAGTTCTTCGATCGCTTCGGCAGAACCTTTAGAACCTATTATGGAAACTATCTGATCCTTAACATCAGAATCAAGATATGTAAGGGTTTCTGGATCAAACTCACCAAGAACCGCGATTATCTTAGAACGGTCGCCATAATCACAAAGGTTGAGAAGCTCGGCAATATCTGAAGCGTGCTTATCAACAAGGAGTTCACGCAGGCCCTCTATATCATCTTCCTTAAGGGCAATAAGTATAGGCAGCTGAATATCCTCATCACTGTAATCCGGTTTATTTTCCTGAGTTAAGCTCATTACTGAATTATGATTTTAAGAAGTTTTCTAAATCTGTTACTTTCTCAATATTACCAGTTTCGATATCTTTTGCGCCTCTTTTTATAAGACCTGAGAGAACTTTGCCAGCGCCTATTTCAGTTGCTTTAACGATGCCAAGTTCTTTCGCCATATATTCAACTGATTCCCTCCAACGAACTCTGCCAGTAACTTGCTCGGTAAGTAATTTTCTTATTTCATGAGCATCATCAGTTATTTTTGCAGTAACATTCGCCAGTACAGGAACTGATGGCCTGTTAACAGTTGCTTCACCAAGGGCGTTCTTCATTATTTCCTGAGCGGGCTTCATTAAGGAGGAGTGGAACGGAGCTGATACTGGAAGTTTTAAAAACCTTTTGGCACCGAGTTCTTTTGCTATAGGTTCCGCTTTATCAATACCGGCGACAGATCCGCTTATAACAACCTGACCATCAGAATTGTCGTTGGCTATCTCGCAAGGTTCTTCAGAAGTATGCGCCTGCTTAACTAAATTTTCAACTGCTGCAAAATCCAGCCCTATCACTGCTGCCATTGCGCCTTTGCCAGCAGGAACTGCTTCCTGCATGGATGAGCCACGAAGCTTTAAAAGTTTAGCGCAATCAGTGAGTGAAAAACTTCCGGCAGCACAAAGCGCCGTATATTCACCAAGGGAGTGGCCAGCAACATAATTACAGAATTCAGGAAGTGTTTTACCTGACTGTTTTTTGATGACTCGCAGAATCGCCATGGAAACTGCCATTAAAGCAGGCTGAGTGTTTTCAGTTAAAGTAAGGGATTCCATTGGTCCTTCAAAAATTATCTTTGATAGATTCTGGCTTAAGGCATTATCAACTTCCTGAAAAACTTCCTTCACCTCAAGGAAATTATCATAAAAATCTTTACCCATACCTACTACCTGTGAACCCTGCCCCGGAAATACGAATATTTTAGCCATTTTCATTTTTTATTTTATTGAATGAAAAACCTTATAGCTTTTGATACCAATTATTCAAGCAATCACTGACCGCCTATTGTAACCTCGGCCATCATCTTCATCATCTGCCTTTGCATATAATTGATCGTGGCTTTTTCATGGGCTATAGGCTTTCCGCATATAGCTTTGATCTTTTTGCGGAAATATCTTGGTATGAATTTGAAACGATATTTAGGATCTAGATATTTACGGCTGAACATGCTGCCCCATAGACCTTCAAGTATAACAGGGATAACATCTACCTTATTTTCTTTAAGAAGCCACTCTATGCCGAATTTAAAGCGGGAGAGATTTCCTGAATAGGTTATCTGGCCCTCAGGGAATATTGCAACCAAATCGCCATGATTTATAGCTTCGGTAACTTTTTCTATCATTGATCTTACGGAATCCTTGCTGGCTTTTACAGGTATTGCTTTATCCATTTTCATGAAATAATTGACCACTGGAAGATTATAAATATCTTCATCTATAATAAAGCGCAAAGGGCGCGGGCTGGCGCAATTAAGTATAAGGCCATCCATATAGGAAACATGGTTTGCGATTATAAGCGCTCCACCAGATTTAGGAATGTTTTCCTCAAAGCCTTTAAAATCACACGAATACATAGTGCGCACGATAATTTTGGCGCCAAAACGGAAGAATTTTTCAAGTAAGGAATTAGACATGTTCTACCAATACTAAAAAACAGCTTAGAACAAAGAACTATTTTAACTAATGTTAAAACTTGTTCCTTTTCGCACCGAGCCTGAGGCGTAAAGCATTCAGTTTAATGAAACCTTCAGCATCGCGCTGGTTGTAAACTTCATCTTCCTCAAAAGTCACGTGAGCCATTGAATAGAGGGAATCTTTTGATTTCCTGCCAATAGCATTGACTGAACCTTTATAAAGCTTAAGGGTAACAGTTCCATTAACATATTGCTGGCTTTCATCAATCGCGGCCTGAAGCATTTTGCGTTCCGGAGACCACCAGTAACCGCAATAAATAAGGTTTGCATAGCGAGGCATTAACTCATCTTTAAGGTGAGCTACTTCCCTATCAAGGGTAATAGATTCAATAGCACGATGCGCTTCGAGAAGTATTGTACCGCCTGGGGTTTCATATATACCGCGAGATTTCATACCGACGTAACGATTCTCAACAAGGTCAATTACGCCAATACCGTTGGCACCACCAAGCTGGTTAAGTTTTGTTAGTAATTTTGCAGGAGAAAGTTTTTCACCGTTTATTGAAACCGGATCACCTTTTTCAAATTCGATCTCAATAATCGTTGCTTTATCAGGTGCCTTTTCTGCGGGTACGGTGCGTATCAGCATTGAAGGATCATAAGCATTTTCCGGGTCTTCAAGGGCTTTGCCTTCATATGAAATATGGAGGAGGTTTGCATCCATTGAATATGGGGGTTCATTTTCTTTTGATGCAGGAACAGGAATATTATTCTTGCGGGCATATTCCAGAAGTTTGGTACGGGAATTTAAGTCCCATTCACGCCATGGGGCTATAATTTTTATTTCCGGCATTAATCCGTAATAACCAATTTCAAAACGAACCTGATCATTACCCTTACCTGTGGCACCGTGGGAAACAGCATCTGCGCCAGTTTGCTTAGCGATCTCGATTTGCCTTTTTGCAATTAACGGGCGGGCAATAGAAGTTCCAAGAAGGTATTTGCCTTCGTAGACCGTATTGGCACGAAACATTGGGAATACGTAATCACGCACGAATTCCTCTTTAAGATCATCAATGAATATCTCTTTAACGCCGAATTGGCCTGCTTTGCTACGTACTTGTGAAAAATCATCTTCCTGGCCAATATCTGCGGTGAAAGTTACTACTTCACAGGCATATTCATCTTGCAGCCACTTAAGAATGACTGATGTATCGAGACCGCCTGAATAGGCCAGAACCGCTTTTTTGATGTTTTGTTTTTTAGACATGATTTTCTAAAGAGTTGATTTTTCAGGCTTTAATAAACCGATTTCATAAAAGGGCAATGATTTTTGAGAAATATGGCAATATCCTAAAAGCCTAATATTTTCATTTCTTTATCAGCATAATTATATAAATTCATGGCTTAACATTTGAAAAACCCATGAATACAGCCCTACCCGCCCAGAACCCTTATGATGAAGTGCCTTATGTAAGCTATACTCTGCATGAGACCAGCCCGGCTTTTGTGAGGTCATGCGCATGGATATTCGGTGTTGATACGGTTGCACCAGATAAAGCGAGGATACTGGAACTTGGTTGCGCTGGCGGGAATAATATAATCGCTATTGCGGCAACTTATCCAAATAGTGAATGTATAGGAATTGACCTTTCGCCGGTACAAATAGAAGAAGGGCAAAAGATCATTGATGAGGTTGGTATAAAAAACCTTAAGCTCCAGTGCAGATCAATAACTAATATCAGCGAAGCAGATGGAAAGTTTGATTATATAATAGTTCATGGTGTTTTTTCATGGGTTACAAAAGACCTGCAGAAGAAGATAATGGAGATATGCAAAAATAATCTTTCTGAGAATGGTATAGCTTACATAAGTTATAATACTTTACCGGGCTGGAGCACTTCTAATGCGGCACGGGAAATGATGAAATACCATACGCAGAATTTTACAGACCCGACCGTGAAAGCTGCTCAGGCGAGAGAGTTGTTACACTTCATAAAAAACGGGCATAAAACATTTGATGATAATTATTACAAACAGGTGATAGAGCACGAAATTAAAGTAACAGAAAACGAATCTGACTGGTATCTGCTACATGAATATCTGGAAGAAAGTAACATACAGTTCTATTTCCACCAGTTTATGGAAATTGCAGAAAGTGAAGGTTTACAATATCTGTGCGAAACGAATTTAAGCACGATGATGATTGATCACTATCCACTTGAAACGGTAAAGATTTTATCTACCGCAGGAAATATTATCCGCAGGGAGCAATATATAGATTTTATCTCTAACCGTAGATTCCGCTCTACCCTGCTCTGTCATAAAGAAGTAAATATTAAGCGGAATGTTTTGCAGGAAGTGATCTCTGATAGATACTTCACCAGCAGGTTTATAATGCCGGAAGAATTAAAGAATTACGATTATAATTCCGGCGCGCCACTTACATTTAAATTACCGAACGGCATGAGCACAACTACCGGGAATATCATAATGATATTAACCTTTGAAGTATTCTCAGAACAGAAGAATAAGCCTGTTAAATTACAGAAGATTGTAGAACTTATAATTGAGAAAGCGAAAAAATATAAGGTTAAGGGTCAGATAGACGAGAAAGCTATATCACAGATATTATATCCTAATATATTCAGGTCTATATTTGCATGGGGGATATTCCTGCATATGGATGAAGGAACTTATATTGTGGAAGTTTCTAAAAAGCCTGTAGCGTTTAAATTAGCCAGATATCAGGCACAGCACCAGAAATGGGTTTCTGCATTAAATCATGAGGTAACAAGCGTTAATGAAATAGATAAAAAATTATTGCCGCTTCTTGATGGGACTAATGATGTAAACTCCCTGAAAAATTTATTGCGGGGTATAATACCTGAAGATATTGAAAATGTTATTTATGAGAGGCTTAATACATACAGTAAACTGGCATTACTGGAGGCTTAAATGTTGCTTGATATCACAAAATTTACTGCACGTGATGAGATTGCAAGCCTTATAAAATCAGAAGGAATTGGTGTTGAGCTGGGTGTTGCGGAAGGTAAATTCTCAGAAAAACTTTTAAGTAAATCACAATTGTCGCTGTTATATAGTGTAGATATGTATGCAGGTGATAGAGGGCATGATGATGAACAATATCAGCTAGCGCAGACCAAACTTAAAAAATTCGGAGATAGAAATAAGATATTAAGGATGCGATTTGATGAAGCGGTAAAATTATTCCCCGATGATCATTTTGATTTTATTTATATTGATGGTTATGCCCATACCGGTCAGGATGATGGAAAAACTTTATATGACTGGTATCCGAAGTTGAAAAGTGGTGGAATATTTTCTGGTGATGATTATAGCCCTAAATGGGAAAGGAATGTTGAAGTGATAAACAAATTCATAAAAGAAAATAGTTTGAAGTTGCATATTATAAAAGACTGGAACTCTCACACGTCATGGCTAACTGTAAAACCTTGACGTTATCATAAATTTCTGTTTTTCTTTTTTGATTACAAGTCAAACAGCAATTGTTTTTCCAATGCAGTCACAAGCCGAACTAGAAGAATTTCTTTATATAATCTCTCATGATTTTAATGCGCCACTCAGGCATATCAGGGAGTTCACCAATTTGCTTGTAGCCAAGCTTGATGATGGAAGGCTTCAGGAACGGGAAAAACTTTACGTGGATTATATTCAGGATTCTGTGAAGGAAGCTGAGGAAATGCTTTCAGTCCTGCTTAAATATTCAAGATTAAATACCACGCCAATAGAATTTACGGAATTTAATTTGAAGAAATTAACTGAGGAAACATTAAATAATTACAAAGATAAAATTGAAACTTTAAAAGCTTTAATTCAGATAAAATGTGATGATGATATTAAAATTACTGCTGATAAAAACCAAATAAAAATATTGATAAATGAGCTTATTGATAATGCATTAAAATTTAATTCCAGTGAAAGAAATCCAGAAATAAATATCAATGTAAAAAGGCAAGATGGAAATATAGTTTTTTCAATTAGTGATAATGGAATTGGCGGAATTTCGCATAATTTAAAGGATGAGGTGTTTAAGTTCTTTAGAAAGCTTAATGCGAAGGAAGAATATAAGGGTGCAGGCATGGGTTTAACTATGTGTAGAAAAATCACGGAATTGCACAAGGGCAAAATATGGGTAGAAGCCTCAGACAAGGGCGGTTCATGTATATCTTTTTCCATTTTGGCACAGAATTAAATTGAAAAAATAGATAAAATTCGAACAACTACAAGTAGAAGTTCTGCTAAAATTTAGATATAAATATTAGGATTTATCTAAAGGATAGTAAAAATGCCTAGCACTGCACTGAACGTTTTACATATTGAAGATGATTATTTTGATGCAACTCTTATTGAGGAGATGCTTAAGGACGGTTCAGGCGGTCAGTCTATAAATCTCAATAGAGTAAGTAGCCTTAAAGCAGCGGTTAAAGACCTAGATAAAAATGAATATAATGTAATATTGCTCGACCTTATTTTAGGTGACGTATCGGGGGTTCGGAATGTGGAGATATTGCATGAGCAATGTCCTGATACTCCCATTGTAGTCCTTACAGGAGTAGAAGGTGATGATTCGGCCACCAGGGCCTTGAGAGCTGGCGCGCAGGAATATCTGGTAAAGGCTTATGAAAATGCCCACGCATTAAAATATGCGATCAAATCTGCGATTGAACGAAAAGAATTTGAAAAGACATTATATCAGAAAGTTAATTACGATAGTTTATCAGGCCTGCCTAATTACAGATCATTATGCGAGCATCTGACAAGGGAAATGGCCCATGCAAAACGCTGGCAGAAGCAAGTGGCTGTAATGCTGATAGATGTTTATCAGTTCAGGGAAATAAATGACTATCTTGGTTATGAGAGCGGTAATTCCGTTCTTAAGGAGATCGCCAAGAAAATAAAATTCACACTTAGGGAATCTGATTTTATCTCAAGAAGCGGCAGGGATGAATTTGTTGTAGTGCTGGATCTTAATGATTCCTGCATGAAAATAGGATGCGCGCAGGTAGCAGGAAAGATTATCAACGAAATGAAAAACCCGATCGAGTTAGATGGCAAGAAAATGATAGCACCAGTTAATATCGGCTTTTCATTTTATCCACATCACGGGGAAAAAGCTGAAGATGTTCTGGACTCAGCAGATAAAGCCGCATGCCGCGCAAAACAAGCCGGGCCTAATATTTATAAATTTTCTTAAATCTGCTAAAAATCCTTTGGAGGGGAGAATGAAAGAACTTAATATAATGATAGTTGATGATGACAAGAAAGACAGGGTAGTTCTGGTTGAGAAATTAATGTCACTGAATAAATATAGCTATGATATCGTTCAGGTAAATTCCACAAAACGGGCTATGGAATATCTGGATAAATACGACTTTGATCTGGTGTTTCTGGATTTTATGCTTGGGCAGGAAAACGGACTGCAGCTTCTGATGGATCTTACAAAAAAGCAGAAAAAGAAAACGCCTATAATATTCATTACAAGCTTTGGTAATGTTGTGGTCAAAGAAGATTCGATAGCCATTGGTGCTAAAGCATATTTGAATAAAAATGAAATGACATTAGATGACTTAAGTGAAGCTGTGAGGAAAACTATCCACTAACCAAATATATTGTTATGGGTTACGCGTTACAAAAAATACTCTTGATTGAGGATGATCCAAAAGATGCTTTACTTTTCTCAAGCCTTTTGGGGATCGATGAACCCAAGAATAAATATTTTGTAACACATGTAAGCAGCGCTGAAAAAGCGATAGAGAAAGATATTGAGAAGGAATATGATGTAGTGTTCTTGGATATGAACCTACCTGGGGTTTCAGGTTTTGATGCAATTGAAAAAATACAGTCAAGAACTGCTAATATTCCGATCGTGGTATTAACAGGTAACAATGATGAAGCTTTTGCTACAAGCGCAATAAAAAAAGGCTGTCAGGATTATCTTGTTAAGGGCTGTAATGATGGAGATACCATTAGAAGATCTATCAGATACGCAATAGACCGGAAAGATTTTGAGAACAAAATAATTGACCTTGCCCGTTATGATACTCTGACCAACGTAGTAAAAAGGGATGTTATCTATGACAGGATGGAGAAGGCAATTTCCCTGTCAAAAAGGAATGGGATAAAGCTTGCGGTCTTCTTTCTAGATCTTGATAATTTCAAACATATAAATGATACTTATGGGCATCTTGCGGGAGATTTTATCTTAAAAGAAATAGCGAGCAGGCTTAAGATATGCGTGCGCTCCCATGACACTATTGCAAGATTTGGCGGGGACGAGTTCGTTATCTTACTTGAAGGTTTAAAATCTGAAATTGATGATTGTAACATTATAGCGGAAAGAATAATCAAAAGTATCAATAAGCCCATCAGATATGAGGGTACTGTTATCAGTATTAGTGGTTCACTTGGAATATCCATTTACCCGGAATGCGCAGATAATTGTAGTGACTTAGTAATGAACGCCGATGCCGCTTTACAATTTGCCAAACAGGAAGGGAAGAACACATATCACTTCTACACTGAATCGCTTAACCAGAAAATAGTCCGTAGTAATAACCTTGAGATAACTTTGAGAAAGGCGATAGAAAATGCTGAGATTCAACCCCATTATCACCCGATAATGGATGTAAAGCGGAACAGGATAGAAGGTGTTGAAGCGCTGGCAAGATGGAACTGCAAGAAATTCGGCATAATATCCCCAGTAGAATTCATTCCCCTGGCAGAAAAAACAGGCCTTATCAATGAGCTTGGGGAATTAATACTCAGACAGGTGTGCAGGGATTACCACCAGATGAAAACTTTAGTAAAACAGCCGTTTAAAATATCTGTTAATATTTCAGCAAAGCAGTTTGAGAAAAAAGATTTTGCTAGTAAATTCATTAATATCCTAATGGAAAATAATATCTCACCAAAAAATATTGCGTTTGAGATAACAGAAAGCCTGTTCATGGATAATAGTGAGAAAATTACAAGCGCCCTTAAAACATTTAAAGAAGCTGGAATCAGCCTTCACCTTGATGATTTTGGGACGGGTTACTCTTCACTTTCCTACTTAAGCAGATTGCCAGTTGATACGCTGAAGATAGACAAGTCTTTTGTATCAGATATAAATAAAAATACTAACAGTCAGGTTATTTCCAAAGCTATAATGGGAATTGCCAATAGTCTGAACCTTGCGGTAATCTCGGAAGGTGTGGAAAACAAAAAACAACTTGAGTATCTTAAAGATATAGGCTGCAGTAAAATACAAGGATATTATTTTGCTAAACCAATGGCTTTAGATCATTTCAAAGAATGGATAATGGCTGGATAGACCCACAAAATAGTCTCTACTGAACTATTTTCCAACTGCCGTCAGTTTGTCTACAAGCATTACCATAGGCGTTTTGCCTTTGACCGCCAACGACTATACTTTGTGAGAACTCCCTGCATTGCTGGCCATAATTATTCTGGTAAGTATTAGTTGGAGTTATGGTTCCGCTATTACCGCTATCCGGGTTTAACCAGCGAGCTGTTGCACCGGTTTTAGAATATTCCAGAGCATCATTTGCAGAATTATTTAAATATACTTGATCTGACCTGTCGAGAGATTTACCCATTGAATTGCCGAGCATACCACCAAGTATTGCGCCACCTATTGTAGCAACAGTTTTACCCTGCCCTTTACCGACCTGATTACCGAGGACACCACCGCCAATACCACCAAGCACTGTGCCGATCTGCTGTTTATTGATACCACTATTTCCATTGTTGCTATTGTTACCATAACCACCATTTGGTGGAGCACATGAAATAGTTAATAAGGTCAAAACTATAGTTAGTGCAGAAAATTTATTCATAAATACCTGAATTGTTGAAGGTGTATTATTGACAACTCTTACATAAATTTTCTATGGCTATGGCAAACAAGATAATAAAGAGACGATAAAGAAGCATTTTTTATGCATCCTTGATTTGCTGCGGGCTTTATCAATACAGAAACTTTATCTATGGCTTAGTAATTTGGCCTCGATTATTAACCAATAAGGGCCTAACAATGAATACTAAAAGAATTTTTCTAACATTTGCTTTTGTGATAGCTACAGCGATCTGCGTAGGATCATATAATGCCAATGCAGCTGCTACTAAAGAAGAGCTTAATACAGAAGCTAATTTAGCTCTTAATAAGATAATTAAAACAAATCAGAATGCAGCTTATCTTGCTAGTAAAGCTAAAGCGGTTCTTATCTTCCCTAATATCGTTAAAGCCGGCCTTATATTCGGTGGTGCTTATGGTGAAGGTGTTTTAAAAGAAAATGCTAAATTTAACGGTTATTATAATTCCGTTACAGCTTCATGGGGTTTACAAGCTGGCGCTCAATCATATGGATATGCAGTATTCCTAATGAATGACAAAGCGATCAATTACCTTCGTAAAACTCACGGCTGGGAAGTTGGCTTAGGACCAACAGTTGTAGTTGTTAACGAAGGTGTTGCTAAAAACCTTTCTTCTTCAACGCTTAAAAATGATGCTTATGCGTTCATTTTTGACCAACAAGGACTGATGGCTGGTGTTAGCTTAGAAGGTACTAAAATCTCACAAATCAAGAACCGTTAACCCGGAGCTAAAGCATCTTGACGAGAGAATTGACCTATATTAGCCCTTTTTTTCAATGGGTTATTAAAAATTGAATAGAAATTACATCAAATTTTAATGACTTTATAGATTAACTGGGTTAATATATGGTTAATTTATTATCTCAATGGGGGTTGTATGGTAGAAAGAAATCTAAACATACTTAAAAGTTCGGCTCATAAAAAATTTCTCGAATCAATGGAACATTTCAATGATGTTCATAAACAAGTTACGGATAACACCAATTCATTAACAATGGTTAAGACTTTCGTTCCAGCAGCACAAGAAGCAGATACTGCAAAAATCGAAATACAAAAAACAGTTATAGTAACTCCGGAAGATAACATTTCATTAGTAACCACAGAAACTATAAATGTTTCTGGGAATAATACTGATTCTCAAAAGCAAATATCAACTGATATTTTTCCTGTTATAACATCGGCAAATCAGGAAGTTAGCGTACAAACTGAAACTAAAGCATCACCAGTAATAAGCCCTATTGAATCTTCTTTAACTAATCTTGCTGATCTTTTAAAAAGTATCAAAAATATTGATCTAAGTAATCTGATAAATCTTATTGAAAGTATAAAGACGTCAATTTCAGAAATACAAAAATCAATTGAAGCTCATCATGAAATAGAACCAGCAGAAACTGCAATTAATGAAACTGTTATGGGTAGTGGTGAGGAGATAAAAGATTCTAATGTTAATGCAACTGAGGATGTAGTTAGTAATCACAATATAATAGATAATAGCTCGGCAATTAATACTGTACCAGACCGATTAGATGCTTCCCTTATTTCAAGCCCGATATTAGCTGGCGCATCAGCTTCATCAAATATAATAACGCCTATTGTCTCTGCACCTATACTTACCCCTACTGTAAATAATGTTATTTCAGCTGGAGTAACTGTTAAGCTACCAGAATATGATGGGGTAATAGATGATACACCTAATATGCCAGCTCCAGTGACTTATGGCGCATCAAATTCAAGGCCACCAGTTGTAGCTGCTTATGAATGGTTGATCAAAAGCGTAGTGGAACAGACACTTTTTGAAGATGCCTTATATAGCAAAACTGCAAGGATAACTACTGGTATACAAGATAATGATACTATTACATATGTAGATGATTTCAGGGATGATATCATTGGTGGCAATGGTAATGATACTATCTCAAGCGGAAACAAAAATGATTTTGTTCTAGGTGGTAAAGGACAAGATATAATTGATGGCGGTACAGGTGATGATATGATCGCAGGTGGAGATGGAATTGACACACTGACAGGCGGAAGTGGAAATGATCTATTCTATTTTGATTCAGCCAATTATAACCAGTATGGTGATATAATTAAAGATTTTGATTATAAGAATTCAGCGGCGGGTGACCGTATAATTTTTGTTGTTGATGAAGACCTTGCGGCGGAATATAGAGATGGGCTCTTCTTTGATTTTGATAAAGATGCCAACGTAACGAACCTGATCTATAAAGACGCGCTTGATGTAGACCATTTAGTAGCGACATTAAAAGATGTTAATCTTACATTAGATGCAGATATCATTAATCATGCTGTGATACTCCAACAATATGATCCTCAGGACTTGAGCGCTATAGTTTAAATAAGTAATATTTTACATAAATTGAAACTGAATTATGCGAGATTTATAATCAGTTACGCAACTTGTGGTTGACAGAAACCTCATAATATTGTTTCCTAATAAAAATATGTAGAGAGGAAAGATATGAACGGTAAGTTAACTAAGTCCCAATCAATCCTGATAGTTGAAGATAGCGAAGATGATTTCGAGGCAACTACCAGAGCTTTTAAAAAAGCTAACCTCTATAATCCTGTAATATGGTGCAAATCCGGTCAGGAAAGTCTGGATTATTTACGCCGCGAAGGAGCATATTCAGATGAAAAATCAGATTTACCAGGCCTTGTACTTCTTGACCTTAACATGCCAGGCATGGATGGCCGCAAAACATTACAGCACATAAAGGAAGATACAAAACTTAAACAAATACCGGTTATAATTGGCTGAATCAAAATAGAATAGATCATTTCCACTTCCGCCTGTCAGTGTGTCAATTCCATCTCCACCTGCGATCATAT
>JANPLD010000109.1:0-13762 GCA_031426355.1 Alphaproteobacteria bacterium | reverse complement strand
TTGTAAAAATATGTAACCAGCACACCCTGAAATAAGTATTACAGCAGGAACTGCAAATTTTGATTTCCAAAGATAAAATACTGTTAGTGCCAAAAAGAAAAATATACTCGTTAATAAACCACTTTTCATAACTGGGATTATCTTTCTAGTTCTAATAGCGAATGGAGTGATCAAGAATTATCTGCAGCTATAGCGGTATATTTAGAAATGCTGGAGTTAGAACAAAAGGGACAACCTTATGTTAAGAAGCGTTACAATGAAAAGTTAAGACAGAATGTTTTAAAAAATAGGAGTGTATCTTCCGTTGAATACAGGATGCAGAATATTTCTTATGTATTAGAGAAGCTTGGGCAACCAAGAATAAAGGGTTATATGCCTGCTGGAAATGTAGGTAAGAAGACAGAAGAAAAGATCCAAAATATTTTAAAACATCATATTCCCACTTCAAACTCTGAGGAATTAGAATTAAGTGTTAAGTTTCATATTGATAATCCAATTCCGATTAGACCTACTGGTAATGAGGCTCCTAATAAATCACAACGCTCGATAGATGTTTTTGGAAGATGTTCAAAAGTTAAAGCCTGGGTTATAAAAAGGGCAAACGGAATATGTGAGTGCTGTAAACAGTTTGCTCCTTTTGTTAATACAGAAGGAATGCCATTCTTAGAGGTTCATCATATATTGCCCTTAGCTGAAGGTGGGAAAGATAAAATTGAGAACACGGTAGCTGTCTGCCCTAGGCCATTTTTGATTTAATGGTAATTAAGCTTGCAAAGATTTTTGTTACAACTACTAAAAACTGACTTGCTATAAAAATCTAGTATTGAATACTTAGCTATATTATTTATATGGAACAAAAACTATATTTATGATAGTAATTGATGGTGTAAAATACAGCCTTAGAGAGCTTTTTTCGCTTATCTTAAAGCCTGATGCCGCTTTCTATTATGTAATAGCTATATATGGTATTGCTGTAAGCTTGTTAACACTTGCTGTGCCTATATCTGTTCAAGCTTTAATAGGCTCTGTAATTAATCTTAGCCTGTTGCAGCCGATTGTCGTATTAACAGTTGTTTTATTTTTTCTATTAAGCGTTTCTGCAGTTTTAAATGCCTTGCAAACTTATGTTATTGAAATTTTTGAAAGAAGATTCTTTGCAAGAATAACAAAAGAAATTGTATTAAAAAATATTCACGCAAAATTTGCATTTTATGAACAGGTAAATCGCTCGGAAATTATCAATAGATATTTTGAAGTTTTTAATATTCAGAAAGATTTATCTTTCATATTAATTTCTACCTTTGCCCTTATTCTACAAACAATTGTTGGTGTGGTTGTAGTTTCATTTTACCATCCTTTCTTACTTCTATTTAATATTTTATTAATAGCATCTTGCTATTTGGTTTGGAAGATTTGGGGAAAATCTACAATTTCATATTCATTACAACATTCGCATTCAAAGTATAAAATTATCAGATGGATAGAGGATTTGGCTAGGGCAAATTCTTTCTTTAAATCAGATAAACCAATAAAATTTGCACTTACAAAATCAGAGCAATTAACTGATGATTACATAAATACCAGAAAAAAGTTTTTTGCTGCAGGGTTTAAACAAAAAATCGCGTTTCTAGCTATTTATGCTGCAGCCAGCGCACTGTTACTTAGTGTAGGTGGAAAATTAGTTGTAGAAGGCCAGCTTACTACAGGGCAGTTAGTAGCTTCTGAGTTGATTTTATCTACAATTTTGTTTGGCATATCTAAGTTTGGTTATCATTTTGAAATTTTTTATAGATTGTGTGCTTCTGTAGAGGAATTAGCTAATTTATTTAATATACCTTCTGAAGATGAAGGTGGTGATATGGAATTAATCTCAGAGAACTTTGATATCGAGTATGATTCGGTTAAATCAAAACATAATAATACAGAGGTTGGTTTAGATTTATTTATAAAATCTAATGCAAAAATTTTAGTATCCGCTGAAGAGTTTTCTATTGAAAAAACCTTCCTGCAACTAATAAAAAATTATAAAAGGCCAGAATTTGGAAGTATAAAAATAGGAGAGAAATATATAACCGACTATAAATTAGAAAATTTACGACAAAATGTAATTTCAATAGATACCTCTGTTATAATAGAGGGGAAAATTCAGGAATATTTAAAAATAGGGAATCCTAAAATTTCTAACTCAGAAATTTTAAATGTTTTAAAATTAGTGTGCTTAGATAAAACAATTGCAAAACTTCCAAAGGGCTTAGATACCTTCCTTACCCCTTCTGGAAACCCACTGTCAGAAAACGAAGTTTTAAAATTGAAATTAGCATGGGCAATTATTTCTAAGCCAAAAATCTTAATAATTAATTCTTTGTTTGATAAAATAGCTTATTTCAAAAGGAAATCTCTTATCAAATATTTATGCAGTATACCCAATTTAACTTTTATATATTTTTCAAATAGAAAAGATTTAACCTATTTTGATCAGTATATTTACTTACAAAATGGTAAAACAAACATATTTCACAATGTTGAAAGCTTTAGAGAATTTGAAAATAATTTACACATAACAGAAAATAATCATGAAAAATAATTATAAAGAAAGTTATTTGGAGTATTTCAAAACCTATAATGAGATAAAATCCCCTCAAATAATTGTAGCTTTTTCAAGAATTATTATTGGTTTTATAATATTGTTATTATTGTTTTTAGTTATTACTCCATGGGTTCAAACTGCTGAAGGAATTGGAAAAGTTACCACTTATTACCCTCAAGATAGGCTACAAAATATTAATGCACTTGTAGATGGTAGGGTTAAAAAATGGTATGTAAGAGATGGTGTAAAGGTTAAAAAAAATCAGCCACTAGTTGAAATAGTCGATAATGATCCGCAATTATATGAAAGACTTGAAATTAATCGTGATGCTAAAATTAGAAAATTTGAAGCATCAAAAATTGCTACAGAAACAAGTGAAATAAATTTTATTAGACAGAAATACCTTTTTAAAAGAGGTCTAAGCTCTAGAAAGCAGTTTGAGAATGCAAAAATAAAATACAAAACCTTGAAGTCTAAACAGGCCGAAGTTGCCAGTGAGCTTGCTCAAGCTGAAGTGGAGTTATCAAGGCAGTCATCTCAGTTAGTACTTGCACCTAGTGATGGGTTTATTACTCATATTATGGCAGGTGATTCTTCAACTTTCATAAAAAAGGGGGATGTTCTGGCTTCATTTACCCCTGAAAATTCAAAACAAGCCTTAGAGCTTTATATATCAGGGCTTGATGTTCCATTGGTTACAGAGGGTAGAAAAGTTCGATTAATATTTGAAGGTTGGCCTTCTGTACAATTTAGTGGTTGGCCTTCTGTTGCTATTGGGACTTTTGGCGGTGTTGTAAAATCAGTTGACCCATCTGTTTCATCTAATGGAAAATTTAGAGTGATAATTGTAGAAGATGAAACTGAAACCGAAAAATGGCCAAATCAAAACTTTTTAAAATATGGTGCAAAAACTAGAGGATGGATTTTGCTGGATACCGTTAGTATTGGTTATGAATTCTGGAGGAGGTTAAATAATTTTCCTTCTGAATATGATATAGAAAAAAACCAAAAAATGAAATTAAAAAATGAAAATAATTAAATATTTTTTGCTATTTTTTCTTATCTTCTTTTCATTTAAGGCATTTCCTAAAAGTACTTTAACTGAAGAAGAAATATTAAAATCATCAATTAAATATTATCCTAAGATATTATCTGCAATTGAGGGTTACAGATCTTCTCAAGGAGATTTAAAATCAATGCGTGGGGCATTTGACTTAAATTTAAACCAAGATTTAAGCTCCACAACAGCAGGTTTTTATGATGGCAGAAGTGCGGATTCTAGATTGGAAAAAAACCTGCCAGTGCTAAATTCTAAAATTTATACAGGGTACAGAATTTCGGATGGAAATTTCCCCATTTATGAAGATAAGCTTATTACCAATAGCAGCGGTGAATTTAACATAGGCTTTGCACTATCTTTGTTGAGAGGGAATACAATTGATAAAAAGAGGTTAAACCTTAGAAATGCAGAGCTGGCTGTAGAAGAAAGGGAGTTAGAATTATTACTAACAAAAATTTTCGTTCAGCATAAAGCTCTAAAAACTTATTACAATTGGCTTGCTGCTAACAAAAAATATGAAGTTTATACGGAGCTTCTAACTATAGCAAAAAAAAGGCAAAGCGCTCTTTCTGAAAAGGTTGAAAATGGTGACTTGGCAGATATTTATCTAACTGAAAATAAGCAATATATTTTACAAAGAGAAGTGTTGCTGAATGAAGCTTCACGAGATTTAAAAAATAAAGCTAATGAGTTATCTCTATTTTTTAGAGATGAAACTTCAAAACCAATCAACATTGAAGGTAAATATCAATCTGATTTTGCCAATATTACAGGAAATTCAATTAAATATGCTGAAAAAAATATTGCTGATATAAAAAGAAAAAGACCTGACTTGAACATAATGTCTATCAATATAGAAAAAGTAAGAAATAAAATAAAATTTGCTGAAAATTTAATTTTACCAAAAATTGATTTAACCACTGAAGCATCAGAAGATAATGGATTTGGAAACCCTGCCAGAGATGAGTTCGAATCAGTTGTAAAACTAAATGTATCAATACCCATTCAAAGAAATTTTGCTCAAGGTAAAATTGATTCAGCTAAGGCTAAAAAAAAGAAATATGAATCTGATCAAAAGCTTATTTCAGAACAAATTGATGTTGAAATTAAAAACATCATCAATGACCTTAAAGCCAACTTAAAATATAATCAACTCACCAATGACGAAGTGAAAGTTGCTATCAGAATGCGCGAAGCGGAAAATGAAAAATTTGAAAAAGGTATAAGTGATTTTCTTTTGCTAAATATCCGCGAAGAGAAAATGGCATCGGCCAAGCTTAAAAATATTGAAGCAAAACTTCAATATTTTTATTCTCTAGCTGATTTTTATGCAGCAAGCGTAGATACAAAAAAACTGGGTATATGATACTTCACTCTTGAAATTTACTTCACATAAATAATTGCTAACAATCAAACTCTGACTTCTTCTTCAGAACCAGGAACTGGCATTACTATATCAGTTTGTAAGATTTTATACTTACCGCGCTCTAATTCTCCTTCCTTCAGAATATTTTATCTGTAAAAGCTAAATATATACTAAGGAAAGTTGTAAAACTATTGCAACTATAATAATAAAAAATTCATATTAGCGTAAATTTGGATCAGTCATGTTTGATGAGATGTTACCTTTTTTGACAGCGTTAATTATTGGTCTCTTGATTGGTATCGAACGTGAGCAATCAAAAGGACAGAATAATATAAACCCCATACTCGGTGCACGTACATTTTCTTTGTTAGCTTTAATAGGAGTACTTTCCGCATTTTTAAACAATGATATTATAGTAATTATCGTTGGCATATTTATCAGCATTGTTATTTTAGCCAGTCATATTCATTGGAGCCATGAAAAAACTTCATGGCACGTCGGTTCTACCACTGCAATTGCTGCAATGCTTACTTTTGTTCTTGGCTTTTTGGCAAACTCACACAGTCAAATTGCTCTTATGTTAGCAGTTGTACTATTCGGTTTCTTGTTATTGAAGTCACGATTACATACATTTGCCCATACCAAAATCACTAAGCAGGAAATGACTGCAGCACTAACATTTTTGGTTAGCGCCTTTATTATCCTTCCGATGCTGCCACGTGATTTTATAGACCCTTGGCAACTTATTCATCCGACAAGAATTTGGATACTATTTGTTATAATCGCGGGCATAGAATTTTCCAGCTATATCGCGTTGCGAACATTTGGCACGAACTGGGGGATATTAATTACGGGTCTATTAGGAGGCTTTGCATCCGCGACAGCAACGACCCTTAATCTGGCACAACGTTCTAAGGAGAAAACGGTACAGATTCTTGTTCTATCGAGCGGAATTATACTTGCTGAGGTTTCTTCTTTATTAATGCAGATTATTGTTTTGTCGATAATTGCCCCGGATGTTTCAATGCAATTATTTTTATTTTTAGCTGCACCGGCTTTTATGGGGGTTATATGCGCAACTATTCTTTTATTCACAAGGGCGGATAAAAACTTATCGTCAGAATTCAATCTAGAAATCAAAAATCCTATATCCCTGAAAAGTACGGCTATATTTGCTTTATTGATATCGATTGGACTAATTATAATCGCACTTGCAACCCGCTGGTTTGGAGAACTCGGCGTCTATATAACATCTGCAATAGGAGGAGCTGTAAGTTTAAGAGTTGTGACTTTTTCAGTATCCGAACTGGCTAGTTCCGGTGAAATTTTAATATCGGTAGCGGCTCTCTCGATTTTACTGGCGATGGCTATTAACATGTTTGTAAGGCTAGGAATAATTTATAGAGTGGGAGGGTTACAACTTTTTCTTTATTGTGCTTTTTTCTTTTTTATAATGTTAGTAAGCGGCATTTTTATTTATTTTTTAAATCTAGGACAAATTTTTGAAAGCAACTTGAATAGGATAAACAGCTTTTGAACCCTGAAGATAAATAGAAGCATATAAATTAAAATGAGGATAAATGGAATTATTGAATCTGATCTCACAGAATTTTCTCTCACCGGCAATATTATTTTTTATTCTTGGTATATTCCAGGATTTATTAAATCAGACCTTGAAATTCCCGATAGTATAAGCCGTTATCTGTCTTTGTACCTAATGATGGCAATAGGTTTCAAAGGCGGTGTTGCAATTGCCAATACTCCAGATGTAAACGGGTAAGTTACTTTCACAAGTGCAGAATATCATCTAAAAGAGCAAGAAGGCCTGTACTCATTACCTGTCCGCCTGCTTAAGAAAATGGTTAATTTCTTTATCCATTTGTTGTTGGAAGTTTTTTAATGTCTGAGCATAAAGCGACATGCTTTTTTCTTTTTCAGTTTGAGGCTCCCATTTTTTAACTGGTTGCGGCTTACTTTCACTATCGACACATACAAAAACAGTAACACAATGCACTTTGTGCTCGAATTCCGTTTCATTAAAATCTCTGGCAAATACATCAACAGCTATGTGAATACTGGTAGTGCCGGTATAAATAACTTTTGCAATAACCTTTACAACTTCTCCGATATTTATCGGATGATAGAAACTAGTGCCACCAATATAAGCCGTGACACAATAACTTTCTGCCCAATTACGAGCGCAGGTATAAGCTGTTTGATCAATCCACTTCATAACAGATCCACCATGAACTTTTCCAGCAAAATTAACTTCCCTTGGTTCGCTGATAAACTGGAATGTTATTTCATTGGTTTTACTCATGATAAATCCTGTTTTAAACTTTATTGTTTTATCAAAAATACTAATAGATTATACAATAGACCAGAAATTAATTATTAAAGTTTTTAATGACAAATATTTTACTTAGATCAGGAATGGCACTGATATTAGTTGCGGGGGTGTTTATTGTATCTTCAGTAAATGGAGTTTATCTAATCCTAGATACCAGAACAGGAAACCAATATATTGGCTCAGCCTACGGAAATGATGGTATCTGGCAAAAATGGTCTTAATACGCAAGAAACATTACCGGTGGAAATAAAAAACTGGAAGAGCTGCATGATCAGGATGAGAACTGTTTTAAGTATTTCCGGTATTCAATACTCCAGACTTTGCCGAGCAACATTACTGCAAAAGAAATCATCAAAATAGAAAATCTCTATAAAGAAAAGCTCGGTACCAGAGCGTTTGGCCTGAATTTGAATTAGTAGTAATTAGCAGGTTTGGGTAAGGAATTTTAGCCAGTAAGTAATATATTACTGAATATATTTTTTTGCAAAAAATATTTACTAAGTTATTATTTAGTAAAATAGATGTTGAATTAATATTCATATACAAATTATGGTAAAGAAAAAACTTATTTTACCTCTTTGGGCTGATCTGCACGCACATTTCAGGCAAGGCTCAATAACAAAATTACTTGCTGATGAATACCTTAAGATGGGCTGCTATGCTGTTTTGGCAATGCCAAACACTAAGCCTCCCGTTGGTAAAGTTCTAAATGATGGCATTGGCAAAGAATTGGATAATTGGAGCGTTGTTGACTATCAAAAATCAATTGAAGAGGCTTTTTCGAATAAACTTTTGCAGGTTATAGTTCCGCTATATATAACCAAGCACACTACAGCCGCGATGATAGTTGAAGGCGCGCAAAATGGCGTACTGAAAGCGGTAAAATATTATCCTCCGCATGGCACTACAAATTCTGATCATGGCATTTCAATAGCTGGGCTTGTAAATTCAGATGTTATGAAGGCTCTTGAAGATAATGGAATTATACTTTGCATCCATGGCGAAGAGCATAATCTAGATTCGCATAAATATTTTGATAAAGATACAAATGCAGAAATTACTTTTTATCAGAATTTTATGCCTGACATCAAAAAGAAATATCCAAAACTTAAAATAGTTGCTGAACATATCACCACAAAAGCCGCAGTAGATTTTGTGGCTAATGCATCAGATAATATTGTTGCAACAATAACTCCGCAGCATTTGCTTTATACAATAGGTGACTTGCTTTTAACAAAGTCTACTCACTTAATTTGCATGCCTTATGTTAAATTTGACCAAGATAGAAACGCGCTCCTGCAAGCGGCTATAGACCCAAGCAACCGCAAATTTTTTGCGGGAACAGATAACGCCCCACACCCTAAGCTTTCTAAGCAAACAGATTGTGGTTGTGCCGCAGGTTGCTATGTGGGCGGCATTGCACCGCAATTATATGCCATGGCTTTTGAACAAGCAGGAACAGATATATCAACACCTCAAGGTTACAAAGCTTTCAAGAAGTTTTTGTGTGATATTGGACCTGAATTCTATAATCTGCCTAAACCTAATGGAACATTTGAATTGATTAATGAGCCAGCTAAAGTTGATATTTTACAAACTGAACTTGGCGAAATTATTCCTCTGCCAGTAGGTATGGTAAAAGAAGAGCTCCGCCATGATGTTAAACTTCCGTGGCGCATTGATAATATTATTAGAAATTAAACTTACTTATAGTTGAGAAACAATATATTCAGCGAATGAGTTAACGGCTGGGCTTGCATCTTTCTTTTGCAACAAGGTAATATAAGTTTCATGCAGGTCTGGCAGGCTTTTTTTGCGAATGCTATTTAGTGAATCTGGTATCATTTTTCTTGGCAGAACGGTTATGCCGAGCCCAGCTTTAACTGCCGCAACAGTGCTTGCGAAGCTTGGGCTTGTGTAAACAATACGCCATTTTATTCCAGCTTTATCAAGTGCCTCTAACGCACGCTTGCGATAAACACATGGTGCTGGGGATAATACCAAAGGTAAAATTGATCTTTATTATTAAAATTAACCCTTGCAGAAGAAACCCAATCTAATGCTCCATCCACATGGTTGTGCCTTTGTTCTTTTCATGGGCTTTAAGTTGTTTTATAACTACAAGGTCATAATCACCTTAATGATTAATTTCTTTCAAGGCTTGATCTATGGTTGAATATTTAAAATTAAAACCGTTATCTAAAAGTTTTTTAGGGATTACCCTTTGACCATTTAAAAGTAATCTATCACCCATTTCACCAAAAAGTAATTTTACTAAAACGGCAGGCATGTTAAAAAATGTTGGTCGGTTAATTGCTAACCCTAATGCTTTTGTGAATTCACTATTGGTAACCGGGTTTTGTGAGGTTAAGTTATAAGTTCCTTTTTGGGTTTTATTCTCAATCAGAAAATTTATCGCTGCAACAACGTCTTCAATATGCGCCCAGGAAAAATATTGTTTTCCGCTACCAATTTTGCCACCTAAACCTAGTTTAAATGGAGGGAGCATTTTTTTAAGAGCGCCTCCATTTTTGCCCATAACAACTCCTAGCCTTATAATGCACACCCTAACATTATGTTTTGAGGCTTGATTTGCAGCTTCTTCCCATATTCGACAAAGATCGTGGGTGAATTCTTTATTGTGTAATGAAGTTTCTGTAACTATGTTATCGGCCTGTCCTCCATAATAACCAATAGCTGAAGCGCTTATTAAACACTCCGGTTTTTTATCAAGTTTTTCTATTAGCTTAATTACAGATTCTGTGGTGTTTAAACGACTTGAAGTAAGTTTTTTCTTTTGCGCTTCACTCCATTTTTTATCCGCAATAGGCTCTCCAGCTAAATTGATAATATAATCAATAATTTCTGTTTTATCTAACTCGGAAATATCCGAAACAGGCCTTACCTTATTGCCAAAAAGCTTTATGACTTTGTTTTTATCCCTTGTTAAAATAATTATTTTATCTTGATGCTGAATTAGGTTTTTAACAAGTAGTTGTCCTATAAAGCCTGTTCCGCCTGTAATAAAATAGTTCATTTTAGAAGCTTTGTTATTTAGATTTCTTCATAGCTTTTGTACCAGCAGAAATTTTGTCCATAAACGCCAGCATTACTCCTGAAACCACAAAAACCAGATGAATGATTACCATCCACATCATTTCACTATCGTTATATTTTTTTACTTCCATAAAAATCTTTAACAAGTGAATACCAGAAATAGCAACTATAGAAGCAATAAGCTTCAGTTTTAGGTTTGAGAAATCAACCGTTCCCATCCACTCTGGCTTATCTTCGTGATCACCCACATCCAGCTTAGAGATAAAATTTTCATAGCCAGAAAAAATTACAATAATTAGCAAATTACCAGCTAGGGAAATATCTATTAATGCAAGTGAAGCAAGTATCGCATCATTGGTATTCATATTAGGAAGACCTTGAATCAAGTGAAATAGCTCAAGGAGAAAAGTATATAACAATGCTGCCAAAGCTATCACCAGCCCCATATAAAATGGTGCCATAAGCCATCTACTTGCAAATAAGCCTTGTTCGAGACTAGTTTCAAATGTTTTTTTAGTTTTCATATATACCTAATTTGTAATCTCTGGTCCCTTGGTTTTATAAAGTGACACAATCACGCCAGCTGCAATGATTAAAAATGTTACGGCTAGTGAGATGCTTGCAGGGAATTTTTCCATATCTAGGGCATAAGCAACAAACGTTTTGCCACCGATAAAAATCAAAAGTATTGCGAGCGCTTGTTGTAGATATTTAAACCTGTGGATAATTGCTGCGAGCGCGAAATAAAGAGCCCTCAAACCAAGTATGGCGAAGATATTACTAGTATAAACAATATAAGGATCAAGAGTTATAGTAAAGATAGCAGGTATACTATCTACCGCAAAGATTAAATCTGCGAACTCAATCATTAGCAATGTAATTAGTAAAGGTGTGCAATAAGTTTTGAGCTTGCCAGTTTTGGGATCTGGTAATTTAACTATAAAGCTATTACCATTGAGCTTATCACTTATACGGAAATTTTTACGAAGAAATTTTAGTATCGGATTATTTTCAATATCTGGCAGCTTCTCACCCATTAACAGCATTTTAATACCGGTAATAATCAAAAACACAGCAAAAACATAAAGAATCCAGCTAAACTGAGCAACCAGCGTAGCTCCTAGCCCGATCATAATGCCGCGCAATACTATAACCCCTAGTATGCCCCAAAATAAAACACGATGTTGATAAATTCTAGGTATTGCAAAATAAGTAAAAATTAAAGAAATGATGAATACATTATCCATGGCCAATGTCTTTTCGACAATAAAGCCGGTCAAATATTCTTCACCACTTTGTGCTCCTAATGAATACCAAACCCATGCACCAAAAGCTAAAGCGATACCTATATAAAATGCACTTAACCACAGGCTTTCTTTAATGGAAATCTCTTTTGTTTTACGATGCAGAACACCAAGATCAAATGCAAGAAGTACTATTACTATTGTTATAAAGCTAGCCCACATCCAGATTGGTTTACCCATTACTACATCAAAGAAAAAATCCATATTTTACCTGTTAGAATTTAATTTATATTGCTCGTAAAACCACATAACTTTCCCCGCGGAAGTTTATTCGACTAAAACTTTTGCGTTTTCATATATTGGCATCGCTCATTCAATATTCCTATATCTTGTCTTATCAACTGTATAGCAGGTGTATTGAGTTGTGATTTATTATTGAGATGGTAAAGTTTCTGTATGATATTATCTTTCATGCGTTTCAACTCTTGAATTTCCTTACGTAATTTCTTTTTTAAAAATCCGCGTAGTTGCAAAATTTTAAACTCTAGTTGCTTTAGAGATATGGAAATACGATTTATTTCTTGACGAGCAGCACGGCTAAATTTTTTTATATTACTCATAAAATAACCCCTTTGTTAAGTTTTGTTATGTTATCTGGATAAATTATTCCACTAACAAAAAAACTATATCAATCTTTGCAGTATAAATTCTATTCCGATTATAAGTATAAATCGCTGTCTCGGCGTAAACGCGCATATACAAGTTTTTTACGCAATCATTACGTAATAAAAACAATATTGTTATCAAGTCATTACAGCTATTTAGTGTGGTTATAGTGTATCAATAATAAGAATAAAAAAAGGAATAGTTTTATGAAAGATTTTTATACTCAATTCACAAAGAAAGCCAATATGGAGCAAATAGCAAGCTATGATTCTGGTTTGCGTTCTCATATGCTTGGAATTTATAATTATATGGGGGGTGCCCTAGCACTAACCGGGGTTATCGCATTACTAGCAGTTCAGTCTGGAACATTTTTAAGTGCAATGTATATTATGGAGGGCTCTTCTATTACAGGTATGAAACCCTTGGCTTGGATCATCATGCTCGCCCCTCTTGGTATAGCTATATGGCTGGGATTCACTCTCAATAAAATGAGTTTTGCTGCTGCACAAGCGGGCTTTTGGGGTTTTGCTGCGATCATGGGGTTATCGCTTACAACCATATTTCTTACTTATACTGGTTCTAGCATCGCGCGAGTATTCTTCATTACTGCTGCAACATTCAGTGCAATGAGCATATATGGATACACTACGCAACGCGACTTAAGTAAATTAGGTTCGTTTCTAATAATGGGAGTTATAGGTCTTATTATTGCCTCACTCGTAAACATTTTTCTGCAAAGCTCAGCTTTACAATTTGGGCTCTCAATAATTGGCGTAATAGTATTTACTGCTCTTACTGCATACGACACCCAAAAACTTAAGGAGCTTTATTATCAAATGACCTCACAAAATGATGCAATGTCAAAAGCAGTCATTATGGGAGCTTTAACGCTATACTTAGATTTTATTAACATTTTCACCAGCATGATGCGTCTTCTGGGAGAAAAAAGATAGAAAACTAAAAAGGAGTTTTTATGAGTCAATTCAATATTTTTAGCTTTAGCGAACCCTCTATATACCGTTTAATTGAGCAAAATTTTAGTGATTTAAAAACGTTACCTGAGGATCATGAATTTGAATATGCAAGCTATTCAGAACCAAAAAAACGTCTAGCAAAAGTTAAGAAAAAAATTACTGGAGTTTTGCTCAAAACAAAAATTCTTAAGAGGAAATAATGTTCTACAAGCGTTTTAATAAAGAGTATTTAATATAGAGATCCTTGATAAAGAGGCTCAATATGTAATAGATGCGGATTTTAAAGAAATTTATTCCCGGAATAATAAAACTTTTTTTGATATAATTAAAAGGGGATTGTTATGGATCAATCAGAGTATAAAAAAGACCTGATTTTTTTGGATAGGCTCAAATGTTGTAAAAGTCAGTCTCGTACAACAAGTTCTATCTTGAACGAAATTGTTCATGAAAAACATTCT
>JANPLD010000108.1:0-10088 GCA_031426355.1 Alphaproteobacteria bacterium | reverse complement strand
GTTTGTAATAAAACCTGAAGGTTTTAATGAGTATGACCCACGTAAAGTTGCCCTTGACTATAAAGGGCTGGATATCACAAAGTCTAATTTTGCAAATGAAATGCTTGATGATAATTCATTTGATAAATGGGGAAAATATATCAAACATTTTTTTATTACTATTCCTGTTATAGGACAGGCTGCTGTTGCTACTCTAGCCTTAGTCAGAAGCTCCACATATGTTGTAAAAGGGGTGGGTTATACCGCATCAAGGATCAGGGAAAGCGATAATATTGACAAGTCGACAGAAGAAAAGCTTGAAAAAAGACTGTTTAAAAAGCTTTTAAATGAAATCGACCTTGATCATCCAAATTTGGATAATTTTGAAGTGATAGATTTAAAACTTGCAACAAGAGGTGACTATAATGAGGATAAATTCAATAGAATTCTTAAAAGAAAGGAGGAAGAAATTATAAAGAAACTGGAAAAAATGTTTTTTGATGTTGTTGATGAAGATCCTAGGTTTTCTCCTAAGCAAAAAGTCGATTTGAAATTGCAATTTTCAGATAAAATCAGAGATGGTAATGTTGTATCTGCCACTGAAAACCAAAAATCGAAATATTCTGATGCAAGGAATGATGGTTATATTGAGTTTTCCATGGATCAGGATGAAGCCCGGGAAGCTTTGCAAAGCAGTATACTCAAGCAACTGAATAAAATAGTTTCCACAAGATATTTCCAGAGTACGAAGTTAAAACCTTTTGAGGCAGTCAGCATATTCAATGAATACCTTAAAAATCATGGTATGAGCGATTTTGTAAGTTTTACTGTAAATGAAATTACTCAACCAAGCGGAAAAAAATTTGAACAGGTAGAAGTTACTTTAAGTGAAGGGCCGGATAATAAGGGATTAACTATCGACCAATTAAAATTCTTTAATCATTTTATGTTAACCGAGGTTAATAGTCCAACAAAGTTAGGTTTGCCTGAAGAACTAACAAACCCTATGAAAAAAATAGAAAGGGTAAACAGTGAGCTTAACAATATTATGTCTATATATCAAGGTTACAAGGAAAGTAAGAATGACCCTGCAGAGGTTGATAAAAACGGCATTGATTATGAGAAATGGAAATATGTGGATAAAAAAATTAAGGAATTAGAAGAAAAATATAAGGTGGATGTTGATGACCTGACGGTTATAACCGGTAAGGCTTCGTATAATATGAATTCCAAGGAATTTTCGTATGAACATGTAAGAGGAAAATAACCTTTATTACTTTATTAATTCTCTGCTCTTATAAATATTATATTTTCCTAACATAAACCATCAGGTCTTTTTCGTTCCTTAAGGATATAACTGGTTTTAGTTTTATGGTTTGTCCGGGAACGGCAGTAACTTCAAATTTCGGAAGTAATTTTGCCAGTATCATTTTAATTTCCATTTCAGCGAATTTTGCTCCTATGCATTTTCTTGGGCCGAGGGAGAAGGGCAGGTAGATACCATTATGTATCTGCGCTTTCTTTTCCTTGGTAAATCTTTCAGGGATGAAATCTTCCGGCTGTTCCCACCATTTAGGGTGCCTGTGTAATGCAATGGTTGGGATAAGCATTGTTGTACCGGCTTTTACTTTATAACCACCAATTATATCATCTTCCAGCGGTGCCCTTGTACTGCCCCAGAGTGATGGGTATAGCCTTGCACATTCACAGAAAACCTGATCCAGATATTCCAGTTTTGAAACTTCCTGAAAAGTAAGATTTTCCGCATCTTTTATATTAGAAGCTATTTCTTCTCTTAATTTGTTTTGTGTATCCGGATGCTTTGCCAGCGTGAACCATATCCATTGAAGTAATGATGCAGTGGTCTCATACCCGGCGAAGATCATAGTTATTGCCTGATCCATCAGATCATGGTGAGTGAAGGCGGAACCATCTTCGTAACGGGCCTTCTGCATTATTGAGAGTATATTATTCCTGCCTGAATCCTTATCATTCTTATCAGACATTTCCCTGACGAAATCATTTATGAATTTTGCTGCTTTACTTGCTTTCACATACAGAAAAGGCTTTTTTATCTTATTGGTATTATGCCTTGGAAACATTCTCGGCAAGCCGGTAAATTCCAGAACATGACGGGTAGAAGTATCGAGAGTTATTATCTGCTCATCAGTTATCTCATTCCCGAATAAAGTTCGGAGCGCTACGTTGATAGTATAATAAGACATATCAACAGTTGTGTTAACCTCATTGTGCTGATTGCTGTCTTGTGTCCATTTTTTTTCGATATCAGAGATAACATCTAATGCGGTCTCTGCATAAAAGCCTTCAATAAGTTCCCGATTAAAACTGGGTTGGAGCATCTGGCGGTCTTTCTTCCATTTATTACCATATGAAGTGAGAATTCCTTTACCAAGATAATCCTCAAACCTAATATAGTTATCACCTTTACGGTAATTTTTATGGTTCTTTACAGTTATATGTTCGATTAGGTCGGGGTGATTGATCTGCAAGGCAAGATTTTGGCCGACATAAAATGGTATGAGATCCCCATAATTTGTTGCATTCCTGATAAGGAATTCAATCGCGCCTTTTTTCATTTCAGGGATGGAGCCAAGCAAAAAATGTCTCTTCGGGCTACCGGCTATTTTATATCCGTCATCCTGAACTTTGGTGTAAGCAACTTCTTCCTGATTATATGGGCAATTCATGGAGGATGTATAATTGTTGTATAAGTGAAGATATCCGCCCTTTTAGAAAAGGAAAGGGTTTTCTGCGTGGTCGTTTTTTCTAAAAACCCCTAGACAGAAAGTATCATAGAATATATTTACGTGATTTTTGTCAATTAAACTCAGATTGAATGGATCAGAATAAATATTCGGGTAAGAAAGTAGTTATAGTGGGTGCGGGTTTTGGCGGTTTGTTCTGTGCCAAAGGATTAGCCGGAACAGATGCGCATGTAACCCTGATTGATAAACAAAATCACCATCTTTTTCAGCCGTTATTATATCAGGTTGCCACGGGGTTTTTAGGAATAAATGATGTGGCCCTTCCAATAAGGAGCCTTTTTAAAAGAGATAAGAATGTTGATGTGGTAATGGAAGAAGTTCATTCCATTGATGCAAAAGGCCAGAAAGTCACCACGGGAAGGCACTCTTATAATTATGATTATCTGGTTCTGGCAACTGGTGCGCAGTATCATTTTTTCGGCAGGGATGAATGGAAAGCGAATTCCGGCGTTTTAAAATCTCTTAATGATGCGATAGGTTTACGCCAGAGGATATTAGCATCTTTTGAAAAGGCTGAACTTGAAACTGATGAAGCAGAGAGAGCAAAATTGCTTACTTATGTTGTTATAGGCGGCGGCCCGACAGGAGTAGAAATGGCAGGCGCGATCGCGGATGTTATAAATTACGCACTTAAGCTTGAGTTTCGCAATATCCGCCCTGAGCATACTACCATAATGCTGATTGAAGCCGCTCCACGTATTTTAAATACTATGTCTGAAGAAGTTTCAAGATATGCACGTGAGATGCTTGAGAAGAAAGGCGTGAAAGTTAAATGCCAGACCACAGTAAAAGACATTCTGAAAGGTGAGGTTGTGACCGCAGATGATAATATTAAAAGCAATATAGTTCTGTGGGCTGCCGGTGTGCGTGCAACTCCTCTTGCGGGTTGGCTTGGTATTGAGCCTGATAAACGGGGTGCCGTAGTAGTTAATGAAAATCTCGAAGTTCCAAGCTTGCCAAATGTTTTCATTCTTGGTGACGCAGCAACTTTTATGGAAAAGGGAAAGCCACTCCCGGCCGTTGCATCAGTTGCGAAACAACAAGGAAAGTATCTTGCGAAATTTTTACGAAAGAAATTCAAGGATAAAAATTACAAAAAGCCATTCCGTTATTGCAATTTAGGAACTATGGCAACCATAGGGCGTAATGCAGCGGTAGCAGATTTTGGTAATTTTACCATGAAAGGCTGGCTGGCGTGGATGGCTTGGGGCGCAGTGCATATTTACTTTTTAAGTGGCTTCCGTAATCGCATCACGGTGTTTCTTAACTGGTTGTGGACATATATTACGTTCGGTATGAGCGCGCGTATAATTCTCAGGGCAAAGAGTGATTCAGAGAAATAAAACCCTGCCAGCTAGCAGGGTTAATACTCAGTCTAAAATTTAGGCTATAAAATCATCAGCATTAAAGTCTGAAACAATGCTATTTTGCAATACTAACGTGTTTTGTCCATAAGCTATATGAACATCAGTGCCACTTTGTGTTATCTGTAAATCATTAAAGCCGACAAAGTCTAAACCGGTTCCGGTTATTGCATAATTAAGCATTATCTTATCTATACCTTGCTGGAAATCAGTAATTGTATCCATATCATCAATATTGGTGTATGCATTTCCCCTGTTGAATACGAATGTGTCAAATCCTTGACCTCCGGTCATTAAATCCTGTTCACCATCATTAACGAGGTCATCTTCTCCACTGCCCACTAAAAGGTCTTTGCCATCGCCACCAAATAAATAATCCGGTGTACTTGTTGAAAATGTCCCATCGTTACTAGCGCTGGGATTAGTACCTCCATAAATACGATCATCTCCTGCATCTCCATATATTGTATCACTTCCTGAAGACCCGATTATGTAGTCGTTACCATTACCGCCATGCATAATATCTGAATTACTTGCTGAAGTTTGGGCGGTCGATAAATTTCCATCATCTCCATCAATATAATCATCGCCATCACCACCATTAATAATATCACTGCCTTGTCCGCCATTTAAATAGTCAGCACCTTCACCCCCATCCAGCTGGTCTTTACCACCACTACCAAATATCGTATCATTTCCAAGGCCACCGCTAAGATTATTGCCTCCATCATTAAAATAAGTTCCAAAACCAAGGTTAGCATTAACTTCAGCGTATTGGTAACCAAGTATGAAATCATCTCCAACGTTACCAGTTATAGTATCGGAGCCATCACCTCCTTCTATTGTATCATTGGTGCTAAAAAGTAAATTAGGAGCAGAATAATAATCGCCGTTAATGGTATCATCTCCTTCGCCACCTTTTATAGTATCTTCCCCAGAGCCACCATATATCGTGTCATTTCCTTTCCCTCCATCAATAGTATCGTTAGAATTCAGGTATTCAATATCTGTATTTGAATCATCACCAAAAATAACATCGCCACCATCACCACCCCATATCGTATCATTTCCGCTATTTCCTATAAGGGTATCATTACCATCTTCACCCCACACCCTATCATTATCATCCCCACCTGAAATAATATCATCGTCAAATGCGCCAAAAAGGGAGTCATTACCTTTTCCGCCTTCGATCTTGTCGCTACCTGCTGCACCATCAACAAAATCATCTCCTGCGCCGCCGTTAACTATGTCATTACCATAACCGCTAAGTAACTTGTCATTACCATTGCCACCATCTAGCTGATCATTTCCATCATTAGTGCTATTTGTATTATTGTCTCCACCCGTTATGTAATCATCTCCATCACCACCCTTTATAATATCATCTTCAGAGCCGCCTCTTATAAAATCATTTCCATTTCCTCCTAAAAGAGTATCCTTTCCAGCTCTGCCAAAAATCCTATCATCTCCACCTGCGCCATCTACGTAATCATTCCCAGCTAGTGCATCTAAATTTTCATTAGTAGAATTTCCTATATAGGTATCATTATTATTAGTAAAAATAAAAGGAGATAGGTCAGCTCCTTTAGAGGGGGCTGCTGATGTATCAGATAATATTGATTGTCTAATAGAAGTTGCAGCAATAATGCTAGTTTTCTTTTCCATAAAATTCCTTTGGTTGTAAAATTAACTAAAAATTAACAGATGTAATTTCATAAATCAATAAAATTTTAATTAAATTATAACTATCTATTTAAAGATAAAAAAACCCCCGCAGCATCAGCAAAACGGGGGGTTTGAATTGGTATAAGTCTATAATTAAGCAACTTTCTTCTTGCCATTAAGAAGGTCATACATTGTCTGGCCGAGAAGAGAAGGAGAGTCAGAAACTGCTATACCAGCTGCTTTCATAGCTTCAATCTTGTCTTCTGCGCCGCCTTTACCACCGGCAACTATCGCGCCAGCGTGGCCCATACGTTTTCCCGGAGGAGCTGTACGGCCTGCGATAAAGCCAACAGTTGGTTTTTTAATTTTAGACTGGCGGAGGAAATCAGCCGCTTCTTCTTCAGCAGAACCACCGATCTCACCGATCATGATGATGCTTTGTGTTTCGGGATCATTAAGGAAAAGATCAAGGCAATCAATAAAGTTAGTGCCGTTAACCGGGTCGCCGCCGATACCGATACAGGTAGACTGGCCAAGGCCTAGTTGAGTTGTCTGGAATACTGCTTCGTATGTAAGTGTACCAGAGCGTGATACGATACCAACATTACCTCTTTTGTGGATGTGACCTGGCATGATACCGATCTTACATTCATCAGGAGTGATAACGCCCGGGCAGTTTGGACCGATAAGGCGAGATTTAGAACCACTTAGTGCACGTTTAACTTTTACCATGTCAAGAACAGGTATACCTTCAGTTATACAAACAATAAGTTCAATCTGGGCGTCAATTGCTTCAAGTATAGCATCAGCTGCAAATGGTGGTGGAACATATATTACAGAAGCATTAGCTTCTGTTTTCTTTTTTGCATCAGAAACCGTATCAAATACAGGTAAGCCTAAATGTTGCGTGCCGCCTTTACCAGGAGTTACACCACCAACCATTTTAGTGCCATATTTAATAGCCTGTTCAGAGTGAAAAGTTCCTTGTGAACCTGTAAAACCCTGACAGATAACTTTTGTATTTTTATTTACTAATACTGACATTTTAATTCTCCAATAAAATTATTTAACAGCTGCAACGATCTTCTTAGCAGCATCACCAAGGTCATTTGCCGGAGTGATAGCCAAGCCTGATTTAGCCAGAATCTCTTTACCTAATTCCACATTGGTACCTTCTAAACGTACAACAAGTGGTTTATCAAGTTTAACTTCTTTCGCGGCTGCTATAATACCATCTGCGATGATATCGCATTTCATGATACCGCCGAAAATGTTAACAAGAATTCCTTCAACAGAAGGGTCTGCAAGGATGATCTTGAATGCTTCAGTTACGCGTTCTTTAGTTGCTCCACCGCCTACGTCTAAAAAGTTCGCAGGTTGAGCACCGTTGAGTTTAATGATATCCATAGTTGCCATTGCAAGTCCTGCGCCGTTAACCATGCAACCGATATTGCCTTCCATTTTAACGTAAGAAAGCTCAAATTTTTTCGCACGGAGTTCAAGAGGGTTTTCCTCATCTTCATCACGTAGGGCTTCAAGGTCTTTATGTTTAAAGAGTGCGTTATCATCAAAGTTGATCTTCGCATCTAGTGCCCTGATCTCACCATTCGCTATTCTTGCCAATGGGTTAATCTCAATTTGTGAACAATCGGTTTCAACGAATGCTTTGTATAAAGGAATGAGAACTTTCTCGATTTTTGCGTAATCATCTTTACCAAGACCTATACCAAAAGTGATATCACGAACGTGGAAAGGCTGTATTCCAGTTACAGGGTCAACATATATAGTAATGATCTTTTCAGGAGTGTTATGCGCAACATCTTCAATATCCATTCCACCTTCTGATGAAGCGATGATCGCGATACGTGAAGTAGCTCTATCAACTACTAAAGAGAGATAATATTCATTCAGGATATCAGATCCAGCTTCAATATATAATCTGTTAACAACGTTACCTTCAGGAGTATTCTGGATAGTAACAAGTGTTTTGCCGAGCATGTCTTCCGCATGTTTTTTAACTTCATCAAAAGTTTTAGCTAAGCGAACGCCACCTTTTGAGCCTTCAGGAAGTTCCTTAAATTTACCTTTACCACGGCCACCTGCGTGGATCTGAGATTTAACTACATATAATGGGTGATTTAATTTCTTTGCTGCTTCAACTGCTTCATCAACTGTGAAGGCTGCGATTCCCGGGGATACTGGAACGCCAAATTTTCTAAGAATTTCCTTGGCCTGATACTCGTGTATGTTCATGATTTTACTAACTTTAAGTTAAAATTCTTGGAATTTATAGCAGTAAAAATACCTGATGCAAGGAAGTTATAAATGTAAGGAATAAACCGAAGTACTTTTATTGATAATAATTATCATTGCGGTTCATTAATTTTTAATTGATTTGAAATTAATGTTGGGAGTGACTATATCTTTTTCACAAAAATTTATGGAGGGTTATATGATCTCTAAAAGGCTTTTTACCACGGCTTTGATCTCAGTTTCAATGATTCCGGCCATCTCTTTTGCAGTACCAAATGACCAGGATATCCCATTCAAATTTGAAGGTGATGAAGATGAGGCGGTTCAGGATAATCCCATAGCGGTCATTAATAATAATGTAACATCTAAAGTTGATGAGATGTTCCGTAATTTTTTCAATAATGGTGGTTTGGCAGGAGCGTCACAGCAGATAGGAAATAATAAATTTCTTCCTTTTTCAAACAATCCGTTTGAAAGTGCCAATATTCCAAAAACTGATATTGTTAAACGTAATGATAAAATAGAGGTTTCAGTTGAATTGCCAGGAATTGAGAAAGATAAGATAGACCTGCATATAGCTCCGGGGTTCTTAACAGTTAGTTATAAAGAGGAAGTGAAAAAAGAATCAAAAGACAAAGATTATATGATGTCAGAACGTAGGGTTGGGGCGGTAAGAAGAGTAATACCACTTCCATATGGCGCTGATATTGAGAAAGCAAAGGCGAAATATAAAAACGGGGTTGTTTATATAAGCGTTCCTACAATGGATGATGCAAAATTCAAACCGCATAAGATAGAGATAGAATAATAATTTACCTAAGTAAAATTAACTTGAAGCCCTGACTTTAAGTGTGCAGAGATTGCTGTCGTTTATCAGATTATATATGCCAGTGGTAGTATGACAATCGGTAACTGCAGTGCCACCTGTTACACGAGAGAATAAACCAAGTGGTCCGCCAGATGCAAGGTTATACTGGCTTATAGCCTGTACAACGCCTGTAGTGCCAATTCCATCATCGAGCTTGGAATCAAATGCGAATGCTTCATCAGGAGTCAGGTCATCAGTTATCAGTGACCCTGTACTTGGAGTGTTATCTAATGCTCCAGAAAGATAATTGCCAGCAGTGCCTAGAACATAATACATCCTGCCACCCTCAGTAAGTGCAATCAATCCTTTACCAATTGATGCTGATGGCATGTTAGTTCCAGGTGCACTTAAACATGCAGTAGTACAATTGTTAGTCTGAGTATATCCACCCTTTATTAGTAGAGTATTAGCCATTTGAACCCAAAAATTAGATATCTCACCACTAAAAGTATCAAATCTTGTAGCAAAAGTTGAAGTATTTAAATGGGTTTCCAAGCTTCCATCCGCATCGCCATTACCTTGAGCTCCATCTGCATCAGATATTGGAGCAAGATCAGCGGCTGTTCTTGACATGTTTTCGGTCCCCGCTGTACAAAGAGCACCAATATCAGGGCAGTTAAGGCCGTATGCTGCTGCGCGGTTTATATCGCCAGGTATCTGCTTGTATTTAGCGCGAAATGTATTTACTGCAGTATCATATTCCGTAAATTGCGAAATTACGTTTCGTATCTGCGCCTGTTTTATAAGCTCCTGTCCTTGCAGAACTCCGCCTACAAGCAGGCCTATTATAACCAGTACTATTGCAAGCTCAACAAGTGTAAACCCACGTTTATTTTTGCATAGGGAGCTTCTCATATAATCATTATTTAAATCTAATAATCTTAGATTATTTCTTTTGAATAGGGGGGATATCATTTATTCTTGGAAGACCACCTTTTAAATTATCTGAAGCCCTTGTTGCATTACCTATTTGCGGGGGTTGAGAGATATTCTGTAAAGGTATGGGAGATTGAGCTATATTTCCGTCAGCAGAATTTTGTTCAACATAATCAGGGTTGGCGATCACTACTGGAGCTTTATAGCCTTCAGATATTTTGAGGCCTGCGGTTTCAAATGTCTGATTTATGCCAACTGTAAATTCTACAATATCCTCTTTACTGTTTACCTTTA
>JANPLD010000107.1:0-3640 GCA_031426355.1 Alphaproteobacteria bacterium | reverse complement strand
ATTGATTTTTTCTTTTTTTAAGAGTTATGTTTTTTAAATCAAATAGTTTTGATTTTTATAAACATTTTATAAAAATTAAGATAAATATTTTATTAAAAAATTTAATATATAAATTAAGAGAAAATTATAATGAAATTTTATACAGTTATAACTATCAATTAAATATAAAAACTTTTAATAAAATTAATATTTTTATTAAAAAAAAACATCCAATGATAAATCTATCATATTTATTAAAATTAAGAAAGATTAAAAATTTAAAGAAATAATAATTTTAGTTATATGAATAAATTATTTCCTAAAAGTTATAAATTTAAAAAACTAAGAAAAAGAATTAGAACTAATAAATTAAAAGACTTTAGAACATCATATTTAAGAACTAAAGGCTTTGGTTTAAAAATAATAAATAATGCTATCATTTCTTCTTCTGCTTTAGAAGCTGCTCGTAGAGCTATAACTCGTCGTTTAAAAAAAACAGGAAATTTAAAAATAAATGGATTCCCTTTCGTTTCTATTACAGCTAAATCTTTAGGTGTAAGAATGGGAAAAGGTGTAGGAAGTATATCTCATTGAGTGTTTCCTGTGAAAAAGGGTAGAATATTATTTGAATTAAAAAATGTATCTTTTGATTTAGCCAAGTCAGCATTAAAAAGTGCAGCTTTTAAATTACCGGCTAAATGCAAATTTGTATATAAAACAATATAGTTATGATCTATTCTGAAACCATACTAAATGTTACAGATAATTCAGGAGCTAAAATTGCAAAATGTATAAAAGCATTAAGAACAGGTAGATCTTCTGCTGCAAAAATTGCTAGTTTAATTGTTGTTAGTATCAAAAAAATAAAATATAATAAAACTATTCTAAAAGGTCAAGTATGTAAAGGTTTACTAGTGCGGGCAAAAAAAAATATACAACGTCATACTGGAGTATGCATAAAATTTGTTGATAATGCATTAGTTATTGTTGATCAAAAAAATTTGCCTATTGCTAGTAGAATTTCCGGTCCTATCTATAAGGAATTACGTTTAAAAGACTATCCTAAAGTTCTTGCTTTAGCTCGAACTGTGATATAGCAATTCATTTATAATATGTATACTTCTTTTCAAAAAAACCAACTAAAAATAAAATTATTAGAAGAGACTTCTATTAGTTTTTGCAAATCAATTAACCTGAACGTAAATTTATTTAAATTACATACTATAAATGATTCTATATTGTTGGAAGGTTTATTTTTATTAGAATTTTTTACTGGTTCAAAAACTTTTATAAGTTATTTCAAAAAAAATTTTAAGGAAATAAATATTCAGATAGCAAATGATTTAAATAGTAAAAATATTTTTTATTTTTTTTCTTTATTAAAAATTTTTTATTTACCAATTCTTTATCGTAGAAGTATTTTAGTAGAAAAAGATAAAATATTTAATTCTAATTTTAATTATACAATAAGTAATGTTAATATTTTAAATTTTTTACCTGATATTTATTTTAGATGAAATAAATCTATTAATTGTTTTTTTAATTTTAATAATAAAACTTTAAAACATATATTATTATTTTTATATTATTTAGGGTTTAATTTTAATCAGCAAGTACTAATAAAAGAAAAATATTAATAATAAAATATGTTAACTGTTATTAACAATGTATCTAATAATTTAAAAAACTCTTTTTTTTTCACCTTATTCTCAAGTGATAAAAAAATAGATAAAAATAATTTTAAAACAGCTACTATTCTAAGAGGATTTTATGTAGATCATGTTTTAAAAGGTATTATAGATGTTGGTAGTTTTGGTTTTAATAAAGATTTTTTTATTAGAAAGACTGAATATCGTTCAGAACTAAATGACCAACAAAATAAAATTTTTGTTTCATTAGTAGGAATTTCTCCTTATCAAAATATTAATGACCAATTTTATCCAGATACTTATAAAAGATCTATTATATCTAAATTCTTAGAAAATAGAGTTGATTTAGTAAAAATATTAGATAAAAAAATAAAAAAAACTTTAAAATTTAATAAAAAATCTAGGATACTTACTAAATCAAATTTACATTTTTCACTTTATAACAAATGGTATCATTTAACACAAAGAAAGCTTTATTTTAACTATACAAAAAAAATTTTTATAAAATCTGCATATTATAAATTTTTTTTTATTAATGATTTCGGTCAAGTAGAAAGATGTCCAAAAGACGCATATATACGTCTTGCGCATACTGGTCTGGTTTTTATTTTTTCTTATGCTTTAAAAAAATTGATAGCTAAAAGTTTTATTTTATTTAATTTATTAGTAGAATTTTATACTAAAACATCATTATCAAAAAATTATAATAAAAATATATATTTTGTTACTGTAATTTACTTTATTTTTTATAAATTTATTTTAAAAAAGATAAAATTAAATTTTAAATTGACAAAATTACGTTTTAGGAAATCAAATCGTTTTTTACGTAGGTTTAAAAAAACGATGATGATAAAACGATTTAGGATTATTTTACATAAATTATTTTCTATAAGTTATATTAAAGCTAAATTAAAAAATACTCATTATAGTTGAATAAATTTTTTATTTTTCAACAGAAATTTTTTTAATTTAATAACATTAAGTGAAGATACTGTAATACCTCAAAATTCTATTTATAGTATAAATACTAAAGAAAAGCTAAAAATCATTAGGTACTTAATTTTATCTGTAGGTTTGTATAAAACTAAAAATATTATTTTTAATTATTATGGACGAAAACTAGAATTATATTGTGATTTAAGAGATATTGTTTTTTCCCATATTCTAAATAAATTAATAAAAGTTAAAATACTTATTGATTTATTTAAAATACGTTTTTTAGACTATAATATTTTATCATTAATACCATCAAAAAATAAAGCGGTATTCAATAATAAAATGATTAGACATATAAATATTGAAAAATTACGAAAATCAGGTGGTAGGTTGCTTAATTTTAAATTTTTTACATATATGAGACCAAAAGCAATGCGTTTTTATATTACTAGGCGTAATCGTAATCTTAGAATCTGTTGCAAAATGTACATAATGCTTATAAATATAATAAAATTTAAAGGCAAATTTCTAAAAATAATAAAAAAAAAGAAATATCCTTTATGATTATTAGATTATTTAAGAATGTTTTTAATAAAAAAAGGTATAACTAAATGACCCTTATTAAAAAAAAAACAGATAAAATCTAGATATTTTAAGTTTCTTATCTTTAGACGTACAAAACGACGAGTAGTACAAAAAAATAAAAGATTAATTCTATTATATAAAAAAACTATAAAATTAAAAAAAAAATTATTACGTATATTACATAAAAATAAAAGTAGTAAATGAGTTTCTTTAATTAAAAAATATCCTAAAAAAAAGGTTATAGTTTATAAAGAACATAAAATATTTTTATTATTTAAAAAAAAACTAGTATTTAAGTGATTGAAAAAAAGTGTATTAAAGAAACGTCGGAAAAAACGATGATATGACCAATAGTTTTAATATTCAAGAAATATATAGATTTTCAAGAATAGAACTTTAATTAAAAAAGTGGGGAACTTTAAAGTAAAAAATTTAGATTTTTAAAAAAACTAATAATGACTATATTCCACACTAATTGATCTTTTCATACA
>JANPLD010000106.1:0-5202 GCA_031426355.1 Alphaproteobacteria bacterium | reverse complement strand
TGATGCTTAGCTTAAAATCATTGCCTGAGAGTACATAGTAAAGCTGTGGCGAAGAAAGTCTAGCAAGGGCAATCTTAGCAGAGGCAATCTGTCCTTCCAATTGCTCCATCGCATCGTGTAGATAAGCATTCACAAAAGGATTAAGAAGTGCTTCAATTTCTTTTTCTACGCGCAAGACCGTAAACAAGCTGTCATAATCCGCCTGCATCAATTCAATTACATGAGGGAGTGTACAGAATTGTCCATTCTTATATTTTCGGAGATACCAAATGATAGCCGTCAAAAAGTTGATAGGCGACTCCACAAAGAAATCACCTTGCCTTTTAATCCATTCTCTATTTAAACCCATCAAAATGGTACGCGCAGATTCCGCAGCATCTGTGATATCGCTCATGCTTTCATGATCTAGCGGATTACACCGATGACTGCGGCTTAGATCGTCGAAATTGATGACATAGAAAGCGGGCTCTACTGGGTAATCTTTTTTATGCCTAAGCCAAGTGTTGTAGGCAATTTTAGTTAGATCATCGAACTTAAAGTCGTAGACGAACATAGTAAACCCCTTCTTGATATGCTGAGTAAGCACATGCCGAATCACAAAATAGGATTTGCCTGAGCCTGGTGAGCCAAGTACGAGTAGTCCTCGAAATGGATTTATGATATTGATCCAGCTTTTTCGAAGCTTGCCTTTTAGATTATATTGTGCAGGCAGATTGATGGAATATTCATTTTCAAGGAGTCTTTCTTCCTGAGGAAAAGTTTCATTTTCCTTATTGAAAATGTCCTTGTTGTTTAATTTCCGCTGGATCACTCGAGATAACAACGTTCCACCAGTAAGTACAAAAAGGTATCCCATTGTGGTGATACTCATGTAAAGGGTGGCAACAACTGTAGGTGCAGTTTTAACGGATAAAAACAGATAACTCAAGAAATAAATCAGTAATCCTGTGAAGAAGTATGTAAGCGCAGTTTTATAACTTAATTTTTCATCTTTCCTGCCCCTTACACCAAGAAGAGAAATCACAAGCAAGCCCAGGGCAAAAAGCTTGTTGAGATGGAAGCTTTTAAACAAACCGGCATGATGAATATTACCTAATATCCTGCTTCCAAGGGGCAACGTAAGATGCCAAGCATCAAACGCGGCATAACAGTAATAGTAAAAGTGTAGCCCTAGCAATAGAATGCTGAGCAGCCTGGTCATATCCAGGATTCGAGTGAGTGCCTGTTGATTTTCTCCTGTTTGCATAGCTTATTTCTTAGCCATTAATAAATGGGCTTTTTCGTTTCTTTTTAACCTTCTTTCTGAGCTGAGCAGGCACATAGTTAGCGTCATGCTCTGACTGCAGCAGTGTTTCTAGTAAACCTGACTTATAATTATTGGAAGGAGATGATGATTGTTGTTCCGAGGACAACTTTTTTAAAAAAACTTGTTTCTGTTGAGGAACGGGTTCCTTTGCTTGATCACATCTTTCTAGTATCGCTTTAGCACTATAATCCTTGCCCAGGGCGCTACCGTTAAAAACACATTTGGTACGATGATCGACGTAGGTAATGCCATAAATGACGTTCTGCTCGTTCTTCCTGACCACTAGGTTAATACCTTCCTTTTCAAGAGTCTTCATTAACCCTTCTAATGAAATACCTGGATTCTTTAATACCGCAAGGTCAATCCCATTTTTTGTTCTGGCTTTATGTGGCTGTCGAGCAGATTCATTTTTTGGAAATTTTCCTTCCAAGTAGTTGAGCGTAGGCTTATTATTAAAATCACTGGCTTTAATGGGGACGCCTATTTTATTCCCTTGTTCATCAAGCATATGATACATCAGTCCATGATGCTGAAATACTCTAGAATTTTCACTGCCTTTATCAGCTAGCACATTGTATTGCTTAAGCACGGCATTCAGCTCTGGCAAACTCGTGAACTTGTATTCCTTCGTAACCACATCCAGTATGCCAGAGATCGCTTTTTTGGTTTCTGTTTTTCCATATTGGGCCTTCTGCACGTTAATAGGATTAAGTGTTGTTAACTGCGCGCTTAACTTACTGTCTTGGGCTTTCATTAGGTTAAATGTTTGTTCTATTTCCTTTCTAGCCGCCTCAGTGGATATACCGCTGATATTGACCATGTGATTCCGGAGGAAAGTGACCACTGATTCCGCGTCAAATTGACCACCCCATTCTGGGTGAAATTGACCAGGTATTCCGGGGCAAACTGACCATGGCCAGCCAGCAGCTAATGCTGTAGAAGCAACCATCTTTACGAGGTTTAACATAACCTCAAAAAGTATGGCAAACACTACGATTAGTATGAGTAAGATCAGAAAGATAATAAAGATGTACAGCAATGGGCGCAGTATCATGTCCATAGCAGCCCAGGCTGATGCATCCCGAAATACGGTAAAAAAGTACCTAGCATCATTTAAGGATAGTGGGTTTACCTTTAAGGAGGTTGACGCATTGAACGATAAAGAGCTGGAGGATTTTTTTGGAAAGAGTAGAGAGCAGCCTCCTTCAGGTCGTATGCAAACCATGCTGCGGTGCTTTCCCCAGGTAGACAAGGAGCTTAAACGCACCGGCGTTAACCGTCATATACTCTGGGCGGAATATTATAAAGAGTTTCCTGAGGGTTATCGCTACAGTCAGTTTTGCTTTTATTATAATCAGTGGAAGGCCAGGGTAAATCCGACTATGCATATGGATCACAAGGCTGGTGATAAGCTGTATGTGGACTTTGCAGGAGAAAAGCTAAGCATCACCGATAAGGATACCGGGGAGATCATTGCCGTTGAAGTCTTTGTAGCTATCCTTGGAGCCAGCCAGCTCACTTATGTAGAAGCGATCGGTAGCCAGCAAAAAGAAGACTTTATTACGGTCTGTGAGCACGCCCTGCATTATATCGGTGGCGTACCTGAGGCTATCGTCCCGGATAACCTGAAAGCCGCGGTAACCAAAAGCAGCCCTTATGAACCCACCCTCAATGAGACCTTTGCTGATTTTGCTGACCATTATGGCACCACCATATTACCAGCCCGGGCGTTCCGTCCTCGTGATAAAGCATTGGTAGAAGGCGCCGTTAAGATCATCTATACCCGGATCTACGCTCCATTAAGGAAGGCTGTTTACCATTCGTTGAAGGCATTGAACGAAGCGATCAAGGCGCTACTCGAAGAACATAATAACAGATTCCTGCAGGGTCGCAATTACAGCCGCCGGCAACAGTTCGAGGAGATAGAACGTGAGGTGCTTAACCCTTTGCCTGTTCTGTCGTATGAGCTTAAAAAGCAGTTTTATGCCACCGTAATGAAGAATGGACATGTTTGCCTTGGGCCTGACAAGCATTATTACAGCGTGCCTTACCGGTTTATCGGCAAGAAGATCAAACTGTTATATTCCAGTTCTTCGGTAGAGGCTTTTTATCATTATGAGCGTATTGCCATGCATAAACGTGCTAGGGGGCTATACCTTTATACAACGGAGAAAGACCATCTTGCTTCCACACACCAGTTTGTTGCCAACTGGTCACCAGACAAGTTTCTAGGTTAGGCATCTTCTATTCATGAGGACGTTAGGCTCTATATCCATAATATATTCGACCGTAAACAACATCCCGAACAGGCTTATAAATCCTGCTTAGGTATTCTCGGTTTCTCCCGCAAAGTAGGCAATGAACGCCTGATCATGGCCTGCAGAAGAGGTCTGGATTATGGCGTTTATAATTACAAAACCATTCATATGATACTGGAAAAGAAGATGGATCAATATGAGGAAAGTCGGTTCGCAGATGAACTGCCTATGCCTGATCATGATAATATCAGAGGAGAAGACTATTACAAATAACCTTTTAAACAATCTATAGAATGAATACAAACACGTTAGACAAGATGCGGAAGCTTAAGTTCTTCGGCATGTACCACGCTTTCCAAAGCAGTTTGGAAACCGGTAAAACAAAGGACTATACCTCGGATGAGCTATTGGCTCACCTAGTGGATGCAGAATGGGATGATCGACACAATAGGCGTATCGACCGGCAGATCCTGTGTGCCAAGTTCCGATATAAAGCCTCTGTAGAAGAAGTCCATTACCCTGCTGATCGAAGTATTGACCGCAACCAGATCATGCGCCTAGCAGACTGTACCTTCATTGAGCGCAATGAAAACCTGCTGATCACCGGAAGTACCGGCATTGGTAAAAGCTATATCGCTTCGGCCATCGGTTACCAGGCCTGCACACTGGGCTATAAGGTCTTTTATGCCAGCACACCCAAATTGTTCTCTAAACTGAAGATGGCTAAGGCTGATGGTTCGTATCTCAAAGAGGTGGTCAAAATCGAGCGCCAACAATTATTGATACTGGATGACTTTGGTATCCAACCTTTTGATGCACAAAGCAGGGCCGCACTGATGGAGATCATTGAAGACAGGCATGGAAAGACCTCCCTGATCATTACCTCTCAACTGCCTGTTAGCAAATGGCATGAGGTAATCGGTGAAAAGACAATTGCTGATGCTATCCTAGACAGGATCGTACATAGTGCACATCGTATTGAGCTTAAAGGAGAATCGATGAGAAAAAAACGAAGAAGTCATGATAAAGAAGTCAGTTATCAATAATAGCTTTACAATAAAAAATTGAAACCGCTTTTACAGCACTCGCTGCTAGCGCTCGCCAGCTAATTGCCTGGTCACTTTGCAACGGAATACCCTGGTCAACTTCCCCGGAATATCAAGTATCACCTCTAAAATTGATCTCTGGGAAAGAGAAATCAAAGTCGAATTATACACCATATTTAGGTCTTACTGCTGATAAAATAGCAGAACGAAGCATTGAATTTCCAAGGAAATTTAAAAATGCCGTATTACCGTTCTCTCCTCCATCCAGTGCTGTAGCACTTCAGCCTGTTGGCATATACACACTTGATGCAACTGGGAAACCTATTATTCAAAAAAGTGACGATTATATTCTTGCTAGGAAAGGATTAAATAAAAAAATCCGCCATGTTTCGATAGATATATTAGGAAAGGCAACAGGAAGAGGGCTTCTAAACACGGCTCGAGAATTAGTTACTAAAACCAACTCTATTAATGGTATACCTGAAGCGGATTACTCACCCACTGAGGGTATCACCATTGGACCTGATGATTTTACCTTAGGCTCTGCTGAAAAGTTCATAAGGCTCTTAGAAAAGCAAGATTTTCCGGCATG
>JANPLD010000105.1:0-13322 GCA_031426355.1 Alphaproteobacteria bacterium | reverse complement strand
GAAAATTTTTAAAAACCGAACAACAAAGAACGGGAAGCAAAACCTCTATTTTTAATTATATAGGAAATGATAAAGCAAACCTGGATGAAGTTGGCTCCAGAAGGGCTATCGTTGAATTTGACCCAGGAGAAAATAATATTGAAGAAGCTTCTACCCAATTAGGGAAAAATTACCAGTTTGAAGTAGCCTTCTTTGCATGGACATCAAGATGCCCTATACATTTCCATAAAGGCGCAATTCCCGGATATTTTGTTGTAGATGTTTATCCGGATAACATTTCAACAGGAACATATATTTCCACATTTAACCTTAAAAGAAATGAAACAGGAGATAATTTACAAACTATTTTTGATGATCTTCCAGTTGGCAGCCTGCTTCAAAAAACATGGCTAAAAATACCTGATAAGGAACTGGAGAAAATTAAAAAGGAACTCGGCGAAGAAAATACCAGCGCTGCTGACTTTGCAATTCAACTGGCCAAAAGCATAAAAGGAAAATATGGTAATATTCACTTTGAGATATCACCTGAAGCAGGATTCCATGGCAAAATTGCAGCTTTTATCCAAACCGGTGAGCAAATATTAAAACCCGGTGAATACACTATATTACCACCAGATGCTTATCATACTTTAGAGCCAGCGATTAAAGGGCAAAAAGCTTTTACATTAAATCATTACACCTTCATGCCTCGCATACCAAAAGATAAAGTAAACCCAGGATTTTTTGGAAAGAATTATCAGGTTGATATTAATGGCAATAATGAAGGCTCAATTCAGTTAGCAATAAATCAACTGTATGATATTAGGAGGGAATCAGCAAAAACCACTAGCCCATTTTACAATTCCAATTCAGGAAATATAGTACACCCAAGAACTAATAACCTTGGTAATCTGATAAATCATTACCCTTATAAACCTGTTTCTGATGATCTCGCGCTTATTCCGCATCCGGATATAACGATATATGATGCTGGATCAGCTGTTCTTAAAGGAAAAGTAAACTCTTTAAGAATCGCTTAAATGCACTAGAAAAATAAGTTTGGTTAATTATATTCAAAAGATGAAAAGTAAAAAACCATTAACAGCCAAAAAACAAAAACATGAGGAGCGTAGAAAAGAAGAAAGAAGGATAAGCATATTACGAGCCAAGAAAATGAAAAATGCCCGCATTGGCTCTGGCAAAACTGAACCGAACAATAGTTTATCGAAAAAATATTACATAGGTTGCTCGGGTTGGTTCTATTGGGATTGGAGGCGCTGGTTCTATCCTTTTAGCTTAAAAACCTCATGCTGGTTTGATTATTATTCTGATAAATTTGATACGGTTGAACTGAACGCACCATTTTATTCATGGCCAACAATTGGTACCGTAAGAAAATGGCTGCTTCAGGCTGAAAAGAAAAATAATTTCACATACACTATTAAAGTGAATGAGTTAATAACCCATACAAAAAATTTCAAGGAAACAAAATATCTTATCAAGGATTTTAATTACATAGGAGATATTCTTGATAAACAGATGGGGTGTTTCCTTTACCAATTACCACCGGATTACAAATATACAAAGAAACGGCTTGATAATATAATTGCGCAATTAGATCATAGGCGCAGGAATGTTATAGAATTCCGCCATGAAAGCTGGTGGAACGAAAAAGTATATTCCGCCTTCAGGGAAAACGGTACAATATTCTGCAGCTGCAGCGCCCCTAACCTTCCCGATGACCTGATAAAAACTTCAGACAGTATTTACATAAGATTCCACGGAACAAGTAAATGGTATAGGCACGATTATAGTAAAAATGAGCTTAAAGAATGGGCAAAGCGTATAAAAGAATTAAAAGCAAAACATGTGTGGATATATTTCAATAATAGCTATCAGGCTTTTTCAGTAAAAAACGCCATCACCCTTAAGTCTTTGTTAGAAAAATAGGAATTAAGTACTTAACTGGGGTGCGCAGTAGCAATTACTATTACAGATATTTTTAGATGGTAATAAATTTAATTATATCGGCCTATTAATCATGTAATGATGTGCCATAGGAGGAGGATATTTGCAGATATAATGGCTCCGCAGATCAGCCAGCATATATAGTATAATTTTCTGGAAATTTTCCATCTGCCCATAATCTCTTTATCATTATTGAACATTATCAATGGTATTATCGCAAAAGGTAATTGCATACTGAGAACTATCTGGCTTATCACCAGTAATTTCCCTACCCCGCCCTCACCTAATATCATAATGCCTATTAATGCTGGAATTATAGCAAGCAATCTCGTGATAAGCCTTTGTTTCCAGCGTGGCAATTTTATATTTAAAAACCCCTGGAAAATCACCTGCCCCGCAATAGTTCCGGTAATGGTTGAACTCTGGCCTGAGGCAAAAAGGGCTATGCCAAATAGGATGCTTGCAGCACCCGTTCCAAGCAGAGGGGCTAAAAGATAATAAGCCTGATCGATTTCTTTCACATCCGGATAACCGGAATAATGGAATGCAGCCGCTGCCAGTATAAGAATCGCGGCATTTATAAAGAAAGCTATTCCAAGGGTTATTAGAATATCATAGGTCAGGAGACGTATAGCATCCTTTTCAGCCTTTTTACCGGGATGGATATTTCTACTATTAACCGCGGCTGAATGAAGATATAAATTATGAGGCATTACGGTTGCGCCAAAAATCCCTACGGCCAGCATCCATGCCTCTATTTCATTAAATATACCCAGATCAGGAATAAACCCTCCCGCGACAGCATCCCAATCGGGAGATACAATATATATCTCTATGGCAAAAGCAGCCGCTATAATAACCACTAGAGCTATAATAAATGACTCCACCTTAAGAAACCCTCTACCTTGCAGGAAAAGTACCAGCAATGTATCAAATGCCGTAAGAATAATTCCTATTTCCATCTGTAACCCGAACAGTAGCTTCAGTGCCAAAGCTGTACCGAGAACCTCGGCAAAATCGCAAGCTATTATGGCGACTTCAGCAAACAGCCATAACATAAAATTTATTTTGGGATGGAATCTTTCCCGGCATAATTGTGCAAGGTCACGGCCTGAGGCAATTCCCATTCTTACACATAATGTCTGTAATAACATGGCAACCATACTTGCCAGTAATATTACGCAGAGGAGATTGTAACCATATCTTGAACCAGCTTCTATATCAGTTGCCCAGTTACCAGGGTCCATATAGCCAACGGCTACAAGAAAGCCTATTCCTGAATAGCGGCGAAAGCGCTGCCAGACATTCATACCTGGAGTAATAGAGCCTGGCAAAAATTCATCAAATTCAGAATTAATGGATTCTGTTTCGCGTTTTGTAATAATCTTATTCAAAATTTTCCCTTAGAATAAATTATTGTAAAAATAAAAATGGCAACGGTTTATAAACCGTTGCCATTAATTATAAACAAATAATTAAGCAGCTTTTTTTAATGCTTTATCATTTACGTGAGCGATCGCTATCTCAGTTAACGCTTCATCAGTAGCTTTCTCTTCTTCAAGAGTTTCAGCAAGAAGTTCAGCAGCATCATCAAAACCAAGCTGTTTTGCTATTACAACTAAACATCCGTAAGTTGCGATCTCATAATGCTCAACCTTTTGAGCGCCAACTATAAGCATAACATCACGAACTGGCCCTTTTTCAATTTCTTTGATAGTTTCATTGCCTTCTTCAACTAAGCCTTCCATTGCTTTGCATGTCATACGCTCAAGCTTGATACCAGTAAGCTCAACGATCTTATCAATACGAGCCACATGACCTTCAGTTTCAACAAGATGTTTTTCGAAACCTTTTATGAGTTTAGGGTTAGTTGCAGCTTTCGCTAGCTTAGGCAGGGATTTAGTCATTTGTTTTTCAGCGCTGTAAGCATCTGATAAACCATGAATGAACGCTTCTTCCAATGTTGTGATCTTTTTCATAATATCCTCTTTTAATTAATTATTAAGCAAGCTTGCATTATTTAAATTCAAAAGAATAAAATGACTATACTTAGAGACTTAAGAAAAAGTTATGAATGTATAAGTTCCGATTATCAGTCTTTCATTTTAGTAATAATTTCATATAATAACAAAAAAACCGGGCGTCCCCGGTTTCTTATTCATCGCTTAACTTAGACAAAGAACTTTATTTAGAATCTTTTTTATTATCTTCTTTAGATTCATTTTTATTTATTTCTTTGTTTTTGTTTTCATCAGCATTCTTATTACCTTGTTGAGATTGCTGATTTCCTTGAGGCTGTTGAGATTTTTTAGCTTCATTAGAAGAAATCTGCTCTTTATCTTTATTAGGATTGTTCTGATTATTGTTCATATAAAAACCTTTTAGATTATTAAAAATATAACTTATATCCAAAGATATTCGCTACATTCACAAAATAGGTTTTAGCATATAAGGATGCTATACGTTAAGTTACTATATTAACTACTGATCTCCAATTACCTAAGTCATTGCTTAAATTTCCTTAGGCAACTATATAATAGGCTTACTATTTAACCCAAGCTTGGAAATATTTGTGACCCCTACTAAAGAACATGCCCCAAAACTACTAATCCGCAACGCAACTGCAAAAGATGTTGGCCAGATATTAGCCTTGGTGAGACTAGCTTACGTAGATATGGGCACATATAGTGATGATATGATACGCGGGCAGATCAGTAACTTTCCGGAAGGGCAATTTGTAGCAACATATGAAGGAAAAATAGTCGGTTACTGCGCTACATTCATGATCTCAGGTGATATCGCGCTTAAACCACACACATGGCGTGAAATAACGGGGGATGGATTCGCTTCCCGTCACGACCAGTATGGTGATTACCTTTATGGTATGGAAGTTTGTGTTAACCCTGCATTCCGCGGAATGAAGATCGGGCAACGTTTTTACAATGAACGTAAGAAACTATGTCAGGAAAAACGCCTTAAAGGTATCATCTTTGGTGGAAGAATGCCTGGACTTAAGAAGAAAATCAAAACCGTAAAAACACCTGAAGCCTATCTGGAACTGGTAAAAGAGAAAAGGCTGAATGACCAGGTAATATCCTTCCAACTGCGTAATGAGTTTCAAGCTATCGGTGTATTAAAGGATTATCTTTCATCAGATAAAGATTCACTTGGCCATGCAGCGCACATGGTGTGGTATAACCCTAATATCAACCAGGATGAGCAAGCACCAAAAATCCAGCGTGGAAGATTGCCTGAAACGGTTCGTATAGCTACGATACAATATCAGCAAAGAAAAGTTTCCTCCTTCGAGGAATTTACAAAAAATGTCAGGTATTTTGTTGACGTATCATCTGATTACAAATCAGATTTCGTGGTATTCCCTGAACTTTTTACCCTTCAGTTACTATCTATAGAAAACAAGGTCTTATCTCCGCAGGATGCAGTTCGTGTACTTACTGAATATACCGAACCCTTTAAGGAAATGATGTCAGACCTGGCGGTGAAATTCAATGTAAATATCATCGGGGGTTCACACCCTACCCTGGATGAAAGCGGAGATGTACTCAACATATGTTATGTATTCCTACGTGATGGCTCTATCCACCAGCAGAAGAAGATACACCCAACGCCAAATGAACGTTACTGGTGGAATATAAAAGGTGGTTCTGAACTGGATGCCATAATGACAGATTGCGGCCCTATCGGGGTACTGATCTGCTATGATTGTGAATTCCCGGAAACGGCGCGTCATCTAGTGAACCAAGGCGCGCAAATATTATTCGTTCCTTTTTGTACAGATGAACGCCAGGGATATCTCAGGGTTCGTTATTGCGCTCAGGCACGCGCGGTAGAAAACCAGTGTTTCGTAGTTATGTCCGGCAACGTAGGCAATTTACCCGGTGTTGAAAATATGGATGTTCAATATGCTCAAAGTTGCATCCTGACCCCATGCGATTTTCCTTTCGCCAGAGATGGTATAGCCGCAGACACCACGCCTAACGTAGAAACCCTTGCCTTAGCTGACGTAAGGCTTTCAAGCCTAGTAAGTGCGCGTAACTCCGGAACTGTGCAAAACCTTAAAGATCGCAGGTTTGATCTCTATTCAATCAAATGGCATAAAGATTAACTAAATATGGTATCATACCAATCCATACGACTTTTTTATTAAAAGGGCAATATTGTAAAGTTTAGCAAAATATTACCTTTAATGAACGATTCCTATTCATTCCCCCAACCAATTGAGGCTCAGGCTTACTTAGCATCGATAATAACTTCATTTGATGATGCGATCATCAGTAAAGACCTAAATGGTAATATTACCTCGTGGAATCCTTCTGCCGAGCGCATATTTGGCTTTACAATGGAAGAAGCGGTCGGAAAACACATTAGCATGGTCATTCCGCCGGAAAGGATAAGTGAGGAAGATTATATCATAGGAGAAGTAAAAAAAGGTAACAGGATCGAGCACTTTGAAACTATAAGACGGTCTAAAAGCGGTAAGGAGCTAAATCTATCTATAACTGTTTCCCCTATAAGGGATAAAACTGGTACTATTATAGGAGCTTCTAAAATAGCCAGAGATATTACCGAACTTAAAAAGGCAGAACGTTCAAACGCTTATCTGGGCGCAATAATTGAATCTTCCGACGATGTGATTATTAGTAAAGACCTGAATGGTTTTATTACCTCATGGAATAAGTCAGCCGAAAGGATATTCGGATATTTAGCTAATGAAGTCATAGGAAGGCATGTAACAATAATCATCCCTACTGACCGCCTCCAAGAAGAAGATAAGATATTAAACACCCTAAGGACGGGTGAAAAAATAGACCATTACGAAACCATACGCCGTCATAAAAGCGGGAAGTTAATACCCGTTTCCCTTACAGTTTCATCGATCCGCGATTCATCCGGCCATATAATCGGAGCTTCAAAAGTATCACGTGACCTTAGTGACCGGTTCAAAGCCGAAGAAGCGCTTAAAGACAGCAACCGTAAAAAAGACGAATTTCTGGCTAATATGAGCCATGAGCTGCGCACCCCGATGAATGCTGTGATAGGCCTTTCAAACCTGCTCAAAGGCATGGACGGCCTTCCGGAAAAAGCAAAGAAATTTATTGAAACCCTGAAGATCAGTGCCGATAATTTGATGGAGCTTATCAATGATCTGCTGGATTTTGCAAAAATAGACTCTGACTTGGTGCAGATTGAATCAGTTGAGTTTGATCTGGCAGAGCAGATCGAAAAGGCGATCAGTATAATTAATGTTAAGGTGTGTGAAAAGAAGCTTCATCTGCATGTTAATTACTCAGCGGATCTAAATAAATATTTTATTGGAGACCCATTACGTATCCACCAGGTATTGATGAAACTATTGTCAAATGCGGTCAAATTCACGGAGAATGGATCGGTCGAGCTTGATATCAGCGGCACTGCTTTTGATACAGATAAAACTATCATAACAATGAAAGTTAGTGATACGGGCATTGGCATCCCTCAGGACAAATTAAATAGCATATTCGACAAATTCACACAGGCAGATTCTTCTATCACACGAAAGTTCGGAGGTTCCGGCTTAGGGCTTTCCATAACCAAAGCCTTTGTGGAAAAGATGGGTGGCAATATCAATGTTAACAGCCAGCAAGGTGTTGGAACATCATTTATAGTGACCTTGCCCGTTCAAAACACAGGCAAAACATCTCCTGTAATACGTTTTATCGGAAATATTGCTAAGAATATTGAATTCAGCCGCAAAAATATTTTACTGGTTGAAGATTACGAGCCTAATATTTTAGTAGCAGGCGCAATACTTGAAAAGCTGGGATATAATTATGATGTTGCGCATAATGGCTTTGAAGCATTACGCAAATTTGCCTATGGTCATTATCAGGTCATTTTAATGGATTTGCAAATGCATGAACTTGATGGGCTTGAAGCAACCCGCAGGATCAGGCGTATAGAAGTTGATAAAGCTTTGCACCGAATTCCCATAATTGCACTGACCGCGCATGTTCGGGAACAAGACAAAGATAGATGTATAGAAGCTGGTATACGACTTTATTCCCAAGCCTTTTGAAGAGTCACAACTATCACGAAAAATTGCACGCTATATACGTTTGGATGCAGAAGTTAACAAACTTACAGCTGTTAATATAAGTGACTAACATTATAATGATAATTAATAAATTTGTTTTATATGCGTTTATCTGAATTCATTCGTACTAATACCAAAGATATTACCAGTGAGTGGGAAAGTTTTGCTAAAACTATGACTCCTGCTGCAAACAGCATGTCGCAATTGCAATTAAGGGATCATATCGTTGAGATTCTAACCTTTATTGCAGATGATATTGAATTAACACAAAGTGACTTGGAACAAATCCAAAAATCTCATGGTGAGAGTGACAACCCGATAGAATATAAAGATAGTGCCGCCGAAATTCATGGGAGTTTAAGGCATGAAGACGGCTTTAATATTGTTCAAATGGTTTCAGAATACCGCGCTCTCAGAGCAAGCATAATAAAATTATGGACAAAGACCAAAGGCGTTCTAAATAATGAAGACGTTCTTGATCTTACAAGATGTAATGAGTGTATTGACCAAGCCCTAGCTGAATCCGTTGTACGCTTCATGGACAAAGTTGATTATTCCAAAGACCTGCTTCTAGGTGTGCTAGGGCATGATATTAGAAGCCCGCTAGGATTTATAAGCATGGCGGCTCAGATATTACCAAATATAGGCAAGTTGAATGAAAAACAAACATATCTTGCCGCGCAAATGGAAAGCAGCAGCAACCGTGTAAACAAAATCGTTACGGACCTGCTGGACCTTACCCGCGCCCGGATGGGAACCAAACTACCTATTGTAAAAGCAACAATGAATTTAGGAGATTTGGCTGATCAGATAGTAAATGAGCTGATAATTCAATACCCTGGTAAAGAGCTTAAATTGCTAAAAGATGGAAACCTTAAAGGAATCTGGGATAATACACGTTTAGGTCAGGTGCTTACCAACCTTCTGAACAACGCAATACAGTATGGTGAAAACTCCTCAGTCACCATTGATTTGAAAGGTTTGGATAATGAAGTTGTGATATCGGTTCATAATAAAGGTGAACCTATCCCACAACAAAAGCTTAAAACAATATTTAACAGCTTTAACCGCGGCGATCAGTCCGAAACATCATCTGCGAATCTGGGTTTAGGGTTGTATATTACACGCGAAATAGTAACATCCCATGGCGGCATTATTAGCGTTAGTTCTGATCAACACGAAGGAACTTATTTTATTATAAAGCTTCCGAAATAAAAGTGCCTTGAGTTTTATAAGCAGCTTTATTACTAGGTAAATTTACCTTCCAGACGAGTTTTAATAGTTTCAGCAAACGGATAACTTCATAGCTTAAATCAAATTGCCACCATTTTAAACCATGTCTTGCAGAAGATGGAAAGGCATGGTGATTATTGTGCCACCCTTCGCCTAAAGCAAAAATACCAAATAGAAAATTGTTGCGACTACGGTCACTGGTATTAAATGGCCGACTTCCCCATATATGGCATATTGAATTAATACTCCAGGTAACGTGATGCACAAGAAAAGCTCTGGCAAACCCTCCCCACAGCAAGCCTGATAATGCCCCTTCCCAGCTTCCATGCATTAAACCGCCAAGAACTGCCGGGATCACTAATCCCATTATTATCCATAAAGGGAAAAGATCATCAATCTTAACTAAAACCTTATCACGGCTAAGGTCTTTAGTATATCGCGCAAGGTCAGATGGGTCAGGTTCAAAAAACCATCCAATATGTGCGTGCCAGGCCCCACGTAATATATCTCGAACGCTGTTTCCATGATTGTGTGGTGAATGCGGGTCGTCAGCCATATCACTGAATTGGTGGTGACGGCGATGCACGGCAACCCATTTTAGCAGCGAACCCTCAACTGCCATAGAGCCAAAAATCGCCAGCAAATATTTAATGAATGAATAAGTTTCAAAGGCCTTATGCGTGAATAACCTGTGAAAGCCAACGGTTATACCTAAAACCGTTAGAACATACATACCTGTCAAAAGGCTGAATTCTATCCATCCAAAACCCCAGCCCCAAATAGAAACTATAGCAGCAACAAAACCCGCTAATGGCAGTAATACTGCAGTAAGAGTAGCTATACGAACTTTCAAAGAAAATTCCGCAAAGTTATTTTCTGAAACAGAAGCAGAAGATAATGTATTTGTTTCAACCAATTTGATCCTCCTAATTATTATCAGAATATTGGTGGTGATAACTATTAGAGTATAAATTAACAATAATTATTTTCTTTACTATCTTCATTAGAATCAAGAATTATATAGATAGATTTAATAAGAAATAATGTTGATAACTTTAATTATATCAAAATGCTAATATAATATCTGGCAATTATTACAAAAAAATGTGCGCCTGTTCTGCTTTCCCATATATTCTTTAACTAAAGGAACCTTACAGCGTGAACACGTTCTTTTTGTATGGGCAAGCCAGTGTTTCTTAAGAACATACTCTTTTTTCCATTTCAGAAAATCAAAACTATAATTTCTTACCTCTTTTATTAATTCATCCAGCTTTTTAGCTGGAAGCTTTCCAATAACAGATTGCGGATGTATCTTGCACGGTACAACACCTCATTTTTAATAATATTGCCGGAGCCTGCAAATATATTCTGGTCAAGCAAAGCGTCACAAACCATCATTTGACGTTGCCTTTAATTTCCTTTTTGCCTTTTTTGCATCCCAGTCATCTGACATAACATCAGTTGACCAATCATAAATATCATCTAGGTTCTCTTCCAATATTTTAACCGAGCAGGCATAAAAATTCATATTTCCGCTTTTAAATTTCAAGCTAAACCTAGGCTCCACTTCCCTTTCTTCATTTATACGGTAAGAACCGAAAAGCATGAAATGTATCTTGATGGTGAAACCCTGAAAGCAGATCAGGAAATGTTTTCCCCAGCTTTTGATATCAATAATTTTTTGTCCAAGTGCTTTGTCTTTTTCTACCTTGGTATTTCCTGAAACCTCAATAACACTTTTACCCTTAAATAGAAGAGTAAGCTCTTTAAGAATAACAATTGATGGTCCTTCCGGCATGATTACAATATTATTTAATAAAATGAATTAGCATTAAAGTCTAACTGGCAGTAGACAACAGTGCTTTGATCCACAAAACTTTTTTGGCTTCATAACTTATTCTTGCATACGCCGGGCTTGGAGATGGGACACGACGATATACCAATTTTTTAGATAAAGTTGGTATAACCAGACGGTTATAAAAATTCTCAGCAGTCAGACTATCAAACACTACCAGTTTAATAGATGGATTTTCTTTGTAAAAAATTTTGAAGTTATTCACTATAGGATTTTTAATATCAGCATCCATACTGCCGCTACGACTGCATGCCTGCAGAACATCCCATACAGCAATATTTTTTTCTTTTATAATTTTAATGCGCGTATCATAAGGGAGAGAAGGTAAAGCTCCAAAAATATCGCCCATGAAACGCCAAAACTGGTTTTGCGGATGGGCATAATATTGATTTAACTCTAAAGATTTCCCCCAGGCATACTTCCTAAAATTAAAGTATGTGGGTTTTTTGGAAGAATTGGAGGAAATGCTGTGATCATTCCAGACTCTTCTTTCTCACAAACAATTTTATTCAATTTCTTTTTCAAGATAAGAATTAATATAACTAATTAACTCAGGAAACATCTTTTTCTTTAGCCAGTTCGCGCATTCCGGAAGTTACCCTGCCATCCGTTCCAGATAACATTTTTGCATTCTTTGAATCTTCAAGCATTTCGGGATGCTTGCCTCCTGGCAACAATGTAGAGGCATCATAATCACCTTTGTTGGCGCCTTTGATTGTTACCGGAACTTGCCAATCCGGGTTTTTATCATTCTCATTTTTATTTTTGAAAGCCATATATTTACTTAAATATGAGTTCATAAAAAGAAGCAGGCCGAAATCTACTTATACTACGTAAACCGAAGTTGATACCCAGTAAACCTAATATATATGCATAAGGAAATAAGTTTGCGATTGGGGAGAACTGCCCTTTTTATAAACATTTAATAAGAAAATTATAAATCTGACAACTTTAGGTTGTTTAGAAACTGCTTTTAAGCTGCAAAAAATATCTCCAATCTTTTATTATCCGGAAATGCTGTAGTTTCAATGGATCAGCCTGCAACAGCAATATACTTTTCAAAGACATCAAAACCTAAACCAACACCTGTTGAAGCAGTATTCTGATATTCAGTAAAAATACCTCATCCAGATACAAAAACTTAAATTACCATTATTTTTTCATTTCATAATCTTGAAAATATTTTTAGTGCTTCCTAAATAAAAATTGTAGGTCGCCTTATGGGGCTTACAATTAACAATAAACTTTGCTAATTTTGGAGGTTTTATGTCTAGAAACGTATTATCATTAACACCATTATTCCGTTCAACTATCGGCTTCGATAAGTTTGACGAAATATTCAATTCCGTTCTTCAGGGTGAGGAAACATCCAATATATCCTACCCCCCTTATAATATAGAGAAGAGAGGTGAAGACAGCTACACCATCACTATGGCAGTAGCCGGCTTTAAGGATAGGGATATTACCATCAACTCAAATAACAATGAACTTGTTATAACAGGTAATATTGAAGACAAATCAGAGGCAGAAGACAAAGTTGAATACCTGCACAAAGGTATTGCGACAAGAGCATTTGAAAGAAGTTTCAAATTGGCGGATCATATGATCGTGACCGATGCTTCCCTTGCTGACGGTTTACTCAGGATAAACCTCCTCCGCGAATTACCGGAAGAGAAAAAACCAAGGCTTATTCCTATCAACAACCAGAAAGCTATTGAGAATAAAAAATCTAAATGAGATTTGATCTAACAGAAGTCCTGCCCAAGTTGGCGGGACTTTTTTTTATATGATTTACTTATACATTTCATAAATTTAACTCATGGTTATTTTATGATTAAATATTAATATTCTGTCCTTATTAATGTAAACTAAGGAGAGTTTATGAAACCACTTGCAGTTATAACCGGCGCATCCAGCGGTATCGGGCTTGAACTTGCTAAAGTTTTTGCTAAAAATAATTTTGATCTGATTATTGCAGCGGAAGATGATGGGATAAATTCTATCGCATCGCAGATAGCTGGTAGCTCTAACATACAACCAATACAGGCAGATTTAACAACTGAAGAAGGCGTAAATTTGCTTTATCAGAAAATACAGGAAGCAGGTCGCGCAGTTGATTCCATTTGCCTTAATGCAGGCGTTGGCTTTGGTAAGCCTTTCCATGAGCAAACACTTGAGCAGATATTTAACATG
>JANPLD010000104.1:0-1954 GCA_031426355.1 Alphaproteobacteria bacterium | reverse complement strand
AAAATATGAAAAACAAATAAATTTTCCAAGAAAAAAATTAAAGTAAAAAACTTTTCCATATTTTTAACATGGAAAAACAAGCATGTGGATCATGATTTGTTTTCCGTTTAAAAGTTTATTTCTGCGAAAGAATTTTCCATTTTCCAGCTTTATGTGAAAAACGCACAGTGAGTGCAAAGTCACAAACAGTCATGTTCTTACATTATTTTAATCAAATAAAACAGTAATTGCAGTTGCCTTTTAAGTATGCTTTTGAAGGAAACGACTACCTTTCTGAGTTAAGGCTAGTTTGTGTACGTTACCCTTAATTATGTCCAATTTTTAACCTTGATTAGGACACTCGTCATATTGCTTCATTAGTGTATAAAGAAACTAATCTGTTGTGTCAGGGATCGAGTTTGAGAAGTGCTGCTAGGAGTTGTTGCTATTTTAAGATGAAACTGATCTTTAATCATGGTTATTATGAGTAGGAGTGTTAATACCACTTCTAGGATGCTATTGCTAATGCATTTGCTGTGGAACAAAGTTAGAAGGCTAGTATCCTGGCTCTCTTTCTTGTGAACCAGTTTAGTTGCTAACATAATGACCTCTTAAAGGAGGATGTACATGATGAGGTAAGTTGAGATTCGAGTAGTTCATTTAGAAATTCTAATGCATGTTTGGTTGAATCGCTATCATAGGACCTCCTTAGATGAAGTGTTACTCTTGTGAAGGAAAGGCTAAACTTCTGAGCATTGGTGGAGCATTCATTCCGATATGGGCGTGATCATTCATGGGATCTCTTTGGAAGTATGGTCTTTAGGAACTATGAGGTTATTAGTTAATTACTCTTTGATTTGAAAAGTTGTAACCTTGTGGATAAAAGGAATCAGCAATCTAATGCTAACCTCCAGCTCTTATCCCCCGCTGATTAAAGTTGGTCATGTTTTATTGCTAGAAGTTTGAGTCTTGATTTCTATAAGGGGAGGGAGTTTTTTAGAGTTGATGAGCTTAGCTGTGATGAGCTGCCTTTTCTTGGATTTGATTTACAGATTAAGCACTTCCGATCAACTTTTATGTTGGCTTAAACTCATTGCTATTTCTTCTAGGTGTAAACCCTTTTTAAAGATTTTGTAAGCTCACATCTTACTCTGAAATTTAGATATCGTTAACACCAAATGGACTGTTTCCAAGTGGTGTCTATTCATCGTAGGCAAGATTACTATAGTGATTGTTACTAAATCCTGAATTATCGATAGAGAAAGGTCCTCCTGGGTAGTTTTACTAAGATCCTGAAAACTAAATATTTGGAGTAAACCCATATGAGGCTTGGTTACTTGGTACGAAACTCTAGCCATAAATTCCATTTTGGTAATGATTGAATTAGTTTGGAGTTTGATAAACTGGATTGTAAACATCTCCTTCTGAAAATGCTGACTAATTACCAGACGAGAAAGCCGAATGAGTCTCGAGTTCTTCATTATTGTACCCATAGTTTTGATGAGAATTGTGAAGAGTCTGTTGGTTATTAAACTTATCGAATGAGCTTGCTCTTGGCTAATTCCCTTGGTATGGCTTTTAGCTTTAATGATAACCTTCCCAGGAAGGATTAAAGTATCCTTGTGATTAGAAGGCAGAGTTGAAAGTATTAGTCTGTTTGAAACCATGGTTTAGGTCTGGAGAGTTAAAGATATATCCAAATTTCTCAACTTGTTCCTTATAGTTTGAAGTAGAGTCAACGAAAGATTGATTTGAGTCTGATAAGGAGTTAGGATGTATGAAAAGCTTACAGTTGTCATCTTAGTTGCAAGACATATGACCTCCTCCTCCGAAAACAGCTCTCTCAGAGATATCAAGTTTGTTTTGACTAGTTCCCATTCCGTCCCCATCAGAAGATTGTCTTGAGTATTTTCCGCTGGCTGGCTTTTAGAACTAATTCATGGGATGTTGGAAATCACCAACCCCTTAAACCATG
>JANPLD010000103.1:0-3020 GCA_031426355.1 Alphaproteobacteria bacterium | reverse complement strand
AAGCAAATTGAAAAATACAAAGTTGCGGCACTGACGTTTAAATCCAAATATGGCGGCCTGCCCGGCGACTTAAAAGATGCGGCGGGATGGAATTTTACGCAGGCTGTGGGAGCCGATGATGCATCAGCCAACGCCAGTGTGGCGGGCGATAATCTCATCACCAGTTGCCACAATGACACCAACACGGTGGACACGAATCCGCCTAATGGCTATATCGCTTTTGGCTGTGAAAACTCCATGTTCTGGAACCATCTGTCCGCGTCGGGCCTCATTAATCACGGTTTTACGCGCACAGACGCGGCGACGGGCTTTACGACCATTTCGACGGAAAAAGAGCTCTACGTGCCGGAAATGAGTGTAGAAGGTAACTATCTGCTGGTCTTTGCCTGGCAAGGTGAGAATTATCTCTATGTCACTGGTATCGACTCCGAACTATCCAACAACAATGGCTCCATCCAGACGCTCAACGCCCTGACGCCCTCGCAGTGCTATCGTATTGACCAAAAAATGGATGACGGCATACCCATTACGGGTAAGGTCAAAGCGTTTGATTACAGCGGTGCCGGGAACCTGATCCTGACGCTAAATCCGGGATCAAGCGGGACGTGCCGCAATGGATCCGATGAATATAGCTTAGCAGGCGCAGACAGCAAAACTAAGCTGTGCCAGTTGGGGATAAAAACGGGCTTTTAAGACCATCGCAAAAGCGATTAGTCTTTTTTATCGGCTTTCTTTTTAGGCTCAGCTTTTGCTTCTGCTTTAGGAGCCGCTTTAGCTTCCGCTTTCGGAGCTGCTTTGGCTTCAGCCTCTGCTTTATCAGCAGCAGCGGTGCCGCCGAATGCGCCAAACGCGCCGAATTTGTTCTGGAATTTTTCCATCTGGCCGGTTTTGCGCAGGTTCACGCCGCCAACCCAAGCCGGGTGGGTTTTCGGATCAACGTCCAGCTGCAGCACGTCACCTTCTTTGCCCCAGGTGGAGCGGGTTTCATATTTCGTGCCATCGGTCATGGCGACGGTGATTTTATGATAAGCCGGGTGAATGCCTTGTTTCATATCGATTTCCTTACAGTTTGGCCTTTGTTTGGGGCGCGTTTAATAGCCCAATGCAAGCATCAATGCAAGCAAAATAGTCTAAGCCCGGGGGCGCTGCCGCGCCGCTTTTAAAAAAACGATTGAAAACCAGCCATCTAGCGCATCTGGGCGATTTGCATCAGATTGCGCCCGCTGGCCGCAATGGTCGGAACATCGGAGCTTTTGCAGGCCAACTCCGCCGCAACCAAAAGCCCCAGCGCACGCGTGATATTTTCCAAACTCCACTGCTGGATATGGCGCGTCAGGATCGGCACCTGCCGGAAAAAAACCGGTGGGCGGGCACCCGCCACTACACTCTCAACCGTCTGCCCCGCCATCACCTGGCTTTTAAACGCATAAAGCCGGTTGAAATAACGCTGCAGCGCCCGCAAATAAGCCACTGGCTGCGTGCCCTCGCGCGTATGCAAGGTGAGCATTTTTTCCAAAGCCGCGAGATTTTTATCCGCCACCGCCTGCACAATATCATCCAGACTCGTCTCACGATTATAATCAACCAACGCCTGCACTTCTTCCAACGTCAGCCGCTGCCCGCCTGCGTAAGTGATGATTTTATCAATCTCCTGATACGTCACATAGCGGTCATTACCCAGCTGGCTACCCAGATATTCCATCACCTCACGATCAACCGAAAGTTTCGCATCATCAAATGCCTTGCGAATTACCCCCTGAACATCGCGCAGCTCATCGCGATAACAAGCCAGCGCCGCCGCCTTGTCACTTTTTTCAAACCAGCCACGAAGCGAAGAACGCGCCGAAAGCTCATCGCTGGCGACGATCAAAAACACATCACCATTAAACTGCGCCGCCGCACCATCGATAATCTTGGTCAGCTTATCACCACCATCGCGAATCAAAATCACGCGCTTAGGGCACATCATGTTAAAACTCGAAAGCTCATCAGACAACAGCGCCGGGTCGGCGAGAATTTTCGCCTCCGTCATTTCCGTAACCGCAAACGGATCGGGATTTACCCCCAGCACCGCCGCCATCATTTTCTTCGCCCGGTCGCGCACACCGCCGCTATCAGGCCCATAAACCAGCACCGCCGAATGGATCGCATTAGGTTTAGCTAAAAAACCATCGGCAAGTTTGGGGGCAATTTTCACAGTGCCAGCTCATCGAGATACACATCAAGCTGATGCCCAACAATCTGGGCGAGGAAATTCAGCAGCTCAATTCCTTGCCCCGGATGGAAGCGGTCTTTGTAGCGCACGCCAAAGGCCAAAATCACATTTTTTTCGACCAGCTCCAGCTCGAGCCGCAGCAGCGCACACGACTGAATCAACGACGTGCAATCAGCAAAAATCTGCTCATACCCAGCCGGTGGATTGGCATGCACATCACCAATCAACGCCACCTGCTTTTTCTTTCCCAGCGCCGCATCCACCGTATAAGGCGGGATAAAAACAATGCCCGACGCCTGGTCACCCTGATAGCCTTCATAAGCGCGCGCGGTATCGGATTCCATGGCGATGCGCACCACATCGACATCGAACAAACTCACTAGATCGAGCGTCAAAACTTCGAGCAATTGCTCCAATGTGCGCGTGCGGATCAGCCGCAGCGCGGCATGATGTACCTGCGCCTGCACCGACATATTATCGCGGCAAAAATCCACCAGCGCATCGTATTTGGTTTCCAGCGTTTTATTGCCGCTTTGCAGGCGCTTGACCATGAAGCTTTGAAAATCAACCACACCCTCGCCAAGGTTTCGTTCCGGTGGCGTAACGGATAAAAACAGCTCAGAATTTTCCTGCAAAAAATCCGGATGGTTTTTAAGGTAATCGCGCACCTGCTCAGCAGAAATTTCTGCCGGTTTGCTCACTGCACGTTTGGTGGTTTTTTTGGTCACGCAATCTTCTGTCCTGTTTTTTTCCAGTCATCCAAAAACACCGCCAACCCCTTATCCGTCAGCGGATGCTGCACCAG
>JANPLD010000102.1:0-2310 GCA_031426355.1 Alphaproteobacteria bacterium | reverse complement strand
CTCCGGAAGCCGCTAGAAACGAAATTATTGAAGCAATACAATTTTATAGAAAATAATATTCTTGAAATCAGCTAAAAACTGAGTAGTAGCACTACCCAGTTTTTATGAGCATCCCTATTTCTGCTTCATCTTCATCATAATATCCGTAAGCATCAGTGGCGTGGTGTTATTAAAATCACCAAGACCTAACTCTGTACGTCTAGCTTGTAAGTCACTGTATATTTCTTGCGCGCGTTGATTAATAAACTCTAGCTCTTCGGGCTTCAAATTAAGGGGCTCTTTATTTCTAATCAAATAACTTCTATCTACCGATCTAATATTCGAATCTGCTAATCGTTGATTTCCGCGCAACGCGATAACTTTGTATAAAGCCAATGATTCAAGATAGCCTAATCGCACAAGCTCCTTTCTCTGTGCTTTTGTTTCATTTGGAACCGGTAGCGTTTCGGTGATAATTGCAAGCATATCTAGCGCAATTGTTGAGCCCAAGGCGGCAGCATCCCGGTAATAAATTTTTGCTTTTTTGTAATCGTGCTGATTAATAAATTTACCGCCAAGCATTTCTAAGGCAATAACATCACCTCGCTTGGCTAAATCCTCTAACATTTCATCAGAATAACTTTTATAAACCGCTATATCTTCCTCTGGAATATAACCGTGCTCTGTGCTCCAGCGTTGAAATTCTGCAACGTCGGCTAGTGTTAATGGTTTACTTACAACCGTTGACGTGGTTTCAGCAGCGTTATTTTTAATTGCAGTGTTCTGAATGGTTGGCGCTTTCACATCAATGGGATCAGAAGCGCGGATAACTTCAGCCAGTTTGTCGCCTGAAGTGCTTGGCTGATTCATTATTCCGTAAATAATATACGTAGCATAAATCAAACAACCAGCTATCAATAAAATAAAGGAATATTTAAGTCGTATTTGTGCAGGTGTTTTCATTGTCTTTTGCCCTTATTTAACTAGTTAATATATTGATTCTTACAACTTATCGCAAACGGCTACGTCAACGTTTCCATAGGTGACTTCAGTCAAACAATTGGAGTCAGAGCAAAGTTAAATGAATGGCTGCTTCAGTCGAAAGCAGCCCTTTTTCAATTCACAAATTACTTCTTACGGAATGATGTAATGATCGACTCGCAAGCAGCCTCAATAGTTTTTGCTTGAGCCACATAACAGTTCGCATCTTCTACATCTTGAGTAAGCCATGCTTTTGAAGCAATTCGCTTACACTGCTGCAGCTCAAGCTCTGTAATATTTTTCTGTGTAATAAAGCAATCGTTATACGCTTTCATTATCTCAGGATTATTGAATAAGTCGGCTGATATATTGGAAGCGGGATATACTTCAGACTTCGAATTAAAAATATAATAAACAAAGCAGGCGAAAGCAGCTAATACAATAACAATAAATAAAAACAGAACAAATCGATTTTTTCTCGTTGGCGCCGTCATAGTACTCCCTTTAAATTTTAATATGATCTTTCACAACAAAGAAAAACTTAATGCATGCCTGCAGACAAAATAAACTAAAACCATCAACCTCTACTGGCCTAAAATTGCCTGTCCGTTTATTTCTGACCTTTTGCAAACCTATAAATAAAAAAGCCGAACAATCCTTCTGATCGGCTTTTTCTGATCACCTAATTTCGGCTGCTCATGTTACAAATAATTTTCTACTTTAATAAGCCGAAGAAGTTTTTAACGCCCCTAGGCTGTGTATTCTGTTTGTAGAAATGCCGAAAAATATAAAAACAATAAAAATTGCAGCAGTGAAAAAAAGCACTGGATAAATGGCTCTACTTTTTACATTCACTTTCTTTTTCCTCTAAATATTGTATTTTTTCCAACTCAAATAAAAGATTTATTTTTTTTGAAATGTCACCTAAATTAAAAATAATATCAAGTCCGATAACAATCCCTCCAAAGACAAATATTAAAATCATTTTCGGCGTTATCGGACCCGTAAAATAACTATTAATTAAAAACATAACCGCAACAACAATAAAAACTTTAATTATTGATGTATAAGCACCTTCTTTAATATTTTTAAACTCATCAATAATTTGTTCTCTGGTTTTTATAGACAATAAAATTTTCATATCATTGGGATTCATAGAAAACGTTCCAGTAATCGTTAGATAATAGAGTTCTAACCGCAAAAGGCGGGGTGATATTCAAAAAAGTTTCTTCAATACCAATAGAAAAAGTAACTGATGTTGTTCTTTTTTCTAATCCCATTCAAAACTTATTTCATATATGGACTGTAAAAGTTCAGACAGCCGGAAGTGGCCAGCGTGCTGCGGAGATT
>JANPLD010000101.1:0-3613 GCA_031426355.1 Alphaproteobacteria bacterium | reverse complement strand
CTTCTTTCGTTACAGATACTTCTTCCTGTGCAGAGCACGAAATTGGCAACGTAATCAATGATAAAAGAAAAAGTAATTTTGGAATTTTCATAAAAATATTTTTGTTATTAATTTGATTTTAGTTATCCGACTATAAAATTTATATTTCAATTATTATTGAAAGCATAAAAAAAGCATAAGTAATTGTATTAATTAAAATTTTACAGATAGAGTAAGCGCTCCAAAATCTTCACCATTGCTTCTTTGAGTTTCAAATTCTTTTGTTCTAAAAACTTGGGTATATGCTAACCTGTAATTCCCTAAAGTCATAGCCGCACCTACCTGTGCATCCCCTACAAGAATTTCCTTATCTACATGATGGCTATCCCTGAAAGTATTGCCATCAAGGAATACATCTCTTCCAACCGCGCGCCCTTCAAAATCAGCAAATAAATAGAATCCTAGAGTTTTTGTTGGTACAAAATATTCACTACCAGATATCCTAGGGCTTATTTTTGGCGGGCCGTAATCAGAAGGAAGATCCCTACCCAATCTGAAAGTAACACCTGTTGAACCATAAGTACTTACGTTACCTAGGGCAAAACCCGCTTTAGGTGTAGCATCCATGCCAAGCCCTAAAAAACCAAAATCCAGATAATTTTTCCATGCTTTTTCATACGCAAGGATAAATCCCGGCTCGTCTTTTAACTGGTTATCCCAGCCACGAGGAACTTTTGCTCCAATAGCATGGTGAACAACTGCTTGAGTCTGTTCAGCCAGTGATGATGGACCCACTATACCCAAGGTAAGCTCAAGCCTTTCAAGCTCCTCACCAGTATCTGATATTAATCCTGCACTACCATATAACCAACCAGCATAGGGTCTTTCATCAAAAATTACAGTTGGGGTAATTATATTTTCAGGTGTATACATGTTCTGGCCAAAAGAATAAGATATCCTCTTATTGCCAAGCTCATTAAAAAATGGAGATGCATCTGCAAACCTTTCTATCCAGTGCGGAGTAGTAGTTTCAGGAGATAACCATGAAAATCTTACACCATTAGTATAGTTAGAATCATCATTTGCAAAAATGTCATTCTCTATTGTCGCGGAAAAAGCCCATTTATCATCAAGCTCTCTGTCAGTTTCAAGATCTTTTGCATAGGCTGAACTTGCTAAAGAAGAAACAAGTATTGAACTTAATAAAAATAATCTTTTCATGATGGGTTTAAAATTTGTTAAGTTTATTGAATTACATTTCATATATAAAGAATCCATTATGTTCTTAAACCTCATTTACATAAATAAGGCATAAAAAAAAGCCAGCCATTTTACAAATGACTGGCTTTAATTTATCAGCATCAATATTAGTCAGCTTTAACTTTGCTATCAATTACAGTATCACCGTTTACTTTTTTGATATATTTGTAAGAATCTTCACCGCTATCTCTTTCAATTTCTTCTTTAGTTTTAACAACAGTTTTGTTCATTAAACCTTTAGGATCCGTAACAGATTTACTTTCAATAGTTTTTTTATAGTCACCATCAGCATCTACATCTATTTTAACTTCACTTTCTACAGATGTATCAGCGCCAGAAGCATCAGTACCTTTTGTAGTAGTTTTCTTTACATAATCACCATCTTTGTCTTGCTTAACTTCAGTTTTAGTATTTCCTGAAACATAATCAGTTGCATAAGCAGCCGAAGCTAAAGACACACAAGCAACAGTAGTAATTAATAATAATTTGTTTTTTATAGTAGTCATAATCCCTCTTTTTAATTAATAATAACGATAACAAAAGGACATTAAAAGACACCAGATAAATTATCAGCGTGTTTGAAATCATTATATATAAAGATTCCATAATTTTTATTAAAAAAGGGCTAGAAACCTAGCCCTTTAACTCTTGATTAACTTATAAATAAATTAAGCAGCATATGAAGATGAATTATTACTACAATTCTTTTTCCATTCATTAACCTGCTTACTTGCTTCATCTTTACCTATTCCATAAGATTCCTGAATATGACCTTCAAGCTTAGTTAAATCACCACCGATTTGATCAAACTGATCATCTGTCAATTTACCCCATTGTTTTTGAGCCTCGCCTTTAAGTTGTTTCCAGTTACCTATTATTTGATCTTTATTCATGAAAAACTCCTTTAATTAATAAAAAGTAAGAACATGATGAATTAAACTCTATCAATACTCTATCTGCCAATTAGCAGTTTAATATAAAAGATCCGTAAATTGATATTTAACTTGTATTAATAATATTTTAAACAAAGTGACGATTTTTTCATAAACTGTTAAATGCTGATCACAATGTTATTTGCAAGAATAACAAAGCATGATAAAATCTGACATCTTACAAATAATTATTTAGGTTACCATGAATAGAAAACTCATTTTAAGTATAATGGTCACCGCCAGTCTTATTTCCAGTGCATGTACAAAATCTGGCCCTTTCCTACCTCACAAAGTTCAGTTACAGAAAAAACCCACATTGAATATTGCAAAACCTCAGATCAGCGAAACTGTTGAAAATGTACGTTTTGCCGCAGAGAACCTTATTAAAAATATTACTTATGCACGTATCGCATTAGGTAAAAAAGATAGGGATATGGCTTTTAAACATATTGACAAAGCAATCGAACTTAACAACCAGCTTAAGAATGCAAAATCGAAATATCTTTATAAATCAAATGTAATAGCGGGTGAATTTACTTATGATTACAAAACTGACTTTATAGAACATTATGTACCACTTAATAACGAACTAAATAATTGGCAGATATCTGGCAATGGTCCTGATTGGGCAAAGAATAGCAGGCCTAAGATTATAAGCGCAAAAATAGTATATTTATCACCTAATATTAATACTGGAATTACTGAAACAAAACTTGTTAGTGCAAGAGAAACTGTTTTCAGGAATGAGATCAATGACGCTCAGGAAACACTTGCGAGCTTGATAAATGATATAGTACAGATGGGGCAACGCATTGATTCCCCAATGGAAAGAGCACGATACAACATTGCTCTCGCGCATTATTTCTTACATAGCCAAAATTATGATGTTGTCGGAAGCTCAATGTGGAATGCTAAAAGAGCTTTATATCTTGAAATGAATTATGAAAAACATAAAAAACACCACCAACAGATATCTGATATGCTTGAAGAAATGAAGCAGATCAATAAAATGCTTAAAAATGTAAACCCCGCCATATTAAGCCAAATAGATTCTAAACTCGAAAAATGGTGGAAAGATCTCAAAGACTGGTCTAGGGATTAAAAAAACCTGATTTTCTCAATTACTTATGGCTTTTTTATGTTACTTATTTCATTCTAAAGTTGATTTAATAGAAAGTATCAACTCTGATGAATGCGAAAAAAAATAAAGCATTGAAAACTAATAGTATTTTAGCAATAGTTGATAACCACCCGGAAGCTGCACGCGTATTAAGAGCTGCGAGAAGAAGAGCTAATAATTCTGATTGTGAATGGGAAGTAATAATTCTGGAATATAACGACCAGAATTTAAAAGAATATAAAGAACAATATTTACAAATATCAACCTTAGCTCAGGAAATGGGAGCTAAGATAACCCCTTTATTTGTTAACAGTGCTTATGA
>JANPLD010000100.1:0-1796 GCA_031426355.1 Alphaproteobacteria bacterium | reverse complement strand
GTGAAGCATTTGTACCCAGATTCGGGGCACAATGACTCGATTTTGATGCAAATGCTTCACCCCTACCGATGGTCTTCTTTTGCAAATCTCCATAGTTGAAGATGCTAATCTCACATTTCTTGGGGTTTTGGTCGGTACACTGTGATTGGAGAAATGCTATAGGTTGAAAGGCTTTATGGACGGCACCATACTTTGGCAGCGCTATCAAGATTGGCTTTACTACCACGATGGTCTTGGGCTGTACGTCGATATCAGCCGAATCCGGTTTGACGACGCGTTCGTGGAACGGATGAAACCCAAGTTTGACAAGGCATTTCAGGATATGACGGCGTTAGAGGGTGGGGCGATCGCCAACCCCGACGAAGACCGCATGGTGGGGCACTACTGGCTGCGAAATCCTGACTTGGCACCTACGCCTGACTTGAAACAGGAAATCATTGGAACGCTCGCCAAGATTGAAGATTTCGTCAAAAAAGTCCACGACGGCACGATTCATCCCCCCACTGCGCCTAAGTTTACTGACTTGCTATCGGTAGGTATTGGTGGCTCGGCGCTAGGGCCGGAATTTGTAGCGGAAGCGCTTTCGCCTGACTTTCCACCAATGGCTGTGCATTTTATTGACAATACCGACCCCGCTGGACTCGATCGCATTTTGACCCGGCTCAAAGATCGGCTCAAGAGCACGCTGGTACTGGTTACCACTAAGTCAGGTGGCACCCCCGAAACGCGCAATGGCATGTTGGAGGTGAAGCACGCCTACGAGCAACTGGGATTGAACTTTGCCGACTATGCGATCGCCGTCACCATGCCCGGTAGCAAGATGGATCAGCACGCCAAGTCAGAGCACTGGATTACCGGATTTCCCATGTTTGATTGGATCGGTGGGCGCACGTCGGAACTGTCGGCAGTGGGCTTAGTCCCCGCCGCGCTTCAGGGCATCGACATTCAGGAAATGCTGACGGGCGCTCAAATTATGGACGATGCAACGCGAGTGGCGGATCTACAGACCAACCCTGCCGCGCTGCTGGCGCTAGCCTGGTACTACGCGGGCAACGGCAAGGGCGAAAAAGACATGGTAGTGCTGCCCTACAAAGATAGCCTGCTGCTGTTTTCTCGGTATCTGCAACAGCTTGTGATGGAATCTCTGGGCAAGGAAACTGACCTGGATGGCAACACGGTGTATCAAGGCATCGCTGTCTACGGCAACAAGGGGTCTACCGATCAGCACGCCTATGTGCAGCAGTTGCGAGAAGGCGTGCCCAACTTTTTTGTGACGTTCATTGAAGTGCTAGAAGATCGCGTCGGTAGCTCAATTGAGGTAGAACCGGGGGCAACCTCTGGTGATTTTCTCTCAGGGCTATTGCAGGGCACCCGTGCCGCGCTGTATGACAACCATCGCGACTCGATTACCGTCACCGTGCCAAAGGTAACACCGCGCATCGTCGGTGCGTTGATTGCACTATACGAACGCACCGTCAGCTTCTACGCATCGTTGGTGAATGTGAATGCATACCACCAGCCCGGTGTAGAGGCAGGTAAAAAAGCGGCTGCCACCGTGCTAGATTTGCAGCGACAAGTGATAACCACCCTCAAGGAAACAAATCAGCCTCTTTCGCTAGTGGCATTGGCCGACAAAATTGGTGCGGCTGACAATATAGAAACGATCTACAAAATTGTGCGCCACCTTGATGCAAACCATCGCGATGTCGTGGTTATTGGTAATTTAAGCCAGCCGGGAAGCTTGGCGATCGCCGCTCGTTAGCACCATCTTTCTCTAAGAGCTGTTTGAAAAGTCC
>JANPLD010000099.1:0-9478 GCA_031426355.1 Alphaproteobacteria bacterium | reverse complement strand
CCCTGAGGATTTTATCAGGAAACGTAAGATACGTTTTGCGCTTATTCGGGCGAACAAGATATTCAGGATAATGTTAATAGTTATATTTGTAATTGTTCTTATCTGGTCATATTTCTTTGACGGTTACATAATTATAAGAAGCGCTGTCAGGCAGGTTGTTGGCGCGGTTACTGTAGCAATTGGCCTTGAAGTAAAAGAGGTTGAGATAATGGGCAATCATGTTGTAACTTCAGATGAAGTTGTAAAAGCCATTTACGCCACAACTGAATTCAAGAATATACCAATATTACTGCTTGATCTGGAAGACCTCCAAAAATCCATAACATCTGTCGGCTGGGTCGATAGCGCAAAAATAAGGGTAAAACTCCCCACAACATTGATGGTAAATGTTACCGAGAGAAAGCCAAGCTTCCTCTGGCAGAGCGGCGGGCGTATCTCAATATCAGATATTAAAGGCAACCTTATAAGCACTAAGATAAGCGCCGGGAATTCTATGCTTCCGGTAGTTGTGGGTAATGATCCTAAAAAAGATATAGCCGAACTTTATTCAATAATTTCAACTGCTCCGAACCTGCTTGATAATGTTACAGATGCAAAAAAAGTCGGTAACCGCAGATGGGATATAACCCTGAAGAAAAAAATAAAAGTGAAACTTCCGGAAAAAGGAGCAATTGCCGCATGGAAAAAACTTGCTGAATTAGATAAGAAAAACGGCCTTCTCAGTAAATCTATTTCCTATGTTGATATGCGGATTGAGAACCAGATAATAACGGGGCTCTAATGTCATCAGAAACCATATTCGCATTATCATCTGGCAAAGGCAAGGCAGGCGTTGCCTTGATCAGGGTTTCAGGTAGGAACGCAAAGGAAGCATTAAAGGCTTTTTCAGTATCAGAAAATATAAAACCGCGCGAAGCAAAACTAGTCAAATTAAAAAATGAAAATAATATAATTGATCACGCATTAGTTATTTATTTCAATTCCCCAAATAGTTTTACAGGTGAAGATATTGTTGAGTTCCATTTGCATGGCTCAATTGCTGTCACAAGAAAAGTTTCAGATATCTTATCTTCTATAAATGGATTTAGGGTTGCAGAAGCTGGTGAATTCTCCAAGCGCGCCTTTGAAAATAGCAAGATGGATTTGGTGCAAGCAGAAGGTTTAGCTGATTTGATATCTGCAGAAACTGAGGCTCAGGCTAAGCAATCAATCGCACTGCTTGAAGGTGAGGCCTCAAAGGTTTTTGATAGCTGGAGAGAGAGGGTAATTGAAGTAATGGCATTCATCGAGGCGTTCGTAGATTTCCCCGACGAAGATATACCAAAAGATCTTGATTTGCAGGCAGCGCAAAAAATCGCAAATATAATTGCAGAAATAAACAAGGAGCTTTCAAACAACAAATCTGAGAGACTTCGTGAGGGAGCAGTTGGCGTAATTTTAGGAAAACCAAATGTTGGTAAATCAACTCTTATAAATTTTTTAAGTGAAAGAGAATTTGCCATAGTTTCAGATGTTCCGGGAACCACAAGGGATAGTCTAGAATGCAGGTTGGAGATAAAAGGATATCCACTGACATTAATAGATACGGCAGGTATAAGGGAAAGTAGTGACGCGATAGAAAGTGAAGGCGTTAAACGCGCACTTCAAAAAGCAGAAAATGCTGATTTTAAAATCATACTTTTAAGCGCTGAAGAATATCCTAATTTCTCTGATGATATAGTTAAATTAATAGATAAGAATTCGATCATCTTGATAAATAAATCAGATGTAAAAAACATTAATGATGCTGAGATAAATGGAATCAAAACAATTCTTGTTTCTATAAAAAATAAAGTTGGAACTGATATATTAATTGATAAAATAACCGAAAAACTTGAAGAGATTCTGGATGTTAAAGAAAGCCCTGTTATCACAAGGGCAAGGCACAGGAATTCACTCAACGAAGTTGCTGTTAATTTAAATAATTTTCTTGAGACCAGAAAAAATAATCTGCCGATTGAGCTTTCTGCGGAAACTTTGCGCTCTGCTGCATTTCATTTGGGAAAGATCACCGGAAAGATAGATGTAGAAAATATTCTGGATAAAATTTTCTCTGAATTTTGTATTGGGAAATGAAGACTTTTCTTAATGAGGGAATGAAACACGGGTTTATATTATGAAAAACATTCTATTTCTCTGCACCCATAATTCCTGCCGTAGTATAATTGCGGAAGGATTGCTGCAACATTATGGCAAAGGTAAGTTCAAAGCCTATTCTGCTGGAAGTTTTCCTTCCGGTAAGGTAAACCCGAAAGCCATAGAGATACTTAAGAAGAATAATATTGAAGCAGATTACGATAATTTCAGAAGTAAATAATGGGATGAATTTGCTGATATTAAAATAGATTTCGTGTTTACTGTTTGTGATAACGCCGTTGGAGAAGCCTGCCCTATATTTTTAGGTTCCGCAAAAAAGGAACATTGGGGTGTTGCTGACCCCTCTGCTATAGAGAATAATAGCGAAGCAGCATTTCAGGAGTATTTACAGAAAAAGATAAAAGCTTTTGTTTTTGAGGGTTTACGCTAGTCTGATAAATAAACTGGAGCAAAATGCGAAGTATTTCACATAAAGAAATTCACCTTTTTGGAAGGGTGGCTGGTTGAGGGCAGCTGTGCTTGGTGCTAATGACGGGCTTATTTCTACGGCAAGTTTGATAATTAGTGTTGCCGCGGCTTCTGCTGCGAAAGGTGATATTCTTATTGCAGGCGTTGCGGGGCTTTTTGCCGGAGCAATGTCTATGGCGGCAGGAGATATGTTTCTGTAAGTTCACAATCTGATACTGAGACCGCAGATCTTGCAAGGGAAGCAAAAGAGCTGAAAGATAGCCCCGAATTTGAAGTCAATGAACTGGCTGGAATTTATGAGAAGCGGGGTTTGGATAAAAATCTTGCGAGGGAAGTTGCCTTTCAGCTTATGAAAAAAGATGCACTGGCAGCGCATGCACGCGATGAGCTGGGCATATCTGATTTAACCAAGGCACGCCCGATTCAGGCGGCAATAACTTCTGTGCTCACTTTTACAGCAGGTGCGGCATTACCTTGTTGATGGTCGCAGTATCTCCGTTAAATATGATAACGATCACTGTTGCGGGAACTTCATTATTATTTTTATCGCTACTTGGTGCCATTGGCGCAAAAGTAGGAAAGGCAAATGTTCTAAAGGCCACAATTCGCGTAACATTCTGGGGAACTTTTGCAATGGCTGTTACAGCCATTATAGGAAAAATTATTCGGAACTATTGTTTAGAATTAATTCTCAAACGGCGTAAAACCATAATGCTTAAGCCATTTCTGGTCTGATTCAAAGAATTTACGGAGATCAGGTATTCCATACTTAAGCATCGCAAGCCTTTCAATACCAATGCCAAAAGCAAAGCCCCGATATTCAGTCGGGTCGATACCGCAATTCTTAAGAACATCAGGATGTATCATTCCGCAACCGAGAATCTCAAGCCAGTCATCGCCTTCACCAATTTTAATTTCTCCACCTTTGCGGCTGCAACCAATGTCAACTTCGGCACTTGGTTCAGTGAACGGAAAGAAGCTAGAACGGAAACGCATCTTCAAATTACTAACGCCAAAAAACTCTTCGAGGAATTGTAACAGGCAACCTTTGAGCATTCCCATATTAACTTCCTTATCAACCATGAAACCTTCTATCTGGTGGAACATTGGGGAATGGGTTTGGTCAGAATCACAGCGAAAAGTTCTTCCTGGTGCAATTATTTTAAGTGGCGGTTTATTATTTTCCATCGCACGTATCTGTACTGGCGATGTATGTGTACGAAGGACAAATTTCTTATCCGTATTTTCTGATTTAATATAGAAAGTATCATGCATCTGGCGGGCAGGGTGACTTTCCGGAATATTGAGAGCTCCAAAATTATGGAAGTCATCTTCTATCTCTGGGCCTTCCGCAACTGCGAAACCCATCGAGCCGAATATTTCAACAATTTCTTCGATTACTTTTGTGATTGGGTGAATAGTGCCAATTTTCTTTTCTATAGCAGGAAGAGTTATATCTATCTGCTCGGCTTTTAATTTTTCATCAGTCTCTTTCTTCGAGACCTCATTTTTTTTTACAGTGAGAAGTTCGGAGATTATTTCCTTAACTTTATTAACTTCCTGCCCGAAGGATTTTCTCTCTTCCGCAGGTAAAGTTCCTAAAGTTTTTAATTTTTCAGTAACAACGCCTGATTTACCTAAATAATGTACACGCAGATTTTCCAGTTCAGAAGAATTACTTACTGAAGATATCTTTACCTTCGCTTCTTCGGAAATAGAATGAACTTCTTTGAGTGTTTGGGACATTAGAATTATGTTTTATACTTATGTGTCATTCCCGCGTAGGCGGGAATCCAGAGAAGTCATAAGTCTTGTTATTGTTCTAGCTGGATACCTGCCTTCGCAGGTATGACACTATAGTATATGATATTAAGCAGCTTTCTTGTTAGAAGAAAGAGCTTTTTTAGCAGCTTCAACAATCTGCGTGAAATCCGCAGGATTCTCAACAGCGATCTGAGCAAGGACTTTTCTATCAAGGTCAATATTAGCTAATTTGAGACCATTGATAAGCTGGCCGTATTTTAAGCCATTCAAACGAGCCGCAGCATTGATACGAACGATCCAGAGTTTTCTGAAATCTCTTTTTTTGTTTCTTCTATCGCGGTAAGCATACTGCAAACCTTTTTCAACTTTCTCGATAGTTACTGTAAAGCAGTTCTTCGCTCTGCCGTAGTAACCTTTCGCAAGTTTATAATATTTTTTGTGTTTCTTTTTGGTAATCATACCACCTTTAACGCGTGCCATAAAATTTAATTTTTAGAGTTGAGAATAATTGGTTCAGACTTAAGCGTAAGGAATAAATAACTTTACGAATTTCGCATCAGAAGCATGCATTATAGTAGTACCCCTCTGATTCCTTACCGTTTTCTGAGAACGTTTTCTCATTCCATGGCGTTTACCCGCTTGTGCGGCTTTCACTTTACCGCTAGCAGTAAGTTTAAAGCGCTTTTTAGCACCAGATTTAGTTTTTAACTTCGGCATTTTGATCTCCATAATTAATATTAAAAGCTGCTTTCACAGCCAGCTGTCAGGTAGCCAAATGGTCATTAACCATAACCTGAACAAGCAAAACCCTAGGGAAAACCCTTGGAACGGGGTTTATACATAAATCTGTAAGATTATCAAGGAGATTTAACTTGCGCTTTAATATACTGTTTTAAATCACAATTCCAGTATCTGGATCGTTGTAATTATGGCTATATGGCGTGTGTGGGTTGTATTGAGGTAGTGCCTGAAAGGTAAGGCTACCTGCAAAACCCATTAATTCTGCGCTATCAGCAAACAGAGCTTTAAGTTCATCTTTACTGGTTTTGCCAAACTGGTTCTCGGAGCGTATTACCGCATCAAATTTACGCACCCTGTCATAGGCTTTATTGTAAACACCTTCTATCTCGATTTTTCCGGTGCCGGTTTGCTCCAGCTCAACAGCAAATCTACCTTCCTTATTTATCTTGTCATTTTGCTTTTCCTGAAAAACATAGAAGCGGTTAAATTCGAGTTTTCCATCATTATAAAAAGGCATGATGTAAGAGTAAAAATTCTCGCCGCCGGAAGAGCCATATTTCACAACTGAATCTTTAACTGATTGTAATAATGATTTTGCCTGATCAATGAAATTTGCGAGTTCATTTTTATTAAGTTTTGAACTTAAGCCTTCAAGATTAGTATTAACCAGTTCATTCAGATCACTTTCTTTTGCCGCGCCGGAAATAAGTGATAGTGATTTTGCGTAAGATTGTTTTTCCACACTTGAAGGAAATATCTTTTCAAGGAATGCAGAACCTATAGGATTATTAGTCAGAAGTTTTGCAGAGTTTTGCAGATTCGCAATATCAGTTGATACCGAAGATTTAAGAAGTGCCAGTGATGCAAAATTCTCATTCGCTTTAATATTATTGGTATTTGTAAAATTCTCTATCTGGAAACTAAGAGTGGAATTACTTGGTATATTTACCTGTCCCGGTATCCTGAAATTGCCAATATCAGTTTTAATTATAGTTTCTTTACTCACCTGATCATAATCTATCTTGCCTGAAATGATACTTTGGTTCTGTGAAATAATATTCTGTTTATTAAGAAGAATATTTCCATCCTGCGTTTGTACGGAAATTAATTTTACCGAAAAAAGCGAATCTTTTGATATCTGGTTTTGAGCTGAGCTTTGCAAATTCTGCGAAGAGTTTTGTTGTAAATTCTGCGGTAAAAACTGCTCAAGTTTTTTAGGGTCTACCTGTGAATATAATTGCAAATTATCAGGTATTTTAGTCAGTGTGCTGAAATCTGAACCGAAAAGTTTTCCTATCGGGTTAGGGTTATTAGGTTGATTAGTATCAGTTGTTAATGATTTTATAAGCGCCGGGTCACTGACTTTTATAGTGCCATTTATATTGGGATTTGGAATCTCAATCCCTTGTGAATTTATTTTTCCTGCAAAATTTATCAGGACATTATTTCCCTGCTGGGTAATATTTATATTCTCAACATCTACTGAGAAAGAGGGCAGGGAACGCAAATCAGTCGCGGTACGCAAAGTTATCTCCTGAGGTATATCAGAAATAAAGGGATTAAGAATTAATTGCGTAGTATAAGTATTCCCTGATGCCTGTAAGGAAGAACCATTAAATGCCTGATTGCCTAGAATATTTGATAAATTCTGAACAAGTGTCTGCTGTGCCTGAGGTGGAAAATTCCTGTCCCCATTATTAAGATTAAACGCAGAAAGTATTTGGGTAATGTCCATTTTAGTTGGAAGTTTATAGTTGGAAGTTGGAAGCTAAGATAAATCTTCAAACTACTACCTTCAAACTAACCTATTTTTGTTCTTCCTGCAATTCCGTATCTGAGAACAGGGATTTATATGTAATCCCGAGTTTTTCTATCCTGAATGGATTTGCAACGCCAGAGCTTTCAATAGCTTCTGCGGCGGTCTTGGCTTCTACGGTAACAAAATCCTGTGCTGTCTTATATACTTTGTAACCTTTGGCTGACCTCTCCTGAACGGATTTTGTCTTAAACATGAAGGGGGTAAAGTTCCTTACGGTCATAATAATCTTTTGAAACCATTGTCCAGATCAGCAATAAGGTCATCAGCGTTTTCAAGGCCTATATAGTACCTTATCATATTTGTAGTATATTTGCCAGCAGTTACGGTTCTGGTGCCTTCAAGATTTATTCTGCGCGCCAGACTTTCATAACCACCCCATGAAGCTCCAATGGCAAAATATTCATAGTCGTCGATCATCTTGGCAACCGATTCATCACTATATTTCTTATCAAGGATAACACTGAATAACGATGAACTACCTTTGAAATATTTTTTCCACAGGGCATTCCCTGAAAAAGTTTTATGTGAAGGTGCTAATATCTGCCCGACACATTTTTGTTTCTCAAGATAGCTTAAAACTTTTTCTAGGGAACGCTGCTGATATTCTAAACGTGCAGTAAGGCTTCTTATACCGCGCAATGCCTCATAACAATCCCTTGGGGAAGCTGAATATCCAAAATTCTTATAGTTGCTTGAAACTTTGGAATAGGTTTCCTTATTGCATACTACCGCGCCAAGCAGAACATCTGAATGGCCATTGATATATTTTGTTATCGCGTGGATAGAAATATCTATGCCATGCTCAAGTGGATTTAAATAAAGCGGCGTTGCCCATGAATTATCAAGTGCCGTGATTATATTTTTCTCTCTGGCAATTTTCGATATAGCTTCCAGATCCTGTATTTCAAAAGTGAGTGAACCTGGAGATTCAAGAAATATAACTTTCGTATTTGGCTTTATTTTAGATTTAAGGTCATCAATATTTTCGGGATCATAATAATCTGTTTCAATACCAAAGCTCTGAAGGGTTTTATTGCAGAATCTTCTGGTCGGGCCATAAACGGAATCAGTTACAAGTAAATGGTCGCCTGCTTTCAGGAAAGCTGAAAGAACTAAAGTTATGGCAGATAGGCCCGATGAAGTGATGAGCGTTCCATGCCCCCCTTCAAGCTCGTTGATAACTTCCTGCAATGCGAAATTGGTCTGGTTGCCTGCAATGCCATATGAAATATCGGTGCTGGCAGAACTGAACAAAGGTTCATAATGATCTTTACCGCGCTCGGCATTTTCAAATGCTTCAGTTGTAGGGAATATAATGGTAGAAGAAAAATAAACAGGCGGGTTTACTGTTCCAAAATGCTTGGTGGAATTCCTGCCTTTATGTACTATTTTAGTTTCGTTTTTCATGGATATCAGTATTTGAAAGTTCTGTTTTTATATAAACAAAATTATGACCGCAAGCAAAGCAATAAAACTCCTCAGGGAAAAATCAAGCCCAGAGCGCGCTATCCAGCAGAGAAAATTTTTTAAGACCGGCAAGGGTGAATATGGTGAAGGTGATAAATTCATAGGCGTATGCGTGCCTGATATAAGGCTTATCGCAAAAGAGCTTAAGGATGTTGAGCTGATTGAGCTGGAAAAATTATTACGGTCAGATATCAATGAAGAAAGATTACTCGCACTTTTAATTTCAGTTCAAAGTTTTAAAAAAGATAAAAATAATAGAAAAGATATCTATGATTTTTATATTAGGAACAGAAAATATATTAATAACTGGAACCTTGTAGATGCCTCTGTTGAGCATGTTATTGGCGGCTATCTGTTCGATAAGGATAAAGAAATATTATACAAATTCGCAAACTCTACTGATCTTTGGGAAAGGCGCATCGCAATAGTTTCCACATTTCATTTTATCAGGAAAAATAAGTTTGAGGATACATTAAAAATTGCTGAAATTTTAATGTATGACAACCATGATCTTATACATAAGGCAACAGGATGGATGCTCAGGGAAGTAGGGAAGAGAGATGTTGAAACGTTAGAAAAGTTCCTTGATAGATACGCAAGAAAAATGCCGCGTACTATGCTCAGATATTCAATCGAGAAATTTTCTGATGAAAAGAGAAAATATTATATGAGCCTTAAAAATTAAAGAGCCTTCCAGGAAATACCGACAACAAGATTGGTAACCAAGCCCTCAAAATTAGTAAATGGCATTACGCAATCACGGTATTTAACTATCTTATTATCAGAATTTACAAACTGCCCTGCAGAAAGAACAAATACTTTGCTATCAACGGAGCTATCTAATGATTCCATAAGGTTAGCTCCCGGGAGAACGCGTTTATCAGCCGAAGAAACATACCTGTCTTTTAGGTCTTTACCGAAAGCTTTGGATAAATTATTGCCTACAGCAACGCATTGGTACATTTTTTTACCGCCACCAGTATGCGTAACATTGAAGCTTAGGCAGTTATCCCACATGTCTGCCACGCTGTTTTGGTTGAATTTTGAGAAAAGTGGAAGGTCGCCCTCGTGCCTGAGGTCATC
>JANPLD010000098.1:0-15615 GCA_031426355.1 Alphaproteobacteria bacterium | reverse complement strand
CAAAATCCATGGATGCCGGATATCTGTTAAAACCCTTAAGGATAGACACCTTGAAAGCCGTAGTCGATCAATTCTCCGGATTGCACCTGATGGAGAACGGCAAGAATTACTCGCTGGTTACCGCCGCCTGAATTCAAGCCTGATTAAATTTTACCACTCTCAAAATCAAGCCTGGTAGCAAATTGCATGAACGCTAGTATTGCGGCTAAGTTATGGATATTATCAAACCACACGGGCAAATATTTAGGCCTCACTACCAATCCCTCCCTTGTAAGAGAAGCTATATTAGCAACATCCGATGTTGTCATTTTCCCTGAGAAAAGCGCCGTCAACTGGTCAAGCTTGTTCTCCTCAAGCGATTTCATAAAAAAGCTGAACACCTCAAGCATACCCTTTATATACACACCATCTTTAAAAAATATTATCCCGCCTTTCGGAGAGCCACCGCGGAATATACGCATCGCAGACATATAAGCCTCTTCATTATTATCCACCTCATTGGCAAAAAATTTAAAAAGATCCATAAAATCAGCCCCGCTCATCGCCATCTCAAGCGCGATTATCCTGAGCGCTATACGCTTCAAGCGAAGCAAATGTATTGATCCCGTCATCAGCTCCGAAAACTGCGCCAGCCCTTCCTGCGTTGCCGTTATCCTCGGCGAAGTAAATTCCAGCGATTTCATGAATGGCTGGTTGATACCATTGATAGAGCAAAGCGCATGGGTAAACACCTCATGGTGAAGCAGCTGCCTTATCTCATGCTTTTTAAAAATTGTATTAGCTCGTATCCTCACTTTTTTTGAACTCACCGATGCCCTTGAGGCTATTCTGTAATCTATTTCAACAACAACCTCATTCTCCATAAAAACTTTAGCGATGTGAGACTCAAGATAGTCCTTTAGTTGCTCAGAAGTAACCTCATCCCCCTCAACCTCAACAAACTCACTTTTGAACCTGTCTTCAACCTGCAGAAAATAATTCGCCGCCTCCAGGCTATTAACCTTATGACCCGGTATCTTATCATAAGGGCTGCCATATAACTCCTGCGATATCTCAGTAACCGTATCAGTGCCAACACCCTGCATCATATCCAGCGCCAGAATATAAGACTCAGTATTTTTCCTCAAAAATTCAAATTCAAGCGAACTGGTTTTCGGTATTGCATTTAATATGAACGCAAGCTTCTCCCTATGCTCCGAATAATCCCTTTTCACATATTCAAACTCAGGTATCACAGGGTTTTTAGTGGCGAGCGATTTTATAAACCCCCTCTGCACCTCATCAGGCCAGTTAAGTGTTCCAAGCACATTGACACCCCTAATAACATTCGCGAAGAGCTGATTCAGCTCCAGTAATTTCTCTCTGCTGTTACTGTCCATTTATACATTTTAGATGTTTCCAAGGCTGAATTCTTAATAACAAACTCCATTAATTCCAGAGAAATCTGCTCTACAAAGCCTTTAGCAACCAATTTATTTTATTTCACTTATCATGTTATCCACAGATTATCCTGAACAAAAAAGCCAATTACCAATGTAAAATGCTTCATTCCCGCGAAAGCGGGAAACCACAGGTTCGTCAATCCAATATCCGCGATTTAAAGATAGATACCCGCCTACGCGGGTATGAAGCGGACGTGAAAATTCTTGCCCAAAATTGTTTATAACCATGAAATTCTTCACGCCGCTAGAAATTACTTAAGACCAATTAAACAAAGAAATACACAGACAATCAAAATAAATACTTTACAAAATTTCCCGCCCAAGTAATGTTACGTTATAACATAACAAAATTTGCCATGAAAAATATAAAATTCTTAAGCCTGCTGATATTCGCAACCTCAAGCGCAGCAGCTGCCGCAAACAAAGATAAGATTATCAAACTGAACGAGATAGTAGTTACGGCAAACCCTCTCGAACGATCATCAAACCAATATATCAAACCTTTAAAAATATTAAAGAATGATGAGCTAAAACTAAAAACACGCAATAGCCTTGGGGAAACACTTAACAAAGAACTTGGCGTCAACTCAACCTTCTATGGAAACGGCGCCAGCAGACCAGTTATCCGCGGCCTTGACGGCGATAACATTACCATCCTCCAGAATGGCGTTTCTACAATTGATGCTTCAGCAACCTCGGTAGACCACAACATTTCAATCGACCCTATGTCCGTTGAAAGGATCGAGATAATCAGAGGCCCGCAAGCTTTATTCTTCGGCAGCAAAGCCATTGGCGGCGTTATAAACATTATAGATAACCGTATCCCCGATAAACAAATAAATAAACTTGTAACCGGAACATTTGACACCAGCTATAACACCGTTGATAAAGCCCGCGCTGCCGCCATAAAAATCAAAGGCGGAGAATCAGCCAGCGGACTCAATTACCAACTCACAACTTTTGGCAAAGACACCAATAACTACAGCTTTAACGCCGATAACGAGCCAAGCGGCAAACTCCTCAACTCACAGTCAGATTCAAAAGGCGGCAGCTTCGGCGTTTCAAAGATATTTGATAGCGGCTTTGTCGGCATTTCATATTCCGGCCTCAATGACAATTATGGCATTCCGGTTGACCCCATTGACGAAGAAAACATAAAACTCGAATCCCGCAGAACTGACTTAGCAGGTGCATTTTCCGATATAAGCGAACATATCAAAAAGATCACCTATAAAATAGGTGTTTCCGATTACAACCACACCGAATATGAAGGTAGCACTCCTGAAACCACTTTCAAAAACAACGGCTATGACAGCCGTATTGAAATAACCCACAATCCTATAAAAGGCTTTCAGGGTGCTATTGGATTGCAAAGCTTCGGTATGAACGCCTCCACGATAGGAAGTGACCCACTTCTACCAATCACAGATACCCTGTCAAACTCCCTGTTTTTATACGAAGAACTACCTTTTGATGATTACAACCTGATGTTCGGCGGCAGAACAGATCACCAGAGCACCTCCTCACAAGGCGGCGGCAATTTCGGCAACGCATCTGAAAAAACTGATCTCACCTTCAGCGCTTCCACAGGCATAAAATATTACATCTCTGACATCTACACTTCATCACTTAACCTCGGATATACCCAGCGCGCGCCTAACCATCAGGAGTATTTCGCAAATGGCCCGCATGATGCAACCAGCACATATGAGGTCGGCAATAATAATTTAGACGTTCAGTCCTCAACCAATATCGACCTCTCATTTAAAAAGGAAGAAGGCAACCTTACCGCAGAACTCAACCTGTTTTATAACAAATTTAAAAATTACATCAGCCTTGATCCAAGCGGCACAATTGATGGCAGTTCAGGCTTCGAGATATATAACTTCACCGGTGTTCCCGCGCAGTTTATGGGCTTTGAAGCAGAAACAAAATATAAACTTTCCCACAATCTAAACGGTAAACTAAGTTTTGATTACGTTCAGGCAGAAAATACCCGCACAAATCATCCCCTTCCCCGCATCTCCCCCATGAGACTTGGTGCCGGGCTGGAACATAACCACAGCAACCTAACCACCTCACTTGATACCACCTATACATTCAAACAAAATGATACCGCACCAAACGAAACTCCAACTGATGGCTTTATCATGATAGACCTCGCCCTTGACTATAAAATAAATCCCACAAAGGAAAGCCCCACTAACATATACCTACAGGCAACCAACCTTCTTGATGAAAATGCCAGAAACCATATCTCATTTATAAAAGATGATGTCCCGCTCCCGGGCAGGTCATTCATGATAGGTCTCAGGCAAAACTTTTAATATACTTTACTCTTCTCCCATAGGGTGATAAAATTCACCCTATGAAAATCAGCAAAAATGATGACCTAATCCTGTCAGCCCTCAAGAAAAGCAAAAAACCCCTTTCTGCTTATGAAGTTCTGTCAAAACTGTCAAAACAGATAAAAAGCCCTCCTATAGTATATAGAAGCCTCAAAAGGCTTGAAGATGAAGGCAAGATCCACCAGATACAATCAACAAGTACCTATACCGTTTGCCATGGTGAACACGAACATCAAGACTTAAGCGCCTTAGTAGTATGTACTGACTGCGGAAAGGTTACTGAGGTTGAAGATAAGACCCTCGCCGCCATGATGAAAACCATCATAGAAAAATCAGCTCTTTCGATAAAACCAAAGAGTATTGAAATCATTGGAAGTTGTTCAGACTGCATTAAAGTAAACTAATCCCTAAAAAACCTGTTGACATCGCGATATTCAATTATATTATCCGCGTTCATTTTTGCCTAAGAAGGCGCCTAAAAATCAAGGAGAACCAACGTTATGGCAAGGATTGCCGGTGTAAATTTACCTACTAATAAAAGATTAGAAATATCTCTTCGTTACCTGTTCGGCGTTGGCCCAACTCGCGCGAAGGATATATGTGAAGCAACTAAACTATCGCCTGACAAGAGGGTTAAAGACCTTACAGAGCAGGAGATTATTGCTATCCGTGAATTCATAGATACAACTTACGTTGTTGAAGGTGATCTTAAAAGAGAGATCTCAACGAACATCAAACGTTTAGTTGATCTTGCATGTTATCGCGGTCTCCGTCACCGTAAAAGATTACCGGTTCGCGGACAGAGAACTCACACCAACGCCAGAACCAGAAAAGGTAAAGCTATACCTGTTGCTGGTAAAAAGATGTTAATGGCTAAAAAATAATATTATTAATTAGATATCCCGAGAATTTAAATATGAACACTCAAGTACAAGAAAAGGATAAACAGGAAAAGGACGTAAAATCAACTGCGAAACCTGGAAAGAAGAAAACGAAAAAAAGCGTATCACGCGGCGTAGTGCATATTAATGCTACTTTCAACAATACTTTAGTTACTATTACTGATCAAAGCGGTAATACTGTTTCTTGGTCAACTTCTGGTGCTTGCGGCTTTAAAGGCTCTAGAAAATCTACTCCTTACGCAGCTCAGGTTGCTACTGAGAAAGCTGCTAGGCTCGCTCAGGAATTCGGCCTTATAACTGTTGACGTTCTCATAAAAGGCGTTGGCGCAGGTAGGGAATCTGCTCTTCGCGCTCTTCAGTCATGCGGTTTTAACGTAAATTCTATCAGAGATATCACAGGCGTTCCTCACAATGGTTGCAGACCACCAAAAAGAAGAAGAGTTTAATATATAGTATATTTGTTTTAATATTCAGGCAATGGAGTAAAAAAGTATGTCATCAACTATCGCAAAAAACTGGAGAGAGTTAATAAAGCCTTCTAAAGTTAACTTTAAAGAGCATAGTAATCGTAAAGCAGTTATAGTGATTGAACCTCTTGAAAGAGGTTTTGGTTTAACTCTTGGTAATGCAATACGTAGGGTTTTACTTTCTTCATTACAAGGTGCGGCTGTTACTGGTCTTAAAGTTGCTGGCGTTCTTCATGAATTCTCATCTATTTCCGGCGTTAAGGAAGATGTTGTTGATATTATCCTTAACATCAAATCACTTAACTTTATCTCTCACGCTAATGACAGAAAAGTTCTTCGCCTCAAAGCTAGCGGTGCTAAAACTGTTACTGGTGCTGACATTCAGGAAAATGCTGATGTGCAAGTTGCAAATAAAGACCAAGTGATATGTCACCTTGATGCAGGCGCTGAAATTGATATGGAACTTTTTGTTGAAACAGGAAAAGGTTACGTTCCTGCTGCTCAAAACAAACCTAAAGAAAACCAAATCGGCCTTATCCCGGTTGATGCACTTTACAGCCCGGTTACTAAAGTTTCTTATAAAGTTGAAGAAACACGTGTTGGACAAGTTACTGATTATGACAGGCTCATACTTACTGTTGAAACTAACGGTACTGTTAAACCTGAAGATGCTATCGCATTCGCAGCTAAGATCATCCAGGATCAGTTACAAGTATTCATTAACTTCCAAGAAGTTGAAGAAATTAAAGAGATTAGAGATGAATTACCGTTCAACAAAAACCTCCTTAAAAAGGTTGACGAACTTGAACTTTCAGTTCGCTCTGCTAACTGTCTCAAAAATGAGAACATAGTATATATTGGTGACCTCGTTCGTAAAACTGAAGGTGAAATGCTTCGCACTCCAAACTTCGGACGTAAATCCCTTAATGAGATCAAAGAAGTTCTTACTGATATGGGCTTACGCTTTGGAATGGAAGTTCCTGGCTGGCCACCTGAGAATATTGATGATCTTGCTAAAAAATACGAAGACCCATTTAAACAATAATCAATTAAAGAAACCGAAGGTTTTTTATGAAACACAGAATTAAACAGAAAAAATTAAACAGAGAGGAAGGCCATAGAAATTCTACTCTTTCTAACCTCGCCTGCTCTTTAATTGAACATGAGCAGATCAAGACTACTCTTGTTAAAGCGAAAGCATTAAAGCCTTACGTTGAAAAACTTATTACTTTAGGCAAAAATGGTGATCTTGCATCCCGTAAACGTGCATTAGCACAGTTACCTAAAAAAGAAGCAGTTCAGAAATTATTTTCTGATCTGGCTGATAAATTCAAGACTCGTAACGGTGGTTATACCCGTGTTATGAAATTCGGTCACAGAAAAGGCGATTGCGCTGATGTTGCTATCATCGAATTAGTTGACAGAACTGTTGAAGCTAAAGGCAAAGCTGACATAGAAAGATTAGCTAAAGAAAGAGCTGAAGCAGCTAACGCAGCTTAAGTTCGTTACAAAATTTTTCCTCCATTTAAAACCGTCCTTTTGGGCGGTTTTTTTTATTAAATGCCCTCTTATGAAGAGTACCATTGAGAACGAAAACTTTTATTAGCTTGATGCATCAATCCAACATAATTATACGAATTATTACTAGTATTGCACCTTACTAACGCGGAAATAGTTAATCATTCTTTTAACTTTTCTCATTTTTAAATTTATCAAAAATAAAGCTTCTGGAACCAAAAGTGGCATTTTTGCAAAAAGTTAATTGACTAAATGGTAAAAAAATCAATTATGTCTTGCAAATAGTAAATTTACATTTAGATAAAATCTAGTTATTTGCTTCATTGCAATTGCTTCAATGCAAAAATTTATTACAAATATATAATTAATAAAAGGCTCTACCATGAAAAACCTAGTCATTACAACGATCATAGCATTATCTCTTGCAACCTCTTCATGTTCTTGGTTCAAGAAAGATAAACCGAATCCAGATGCTAACTACGATGAAACAGTTCTGCCTAATGGCCCTGACATGGTTTCTACTGAGCCTGTAGTTCCTATGGAAAATGCTGATGGCGCTAATTCAGGACTTAACGTTGCTTCTCAGGAAGAATTGATTTCTGTTGCAGGTGATAGGGTATTTTTCGGTACTGACAGGTCAGATTTAACCCCTGAAGCTCGTGCTACACTTTCTAGACAAGCTTCTTGGTTACAACAGAACCAGAACGTTAATGTCACTATTGAAGGACATTGCGATGAAAGAGGAACTCGTGAATTCAACCTTGCACTTGGCGAAAGAAGAGCATCTGCTGTTAAAAGCTTCCTAATCGAACAAGGTGTTGCAGCTTCTAGAGTTAACACAATTTCTTATGGTAAAGAATTCCCAGAATTCCTTGGATCAGCTGAAGATGCTTGGTCTAAAAACCGTAGAGGTGTTACTGTTGTAAACTAATAAGTTTATAATAAGATATTTTAAAAGGCCTCACTTTGTGGGGCCTTTTTTATTCAAAAAATAATTAACAAAAACCTCTGCCTTCAATACCCGCTTTCATTTCTTTTCTTTCACCTAAAGCTTGTCTTAACTCTTTTATCTTAGGTAACATCTCTTTATAGAGATCCGCACTTTTTCTAGTGCCACTACTCTCCGGCGTATTTCTAAAATTGGATACATGCGCTTCCATACGGCCCTCGAGCGTTTCCAAATACTCTAAGCCATTACCAATATTCTTACCTAAAAAATTCTTTTCTACCTTAACTGTTTCTGCCCATGCTCCTATTCTTGCTTTATAGTCACTTACTTTATCATCTTTTATAAATTCTATAGGATTCTCCCTAATAATAGAACGCTCTTTTAAACTTCTATCTTGCAATGAATTTCTTCTATCAAAAATAGTTTTTGTGGTTTTTGATAAAGATCCAAGGAAAGTAGCAAAATTCATCTCATCTTTTGGTTTCGTATATTTATTACCATCATGACCGACAATATAAGTAAACATTAATGAATCTTTTCTATCTTCTAAAATCCTATCACCAAAATTATCAATAATTTCTCTTGCAATTTGTGAAGCTCTATTAGGTTCCTTATTCGATGAAAAAATTTCATATTAATAATCTCCTTTAATTTATTGATATTATACATCAAAAGCATTAATAAATAATTAATGGAAGAAAAATTAAAAAAATATATTAATACCAATAAGTTAGGTAAATTAGCCATTGCTGTTTCCGGTGGCTGCGATAGCATAGCCCTTACTTTCCTAATTAAAAAATATTTCCCTAAACTAAAATTCACTGCTCTTATTGTTGACCATAAATTCCGGAAGGAATCGACTAAGGAAGCTAAGTGGGTACAAAAATATTTAGAAAAAAATAATATCAAAGCTATTATTCTTTCACCCGCTTCACTAAAAACAAAACAACCTATTAAAGTTACAGAAGAATCACTTCGTGATCTGCGATATTCATTAATAATTGATTATTGCAAAAAAAATAAGATAAACACCATTCTAACTGCTCATCACTTGGATGACAACATTGAAACCTTCCTCATGCGCCTCGAACGCGGCTCTGGAATTGATGGCCTTTCTTCCATTCCTCAAAAAAACAATATCAATACAATTGATTTTATACGCCCCCTGCTCTCTTTCACAAAAGATGAATTAAAAAATTTCCTTATCCAGAATAAAATAAAATGGGTTGAAGACCCAAGCAATGAAAGCGATAGATTCACCCGCAATAAGATCCGCAAAGCATTAGCAAAAACATCTGATTATGATTTATTAAGAAAAAGATTATCAGGCGTAATTGAAAATATCACTAGGGTATCTGATTATATTAAAACCCAGGAAGAAAAAGAATTCCAACATCTCTGCAAAATTTCTGAATATGGCTACACAGAAATTAACATAGCAGAATTCCTAAAACTCCATGAAGAAATAGCTTTCAGGATAATTAAAAAACTTTTAAGCTCATTTAGTACAAGTGATATACGTTTTGATAATATTAAAACCATTCACAACCATATAATTTCTAAAAAGAATTTTGATATTACTTCAAACAATACAGAGATCATGTCTGAAAATGGCAGCATATATTTCTTCCCAGAACTTTCAAAAATAAAATCTTACGCTCCTCTTGGCGAAAAAGGATTATCATCCCTTAGGAAAAAAAACATAAAGCTGCCAAAACTTCACCATAAAATATTACGCACTCTGCCAATGGATTTCTTTTAAATTAGGTTGAAAAATCATAATTTATACCCCATTTAGATAAGGGTTAAGTAATAAGAGATAAGGGATAAGGATTATAAAATTCCCTTTTGCCTTATCCCTTAACCCTTACCCCTAAAAAAATGAACAACAGTTTCGGCAAGAATATACTGATATGGATAGTTATTATCGTCTCAATAGGTATGGCCTATGAATATTTTGGCAAGCAAACTCAGGCTCCCAGCCTCGCCTTTTCTGATTTTTTAACCGCTGTTGATAAGGGCAATATCCAGTCTGTTCGCATTCAGGAAAATTTCCTCTATGGCAGGTTCAACGATGGAACTGATTTCATAACTTACGCGCCAAATTATCCTGATCTTGTAAACAAACTTCAGGCATCCGGTGTTTCAATTGATGCGAAACCGCTTGATCAATCGGGTGGCTTTTTGCTTAACCTTCTTATGAGCGCCTTCCCTATTCTTCTCCTCGTTGGTTTATGGTTCCTGATGATGAAACAGATGGGCGGTGGTAAAGGCGGTGGAGCATTTGGTTTCGGCAAATCCAAAGCAAAAATGCTAACTGAAAAAGATGGCGTTATAAAATTTGGTGATGTTGCCGGTATTGACGAAGCAAAAGAAGAAGTTCAGGAAATAGTTGAATTCTTGAAAGACCCACAAAAATTTACTGTTCTTGGTGGTAAGATACCAAAAGGCGTCCTGCTTTCCGGAAATCCTGGAACTGGTAAAACCATGCTTGCTCGTGCTATCGCTGGTGAAGCTGGCGTCCCGTTCTTTTCTATCTCAGGTTCTGACTTCGTGGAAATGTTTGTCGGAGTTGGCGCATCACGCGTCCGCGATATGTTCGATCAGGCTCGCAAAAATTCGCCTTGTATCGTATTTATCGATGAGATCGACGCTGTCGGTCGCCATAGAGGCGCTGGCACAGGCGGCGGTAATGATGAACGCGAACAAACTCTCAACCAGTTACTTGTTGAGATGGATGGTTTCTCACCAACTGCAGGTATAATAATAATCGCCGCAACTAACCGCCCTGATGTACTTGATCCTGCGCTCCTTCGTCCAGGTCGTTTTGACAGGCAGGTTGTGGTTCCGCTCCCTGATATCAATGGCCGTGAAAAGATTCTCCAGATACATCTCAGACATATCCCTATCGCGCCGGATGTTGACACAAAAGTTATCGCTCGCGGAACTCCCGGCTTTTCAGGTGCTGACCTTGCAAATCTTTGCAACGAAGCTGCCCTAATAGCTGCACGCCGTGATAAAAAACTCGTCACTATGCGTGAAATGGAATACGCAAAAGATAAAGTAATGATGGGTGCCGAACGTAAATCCATGGTAATGGATGAGGAAGAGAAAAAACTGACAGCTTACCATGAAGCTGGGCATGCAATAGTTGGTATTTATGCCCCGGGATGTGACCCTATCCATAAGGCAACTATTATTCCTCGCGGCCGGGCACTCGGTATGGTTATGCGCTTACCTGAAAAAGACAAATATTCCGTTACCCGCCAGAAAATGAAATCAGACATGGCAATGGCTATGGGCGGTCGTGTCGCTGAAGAAGTCATTTTCGGTTATGATAAAGTAACAAGCGGCGCATCTTCAGATATCCAGTATGCTACTAATATGGCACGTTCAATGGTTAAAAAATGGGGTATGAGTGATAAGGTCGGCCCTGTTTTCCACGGCGATGATAATGAAAATCCATTCCTCGGATATTCCCTCGGCAAGAAAGATCATGTTTCTGAAGAAACACTCAACATAATCGATGACGAAGTTAAAACTCTCGTGAATGAAGCTCATGACTACGCGAAAAAAATCCTTCATGAACATCTGGATAAACTCCATCAGTTAGCCGCAACATTAATTGAATATGAAACTTTAACAGGCCCTGAAATTCAGGATCTTTTTGATGGCAAACTCAACAAACCAACTCTCGGCTCAATTGATAACACCACCTCCAGCAAAAAATCCTCATTCGGTGGCAATGACAATAATGCTACGGCAAACGCAGCTTAATTTATATATAGGTAACAGATGATTTAATTATCTGTTACCTTAATTCTTTCGGTAACCTGAAATTAACATTTTCAATTATCCCATCCATTGTTTCCACCAGAATTTCGGGGAAATTCGATCTTATCTTTTCAATGACATTATCCACAAGTATCTCCGGAGCAGAAGCTCCAGCAGTAAGCCCAATCCCTAAAGCACCTTTAAACCAATTCATATCTATATTATCAGCCGTATCTATAAGGTAAGACCGTGCGCCCATTTCCTCCCCAAGGTCCCGCAAACGGTTTGAATTGGAACTATTTTTTGAGCCAACAACCAATATAACCTCAGCTTTTTCCGCGAGTATTTTTATAGCATCCTGCCTATTTTGTGTCGCATAACATATATCTTTCGTTTCAGGACCAACAATATTAGGGAAGCGAAGCTTCAGTTTTTCTATTATACCTTTCGTTTCAGTAATGCTTAAAGTTGTCTGCGTCACATAGGCAAGGTTATCCCCATCTTTAACCTTAATCACCTCAACATCTTTTTCATTTTCAACCAGTATAACCCCGCTTTTCACCCGGCCGGAAGTCCCCTCAACTTCAGGGTGACCTTTATGTCCGATAAGTATAACCTGCCTGCCCGCCTTCTCATCCCTAATAGCTTGATTATGAACCTTGGTTACCAGAGGGCATGTCGCATCCAGTATCGGTAACCCACGAAATTTTGCATCCAGTTCAACTTTTTCTGATACTCCATGCGCTGAGAATATAACCACCGAACCTTCCGGTATCTCAGATATCTCTTTCACAAAGATCGCACCTTTTTTCTTAAGGTCATCTACCACATATTTATTATGCACTATCTCATGACGCACATAAACCGGCGCGCCATATTTCTCCAAAGACTTTTCCACTATCTCAATAGCCCTGTCTACCCCAGCACAAAACCCGCGTGGCTGTGCAAGAATTATTTTCAAAGGCTTAGACATTAATTGTTAGATTAGTTTTAAAATCTTGTATTATTTATTTGAACAATTATCTATATTTTTCGCTTAAATTAACCCTACTTAGTTCCAATCAGCAATGCCAGTCAGCAAAGATATATTACTCTCTACCCTCCAAGCCTCATTCCCGCAGGCAGAAATCGCAGTAAAATCCCTTACCGGCGATGACGATCACTGGGAAGTTACCGTAAAAAATAGAGATTTTGAAGGTAAAAACCGTATAATCCAGCACAGACTGGTTCAGGATGCCCTAAAACACTTGAATATCCATGCAGTTTCAATTAAAACATCAGCCAATTAAATATACTAATAGATTTTATGACAAACTCTGCAGCAGAACAACCAGCAATATTCCAGTTCATCAAACAACAACTTGATAGCAACGATGTAGTACTCTTCATGAAGGGAACTAAAAAAATGCCTATGTGCGGTTTTTCGGGAGCTGTAATTTCCATACTTAATAACCTCGGTGTTGATTTTAAGGATTTCAATATTCTTGACTCTGAAGAACTTCGCCAAGGTGTAAAAGATTATGCTAACTGGCCGACCATCCCACAACTTTATGTTAAAGGTGAATTCATCGGCGGTTGCGACATAGTACGCGAAATGTTTAACGCAGGCGAACTGCAAACCTTATTTAAAGAGAAAGGCCTTACAAAATAGTTAAACTATTTCTTCTCATCTTTTAATATTTCCTGACATCTTTTCGGTAATCTGGAAAAAATTTCTTTTTCAGATATTGGCGCTTCTTTTTTTGCCTGTGGATGCAGAGCTTCATCACTGAACCACCAGTTCAAGCTACTGTCACAACCATCAACATTTACCGCTCCCACTGTCATCACACATTCAGGCGAATTCGCCGGGCACTTTAATCTTACATGGAAATGTTCATTATGCCCCCACCATGCGCGTATCTTCCTCTGCCATATCTCATCTTTATATTTTGAGCAGAACTGCTTTTTGATCGCCGCATTTACAAATATCCTATCGACATTATTATTCCGCGCTGCCATTCTCAGAATATTTTCATTATCCGCGCTCCAATACTCTGATATCTTTTTCCCATCGCTAGAAACCATATCTGTGGGGCTCAGCGTTTCAATATTACTTTCATTCAAATTTTGCTTCGGATCATATAATTTATACCAGATATCAGCATCAAGCCCTATCTGGTGCGATGCATGAAGCGATGGTATCCGCCCGCCTTTATTTTTTGAAATATCCGCAACCAGTAATTTTTTACCATATTTTTTATTCACATCACCTGAAAGATCTTCAATGAATTTTATCATTTCAGGATTCGCAAAATTATTTCTGCGCGAGAGACGTGGCTTCTCAAAATTTGCACCTTGCTTCAATTCCACCGGATTTAGTATACAGCCATTGTTATAAGTACCGATAGATTGTGAATTACCTTGAGCATAGGAACCGCAGGAAAAAGACAATAGTGATAAAAATAGAAATAATTTTTTCATATTATTTCTTAACAGATTTTGTCCAATCAACAAAATTATATTTCCTTAAGATATTTTTTATTTCACCGTTAGAAATGATCTTCTTCATTCCTTTTGTTAATATATCTGCATATTTTTTTGAGTTCTCATTATCAGGAGAAAATGCAATATATAAATAATTTGATTTTGAATCATTCTCTATAACAACGCCCGCAAACCTTACCTCATCTTTTAAACCCATTTTATTTAAGTTATAATTAAATACATTCATATCATCTATAACTATGCTTAGCTCTCCTGAAATTAGCCTGTTGATATTTGTTTCGAGCGCATTATCACCCGCGATAGTTTGGATAAGGTCATAATCACTTCTGTTTTCCCTTACATAATCATCAATCTGCTTACCGTAAGAATAACCCTCTATTATCCCCAGTGAACCTTCTTTAAGGGAATTAATCTCACTGAATTTCCAGCTACTTTTTGTATTCGTATAAAACGCGTCAGTTATTATCCCTTGCGGAAATTCAGGAAAAATAAAATCAGGTGCATCTGTTTTCAGCGCGCCAATTATTCCGGCAATAGTCCCTCTTCTTGCTTCTTTTACCGCCCTTGCCCACGGCATTGACACATATTCTATCTCAATATTTTTCTTGGCGAATATCTTCCTGGCGATATCAATCATCATACCTTCTTTCTCTGATTTTGGCTCACAATTATAAGGGCACCACGGGTCTGCCGCCAATATTATTTTCTCCGCAAAGGAACTTTGGGGAAACAGCATAACAGCCAGAAGCAAAAAAATAACCTTATACATAAATACTTTTATATTGAGGGGCGAATTTACGGAGCAATCTAAAATTTTCAAGTTTAATTCAGGTATTGTTGCAAGTTTTATCTTGGTGTAGTAATAAGCACTTAATTAATAACTCTACTGATGCATAATGCCTGACAGTAATTTTTATAAAAAGAACGGAAACTTTAAATTAGGCTATCTTGCAGAGATATCAGCTTCAAAACTTCTCAACCCTGAACATTCAAATATTCTGATAAAAGATGTAGCCTCACTCGATAGCGCAAAAGAAGGTGATATAGGCTTTCTTCAAAATCCAAAATACATTGAAAAATTCAAGCATACAAAAGCTACCGCATGTATTATATCAGAGAAGAATATCCATTATGCCCCGCAAGGTATTTCCCTTTTGATTTCAGAAAATCCTTATTATTCCTTTGCTGTTATTTCTCAAAAATTTTACCTGAAGGAAAATAAATTCCTCGAAATATCTGAGCACGCGATCGTTGATCACTCCGCTGAAGTAGGCGCCAGATCAGTTATACATTCCGGCGCATTCATCGGCGCAGGCGTAAAGATCGGGAAAAATTGTATCATTCACCCTAACGTATCAATCACTAATACCATAATTGGTGACAATGTTATTATCCATCATGGCGCAGCTATCGGTCAGGATGGCTTCGGATATGCATTCAATAATGGCAGGCATCACAAAATACCTCAGCTGGGCAGGGTAATAATTGGAAATGATGTTGAAATAGGGGCTAATACCTGTATCGATCGCGGCGCTGGTCCTGATACAGTTATCGGCGAAGGTACAAAAATAGATAATCTCGTACAGATCGGCCATAACGTAAAGGTCGGTAAACACTGCATTATTGTTTCTCAGGTTGGTATTTCCGGTTCAACTGAAATAGGTGATTATACTATTATCGGTGGGCAAGTTGGTATAATAGGTCACTTAAAGATTGGTAAAGCCGTAC
>JANPLD010000097.1:0-2664 GCA_031426355.1 Alphaproteobacteria bacterium | reverse complement strand
AGCGGAGTCGCCATTTCTTCTGTGCTGAGCAAAATCGTGGGTCTGCCGTATTCTTGGGCGATCTGTCCGGCGACGAGACCCAATATGCCGAGGTGCCATTGGTCATCGGCAAGCACGATCACGCGAGTCGTGGAAAGGTCGAGTTGGGCAATCCGAGCCTTAACGTGCTGCACCACTTCTTTTTGCAAGGCTTTGCGGCGGGCGTTGGCAAGTTCGGTGGCTTCGGCAAGCTGGGTGCAAAGGTGAACATCTTGGCTCGTCAGCAGTTCCACACAGAAATGAGCATCTCCTTGAATGCGGCTGACGGCGTTGATCCGAGGACCTAGCCCAAAGGAAATATCCGTGGGGCGATCGCCCGTGCGCTTACAAAATTCCAATAGATTTGCCACACCGGGGCGAGTCATGGTGAGTGGATTGCTCTGTTTTTGCAATTGTTCGATGCCCACTTGCGCCAGATAGCGACAGTCGCCTTTTAGTTCCACCAAATCCGCAATCAGCCCGATCGCCACTAGATCCAATAGTTCAGCCAGAGGCTTCTGCGGCACCTCCGGCAGTGTTTCATATAGCGCCTCCACGAGCTTGTAGGCAACCGCCACACCCGACAAACTCGCCAAGGGATGAGTGGCTGCAAAGTAGCGCGGATTGATAATGGCAACAACGGGAGGGCGATCGCTCGGCAGGGTATGATGATCGGTCACAATCACGTCCATGCCAAACTCACGGGCGATCGCAATTTCTTCCAAATTCGTGCTGCCCGTATCGCAGGTCACAATCAAGCGACAGCCCTTGGTGTGCAAATATTCCAGACCTTGCCGAGATAGCCCGTGGGATTCCGTTAAACGATTGGGAATGTAGTAGAGCAATGTTTTGTGCGGCGTAAAAAATTGCCCCAATCCATCCCACAACACCGCCGTTGCCGTCACACCATCCGCATCGAAATCTCCCCAAATCGCCACAACTTCTTGAGTTTGCCGCGCTTGCTTGAGTCGGGCGATCGCCCAATGCATCTCCTCCCCAAACGCAAACGGACTCGTCGGCACATACTCAGCCGGATTCAAATACCCCGCAAGCTGCTCCACATCCTGAATCCCTCGCTGCCAAAGCACTTGGGCTAAGTATTCGCTACGCCCTTGAACAATCTGCTTCACCCGCGCCATAAACCAATCCGGCGGCGCAGACGTTTGAACTTGCCATTGAATCGGCTGGTTTGACATAAAGATTGTTATGCGTTTTTTCGGCAACAAAAGTTACGAACCAACATCCTGCATTTCAGCTTCTAATAATCTTCCTTCCAACGGCTCGTATTCGTCCTCTAAGAGCCAGAATTGCGCCTGTTCGTATGTGTCACAAGTGGTAATTAGTCTATACTGTTCAGCCGGATCAAAGATGTAGCAGCTACCTGCTTTATCCCCTAGTAGGACAAGAATGTAGGGGGGAGCTTGCATTGGGTCTACCCAAACTTCTAGAAAATTCCAGCTATTCTTCACTAGGTCGGATGCGGGGAATGGGATGGTATCGGTTGTCTGCATCAATCTTTACCTCTCCATAGAACAAAGGAATAGTTGAACTATCTGGACTAATCCGGACACCGATCGCCTCTGCAAAGAACAGCCCATAGCGATCGTACCCTCTGGTAAATCCTGTGTAAGTACCCGTTTTTATGATAGCTTGAGCAACTTGATGAAGGGTTTCCTCATCGTTGAACATATGGACTGCTCTCCCGCGTCTCAGCAATCGATTGGCTTGTGCTGTACCTGGTAGATGTTTGAAGATGTGTCTAGGATCTAGGAAGATATCACGATCAATACCACTCATAGGATTTACAGCATCCCTAAGATTTTGTGGGACGACGGGGGCGTTTCCAAATTTTGCGTTCGGCTTTTTCGCATTCGTAGGCAATCAGCTTGCCGTAAGTGAGTTAACTGTGGCAAAAGCATTGTCAAATCTTGGTGAGTGCGATCGGGTTTAGCGCGATCGTAGGAGAAACCTCGAATCCATTACCAGTGGCTTTCATGTCCACTGCCTGTGAATTATTTAGCTGTCGGCATGAGACTTCGTAATTAACCGAGCATATTCTTGGGCGAACCATTCTGCATACCGTTCAGCAGATTCAGTATTTCGACTCCAAGCTCGTTTGTCTACGTGATGACCAAGCTCATGAAGCAATACATCAAACAAGTAAAACCGTTTAAGACTCGATTGATTGAACTCTAGCCACCAGCCTGAATCATCCTGCTTCCATTCTGCTCCCATGCGTGTATATTCCTCAACCACTGTCGGCTTCGGCAGTTTCCCCCAATGCTCCCTCAGCATCCAACAAGGGAAAGCATGAAGATAAATACACCCGCCACAATAACAACCGTACCGAAAGCGCTTTCTAGATGCCCTAATCTGCTTTGAAGTACCGCCTAGAAGATAAACTCCTCCAAGAGAGTTGAGAAAATCTGAGGGGATGCAGCTTAACAGCTTTTGCACGTCTTCGACCTCAACAGGACGAATGAAGTCAGGATGTAAGTCTCGCACGTAGATGGGTACTGCCGTTGATGTCGATACAACATCAACAGAGTGTAAACTTTTGGAAAGTGTAGAGACTTCTAGGTTAAAGGGATTATAGCGAGACCAGTTCGTATACTTGGACTCGGAGTATCTATTAGAACGTTCACC
>JANPLD010000096.1:0-7598 GCA_031426355.1 Alphaproteobacteria bacterium | reverse complement strand
GAGCAATTAACAATAGTAGCCATTAAGCTCATAAACAATATATTAGCGGCATCAAATTATAATGATGCCGTTGTTTCAATGGTAGCATATAACGACGGCCAGGAAGGGTATTTCCCATCCTGGCATATCGATAAAACCCATGCAGAAACGTTAAACCTGTCTGCAAGCTTATGGAACAATACTCAAAATGTTTTCATCATAACATTGAAAGGTGCGTCTACTCTTTACCACCCTATGGATGAGAAAACACGTCAAGAGTTTAACGGTATAGCAAGCGAAACGACGCATACATACGGATACGATAAAGATTTGAGATACATCCCAGGCGAAGGTTTAGATGAGCTTTTTAATCTTAATACCAGTTATTCAGCCGATTTCGGCTGGGGGTCTGTACATCTTGCGGGGCGTTTGTACGGTGCGGTACATACAACACCTCCAGGAGAAGAAAGGTTATTGTTAATTGTTACGCCTGGCGATGTAGCAATTATCAAAAAACTAAGAAATTTAGCAGTAATGTGATTACAGCTAAATAATTTTATAACATTAACAAAGGAGTATGACAAATGGACTTAAGTATACAGGACTGTAAACCATTATTTTCACCAAACATAGAAATAAAATGTATAGCACAGCGTCAAAAGAAAGCATTAGAGGCATTGGAGCAGGAGTTGAATAAAGTAGCTTATGCTAAAATAAAATCTTCCTCACTTAATGAATTATCCGAACCGCTAAAGAAAGCCCAGGCAGATATAACTAAATTATTAATACCAGAGCATGAAGAAAATAATCATGATAGGGATAAAAATAAAATAGATAGGGAAATAAATACAGAGAAAGCGCTCAAAAAAGCCGGTGAGGTGATAGTAAAAACTCAAGAAGACCTGGTTAAAGCAGAACAGGAATTAGCCAGTATACTTAATAGCCTGCTGGATGATTATGTTGAACCAGAATATGAGAGCGATCCATCTAACGAACAAGGAACTACTCCTCCGGTTGATGATAGCACCACAAATCAACATCTCCATCCTAGTAATTATCATGGCGATGAACGCTATGAACTAGGCACTTGGGGTTGAGGACATGGCAACAAATGATATTAATTTATTAGGCTTTTTTTTTGATGATGAATATTATTGTCAAAATGTATTGTGTAACACCGCTGTTGGGTCAGTTGACAAATGGTTATCAGCGTTCAACCAGTATAAAAGCGATCTTTCGCAGTGCCCTCCTCCAAATGCATATTTAGATAACCCAATTTACCTGTTTAAGGATCAAAGCAAAACCCAGTGTGTAATTGGTGATTGGCTGGAAAAGGCATTAGAGGTAAATATTGTCGATAATCAAAAGTTAATACATTCTTATATAGATCATTTGTTAAAAACTAAACCGTCTAATGTTATAAAGCTTATCGACAATTACCGCGATCATTCCCCTGGGGAGTTAGAGTTTTTTTTAAATGATAAACTTGAAGGCACTCTTAAGGGAGTGATAATACAGGAAATAAAGAAAAATCCAAAACATGAGTTAAGTGAAAAAACCATCAATTACCTTGAGGAATTATATTCAAGAGAAGGCACAGACAACAAAGTAAAGAACCATATAATATCAATCATCAGCAATTATGAAGCAGCATTTGCCAAGACGGATGTTCAGGCTAAATTCCTGAGTGAGGTAATTAAAAAAGACGCGAAATTTATCAAGGAGGTTGCAATTAGCCTATGGAAAGGCTTTAAAGCAAGCAGGCACGAATATGCAAAAGTGGTGTTTGAAAATTTTGAAGAGGCTTTAAAGCAAGTACCAACACCATATAATGAGAGCCTGTACTTTATGGCAGGTGGCGCCAAGAAGCAGGTATATTATCCAAAAGATCTGAAGTATGTAAAATTTTTCCAGGATCATCTGCCTGAGTACGTTGAAAGACAGTTACTAACGGAAAATTCAATAAGTAATATTTTATATCATGCGATCTCCAACTCTTTTTCTTATCACTTGGAGCAAAACACTGTCAGTCCGGTATTCATAAAAGAATTGGTCTTTGCTGTTTTGAATAAAGGCTATGCCTTTTCTTACCAGGTAGTTGGTAATATAACTAGTTATTATCAAATCAAAGTTGAGAAATTTGCAAAGCTACCAAATCCGAATGATTTTGAGGGCGCGACCAAAGAAAGCATCATAGACTCCTATAAAAACTATTATAAAGAAATACTCCTGCCACTTACCGTCACACTTGAGAAAATCGTTGATGACCACAAAAAAGTTTGGCCAGCACAAGCAAAAGAATCTATGGATAAATTAATTGCTTCATCCCTGCAACTGGTAAAAGTTGCTGAAGAAAGCGCGCTAATCAAGAATATTATTTTTATAATATGGCGCACATATCAACAGCACGTAGAATTGCCAAAAGACACCCTGTCTAATTTTTCAAGGTTTATTGTAGATAAGGATATCGCAATCCAGAGGTTAGTTTTAAATTTATATAAAGAACTAAGTACCAGCCTACCTGTAGATAATATCGACGCCCTCTTGGACTTAAACGGCACTTTGGATAGCAAAAGCGATGTGTTGGATATTTTAAATAACGTAATTAAGCATACTGCGTTAACTGAACCCCAGAAGCAAAAATTAGAAGCGCTTGAACAGGAAGTTAACCAAGCCATTGGAAATGATCGAAATTTACGTATCTTAAATGGCATTATTCAGGGCATTAAAAGCAAGAATTTGACTTCATGGAACGATGAGAAAGAAAACCTTCTTAAAACCCAATTACATAGATTGTTTGATGACAAAAAGGGAGCGGACTGGCCGTTAGAGCAGGTATCAAGGTTAGTTAACCAGTTATCTGACTCTAATATTGGGGACTTTGAGCGTGCTATAGAAAAAATTTATGATTATGGTATGCCCCACAGGTTAATTAACCGCGATGGTTTAACCTTACTAGACATAATTGAACAGCAGCTCTGTTCAGAGTGGGTATCATCCATAAAAAAATTACACGATGAGAACAGCTATTATATCGCTCGTACAGCTGAAGAATTATTAGACGGGATTATTATCGGGAAACTGGATGAAGGCCTTATTAAGAACCTGCCGTTAGATGATAGCCAGAAAAATGATATCAAAACGAAATTAATTGAAATTGACGAATTTACCAAGAAGAATAATCTAAGCTCATGGAGCGACAAGGATTTTCTGGCATGGAAAGAACAAATCAAGGAAGTAAACTCCAGTAACGTTAGCGAAGTAATTGCTGTTTTAAAAGAGGCAACGTATCAGTCATTAAAGTTTTACCCACGTGATGCGCAGGTAATGGCTGTAATACTGCTTTTTAATTCTGAAAAAGGAAGGCTGGCCCAGGTTGGCACCGGCGAAGGAAAATCATTGATCGTAGCAATGTTTGCGACAATCAACGTCTTATCCGGACATCATGTAGACATTGTGACAAGTTCAAGAGTTTTAGCTGAAAGGGATGTTGAAGAGTACAAAAAATTTTACCAAAAGCTTGGTATAACTGTTGCGCATAATGTTCCGGTACCAAGCGACAATAGCGTGCTCAAAAAATGTTATAATGCGGATATTGTTTATGGAGATCCGTTAAATTTTATAGGCGATAATTTAAGGGATATTAATGATAACGTAAAAAACGGAAGGGGATTTGATATAGTCATCATCGATGAAGTGGATAATATGTTTATCGACCAGACTTCAATGAAGGTGCAAATAGGTGGGCATATTCCAGGGCTTGAGCATTTGCGTAAAGTGTTGGTATATATCTGGGGATTCCAGAAGCTGTTGACAGAGTTTTATTTGGTTCAGGATAAATTAGGTAATTTTTACGAACCAAAACTGGTAACCAAACAAGATGGTAATAGCACCCAGGAAGCTGAATATGGCAACAGTACCCAGGAAGCTGAGTATAACTTTACAAAAATAGAAGACCCCATATTTTATATAAAAAACCAGACAACACATTATATTAAAAATGTGTTATTCAACTTTGCTGCCCTAAGGGAAGAAAGGGAGGTTGTTTTACCAAAGCATATACAGCCATTTACACTAGATCACCTGCCTGCTTGGATAAACGCTTCACTTGATGCGCGCGCCCGTTTGGAAAATGATACTTATGTGGTTCGTAACCAGAATTACTATAACAACACATTGCCCGCAAACAATGTTATAGCCCCAGTTGACAAGGAGACCGGGGTTATACAGTTTAGGCTAAACTGGGGAGACGGTTTAAGCCAGTTTTTACAATTAAAACACGGCCTTAGGTTAACACCTGAAACCCTTATTAGTGTCTTTCAATCATATGTAAGTTATTTCCTGAAATATAAAAACAATATTTATGGCCTTACCGCTACAGTGGGTACTGGGCACCATCAGAAGTTTCTCCATGATATTTACGGCGTAGATTTTGTTACCATGCCTGACTTTATACCTAAAAAAATCACTATATTTCCAGAGGTTATAATTCACGGCGACCAAGAGGTTTGGTTAAGCAAAATAGAAACAGTTGTGCAGCACAAAGCAGTACAAGACAAACGCGCAGTTTTAATTATTGCCAACACCATTGAGAAAATGCAAAAGATTGCCGATTACCTCCGCACCAAAGGTTATAAGGTAAAGGAATATGCGGACGGGATTGACGAAAGCATAACCAGGGATGCCTGGCAGGCGGGTGATATAGTTGTAGCCACTAATTTAGCCGGCAGGGGAACGGATATCAAGATCAGCAAGGAAGTAGAGCAAAACGGAGGCCTCCATGAAATTTTATCTTTCTTTCCTAGTAGTGTCAGGGTACAAGATCAGGCATTCGGGCGTGTTGCCCGCAAAGGAGATAGCGGATCAGCGCAGCTGGTAATTGATAATTACGCTGATGATACTCTTGAAAGTCTGGCTCAGAAGCGTGCCATAAGCGAAAGTAGCGCCTTAGAAAATGATGAATTGTGCAAAGTCCCTAACTTTCTAATTTATGACCTGTTATTTGATAGATTTGTCGGTCTCCTGAGAGCCAATGATTCACCTACTAAATTGGAAGTTGTTGTTGGGTATGACAAGCCGGATATACCACTGCTGAAGAACCAGGCGGGCAACTATATCAAAGATGGGGAAATTTATATAACAGCTATAAAAGAAAGCTCATTTATACCCATTAATGTCAGCGCGGACTTAAAAAATATTGATGAGAAAATATATAACCATATCCTGTCGATTTTAAAAAGACCTGAAAACCCCACTACCATTAGCAAGCGTGATTTGGAGGCAGTACATTTTCTTTTGGCCAGAAATGGGTATAGTGTGGAAGGGGCAGCGGTAGTTGAGCGGCTTAAGCAAAAATACCTGTCATTACTGCCACTTAATACCAGGCCCATGTCTGAGCCGGTAAGGAAGTTATGGATAGCGGATGGCGGTAATTCATGGGTTGGGACTTTTGCCCGCTTTTTTTCATTTTCGCTTGGGGAAAGTAAATTAGGCGATTATGAAGAAGCAGAAGTGGCTTATCTTGAAAACCTGCTCTATGAGAGGGATGAAAATTATAAATCTTGGTCTGTCACCCGGGAAGATTTGCTTAATATAAAACTAAAACATTTATATGAATTATGGTTGCAGGACCGTGCAATTTACAACCAGCAATTCGAAACCCTGCAAGTTCAGGAGCTGTGGGCGGTGTGGCTAAAAGCCCAAGAAGAAAAAATAGCTAACCAAAGCAAGTGTGACCTGCTTGCTATTAAAAATAACAATGGCACTTACCTGTCCCAAATAAAGCAGGACCGTGAAGAATTAAAGGGGCAATTGTTTAAGGATTTTGAGGTTTTCAAAAACAAAGTTGAAGCAGACTGGAATAATGGAAGTATCTTCAAAAAACGCAATCCAGCATACGTTATTAGAAAGGCATATGATTACCAAAACATACACAATTATCAAACAACATTAAGCAGCGCTTACAGTTTTTTTAGCGGTATTGCATCAACAGCAGGCGCACTTATTAAAAGCTTATCTGGCTTTTCAATAAACAACCCATGGTATGTACCTACTCCCCTTGATAAAGCAATCAATCTGCTTAAAGAGGCAGCAGAAATGGATCCAGAGCATTCTTGGATGGCCCACAACGGCCTTGCATACATGGAACTTGTAAAAGATTCCCCAAGAATTTTAGATATAGAAGACGCAAAGGCGGCACTGGAAGCAAAGAATAAATTCATTGGCTCTTCAAGCAAGTCACTAACGAATATATATCAAATAGCAATACGGCAGGCGGAAGCTTTACTTTCTTACATTGTGCTTAAAAAGATTGCACCGCTTCATTCTGATTTATTGGTTCAGCAAATTGTTACCGTAAAAATACTACAGGCAATAGCCACGACTATTGAAACAAATATTAATATCACACAAGCTGCTGAACCTAACGAGATGATTAGAGTTTCAAATATATTAGTGTTGGACAAACTGTATGACAAAAAAAACAATATCACTGAGATAGTTGGTAATTACTACAACATCTCTAACCTGGATGCCCAAAGTATAAACGCCCTTAACAGGGTTTCAGGTAATTTTAACATCACTATGTACAGGGAAGTTGTCGACTCCCTTTACTTATCAGGTGTTTTGGCTTTTGAGGTGGAACGATATGAGCTTCAAGAAGATGATGACTGGTTTGGTACGGTATTTAGTGGCCTTCTTGGCATCGCGCAGATATTTGCCGGTATTGCGCTGCTACCAGTAGGTGGCCCATTTGTAACAGCATTTGCATATAGTATGATCAGCGCTGGTATAGGGGATATAATCTCGACGGTTATGTCTGTCGTGGAAGGGGTGCCAATTAATATGGATGGTTACCTGCGTTCTAAAGCCCTAAGCCTTGCAATAAGCATTGCGGTCAGTGGCATAGCGTACTTGGGACACGGAATGGAACTACTCAAAATACAAAATTTTGATCCTACAAAAGCTAATGCCCTTTCCAATATGCTTCTTGAGCAATTTGGGTACCAGGTTGCGTTGATGGGGTCGGCGGCTTTGATCCAGAATATTGGCGAAAAAATATACAACAGCAATGACGGCAATATCGAAAGAAAGATCAAGGAGGCGATTGAGGCGGTGCTCATAGAGCATTATGAAGAACTTAAGGTGATATTTGCCAGCGATGAAAGGGAAGGCACCAGGCTGCTCAATAAATTGCTTGAGGAAGCCAATAGGATCAGCCATAATTACGCCAAGCGCTTTAACGGAGATACGGCAAAATTCCTCAAAGGCGTTGGTCCGAACGCGGCATCGACATTTATGGGCATAGGCGCCATGGGTAAAATGGCCGGCTTTCTTTTTAATGCGGGTGCAACCGCTGTAAATGTTGGGCTTGGGCTATTTAAAGTTGACGAAGCAACCCCTGATTTCACCGGGAATTTTAGACCGGTAATTGCCAGTGCCGCATCTGGCGTAACGGTGCGTACTAAGGGGATGATGCAGAAGCAGTTGGAGAACACTTTTACAGGTATGGGCCAAGGTATTATGGCTGTGCTTGAAGGCCAGGGGTTTGTGGGTGGCAGGGACATTGATTATAGGAATTGCAAAAAGATTGATGGCTTTGACCTGCAGGAGTTCAACAA
>JANPLD010000095.1:0-19795 GCA_031426355.1 Alphaproteobacteria bacterium | reverse complement strand
TTGCTTTCTCAATATCTTTTATGTAGGTGGAGCCTGTGCACATGGCGACTGATATGTTGCTGAGCATTTTATCTTCGCGGAGGCGTTTTAGTACTTCGAAGCCATCAGTTCCGGGCATGTTGATATCTAGCAATATTAAATTGATAGGTTCTTTTTTGTGTATGTGTTCGTGAAGGATGTTGAACATGCCTTCGCTGCTGTATGTTTCAAACAGGTTGCATTGTATGTTAAGCTGCTCGGTTATCATTATGCGGGTGAGTTCAATATCGGCTTTGCGATCATCAACTACGAGTACATTAGCAAAGCCTGCGGAATTATTGTTGGCGGGTTTGGCTTTTATATCTGTTCCATCCAGTTTCTTTTCAAGAGTGGCGGGTAGGGTGAAATGGAAGGTTGTTCCATTTGGCTGGGATTTGCACCAGATCCTGCCTTCGTGTGCCTGAATTATTTTTTTGCAAATGCTCAGGCCAAGGCCAGTGCCGTCATCTGACTGGCTGCTGAGGCGTTTGAATGGTTCGAATATACTGTTAAAATTTTTTTCATCAATGCCCCTGCCATTATCGCGGATTGAAAATACCCAGTTGTCGCCTTCTCTTTTTGCGGAGACGTGGATGGTCGGCGTTTTGTCATTATGCTTAATGGAGTTGCAGATGAGGTTCTGGAAAAGCTGCATTATCTGGGTGTTATTAGCATGGACTATCGGAAGCTTATCAAAGGTTATTATGGCGTGGCGTTCCTGTATGAGGTGGTTGAGGTTTTCCTGAACCTCTTCAAGAATGGCGGATATAAAACATTCCTGCCTGCCGAGGTTCTTGGTGCTATCGATCGGGGTGTAGAGGAATACTGTGTCTATTAAAGCAAGCATTCGTTCGGAGCTGTTATAGATGTGGTGGAAATAATTTTTAGTGCGTTCGTTGAATTCACTTTGTTTGTTAATTAGATCTGTAAAGGAATTTATGGTGCGCATTGGTTCTTTAAGGTCATGTGCGAGGGCGCGGGTGAATATCTCAAGGGCTTCACGCTGCTCGGTTATGGCGATCTCGCGTTCCTGAAGTTGCTCTATTTTAGATTCGAGGTCAGAATATAGCTGTATATTTTCGAGTGCTACGGAGGTTATATCCGCTAAAGCCTGTAATATTGATATCTCTTCATCGGTTGGTTTGCGGTTTTTTGCCCAGTAATTACCGATAGCACCTATGGGATTATTCTTGCGGATGGGAACCATGGCCATGCTTTTTACAAAGGTGGGGCGGTAGGCATCGGTGGGTACACGTGGGTCTTTGTAGATATCTTCAATTATTGCCACCTCGGAATTATACATGGCCCAACCGCTTACGCATGCCTTCATTGGGAAGCGCTGGCCTTTCCATAATGGGGAAATTGCATTTTCATCGACGTAATAACATTGGTCGTTATCGCGTAATATAAAAGTGGCGCCATCTGCGCCGGTGAGATCGCGGGCGGCGTCCCTTACGATGGCAGTTAGTGTTTCAAGATTTTTAGCCCGTGATAATTCCTTAACTACAGTTACCAGCTTTTCCATGGCAGTTAAATACCATTCAGAATGACTCATGGATTCCCCCCTTAAGAGAATTTATTATAAATTGATTGTAGCGGGTTTTTAGATCAAATTCAACCTAGTGAGGAAAATTATACAAATTTTTTAACTCTGAATTGATTTTTATTTTAGGCAATTTTTGCGATATTTATCCAAAAACCTTGCTCTATAGTTTCTATTATGTAAGAATTAAAGACATGAGCATATGGCGCAAAATAGCTGAGAATTTTAAAGGTAGGGAGTTTGAGATCGTCGAAAAGGCGGTTAAACATGACACCCATTATGGGCAATTCAACCCTGGGAAATATTCTTTAGAGCATAATGTGGTGGTGACGCCGTGGAATACGCCGCAGGGTAAGCGTATGCTGCTTGAGTCAAAATATAACAGTTCATTTTTTCATCTGGCTCATAATTACCAGATAATGATCAACCCATTTTATGGCAGTATTGCCAGTATGGTGACGGTTTTGAATGCCTTGCGCCTCGAAAAAAGCGTGGTGCCAGATAATAAAGAGCGTAGCTTTAACCTTTTTGACAGGAATACAGGAGAGATAAGGGAGTATAGTTTTAATTTATATACGCAGAATACCTTTCTTGATGATGAGACGGATATGGTGAAATACCGCGATAAGGTTCTGCCGGAGTTAAAGGGTGAGGTTGCTTATGTTGATTTTAACGAATTCAACCCTGGCTTAAGCCTGATGCAGATGAAGAAAATGCTTGAGATATACAGGTGTAAGGCAGAAATGTTTTACGCGCATAATGAGATCCAGCGGGGGATAAATGATTTTGTGGCGCATATGAAGGAAACGCTTTCAAGCGATGATAAATTCATGATAGCTAATTTTTATGGCGAGGTGATAGGGCTTCACCAGGCGGGGCATTTCTCAACAATTGCAGCTTACCATGAGCCTTCTAATAATGTTCTGGTGCTGGATTGCGCGGCTCATAAGCATCCGTGGTATTGGGTGTCAGCGGAACAGTTATATCATGCGATGAATACTGAAGCACGTGAGGGTAATAAACGTGGTTATCTTATAATTGAGGATGGGTTTACGCCACTTTCCTAACTGTAAATTGTTTGCAGGGTTTTTATAACTTTTAAAAGGTCAGTGTTTCTGATCCTGTAATAAATGGTTTGGCCTTCTTTCTCCGCGATTATTATTTCTTCGTCCCTTAATTTTGCCAGATGCTGGGATAAGGCGGGTTGCGAAATTTTTATAAGGCTTTGCAGGTCACTTACAGAAAGCCTATTCTCAGAGATATAAGATAATATCATCAGGCGTGTTTCATTGGCTATTGCTTTTAGAAGTTTAGCAATTTCCTTTGATCTTTTAGATATGACTTTTGTGCTCATGATATTTTACATAAGGATATTATTATATAAGGTTATATTTATATAATAATATTCTTATATAGTAAATAAGCTTTTCCATATATGGGTTTAATTCATTCTGTCCGAGCCAAAATCATAAGTGGAGCTGGATATTTTCCTGTCAAAGCGTTGTAATAATCTTTGCCCGTAAGGTGTGTTCATATCTACAATGTCTGCATTTCCGCATCTTTTGCAGCCATCATATTTTGAGAGTATACGCCAGAAAGTATAGGGAAGCCCAATGGGGAATATCAACCAGCATAACATATCAATAGTTTTATTGCCGCGCTTGGCCCGCTTTGGCGCGCCAATGTTCAAGCATTCAGAGCAGATATATTCTTTCATAATAACGAATGTGATGTTAATAATGAAATCTGCATTTTACGATTATTAGGCAGTTACCTTCTACTTTGTAAATCAATCTGTGTTCATTATCTATTCTGCGGGACCAATAACCAGAGTATTCATGTTTAAGAGGTTCAGGTTTTCCTATTCCTGAAAATGGAGACCTGCTTATATCTTTTATGAGGTCGTTAATTTTAAAAAGTATTTTTTTATCTGTTTCTGCCCAGTGAGTATATTCTTTCCAGCCGGTCTGGGAAAAACTTATATTCATAAGATCTACTCTTCAATAAGCTTCTTTTTTGAGGTTTTTCCTTCGTCTACTTCACGGATAGAATGCATAAGTATTTCATGGTTTTTCTTTGAGCTTTTGAGGTAAGCTGTTTCATCCAAGGCATTCCATTCGCTTAATGGTATCATTACAATAGGTTCACCGTTTCTGCGGGTAATGGCTGTCGGTTCGTAATTGTTACATACGGCATCCATAATGGCTTTAAGGTTATTTCTGGCTTCTGTAAATGAAACTATTTGCATATGATGTACTGTTGGATGTTCTGTTTTATGTACGGTTAAATGTACGTTGTGATGACATTATATCAAAAAATGATAGTCCAGTCAAGTCTATGCAGGTCTTAACCTATCTGTCCTAGGGAGTTGATGCGTATTCTCGGGTATATTTCATTTTGTGAGATGACCGGGGTTTGGGGGCGGAAGCGTTCTACCACGGCGCGGACATATGGGCGGATGGAAGGGGTTACAAGAACGCAAGCGGTATTGCCTTTTAGGGAGAGGTTATCTAAGAGGGTTTTGGTTTTTGCTATGAATTCCTGCAGGCGGGAAGGGGCCATGGCGAGTTGCTTTTCATCACCTGTGCCAATTAAGCTTTCTGCGAAGGCTTGCTCAAATAATGGGGAGAGTGTAACGACGGGGAGTTCACCTTTAGGGGTAAGGTAAGTATTGCTTATCTGGCGGGCGAGCCTTGCCCGTGCAAGTTCAGTTAATATCATAGCGCTGGTGGAAGATTTTGAGCCTTCGGAAAGGGCTTCTAAGATTGTTGGGAGATCGCGGATGGAGATTCCTTCAGTTAGTAATCTTTGCAGAACTTTTTGCAGGATACCGATGGAAACTTTGTTAGGTATAACATCATCAACGAGTTTTTTCTGTTCTTCATCAAGGCCATCAAGAAGTTTTTTAGTTTCGGAGAAGGAAAGGAGTTCTGCGATATTTTCTTTTACGATTTCAGTTAGATGGGTTGTGATAACAGTTGGAGGTTGAACGACCGTGTAGCCTTTGAAGCCTGCTTCTTCTCGTTTAACATCATCTATCCATTTAGCGGGGAGGCCGAAGGTTGGTTCTTTAGTGTCAACGCCGATCATGTCTATGCGGCCGCCTGATGGATTCATTACCATAAGCATTTCAGGGAAGACTGAGCCTTTGCCGCATTCAAGTTCTTTTATTTTTACAATGTAATCATTGGCGGGAAGCTGCATGTTATCCTGTATGCGTACCGATGGGAGAACGAACCCGAGTTCGCGTGCAACCTGCGTTCTGAGAGCGCGTATCTGGTCAGTTAATTTTTGGCCTTTGGTGTAGTTAATTAGTGATAACAGGCCGTAACCAAGTTCAAGGGTTATAAGATCTATCTTGAGAGCTTTTTCCAGATCTTTTTCAGGTTTTGCGGATTCTTCTTCTTTTTTCTTTTTCTCGTCAGCATCCTGTTTTTCTTTTTTGATCTGCTTACTTTCTTCATCTTCCATGGGGGTTTTTATGAGGCGGAAGGCTAGGCCGCCTGTGAGTAATGCTATAACCATGAATGGTAGCATTGGCAGGCCGGGGAAAAGTGATAGCACGAAGGTTATGCCGCTTAGCATTGCGAGGGTGCGGGGGAATTTGCCGAGCTGGCCGAAGAAGGCTTTATCTGATGAGCCAACCACACCTGATTTGGTAACAAGTAAACCAGCGCCAGTTGATACGATAAGGGCAGGTATCTGTGATACTAAGCCGTCACCAATGGTAAGAGTGGTATATGTATGCGCGGCGGCGGCAAAATCCATATCGCGCTGCATAACCCCGATAATTATACCGCCTAAAAAGTTTACGAACGTAATGATTATTCCGGCGATGGCATCGCCTCTTACGAATTTACTGGCACCATCCATGGCGCCGTAAAAGCTGGATTCATCCTGAATATCTTTACGCCTTCTGCGGGCTGTGCCTTCATCTATAAGGCCCGCTGAAAGATCAGCATCAATTGCCATCTGTTTACCGGGCATTGCATCCAAGCTGAACCTTGCTGCAACCTCTGCCACCCTGCCGGAACCTTTGGTGATAACCACGAAGTTGATGATGGTGAGTATAATGAATACTATGGCACCGATGACGATATTGTTCCCGGTTACCATGGTGCCGAAGGTTTGGATCACGGCGCCCGCGGCATCCGGGCCAGTATGACCTTCTGACAATATCATCCTGGTGGTGGCAATATTCAGGGAGAGCCTGAATAATGCTGCGATAAGGAGTACTGTTGGGAAGGTGCTGAATTCCAAAGGCCTTTGGATGAACAGAGTGTTAAGTAGTATCAGTACTGAGAAAGTTATTGATATTGAAAGCAAAAAATCAAGCAGCAGGATAGGTATCGGGAAGAGCATCACAAGTAGAACCCCGAATATACCAAGCGCGAAGATGACATCGGTATATTTGCCGATATTCAGGAATCTTGAGAAAAACCCGGGTGGGGCGCCTTCTATGTCGTCAATGTCTGCCACTAATAGGATATGTTATTATTGTTTATTAGAAATTATTAACATCATGTGTTGTTGACTGCAAAAGATTATCTTATATTAAGTTCACAATAACCAATTTATTATAGTGTCATCATATGTCAGACACATTATTTAGAAAGAGAATCTCAATTGAGCAAGTAGAGGAAGGAAACGAACTCGCGCCAAAATTCGATGCTGACGGTTTATTGCCATGTGTCACCACTTCCGCAAAAACGGGTGAAGTGCTTATGCTTGGTTATATGAATAAAGAGGCTTTAGAAAAAACCATTCTAACGGGTGAGGCTTATTATTACAGCAGAAGCAGGAAGATACTCTGGCATAAAGGTGCTAATTCAGGATTTGTGCAAAAGGTTGTGGATCTCAGGATCGATGATGATCAGGATGCCGTCTGGCTCAATGTTGAGCTGGTGGGGAAGGAAGCAAGTTGCCACGTTGGATATCGCTCATGCTTTTACCGTTCTATTCCAACGGCTGATGAAAGGAAAAAAGGTGAAGCGTTAATATACCGTGAAGATACTAAAGCTTTTGACCCTAAAGAAGTTTACGGTGATGTGCCGAACCCGACTATAGTTTAATCAACTACCCCTAACGCAGCCATATCTATCATTAAGCCAAGCCCTTTGTGCAGCAGAAATAGTTGTTTTACCCACAACAGTGTTGCCGGGCATTTGTAAATTAAGTTCAAGAATTTTTAACATTTCCAGCGCTGTTTTGGTTTGTGATTCGGTAATATTTTTCTTTTTAAGGTTAGGGCGAATGATATCGTTAATAGCAAAATCATTAAGTTTATCTCGCTGTTCCTGAGTAAGTTCAAATTCATACCTTTGAACTTTTAGTATCTTTAGGGCTTCGAGAGAATATTCTGGATCAGATCTCCAAGTGGAGTTTTCTTCTGTAAATGCCAGCGCGATCTTTTTAAGAGAATCTATTTGAGGTTGTGCAAGGCTTGGAATGGTCTCATAATCTATGCCAATGGTAGAACAATGGGAGACTAGGTTGAGCATTTCATTATAAGGCATATAATAAAAATGTTTATAATATACAGTATCTTAGCAAATGATGATAAAAAATCCAATAGTTTCTTTGACAAAATCTATATTTTGCCTTAGTTAGGGCGAACAAAATTCAAAAATTCAAAGTTTAAGTAATATGAAACGTACATTTCAGCCAAGTAATCTAGTTAGAAAAAGAAGGCACGGTTACCGCGCTCGTATGGCGACACTTGGCGGTCGTAAAGTAATTGCGGCACGCAGATCTAAAGGTAGAAAGCGTTTAAGTGCTTAAGACTTGATTCGATACAATATGGTAGGAACAGAGCAGTAGCTCGTTTTAGAGGTTAATAGAAGTAATTACAGATGCATCCTACGGTTACCTTGGGCATTATGAACTTATTGAGATCTCTTTATTTTCCAGAAACACTAACGGAGGAATACCTATGTATGAAGATGATGAAGATTATTCCGGTGAGAGTCAATCGACAAAACTCAGAACCCTCAAAAAAAGAAGGAATTTCCTTCTGCTCACAAAAAAAGGTAATACTGTTACAACAAAAGGCCTGGTAGTTCAGTTTGCCAAAGCTACTGACTTTGTTATAGCAAATGATGATTTTGAAAGTGAAGAAGCTTCAGAGCAAAACCCTGCTGTTATTGTGGAAACTGATATTCATGGTTTTTCAACAGAGATAGGTTTTACCGCATCTAAAAAAATAGGCAGTTCGGTTTACCGTAACCGCGCGAAAAGAAGGCTTAAGGAAGCGGCGCGTACAGTACTTAAAAATCACCCAAAATTATTCAGGCGCGAATATAAATATAATGTTATTGCAAGGCATGCTGCTTTGGACAGGGATTTTGAAAGTTTAGTGCGTGATCTTAAATATGCACTTCATAATGTTAAATAAGTTAAGTACTAAGTACTTAGTACAAGGTATTTAGTAAATGTTTAGATTCTATAAAAAATTCATTTCACCAATGATTCCGCCTGCTTGCAGGTTCTATCCTACATGTTCCGAATATGCAGGAGAGGCAATAAAAAAGCATGGAATATTTAAAGGTGGAATTTTAGCTATTTATCGTTTAGTGAGGTGCAATCCTTGGGGTGGTTCGGGTTTAGATCCGGTGCCTGAGGAATTTGTAATAACTAAGAAAAAATAAAATGGAAAGTACCGGTAGGCTGATCCTCGCGCTGTTCTTATCAATGGGCGCGATATATCTATGGAATAATTATTACGTAAACCCGAAACTTGCTGAAGCTGAAAAAGCACTCAAAGTTGAGCAGACAAGAATAATAGAGCAGGAAGAATTGCAAAATAAGCTTTCTGATATCGGCGATATTCATGATCCTCAAGTCAAATCACTCAATGTTCTGCAAACTCCTAAAGAAGCAGAAAAAAATACAGGTGAATTTTTTCCTCGTAATGAAGTTATAGGTCAAGGTTTTGATAATAATTTGAGAGTAAAAATTAAGGCAAATGACCTTCACGGTTCAGTGAATTTAAGGGGGCTTTTGTTTGATGATATTACCCTTGCAGAATTTAAAGAGACCCTTGATAAGAATAGTCCTGAAGTTGTTCTTCTTTCACCAAAGAACACTAAGGAGTTATACTTCATGCGCTCTGGCTGGGTGGCAAGTGACATAGCTGTTCCGGATGAGAACACTATGTGGAGAGTTGTTTCAGACAATAAAGTTGTAACTGTTAATTCGCCAGTTGTGGTTTCATGGGATAATGGAGCAGGACAAGTGTTTGTTAACAAGATATCAATAGATAAAAAATATCTTATTTCGATTGAGCAGAAGATCATAAATAATAGTGATTCATCAATCTCTGTTTCACCATTTGCACTAACGAACAGGATAAAGCCGGAAGAACAACACATGTATATTTCCCATGAAGGCGCGATAGCGGTTGCTAATGATGAGCTAAAAGAGATTACTTACGCATCACTTCGTGAAGATGGGAACCAGGAACTGAAAAATGTTTCGGGCTGGGCAGGTATCACTGATAAATACTGGCTTACTACCATAATACCGCAGGATCACGTGGATGGTAAGTTTACGGCGCGCTTTGCTTATTACAGGAGTAATAAAACAGACAGGTATCAGGTTGATATGCTGGGCGAACCAATGAAGATCCTCAAAAATTCTGAAAGGACGTATGATTTTAATTTTTATGCAGGAGCCAAAAGGCTAGACCTGCTTGATGAATATTCAAAAAAGATGAATATCAAGCTTTTCGACAGGGCGATAGATTTTGGTATCTATTATGTTCTGACGCGCCCGATGTTAACGGCATTAAATTTCTTCAACAAGCATCTGGGTAATTTTGGTCTTGCGATTATGGCGCTAACGGTTTGTGTGAAGCTTTTATTATTCCCGCTTGCTAATAAATCATATAATTCAATGGCGCGTATGAGGAAGCACATGCCTGAGATGCAGCGTATGAAAGAGAAGTTCAAGAGTGACCGTCAGAAGCTCGGTACGGAAATGATGAAATATTATAAGGAGCATAAAATTAATCCAATGAGCGGTTGTTTGCCGATGATATTGCAGATACCGATATTCTTCTCACTTTATAAGGTTCTTTATGTAACGATAGAAATGCGCCACGCACCGTTCTTCGGCTGGATAAAAGATCTTTCTGCTAAAGATCCAACTAATATTTTCAACCTGTTCGGATTATTGCCGATCACTATGCCAGAATGGATACCTGCGATAGGTGTGTTGCCGATATTATTCACACTGACCATGGTGATGCAGCAAAGGCTTAGCCCACCACCAGCTGATGAAACCCAGAAGATAGTTATGAAGTGGATGCCGTGGATATTCCTGTTCGTATTCTCAGGTTTTGCAGCGGGACTTGTTATTTACTGGATATGGAATAATACGCTTTCGATCCTTCAGCAGTTGATAATAACCAAGAAGGTTGAGGAAGATAAGACGGCGTAAAGTATTATGTTGTTACCCCCCGCGCCTGTTGCGGGGTAATCAATGTTTAAAGCTCTCATCAACCCTACAATAAATGTGGGAATACAATAATTGTGAGAAGTTATATTTTATCTAAAGTTTACGGTTTAACGGTCGGTCCGCCGTTATCATCAATAGCCTTGATACCGCTCAGGAAGGCGGTGGCTCCTGATAGCATGGCGGAATGCATCATTAATTTCTCTTCGTTGTTTCCAGCGAGGTTTATATCTTTTGCATATTGGGAAATAGTTTTGGTGACTATTTCCTGAAAGGATTTTTCCGATTCATGCTTTTTGGTGAAATATAGATGGGACCATCCTGTATGCCAGTATCTGGCGTAGCGCATAGGCTTTACATTAGTGGTGGATCTACATTCCAGATGTTCAAGAAACTGATCGTTGAATCTTATGATATCGTGCCCGGCATTAACTATTCTTTTGCAAAGGTCGGTTTCCTCATAGAAGAGGAAGAAATTCTCATCGAACAACCCAATTTTCTTTAAAAGTTTCATGTCGAATAGCATTACTGCGCCGCATATCCATGTTACCTTTTCAAATGGTTTGCTTTTATCGTATATGGTCTTTTGTGTTACGAGAGGAGCGAAGGCGGCGGTGTTTTTGTGTTTTTTTGCGGCATCCAGAAGTTCCTGAATCTGATAGGGGGAACCTTTTATGTCGGGGTTCAGAAGAAGCGTATATCTGGTGCTTGATTCTTTAAGGCCAAGATTGGCAGCTCTGCCATATCCTAAATTTTTGCCAGGTTGTAAAATTTTGATTTCGGGGAATCTTGAGGAAATTTCAACAGTATTGTCGGTGCTGGCGTTATCAACTACGATAATATTGAACTTGCTGTGAAGGATATTCCTTAAACATTCTTCAATAATATTCTCACTGTTGTAAGTGATTATTATTATTGTAAGCTCTTTATCAATCTTTCTTTTCAGCATCTTTATATTTCACCAGAACCTGATTAACTGAAACACTATCACCTTTTTTTACTAGAACTTTTTCAACTATCGCATCTCTGTCAGCATAAAGGATGTTTTCCATCTTCATTGCTTCAAGAATCACAACATCCTGACCTTGATTCACAACTTGGCCTTCAACAACTTTGATGTCAATGATGGCGCCGGAAATAGGGGCAAGCAGATCTTTTGAGAAGTAGGACTTATCTTCTTTAGGAAGATATTTTTCAAGTTCGGCAACGCGTGGAGTTCTCACTATTACGCGGGATTTGGAGCCCATATGCGTCATAATGTAGCCGCCATCAACCAGTTCTATACGAACGTTTGCAGGTTCATCATCAATGGTGCCTTGCCAGAGTTTAGCGCCGAGAACATAATCACTATGCACAACAAATTCAGTGCCTTCGAAATCAAAAACATAAGTATCAACTGAGCGTTTTTCATAAATGATATTGAAGCGCTGATCGTCAACGCCGACAACCCATCTGTTCGGGATTTTACGAGCGCGACCCGGAACCTGACCGGTAATACGTGAGGCGCGAAAAGCATCTTTCAAATGAACGAATAATCCTGCACAAAGGAGAACTTTTGTTTTTTCTTCGGTCAAATCAGCGCCGGAGAAACCTTTAGGGTATTCTTCCTCAATAAATTTTGTAGATAAACGGCCTTCGCGGAATCTTGGATGTTCCATTATTGCTTCGAGGAAGTCAATATTCTGGGATATTCCAGCGATATAATACTGGCTGAGAGCTGATTGCTGTTTTTCGATCGCTTCTAAACGCGTTTTGCCGTAAGTGATAAGTTTTGCAACCATTGCATCATAGAACATCGAAACTTCACCGCCTGCATAAACGCCGCTGTCAACGCGTACATCATCACTTATTTCAGGTTCTTTATATTCGGTGATACGGCCTGTTGAAGGTAAAAATCCGCGGGTTGGGTCTTCCGCGTAAATACGGCTTTCAATTGCCCACCCTTTCATTTTTACTTCAGATTGCTTGAATGGTAATTTTTCTCCTGCTGCAACTTTTATCATAAGTTCAACCAAGTCTAAGCCGGTAACATATTCAGTTACAGGATGCTCAACCTGTAAGCGCGTATTAATTTCTAGGAAGTAAAAATTCTTGTTCTGGTCCATTATATATTCGACCGTTCCTGCATTGGCATAACCAACGAGTTTTGCAAGGGCAGTTGACTGGCGGAACATTTCTGCGCGGGTTTTATCATCCATGACCGGAGAAGGGGCTTCTTCAATAACTTTCTGGTTATGGCGCTGGATGGAACATTCACGTTCACCAAGGCAAACTACGTTACCATGTTCATCACCAAAAATCTGGATCTCAATATGGCGCGGGTTCTCAATAAATTTTTCAATGAATATCCTTTCATCACCGAAAGAGCGGCGCGCTTCATTTGTGGTGGTTTTAAATGCCTGCGCTGCATCTTCTTTTTTATGAACGATACGCATACCTTTACCGCCGCCGCCAGCTGCGGCTTTCATCATTACCGGGAAACCAATTTTTTCTGCGATGTCTGCAGCTTCCGCTTCATCTTTTATTTGGCCTTTAAAACCCGGAACAACACTTACGCCAGCAGCTTCAGCGTGTTTCTTGGCTTCGATCTTATCGCCCATATAGGCAATAGCTTTAGGTGATGGCCCAATGAATTTTATACCTGCTTTAGCAAGCCTTTCCGCAAATTCAGCACGTTCAGAAAGAAAGCCATAACCTGGGTGAACTGCCTGAGCGCCTGTTTGCAGGCAGGCATCAACGATATTATCAATATTTAAATAACTTTGCGCGGAAGGTGAGGGGCCGATAAACACCGCTTCATCTGCTTCAGAAACGTGGAGTGAATTAACATCTGCCTCAGAATAAACGGCAACTGTTTTAATGCCCATTTTCTTGCAGGTTCTAATTATACGGCGGGCGATCTCTCCGCGGTTTGCTATAAGTATTTTTTTGAACATCTTCTATAATTTAATTATCAGGATGAGATTTCTATATTGTTTAAACTGAAAATGCAAATACTTGAAATCATGGCATTGTTAGGTAGGTATAGATTTATGTCATCCTGTGGAAATGCACAGCATCCCGTGAGATTAAAACTCCGAGATTCTGCGCAATTTCTAAAGCAATTCGCAGAATGACGAGGTTAAGATGATGCGCATCTATACTTGCCTTAACAATGCCGAAATCAGTAGATTAAATTTTAAATTCAATATGATTGACAGTATCTAAATTACTGCTATTAACTCTCGGATTCAAAGTTCCTTTATCGCGGGGTAGAGCAGCCCGGTAGCTCGTCAGGCTCATAACCTGAGTGGAAATGTCCTTCTAAACTAACCTGAAACCCTATCTAGCTTGGCTTTTGAAGCCGCAACACTTTCTGCAAAATATCCTGTCTCCGTACCATCTCCGTTAATAAAGCAAAAGGGTACTACCTTTTTATAGAAACGCAAACCGTAAAAGTGATTATGGTGGGTGGGGGAGTGAGTTGGTTTTTTGTTTTTTTGGTACTATTTCAAACTAAGAATAATATATGGGATTTTTCATATTAATATGATTACCAGTGCAATGTACTTCATCATTAGCGGTATTAAGTTTAATAAAACCTTTGCAATCCTTGCAATGAATTAAAGCCTCTATAGCAAGCCATTTTTCATAAACCTCTTTTATTTCTGGGGCGGTATAGGGTGCGGATTCGTTTTTGTAATGATCGCAGAAGTTACGGAAGCTAGAGGATTTCTCTAACTCTTCTAATAATTCAATTAATTTGTGCTTTTTTTGTCCAGAAAGCTTTAGTTTTTTTTCTAATTGATTTTTAGTTGTTTGGAATAATTCACTAAGACTATAGGAATTTTCCCTTCTGAAAGGAACTTTTCCTTGTATGTTTTCATTAATATCACCTAAAAACCATTCAAGATATTTCCCTAATTTATGACCAGCAGATTGAGGCTCATCATCCTCTATATCCTTTAATATCTCTTCATGATAATTTTTGCCTAACTTATGTTTTGGGCCTGTAGTATAATCCCAACCCGTAAATTTAATTTTGTTCCACTCAGGCAAATGATTCATTACTTCTTTAAAAAATATATCATCATGTGTAAGTAGCAAAATTTGAAAATCCTGAAATTTTGTCTTTAATAAATTAATAACTCTTGGTCTTTTAAAACTATCAAAGCTACTTATTACATCGTCCAAAATAATAAATTTAAACTGATGATTAAAATGTTTAACGGCAGCTAAAAAGATTGCCAAACCAAAGCTATTAACCTGAGATTCACTAAGGTATTTAAATGCTGGAGTAACCTTTTCCAATGCGAATTCAATCTCTAATTCAACAGCTTTATCTTTTCCAGCAAGCAGTTTTATTTCTGGGTTTTTAAGATGAGAATTTGTTGTTTCTAAAATATTGAAATAATCAGCTACATCCTTAGATATTGCCTCAAATATAGTTTTAATATTATCGTTAATGAACTTATTCAACAAAACCAAAAGGGCATTAAAATTACTCGAAGTTAAATTTAAATGTTCTAATTTTTTACTATTTACTTGATATCTTATGAAACCTTTGATTATACTTTGTAAGTTTGTTAAATCATTTATAAGGGCTTTTGTAGATTCATCGCTTTCCAAGCTTATTATTATATCATCAATTTTTTTCTTATTAATTTTCTCAGCATCAAAAAGAATATCAATTTTGGAAATAAAAGTCTGAGTAGATATTTCTATGGATGATATTTCAATTACCTGTTTTGTAAGAAGTTCAATATTATCACTTATTCCATTATTTATTAATTTAATGTCATCAAAAAGTTCTTTCATAGAAGAAAGCACATAAGAGCCTTTTTCAGATTGGATAACAGTTAATTTTGTTGATAATGTTGTAAATTTTTTAAATAAATCAGCTTGTTTTTTATCGAATGCTGTCTTTTTCTTATTTAGTTCTTCTAGTTGTCTATGTTTTACCTGAACATGCTTTTCTAAATCCCCAAGAAATTTAGTATCACATAAGGGGCATATGGATTGATTCTCAAGTTTAGGAATAATATCTTGGCCGATTTTATATAAATTAGAAAGAATTAACTTAGTAACGGTTGCTTCATCTTGTTTAAGTTCTTTAAAAGATACTTCTAATTCTTCTGTTTCATTTTTTAATTTTACCGTAGGATAAAATTGATTTAGCTTCAGTTTAAATTCTCTCCACTCATTCAATTCTTTAACTTTTGGATTATTATCAAAGAGTTTTATAAGTTCTTGTAATACTTTATTGCATTCAATGAATTTAGAAATTTTAGGAATGTTATATTTTAGGGCAATAACATTAATAAAGTTTACTATTTCGATTTCGTTTACGTTTTCTTTACTTGTAAGATTATTAATTTCTGTCGCAATACTATTAAAAACTGCTTGCTCTTGGCCAATTTTAATTAGTAATTTATTTATATAAGTCTGTAACTCTGACTGATTATCTAAAAAAATTTCTAACCCAAAGAACTTAGCTATGTATTTATATTTGTCAGTTTTGGTTTTATATACAAAATCTTGTAACTCTGAATACCTAAGATAATTTGGATAAGGTGAATAATTCTTAAGTATTGGATCACCTTCTACTTTTGGAGTGCTAGGTTTTGTTTTATTATGTGTAATTCGAAGTGATGCGGCTGTAGAATGTTGGTACTGTATATCAATATAACTATTATTTCCATTACAGGATTTATTAGGGTAATCCTTCTGAAAAACACCCTCTCTATTTAAATGACCGATTTTATAATTGTTATTTATCCATTCCCAAGCATCTACAATAGAACTTTTGCCCGTTCCATTTCTTCCGTATATAACTATTGATTTTTTTTGACTAAAATCCAGTTCTATAGGGTTTTTTATACCTCTAAAGTTCTCAATCGTTATCTTTTTTAACTTAATCATTGAAAAATTGAATCTGTTAATTGTTTCTCAAAAGACTTTTGTAAAGATTGGAGTTCTGAATCTAAGATTTTTTCGTATCCATCAGAATTAAAACCTTCTTCAGAAATGTAAGATTCAACTATTTCTATGAAGCTTTCTATTTGGGGATTGCTAATTTTAAGATCCTTTAGCCATTGATTAAGATTTACCATAGGAGGGTTCAGTTTTTTTTAAATTATAGCTTTGAATCTTGGCCTTTCAAGTAACTTATAGTTATCCAGTGAAAAAATATTCTATTTTTGGTAGAGACTCTATTAAAATTTATTGATGGCTTAATGGCATTAACAAGGCTAAAAACATAGACTTTAGAAAGTTTTTATTAATTAACCTTGTTGCCGAATTGATAAATTTAACTTCCAAAGCATTTTTGATTGATAATTATATGTCCTGTCTCTGGACTACCAGCGCGCCCTAACAAATAATTAGAAATGGAATCGTGATATATTATTCGATCATTTCTTAAAAAGATATAAAAGGGTTCTGGCCCTGTATATCCTCCATAACTATTCTTTGCATTTACTGTACCACATACTACATAGCCAAATCTATTTTCCTTATTTAAATAACCATCGTAAGATTGAGTAGGAGGCTTTGTAAAAGCAAAGGTTGGAGAGCCAGGATCTTTTAATATTCCAGCAAAATAATCTTTAATAATTTTTTCGTAATTCTTCGGATAGCTTCCGTAATCGGTTTTAGCCCATTCTTCTGCGGTTGGCGCTCGATTACAGCTTGATAAAGAAATTAGAAGAATAAAAACGGTTATTAAGCTTTTCATACATTCCCTTTTATTATTTGTTATTAAATAAAGACTACCATCCCCAAATTGAGGTTCTGGTAGTCGGGGAGTTAAGAAAACCTGTCGAAAGAAAGGTCACAGCAGCCTTTAGGCTGTTAACCATTGAACATGCGCTACTGTCTCCCCGACCATAAAGTCGAGGGAAGACAGCAAAACTTATACGGCGTTTGCTATTGCAACCGCTTTCGATCAAGGGTTCTTACGCCCTGCCAGATATTATCTAGCTTCTTGAAATTATAGAAAAATGTTGGAAAGGCAAGATTAAAGACTATGGCCTTTCAACTCCAAGGATTTTATAGCAATGCTTTACAAGGAATTGAGCCTGGGCGATGCTCTTGAACTCGTTAGCTTCAGCCGGTAGATTCTGCCTGATCCATTCCCAATGGATTTCTTCCTCTGGGCGGGACTCTAGCTGTGAACGAAGCCTTGCTATGTTCCACCAGTTGCGATTGCCTTTGAAGCGTGGGTTAGGCTCGGGGGCGCAAATTTTTCCCCTCAATAAAAAATTATTGATACTCTGAAGACTTACGCTAAGTATTTTAGCAAGCTCGGGAGTGCTAACATACCCCCATGTCGGGCGTTTTTCTATAAGAGAGTAATCAGGATTTAATACGGTTTGTTTCATATATTTAACTTGGCAGTGGTGTAAGATGTGTATGGTTTTTCCATTGTTTTATTATACCATATCCACCATTCCACTGCCATAAGTTAAAATTTAACCAACAATATAAAATATACTACATATCCTACACCTTTGGTAAAAGAGATGCGGTCTTTAGCCTCAAAACCATGTAAAATACCCCCTCACTAGTTCTAGTAGATTTAAACTTGCGTGAAACAATAGAAGAAAATTCCCTAGGTTTTACCTTTTGCTCTCCTCTGTATTCAAGCCAGCCATTAAAATCATTAAGGAATTTACTGGATTGAACTTTTTCTGCCGGGTCATTAATATATCCAGATTCCATTTTCCAGATCGAATTGTGACCAGTCGGCTTTTATGGTTTCTCCTAGTCGGGAACCTGTGAATATCAGTAAGCGGAATAAATTTGCGGTATTTTGGTTTTTCATTCTGTTTAATTGACTGAACAAGCTAATTATCTGTTCCGAACTTAGGTAAGTATCTTTAGGTTGCTCCGCATTTCTTTTAAAACCGTTGGCGGGGTTCTTGTCTATTTCTCCCCAACGCATGGCTAGATTCAGGGCATGCCTTAGAACTTCCAGAACCCTGTTAGCTCTTACTGGCTTATTCAAGCTTATTTTCTGATGCAGATCGTCAATGTCTTTTGCTGTTATATCCTTTAGCTTTTTTGAGGCTAGGGCAGGGATGATATAGACCCGCCACATTGATAGAACGTCTTTTTGCGCTCTTGGGGCTAAGTTTATGATATGCTTTGATTCATATTCCTTGAAAAGGTCTTTGACTATCCAAGCATTTCTTAATGTGTCCCTTTGTTCTAAAGGATCGTTACCGTTATCTATATCCAGTCTTAATTTATTAGCTCTATCTTTTGCCTTAGCTGTACTCCATGTGGGATATGAACCTATTACTATACGGCGTTCCCGGCCATTTATCCTATAATTAAGGATGAATGATCTAACGCCTGTTTTTGTAATACATATTCCTAAGCCTTTTATTGTGCTGTCATAATAAATTTTACTGCTCCGCAAAGGTGTTTTTAGATCATTGATAAATCTGTCTGTAATTTTAGAAACCATGGTTCTGTCTCCGTACCATCTCCGTAAAGAAGGCATTTTTGGAGGTGATTGAAGACAAAATATGATTTTACAGGTGAGATTTTTATAGCATTGACATTCCATCCAAACCCCGATAGAAGCCCCATGTGCAAACGCACATTCCTTTTATCGCGGGGTAGAGCAGCCCGGTAGCTCGTCAGGCTCATAACCTGAAGGTCGTTGGTTCAAATCCAGCCCCCGCAACCAAATTAAATCCTCATCTTTGTTTTGTAAATAGTGAGAAGATAAAGCTTATGCTAATACCAAGTAAAGATAGAGATAATTTACAAAGTATAGCTATACCTGAACTTTTAAGAAATAATTTTCCAGAGATTTTTGAAAAAGAGCAAATTGCAGTAAATGGGATTCCTGCAGGTGAAACATCTTTTTGTTTTGATATTTTCTCAGGCAAAAAAGAATATGTTTTGAAAATTAAAACTTTCTCAACCTTGGAATCAAATGAAGGACAATTGGAAAAAAAAGAAAGAAGAATTGAAACTATATATGATTTAATAAACCAGATTGCGAGCGATCAACTTATATTACCAAAACTATATAAGAACCAGCAAGGGAAAATAACCGGTAAAATATCGGAAGGTGGGTTTCCTGACTATATTAATAATAGAATGTTTTTTTTGATGGAAAAACTTCCTATTAATGATAATGGCGAAATGCCTTCACCTGCCTCACTGGGAAAGACTTTAGGTATATTTCATAATACAATTCAAGAAGGTACTAAACAAACCGACTTAAAATCATTGAAAAAAGTAAATGTGTTTGAACTTATGTGTAGTAGGCTTTCAATTATACAAACTTTACAAAATTCAGAGTTTTTTTTAGATAGTTATGGTTCAAAAAAACTAAAAAAACTAAAGGATGCAATAAATACTTTATATATAAATTTGCCAGATTTACATTACATGAAGGATTATGTTTTACATGGCGATCCTAGCGGGGGGAATGTTCCACTTCTTAAAGATGGAAATAGTTGTATAATAGATTTTGATGAGATGTGTATTGGATCCAGGGTTAGGGATGTTTCTGTGTTGATAAGAACTATCTCCCTTGGATTTAAAACTTGTGGCAAATGGGATTTTCAGCCAGATAAATTCAATGAATTTATGGATGCTTATAATGCTAATAAAAAAAGCCCGCTGTCAGAATTTTCAATTTCCGCAATACCGCTTTTTGCTACTGCTGATTATACTGTAAAAATGCTTCCCGTGATTGAGAAATTGGTGGAGAAGCAAAAAGACTCTGACAGTAGAGGTATTTATTCGATTGAAGCAATATTAGATAATATAAATCAT
>JANPLD010000094.1:0-1593 GCA_031426355.1 Alphaproteobacteria bacterium | reverse complement strand
CACCCGGCCGGCGTCGGCCAACCCGCGACTCACTGTGACTCTGGCCGCGAACCCGGTAATCCCGGTGCCGCGCTTTGTCGCTGGACCGACCGGCAACAGCAACCGCGCCGTGACCAGCGACTTGTCGCAATTGTCTTTCTACATCCAGGACCAGATCAGCATCGGAGAGCGTGTCGAAGTGATCGCCGGGCTGCGTTACGACCGGTTTGACCTGACGGCGGTCAACCTGTTCAGCGGCGCGGCCTTTGCGCGCACCGATGATCTATGGTCGCCGCGCGTCGGGCTGGTGTTCAAGCCGGTCCCGAATGCGTCGCTGTATGTCAGCTATGCAAAAAGCTTTTTGCCGCAATCGGGTGACCAGTTCGTCAATCTCGATCTGACTAGCGCCGCGCTGAAGCCCGAGATTTTTGACAATTACGAGCTGGGCGCGAAATGGGATTTGCCCGGCGGTTTGTCGCTCGCAGCGGCCCTGTATCAGCTTGACCGCAGCAACACGCGCGCTGCGGGGCCGGTTGCGGGTAGCGTGGTGCTGACCGGCGAACAGCGTAGCCGCGGGTTTGAATTGAGCGCGACCGGCAAGGTTACGCCAATTTGGCAAGTCGCGGCGGGCTATAGCTATGTCGACGCCGAAATTACTGCGACCACCGCCGCCGCCCCCGCGGGCCGCCGGGTTGCGCAGGCGCCACGCCATCAGCTGAGCCTGTGGAACAGGGTCGCGGTCAATGACTGGCTGAGCTTCGGGCTGGGGGCCTTCCACCAGTCGAAAAGCTTTGCCACGATCAGCAATGCGGCGGTGATCCCGGCCTACACCCGCGTCGATGCCGCCATTTTCGCGACGATTAATGATCGGGTCGATGTTCAGCTGAATGTCGAGAATCTGCTCGATACAGGCTATTTCCCCTTCGCGCATAATGATCATAATTTTTCGACCGGAGCGCCGATAAATGGCCGCCTGACCGTGCGGGTGAAAATCTGACGCCGGCGCGCGCGGCTCGGTTCATGGCGGAAATCGAACGGCTGACCCGTGCGCGCGCTGCTTGCGGTTGAGCTTTGCCCGGAATTGGGGCTTTCTGGCACCATGGTCGACGGAAAACAGATCGCACGACGATCGGTATTGGGGGGAACGCTTGCGCTAGGAGCGGTCGGCGCGTTTCCGCTGCGTGCCGAAATATTCGATCCCTTCAAGCCGCGCGCAGCTGCCTTTGATCCGCTGACCGTCGCCCGGCAGCAACTGGCGCTGCATGGCCCCAACATCGCTTTTCAGGACCGCGTCGGCATTGTCGATTTCGGCCAGCCGTCACGTGCGCCGCGCTTTGCGCTGGTCGACATGGTGCGCGGCGCGGTGCAGTTGTTCCCGGTCACCCACGGGCGCGGTTCGGACCCGCAGCATGACGGCTGGCTCAAGAATTTTTCCAACCGCCCGGGGTCGCTCGCAACATCGCGCGGCGCCTATCGCACTGCCGATTATTATTGGGGCGCGAACGGTTCATCCATGCGGCTCACGGGGCTCGAGCCTGACAACAGCAATGCCGAGGCGCGGGCGATCGTCGTTCACGGGGCCTGGTATGCCGAACCCAATCTGATTTCGGAGCA